>JAYTDC010000090.1:0-38615 GCA_043736115.1 Segetibacter sp. | reverse complement strand
AACTAATGAGGCAGCCTCTTTTATTCGGATCCCTATAGGAGAAGGGTTGACGTTTAAGCGATTCTCAAAGCCAATTTTTAGTATTGAGACATCCTCTTTTTATTTTTTATACTTGTTGTAATGCCATTCCATCATTTGTTGTCTTATTGTTTCTTCGCTTGTTGTATCTTTTAGTAAACTTTCGTAAGTCATTTTCTTAATGTCAAGGCAATACTGAATAAGCAACATGTAATTAAAATAAGCTCTTGGCGAAACTGTATTGTCGGAAAGTGTAATGCCCCAAGCCTCATTATTTTCTTTTGTTGCTGTTTGTAGCAGTTCTATATTTTTAGACAAGTCTTTAAGCCCATCAGTTTGCCGGGAAACATATTCAGGATAGCCTTCCCATTTCCAAATGGGATGATTGGCAACAGGGTTTGAATTCCAAAATCCTACTTTATTATAAACAAGGCAATGTGCTTCTTCATGTGCAATTGATTGTGTTAAATTCCATTTGTGACCGTTCACTTCTATGTAATTCTCATTGACATTTACATTGCCACACAATACAACTTTGTTTGAAGTAAAGCCCAAGGCAAATGCATTTCCAAGAAAAACCTGCAACAAAGCAGGGTAATAGGAGCCATCACTCATGCAAATGTCAAACTTTATATTTGGGTCATAAAGTTCGCTTGTCTTAATAATTTCTGTAGCATCTTCAAGTCTTATTTTCATTGTCCTATCCAATGGTTTGTTATGATAAACTGTACTATTTGCCACTACAGTTTTGTTGGCATACAGAAGTGATGGGGTAAGGACTATACCCACTAAGCAACCTAGTAACAACACTACAACTACAAAACATTTTATTGACAACGTTATTAATTTTCTTTTCACAAATATTGTAGGTTTAGTTTATCGTTCTAATCTGTTTCCTTCAACTACTATAAAGGATTTTGTTTTATTCATCTACCTTATCACTATTTTGGTCGTCGTTATTTGGTTCCCATAATTCTATCTTGTTGCCCTCCGGATCAATAATGTGAACAAATTTTCCGTAATCGTAAGTTGCAATATCATCAAGTATGGTTACGCCGTTTTCTTTGAGTTGGCTTACAAGTCCTTCTATATTCTGAACCAGGTAATTAATCATAAATTCTTTTGTAGAAGGTGCAAAATATTCACTCCCTTTTTTGAAAGGACTCCATTGTAAAGTGTTTATTTCATCGGGTCTGTTTATATTTCTTGTTTCAAAACTTGAACCATAATCATTGGTATCAAGACCCAGATGCTTACTATACCATTCTCTTGTTTCTTTTGGGTTTTCTGTAAAAAAGAAAATACCTCCAATGCCAGTTACCCTGGGAGTTTTGTCGTTATTGGATTGCATGTTTTCAATATTTTCATTTTCCATTTTGTAGAGTTTTAAGTTTTTACCTTTTAAAAATTGTTTCTGTTGAAAGTGAAAAAATGCGTTCTTTTATTTAGCCCATATTTTTAACGAATTTACAAAAACGTTTTGTTGGTCTATAAATACATTATGAGAGCAATTGTCCAAATATTTCAGATGGTTTATACCAATTTGTGCTTGTAATTTATTCACTTGTTGTGCAGAATATAGTCCATCATCTTTACCATACAGTCCAAATATTTTTATTTTCTTTTTCTTTAAGTTTTCAATATTATTTGTCAGGTCTATAGTTGTGTACTTTTCATTTTTCCAAAATCCTTGTGCAGCCTGAAAGGTCATTTGTGAAGCATATTTTTTTAATAAGGTATCGGTTCTAAAAGTTGCATAAATTTCTATTGCTTCTTCTGTAGCTTTTTTGGGGGTGTAAAAACCATTTTGCATAGCATGTTGAAAAGCGTAAGAACTATATTGAATACCAGTTGTGTCCATGTTTTCCAACATTGAAATATATTTTAAGTTAGTGGTATCTTTTTTTGTTTGATAAATATTTTTTGAAGTTGAAATAATTGTTTTAAAAGTAGATTGTAATGAAACAGGTGCACCAACAAGTAGTATTGAATGAACTTTATTTGGATGCACTTCAGAAAAAAGGGTAGCTACAACACCGCCAAAGCTGTGCCCAATAAGCATTGATTTTTTCAAATGGTATATTTCATAAATAGAAATTAAGTCATCAAAAGTTTCTGTGAAAGTAAATTTGGCTTGCGGATCTTTGCTTCTACCTTCACCTCGTCTGTCATAGACGATTACAAAGAACCCATTTTCAGCCAGTTTTTGTGCCGTGGTTGCTTCAAAGTTTGCGCAATTGTATCCCGGACCACCGTGTAGAAAAATAATAGGTCTATCGTTACTGTTTCCAAATGTTTTTATGTAAAGATTTTGAGCATTTGCTACAATTATAGCTAAAAGAAAAATTGTAAAAAACAGAACTTTCATAAGAGTTTATTAAGGTTTTGATCAGTAAAAGGGTAGTTGTTGTTGTTTATAACATATATTGTAAATGTAATTGTTTTTGATTTTAAATCAACTTGCGTTAAGGATCGTAATTAAAATATTGACCTTTAAAACCAGGATTCTTACAATAATTAATCAATTTAATTATTCGCAACATGGACACCAAAGTGGGTATTGCATTATTTATGTTTTATAAGATTCCTTTTTGTTTTAGTGTTCCAAAGAACATTGAAAGATTAAATGGTTTCTGGACTCCCTACTGAAGTACCGGGACAAGTTGTGACCGGTAAACTTTTTTGTTTCTCATCAATAGCAAACAACCTTTCTTTTTGCCAGATGTAATTCTGGGTTTTATTTTAAATGGAAGTTGTCCCGACCCCTTTAATAGCGTGGAAATTAAAGTAAAGTTGTAATTAAAATTCACCTTGTGGGAGTATTTCTTTTTCGTAAGTACCATTCCAAGCAAATAATGCTAAAAACCAATAAAGCTAATTGAGGAATCAGGGTCATCATTTCACTGCTTTGATAGTTCTCAAGGGTACCTCCGTTTTTATGTTTTAAAGTCCAGATGTTAAATGAATTGTTGGAAACCCCAAAAGCAGAGGTGGTTAAATTTGCTGCGTAGTGTAAACCTGTGGGCATTGAAATGCCATTGGAATAAATAGCTGCTAATCCATACAAAATTCCCCATACACCTGCACCTAAAAAAGAATTTTGTATTGTCCATCCATAAGCTAAATGACCCAATGCAAATAGGGTGGAGGTAACAATGATTGAGACTCGTATGCCTGTTTTATCTTTTAAAATGTATAAAGGATAACCCCGAAAACCGACTTCTTCCATAAAAGCTAATGGAATTAATGGAAGTGTCAGAAAAAGAAAACGTAGAACACTACTATACCTATTTGTTTCAATTGTAAAATCAGAAAAATAAACTACAGAAAGTACAGACATGCCCATTAATACTATGCCTATTAATACTCCTTTCAGAAAATTTAATGGGGTATTTTTTTTAAATATTAATCCTATGTCGGCAAATGACTTACGGTCAGTTTTTACAAATAAAAATGTTACTAAAATGGCTGCAATTGTACCCAAAGTACCGTGTGCTAACCGTTCATATTTTGTAGACACAGCAGATTTAAAAAATGAAAAAGATATATGAAGCCCAATAAATACTATACAAAATAAAGTAGCCTTAAGAATGTATTTTGTCTTGACATTTAATTGAAAAGGTGTTATCATAATGGGGCTGTTACACCTTTGGAGGTGCCCTTTACCTGCAAACTTATGTATAATATAGGGTGTTGGTGAATATCTATCCTGTTGTTTGGAAAACAAAACAGCGGCTTACATAATAACAAACAATCCGATTTGCTGCCGGTCACATGGTTTCATTATAGATTTAAGTCCGCTTCGCTAAGACTTAACCAGCAAGGGGTCCGAAAATGATATTTGTTGCGAAAAGTAAAGTTGTAAAAACTAAAGCCTTTATTAGATATTATTAAGGAACTGTTTTATTCGGAGGTTGTAATAGTTGGTTACCACTTGTAATTTAAAATTAATTGTGTTTGATTTTGCAGTGGGCTGTAAGTGTTATTCTGAAATATATATTAAATGGTTTTGAAAATAGTAAACTGTAATTATTGAGTTGAATTTTTGGATATTCAAAAAGGCACCTTCAATGCATTAGGTGATCTTGTACAGAAGATCACACAAATTAAAAATTCATTTATTCCTGGATTTATTTTTTTTCGAAAGTCAGAAAATCTGTTCCACCACTTCCGCCGCTGACATCCTGAAGTCTTATTTTGGTATCTGTTCTTTCAATGGTATGCCAATCATCAGATATTTCTAAAAAATCAGCCGGAGAAGCAAAAGATAGGATAAGCTTAATTTTACTATCATCATTTAGGGTTGACCATGTTCCATTAATGGTACTTGTAGTTTTAGTGGCTGTAATTGTACCATTTGGATTAAAAACAAAATTGTACCCTATGAAATTATTAGTCTCCTCATGATCTGTGTCCCAATAATATGTAACCCGCCAATTTCCCGTGGTAATTGTTGAGGTAATATTAGTAGTAGTAAGTGTTGTGCTAGTATCATTTTTTTTACAGGAAAATAATAGCGAGGAGAAAATTAGTAAATACAAAATGGGTCTTTTCATAATTATGGTTTTTATAATCAAGTATAAAGTTCGAATATTTCGCGATAACCATAATAACCTTTTTGAAACTATTAACTATAGTTGCTTTTCACCTTCAACAGATAGCGTTGGATAGAAAGCAAAATTGGTGCAATATTTATAAAAGTAAAAAGTTGCTTAATTTTTTTCCCCTGCTCGGTTGAGTTTAATCGAATTGAAACTTTAAAGAACTTTGGAATGTAGGTCTGTGACCGGTAAACGGTTAAAGCGTTCAAAGATAATAAACAGCTTATTCTCGGCCGGACACAATCCTGGGTGTTGTGATAGATTGAAGTCAGCTGCGCTAAGATTTCAATCTATCATAACACTTACTCGAGCAGGGGTAGCCCAACTAAGGCTAAGAGTGGAACAGTAATTCTAATCTATTCTTTTTTTAAAAAGGCAAATCGCTTATACTTTCAAGCAACGGCTGAAAACTCGGTTTAATATCAAACTTTTCAACTAAAAATTGATAAATTTTACTACCCCTGTAGTTTAGATTAATCATTTTTTTTCCAATCAAATTTTTGAAACTTTCTAATCCTGAATTTTTAATTTCACTTTCTATGCATGAGGTCAAAAAATTCAAAATTGATTGAGGGTAACTATACCTAGTAAGGAATTCCATTATTCCAAGTTCATTGTAAGTATCTGAAAATATTTCTTTACAAATTATTTTTGCAATAAAAAATTCCATAAAAGATTTATGCACAAACTTCAATTTCATATTCATGTTTCCTCTTTTTGATATAGGCGTCAAAACAGAAATTGAAATAAATTTACCAATATCATTGGATAAGCCAAAGTGGGGCATACGTATTCTTAGATCTTTTTCATGTATTGAATTTTCAATTATTGCTTCCTCTCCATTTCCAAAACTCTCATTTTTCAAACAGCTTCTTGCTGCATTTTCATGAATTTCAATAAGCACTGACTTTAAAAAATCAATGCTAAAACCAGGTAGTTCCCTTTGAGGTGTAAATTTTTCAAATTGCCCTAAAAGGTCTCTATCAAATTTCTCAAGAAAATAATTTAAATAGAGTTCGCTAATATTTCTTTGTTGTAAATTTCCTGATATAACATCCCTTACAATCATTTCTAAAAATAAAGGTCGCTTTGGAATATCTCCATAATATTGACCATAAAGATTATCATTTATTAATTGCTTTAGATGATACAACCGAGATAACTCTGGTTCTTTAAGACTTTCATTATTTTTAGTGATGAATAATTCTATATAATCAGAAATTTCACAATCACTCCATTCTACCAAAAAAATATAATCCTTATCTACCTTATTTTTTGCAAGAGCAAGTTTAAAATCTTCGAATCGTTCTTCCCAATAAGATTTTCTAAAACTGAAAATACTAGTGACTTTAAATTCAGACGTCGAATTAAATAAAGCCCTTAACCCTTCTATCTTATAAAATTGTAAATGTTCGTCAAGGCCATCAAACATCAATACAATATTTCTTTCATTTTGAAGCAAAGAACTCATTGATTCACTAGAAAACCTAACTATCTTATCGGACTCTTCAGAATCTATGTCATCAAATAAGATTTTGAATATTTCTCTTGAGATACTTGATGTTCCTGAAAAAGCATTGCTACTTAGTATTGTTGCAGGTATGTATATGGGAATGAGTTTATCATTTACGCATTGATGGTATAATTCAAGTAGTGTTGTTGTTTTACCAAAGCCAAATTCACTAACTAAGAAAATGTATTTTCCTTTTTCTTTATTTTTATCTAACGCAGTGCTATCATAAGTTGTATTTTTAATTTTGCTTGAAATTATTTCTACTGGTGATTTGCATAGTTTTTCATCTTCAATGAAAGGAGCATTTTTATAGTAAAATTTCTGCCCCATTACAGAAGAGTAATCATCATAAAATTTCTTGTTAGACTCTGAAATTTTATTGAGGATAAGTTTTCGAAGTTCTGTATTATAATAAGAAACAAAACTATTGGAATTTAAAAGAAAGGCTTGACCTGCGATTTTATTTTCAACTAATTGATTTAGCTCAGTTAGTAATTTTTTTGCATATTCCTTATCAAGTTGAACGTTAAGTAGCTAGTAATATTCAACAGTCCAAACACCAGCTTTTGAAAACGTTTTAATTGATTTTATGCATTGCTCTAATTGGTTGTCACCAAAAGCTTTTTCGAAGCCTTTACATTGAAAAACTTTCTCATAGTCTTTTTTATTTGAGTGAAAAATATATAAGTCAACCCCCTCTCTATCTATTTCACCCAAATCTTTTGCATCAAGAATTTCAGGGTACAGGAATTTCAGCCAAGTATAAGAACGCTTTTGAAATTCTCGCCCATGACTTTCATATAAGTCTCTAGTAATTCCCCTAATTCCTCTTCCCATTTTTAAAATGTTTGTACTGATAGTTGAAATTTTCGCTTTTTTGGGTCTTAAATAAAATACCACGTTCAGCAGTGCCATTGTCCAGAAAATTCTAGATATTTCCACCTGTAACTTACAAGCTGAGTAAAATTAGAACCTTACTTTTCGCAGGTGCTATCACCGCAAATATAGCAAAACGCAAAGGCTGTTGGTGAAGAACGCTAACACTGGCAGAGAAGCCTCCACATTCATCATTTTGGCTAAAGCCGACCTTTGTGTTTCATTTTTTGTAAATGGGTTGAAACCCCATTCCTATTCAATTTCCTCCTGCTTTAGCAGGAAGACAACAAATTTATTTCCTTTGGCTTTAGCCAAATTTCCTACCTAATCCTTAAATTTTTCAAACCCATATTTGCTAATAAATTCATCATATTCTTCCTGGAATGTTTTTGTTGTATGATGCTCCTCCTGATTTTTTATATAATTTCTAACCTTATCCAACATTGATTCTGAAACAGACACTGCAAAATATTCATCTTGCCATTCAAATTTCGGCAATTCATTTTTCATTGCAGAAGATGTTTCAGCAAGAAGCTGTTCTTTGTTTATCCAAAAAGATGATTCCCCTTTTATCAGTTGCATAACCATTTGTATTGTTTGGTCAACCCCTAAAGAAATCAGACAATGACAATGGTCCGAATAGCCATTTATGAAGTCAATAAAAATCCCTTTTTCTTTAGCATTTGTCCTAATATGGTTCCAAACTTTTACCCTCAATTCTTTTGAATCAAGAAATGGTTCTCTGTTTTTGGTACTCCACACAAAGTGGATATAAACTTTCACAAATGGCATGTTGATATTTTTTGTGATTTAAATTGGTTGTTTTTAGCAGAATGGCTTGAAACCCATTTCTATTCAATTGTGTTTTGAATTGCCTCCGGATTTTGAATTGCCTCCAGATTCATCTGGAGGAAAACAAATTTATTTTTTCTTTCGGCTTTAGCCAAACACCCACATTCATCATTTTGGCTAAAGCCGATATTTGTGGTTTGGTTTTTTGTAGAATGGGTTGAAACCCATTCCTATTCAATTCCAAATGGCTTGAAACCCATTTCTATTCAATTGTGTTTTGAATTGCCTCCGGATTTTGAATTGTCTCCAGATTTTGAATTGCCTCCAGATTCATCTGGAGGAAAACAAATTTATTTTTTCTTTTGGCTTTAGCCAAAACCTCCGAATATATCATTTCGGCTAAAGCCAATATTTGTTGTTTCATTTTTTTGTAAAATGGGTTGAAACCCATTCCTATTCAATTCCAAATGGCTTGAAACCAATTTATATTCAATTGTGTTTTGAATTGCCTCCTGCTTTAGAGGAAAAAAAACACCCCACTCCACAATTTAAATTGCGAAATGAGGTGTCTCTATAATTTCTACCAAAGCCTACTAATTCGGCGGCAAACTTGCACACTTCACCGCACTAATAGTTCCCTTACTACTTTTATCCACGTTCATTTTTGCACCTGTGCGAACTTGCAGACTTGCCATTGAAGCGTTGGTGGTGGCACTGACGGTGCAAATATTAGGCGTGCCGGATGGTATTATGACGTGTGTTCGTATTGTGGGTACTATACCAATATTCCAGTTAGCAGCATTGTTCCAGTTGGTGCTGACGGTGCCTGTCCAGGTTGCTACTTCGAGGATGATATTGGCAAATGCTGTGTCTTTGCAGCCTGCTGTGTTGGTGGCTATCAGCCTGTAAGTTCCGGGTAATACCGACGTTGGCGTAGCTGTATTCCATAAGGTAGTGAGACCGGTGGTGGTGTATAACGTTGTAAGGTTGGTGGTTTCGCCATAACAGTTTTTATAGACTGTTTTATCTGCCCCCAGCGATGGTGAAGCAAGCAGTGTCACCTGCAATGGTGCGCTGACACCCGTGATGCCATCTATGGTATAAACTGTTACAGAGTAGTTGCCGGCAGTAGTTACATTAATGGAGCGGTTGCTGTTACCGTTACTCCACAGGTAAGCATACACCGGCTGCCCGTCTATGCTGTCGCTGACGGTAAGAGACAAGGTGCTACCTGCACAAATGCTGGTTGGGCCACCTGGTATAATAACCGGTGCCGTGTGGTCATCGTTTTTAATGGTATCAGAAATGGACACCACACCACCCAGCACATAGTCACCACCTTCTGCAAGAGAAACGGTCACTGTTTCATCTGACTCCAACTGTGCATCGCCAATTGGTTTTATTCTTAGGATAGCCGTTGTGGTATTGGGCAAAATGGTAATGGTGCCTTGTGAACCGTCGAAACTGCTATACAACGGTTGCCCGGCGGGATAGCGAACGGTATAATCCTGGCCGAACCCGGCACTGCCGCTCACTGTGAAGTTAACCTGTGTCCTGTTAATGGGATTGGGCGTTGCAATGGTGAATCGTATGTCCATGGAATCATTTGCATTTTCCCGCATACTCAATTTTATGGCAGAAATGGTGACAGCCTTGGAGCCGGAACCCGAAACGGTGTTGTCCACCACAAAGAACAACGTATCCGGTACAGGCTTCACATTTCCATACGCATCGGTTACATTTTGCAAAATAACCCTCATACTGTCTCCTGCAAATGAGGCGATGGAACTAAGCGGCATAATGACTACTTTGTTTTGATAGCCACTCACTTGCACAGGAATAACGGTGTTATTATTCAACCTCCGAAGCTCTGCCTGGCTGTTGGTTAAGCTGCTTGTGTTCAGGTTTTCGTTGAAGGAAAAAGAAATGACATCGCCGGTTACATAGTTGGCGTCGGTGGGTTCGGGAATGCCCAATACTGTTGGTGCAATGCGGTCAATGATACCTGATACCCTGCTGGAATAAACAGTGCCAGTAGCGCAAACCAGTTTAAACCGTAGTTCGTAAGCCCCATCGGCAATGTTGGTCGTATTCCAGTTGACCGTTGTGCTGGTCGGGTTGGTTATCAATGCCTGGTAAATAGTTGTGTCTGTGACCCAGCTGTTGCTGCCGATCACACTGTGCTGCAAAGCAACCGATTGCAGGCTGGAAAGGGTGTATCCGGTAAACTGGACAGGTATTGAGTTGTTGTTGGTGGAGTTAATGATCCAGTTGTTGGCCGGGGCAGCCAAAGTAATATTGCTGCATGGGCTAATAAAGTAGGCTGAAACGGTATTGGTCGCCAACACCTTTCCACCCTGATCGCAGTCATCTGTCAATTGAAATTGCAATCCTTCATAACTGAAAAACGGACTGCTCGTGTCTCTTTTGACGGTCACGGTGACTGTGACACCGCTATCACCATAGTTGACAGGGTAAGGGATTGGGACAACTGCAGGGCTGCCGCCAATGGTCACGATAGCACCATGGGGATTGCTGGCTTGCACAAAGGCCAGGTTATAAGTCCTGTTCTCATTGCTTTCGCTTACGTTGCTGATTTTTAACTGGAATTGTGCCGTTCCGTTTGCTGCAATGCCCGTCTGCAAAGGGTTAGGTATCAGCAACTGGCCCTTGTCTCTTTGTTGTGCGACTGGCTCTGCCGGGCAACTGGCGGCACCTGCTACCAATACAAATACCGGCGTGTTATAGACCGGATCTTTCTTCACATCTACTGTAAAATAATCGCCGTCGCTGTGGTCGTCAATGGTGTAGCCGGTCGTGGTTTCATCGGTGGTGGTGGTGGTGGTGCTTTGTCCGGTTTCAATTTTCAGCCCAACATTTACACCGCCGCTAAATCCATTACCAGCAATCTCCAATCCCAATTCAATAGCCACGGTTTGTTCTATTTCTATGTTAAACTCCAGAGTGTTTGATTTTGTACTGCTCGTCGTAGTGGTGGAAATTTGCGGACCTGTTGTTCCATCAAACGATATATTTTGGTCAAACACTGCCCTCGCTTTGTTTTGTGCATTGTTGGCCAATACCTGTTGCCACACATTGATCTGGTTCAGGTAGCGGTCTTTGGTTGCACCGGTAGATAAGCTGGCAATGGTTTGCAGGCTTGGTATCAATGTGTTGACGATATGGTTTTCAGAAAATGCATACTTCGTGTTGAAACCACTATCGGCTACCATCAGTTTTTTCTCCACACCAATGGTACATGAACTTGTGTATTTTACCTCACGGGCAATTGAATACAACAGGTTGAGGGCTGCGCCAATATATACATCACCTCCGTTGCCGGTTATGGTGCTGTTGTTGGCGGTGGAATAATACTGGCTGGTGGTGGTGGTTATAATGGCTTCCGTGGCTTCATTTACTTTGGCGGATACGCCGAGGGCAGCATTGATCTGCCCCCAGAATTTATTTTCCGCAGAAACGCCAAAACCAAGAATCAAATCAACCCCTACTTTCACCTGCGCCCATGTTCTTACACTCCCTGTCTGCGCTGCAAAAAATCGCATGGCAGTGGTGGTGCTGCGGTTGGTTTGCCAATAGCTGGAGCTGTTGTCACCCGGAGGGTCGTGCAGAATCATCAGTGGTATTTGTGGCGATACGGTGGTGAATGTGCCGGGGTCTGCTTTCACACCCAATACAATAACGTTGCGCAAAATAGATGGAGCAGCACGATTGTATCGGTCGGTATAAGTGAGGTTGAAAAATTTCTGATAAGGAGGAATGATATTGGGTGAACCTGGCAATAATGTAATGGTATCGGTTCCGTTTGTTTGTGCATAACGCAAAGTTTCATTGATGTCTTCGCCCTGCACGGAAGTCACCAGTTTTATTTGGTTAGTATCGGTTGACACCTTGCAGTTGTGGCTCGGGTCTCCTTCATAAATATTGACGATAAACGACCGTGGATTGTTTTGTTTCAGCACCACATAAGCCCCGCAGGTCGTGTCGTTCAGGTTGACCATTTGCAACACCGGCGGCCTGTGATAAATGAGGTTCAGCACTTTGTTGCTGGTATCTATATTTGAAATGAGTGAGTCTTTGATGGTGTTGTTGAAGAACACCAGCAGGTCATTAACAGGAATATCACTCCCCGCAGTGTTGGGGGTATAGCCCAGCAAACGCACCCTGTACTTTCTGGCAGGGAGTGTGACCGAGTAAGTGCCATTTGCCAAAGTGGATACCTGCTTTTTAAATTTTGGCGCAGCCACACTCGATACATCATCACTAAACTCCAAATTGACCGTACCGATATTTTCACCGCAACCTGCCGTGAAAATACCTGAAATGGTGTATGTGGTATTGTCCTTGAAATTGACATTGTCAACGTTGTCATTTACAACCGTGATGGTACTGTCCACCGGAGCAAACGTATGATTGAGATAGGAGGGGGTAATTTTGAAATTGCCGGGGTCGGACAGGATAATCCCAAACTTTCCAAAACCATTATCGCCGGTGTAAGACTGGGCGGTTTGAACATTACCGGGCAATTTTGCTGCCACTACTTTTACACTATCCAGGTTGTCTGTGGTAAAGCCGGTCACACAACCTGCGCAGGTTTGCGTAACTGTTCCACTAACTGCATACACGGTATTGTCCGTAAAATTTTGTGCAATGCTGGTCGGGTTGGTATTGGACAAAGTAACCGTGGACGAAGCGGGTGTGTACGTGTGATTTGGCTTTGACGGTGTCACTGTAAATGAAACACTACCAGGGTCTCCATTATTGAGGTCGCCATAAAAGATATTGGGCACCTGGTAATAGCCCGAGCCATCCGTAAGTGTCGTGTAGGTTTTGGTAATTGGGCTGCCCAACAACGCTACGGTTTTTTGTACCGTGATGGTAATACCACCAACACCTGCCCCGTTGGCACTGGTCACCCTGCCGGGAATGGTGCCGTTGAGCTTTCCGTTTGACTGCCTGAAAACGCTTACTAATACCGAATTGCTGCTCAATCCACAACCAATGGCTGTGCGGCGGTAATACATGTCGTTGGGCGGGTTAGCAACCTGCAACGGGTAAGACGGGGAAGTCACACTGCCGCTTGCTGTTGTCCATGTGCTGTTGTTGCTGCTTTGTTGCCATATGCAGGAAGCACTAAACGTTCCTCCGCTGGCATCATAGACCGAATCAGCCGGAAGTTCATAAGGGAAAGGCATGGTATGACCCACGATCGTGCCTGGTGCATAACATTGGGAAATGATTATTTTTCCATGGCCGCCACCGCCATTTTGGAAGTTATAAAATGGGGTACCACCACCACCGCCGGGGTTGCCACCTGAACCAGCAAGCGGTGCAACGAATTGTACGCAGTTGATCTCATGTCCACCAGAACCCCCGGCACCTCCGATGCCCACGGGCTGACCACCCGGGCCGATTCCATCGGTGTTGTTTGCATTTACCCCGTTTCCGCCGGGTCCGGCCGTTCCACCAGAAGCACCACCTCCACCATACAGGTAATGAGTAAAGCCACCACCATCTACATACGTAATATTAGTTCCTGCATCTCCACCTTTATAAGAATATTCAGCATTAGCTGCGCCAAACATACCACCCTGTCCATACCGTGAAGTACCCCCGTAGGCGCCTATTATTTTGGTGCCATTTATCAAAATATAAGATTCCTCTCCCCCGGCATTGGCACTTGCTCCCCCACTTCCCGGAACTATTGTTATTACCTGTCCCGCAGTCACAGGCAATGTTTTGCTCTGAACAAAAACACCACCACCGCCTGAATAACCCGTACATCCGCTGCCTGCTGCGCCGCCGCCCCAAAGCTTTAAGCGTATGGACTGCACTCCAACAGGTACAGTATAGGTATAAGTACCCGGATTGTAATATTGCAAGGAAGAAACAGTCCATGTAGGACCGTTTACGAGTGTGCCGTTGTTGCCATTGGCAGTTGCATCTGCTGTGGTGGTACCGCTGCCTTCATCAAACTTGTAATAGGCAACCAATCCCGGACTGCTTGGATTAAGGCCAATGTTCATGTTGGCCTGTATTTGCGCCTGTGTCCGTGCTACGTTCCATATCCGCACTTCGTCCATGGTGCCGTTAAAATGATTGCATTGGCAGCCTCCTGCTATTGGTTGTTGACGGCCAATATTCATCGGCTCCGGGTCTTGTGAATAGTTGCTGACAGTTGCTGTGCCAGAAGCTACTCCATTAATGTAAAAAGTAAGTGTGGTGCCACTCAATGTAATGGCAACGTGTTGAGGACTATACTGTGGGACATCGCCGGTGGAGTAAACCCATGTTCCTGTTGCTTTGTTATAAAAACCCATTTTGTTGCCATTGCCATTTGCATTTAGTTGCCACAGGAAGTCATAATCTCCTTTGTCAAGAATGGTATTGCTGGCACCGCCAGAGACATTTACAAACGCCTCCATGGTAAAGGTAGCCGCCACCGTAGAAAAGCTACTGCTATTGGGAACGGTGATGTATTGGCTATTGGCTTTTATAAACGACAATTCGTAGCCGCTTTGGGAAAATAGTAAACTGTTACCACTTAGGAATAAAATAGCCGTAAAGCAGATTTTGCGGAGAAATGATTGCATAAAAGTTAGTTTGTTGTAGGAAAGCTACAGCGTAATTCTAATAAATAAAATGAAAAAAATCAATTACCTGCCGGCATCATGGAATATTGTTAACCCGGCAGCAATGTATTGGTCAAAATTTACCCTCTTTCTGACCGACAGAATTACTTTAGTCAAATACTGTCTGCAAATATTACGCTAATATAGCTTTTTATCATTTCGCTTTTATTTTTTGTTTTATTTATTTTATAAGCTAAGGGAGGTGAATCTAACAAGGCAGGAATGTAACCGTAAAGCACGTTCTTTTTACCAGGCAGTTGGTGAATGTCTCTTCCGTTATTCAGGAAACACCCATCAAAGGCATAAAGTAGCAACTATTTAGCCCGAATGAAAGTCCTCTGAAAGAAAACTGCGGTTTTGAAAAACTAAAGCGCAATATTTTTGTCAGTATAAATTAAATGAATCTACGCCCATTCTTATTGGAGCATTTTTTATATTCTCATCGTTGGTGTGGTTTTGTTGCAGAACAAAAACACTTGTTTAGCTAAACCGGGCGGCAAAAAAACAACTACCTTTAAGACATAATTTAATATTCTTTAAGAAAAATTAAATCTCAATTATGAAAAATTATATCATCTACCTTTTATCCTTTGTCGGCATTCTCTTAACCAACCAAACGATTGGGCAACGATACAATACCCCTGCTGACACAATAAAACTAAATGAAGAGTGGGCACAAATAAATGAACAAAAGGCAAAACTGCAGTCTAAATTAGCTGAAGCACAAAATGATCTGGCCCAGTACAACACCAAGGCCGCAGAAGCTACTGCAAAAGCTCAAAACACAGCTCAGGAAAGCAGCAGTCAGGCTGATAAGGCTACAAACGGAAAAATGAAAAATGCTAAAAAAGCTGAAAGTAAAGCTGATGATGCACTAAACGATGCGAAAGATGCAGAGAAGGCAACACAGAAATTAAAGCAACAAAACAAAAAAATTGAAGACCTGAACAAAGACATATTAAAGATGGAGGAAAAACTTCAAAAATTAGAAAAGATGCGCAACGCAATACGAAATTTGAAACCATAGATTTTATCTTCTTCCCCATTCTTGTTTAAATGTTAAGAAGGACAATGAAATATTAAATGGTTGCAGGACTTTGACCGGTAAATTATTAGGTTGCCCAACGATAATATATCCCTGACTTTTACCATATGCACCGTATCCCTCACTTCAGGCGGTAATCCTGGGTTTCATTAAAAATTAAAGTCAGCTTCGTTAAGACTTAAAACAGCTGGGGGGTGAAACCCATCCCTATTCAATACCATTTTTGAATTGCCTCCAGATTTTGAATTGCCTCCAGATTTATCTGGAGGAAAACAAGTTCATTTTTCTTCTTTCGGCTTTAGCCACAATTTTCCCATCATTCATTTTGGCTAAAGCCAATATTTTTTGTGGTATCATTTTTTAGAATCGGTTGAAACCCATTCCTATTCAATTGCCCTGCTTGTTTTAGTATTCCGAATGATGCAGAAATATTAAATGGTTGCAGGTCTTTAGCCAATAAATTATTAGGTTTCCCAACAATACCAAACAACATGACTTTTTACCGGATGCAATCCTGGGTTTCATTTTAAATTTAAGTTACCGCTTCGCTCAAACTTAAACTAGCTGGGAGAGGCTATTTAAAGTAAAAATAATAATTGGATGTATTACTAGTCGTCATTATAAGCCGAAGTAACACTTTCAGCAGCGAGAGAACTTTTCGACATAATACCATTGTAATATTTGTGCTGCTGGAAAGATGTAAAACCGAAAACAGCATGTTATTACCTGCAATCAAACGTGCAGTAGACTCTTGCAGGAGGGGAATTGAAATGTTTGTTTAGCTGTTGTGGTTTTTGTTATAGTCCACCATCCATTCTATTCCATATTTGTCTCTGAACATAGCAAAATAAGAGCCCCATGGGCTGTCGGCAATAGGCATTTCTACTGTTCCACCTGCTGAAAGTCCGTTGAATAATTGGTCTGCTTCCTCTTTGTTTGCTGCACTTATAGAAATTTTACTTCTGTTTTCCTGCTCATTATGCCTGCCCATAAATTCGGGTGTATCACTGCCCATTAACACACTATGTTTACCAATTGGCAAAGCAATATGCATAATTTTTTCAGCTTCATGTTCACCAAAAGGGCTGTCAGGCATAGACATATCTTTGTAACGGGTCACCATTGCAAACTCACCCCCAAAAACTGATTTATAAAATGTAAATGCTTCTTCTGCATTGCCATTGAAATGGATGTAAGGATTTATTTGTGCCATGAGTATAGATTTTAGATTATTGAATTTTTATAGTTTAATCTTTCTGTTGCCCGGTCGGAAACTTTGTAATATCCATATAAAATACTTCCCAGGTGTGTCCGTCATAATCTTCAATAGTTCGCTGTTGCATAAAACCATAATCCTTCATTTCACTCGGTTCTGTACCACCTACATGAAGGCCTTTTGCTACCATACTGTTTACTTCATCTACACTATCAACTGACAATGAAAAGAGGGCTGCAACAGTGGATGTTGTATCTGCAATAGGTTTGGTGGCAAAATTCTTAAATTTTTCATGTGTCAAAAGCATTACAAAGATGTTGTCACCCCATACCATGCACTTACCCGAATCGTCAGAAAACTGCGGATTGTTTGTAAAGCCTATTGCAGTATAAAAGTCCATTGACTTTTGCAGGTCATGTACTGCCAGATTGATAAAAATTTGTTTTGCCATGTTAAAATAAAATTTATTAGTTCAATGTATTAGTTGCGTGTTGGGTTAAAAGATAAACAAATCGTCCTCAGCTAAGCTAATAATATTATCCCCAAAAACATTTTTTGTATTGATTTTTGTTTTTATTTATTTGCATAAGTAGGCATATCATATAATAAATAGTTTCACCGGTGTAGTAAAATTGTTAATAAACATGAATGCCCCTTTCACAGCGATTCATAAGTAGCTACTTCGCTCTCTGCCCGCTGATTTCTAACTCCAGTCAATTGCAACTTTACCTGAAACTTGACTCTCAACTCCAGGTTTGGAAATTTAAACTTGATACCTTTAGCCACAAGATATTTATAATACACTTCAACATTCAAATTATTACAGACCTTTACCAAAACAAACCGTATGAAATTTAAAATCTTTCCTGTTATAATATGGTGTGCTTCCGTAGCTACTTTTTCGTGCAACGCACAAAACAATAACCTGACTGCACCCCAATTTGAGACCGCTATCACTCTACCCGAGGTACAGATATTAGATGTAAGGACCCCCGGAGAGTTTGAGAGTGGCCATATAAAAGGCGCCCTTTTAGCAGATTGGAACAATGAGGCCGAGTACAAAAGACGCATTGCCTTTGTGGATAAAACCAAACCTGTGTATGTCTATTGCCTTGCCGGTGGCCGTAGTGCTGCGGCCGCCAAACAAATGAGGGCAGATGGTTTTACCAATGTATATGAACTAACAGGTGGCATTAATGCATGGAAAGCCGCAGACAAACCATTAGAGGGCAAATCAGATGAACCTCAAATGACCATCAACCAATTCAACAGCGCCATTAATGCCTCACCAACGGTGTTGGTAGATTTTGGTGCAGATTGGTGCCCGCCCTGCCGCAAAATGATACCCGTACTCAAAAGCCTGCAAGACAATAACAAAGACAAATTTGTGTTGCTTAAAGTAGATGGCAGCAAAGATCTGGATTTAATGAAACTGTACAAGGTAACCGCTTTGCCGGTTTTTATTGTTTTTAAAGATGGTAAGGAAGTATGGCGCAGAGATGGCATTGCCGAAGAAAAAGAAATAGCCCGTTATATTTATCCGCTATAGTAGCAGTTTTTATTGATTGTCATTAACAATTTCCTTCGATCCAAAGTTTGCAGGGGATAACACGCTGCAAAGGCCTCGTGGGGTCTCTCGCAGAAGACCCCACGAGGCAATGTCATTAAGTTAAGCAACCTTGTGTTGTAAACCCTTTTTTAAGGATGAGAAAACCCATTGATATTCATTCCGTGGGTTGCTTCCACGGCTATTCAAATAACTCTCTTTTAGGATAAGAAGTCCTTAACTTAATGACATTGCCCCAGGAGGACAAATGCGTAAATAAATCCGCCCCCATCATCAGTTGTTTCGAAAGGAGCCTTATTCTCTTGGCTGTCCAGCGCAGCGCAGACATGCTGAAACATGCGTAGCAGTTTTAGCAACAGGAGAATTCAGTCCCGTTGAAACAACGAAGCCCCGCGGCTTGAGCCCTGATATAATATTTATGTTGCTTTGCAAACTATTTCTTCCCCAACATCTTGCATCCGGTATAGTTTTGTGGGCGAAGAACACGCTGCAAAGGCAAAAAATAGTTCCTGATTTTTGTAAAAATTGAATAAATAAGACTTAGGCAGCTGGTGTAAGGTTAATTAGGCCGTATCAAAATTAAAAGATGGCTTCAAGAATCGCTTAAACGACAACTACTGTCCATGAGGGATACGAATCAAAGAGGCTGCCTCATTAGTGAGGCAGCCCCTTTAATTCTCAAATGAATTGATGGAATACTACATCTTTTCGAATTTCAATATCTGTTGTTGGTGGTCTGCTGTAGTTATTTTAATGAAGTAAATTCCCGCTTTTAAGGAATTAATATTAAATGACCGGAAACTACTGCCTGATGGTGCATTCTCCTGATAGTTCATTACAATCCTTCCTGCCAAGTCAAGTATTTGTAAACTCATTTTAGTCGGGTCAGGCGTATCTGCACGTAACATCAGTATGTCTTTGGCCGGATTAGGAGAAACAGACAACAAAAAGCGAGTATCGTTGTACACCTGGCGGACAGCGCTGTATTGGTAAAAGCCATCCTTATCTATCATTTTGAGGCGATAATAATTAGTAGACTTCAGAGGATTCACATCAGTGTAGGTGTATTGATTGCTGCCGGCACTTACCCTACCGAGTGTACTAAAATCCTGGCCGTTGCTACTTCTTTCTATAGAGAATTGTTGAACATTTATTTCGTTTGCAGTTGTCCATTGCAGCAGATTATTCTTACCAGCTCTTTGTGCGGTGAATGCTATTAGCTTCAAGGGTAACGCGGCATTAACGACCAACGTTCTTTCAACAGTTGAATAAAGTGGAAGTTGTGCATTGAAATAAACAGCGGCACTACTCAAAATGGTGTCACCCGTTACTAATGTAGCTTTTGGCTTCACTTTATAAACCAGATAACCCCAACCTGACGGAGGAATATTAGCGCCGGCAAGTGTCCATGAACAAACCGCATCATTTTTCGTAAATTGAAAATTGCTGCTCGATGCAATCATTTCAAATGAACTTGTATTCAACTTATTACTAAGGGTTGTTCTTAAAAAAACATTGAAGGCAGTGTCTGTGCCTCTGTTTTGAAAGCGGATGGTGTAGTACATATCTTCAGCCGCTGCTACCTGAGCTGTGGTGATATAGCCACCATGACTTTCAGCAACATCGTAAGGAGTAAAAAGATTAGAGAGTTCCTGCACAAAATCTGACTTGTTATCTGCTGGCATTACATCTCCGGCTGGGGTAAAACTTACAGACATACGTACTGTATCGCCTGAAGAAGACGAAGCAGGAATTGTAAGTTTAACTTTAATCATCTGTTTCTGCTGTGGCAGCAGGTTTGTAACATTCCACCGCAAAGTATCTCCACTCACAGATGAAGGCGGCATGGAGGATGATATATAACTGAAAGAGCTTTTCTTTATAAATTCAACCATACCATTGGTTATGGTATCAGTTCCTTTATTTTGATACACTATGCCGTAGTCTGCGCTGAAGCCCGGTTGTGCCGGAGTAAGCGGTGTAAAAGTAACCGCTGCATTCCTGGTGGAGATAATAGTCTGAACCGCGAATGATATTGTGTCTGAATTGAAATAAGTTGCATATGCAATGTTATAGACCGGAGGAACAACCGTATAGTAATAAGGCACTCCAAGCATTTGAATAGTATATGATCCTGTGTCAACCGGAAGTACTACATGGTTCGCATAACTTGCACCAATTAAAGTATCCATGTTCTTAACAGCAGCAATAGTCGGATTCACATAAAAGGCTTCTCCGGCATCCTGCACACCATTGAGATTATTGTCTATGAATACTTTTGCAACGACCACATTATAGTAATTTGCAAAATTATTTTCGTATCGGGCTATGGCAAATCCATCATCGGTGGTACTATCCTGACCCTCGCCAACTATTACGATCTTGCCATCGGGTTGCAGCAGAGAAGCATAACTTTCATCTTCATCCCCACCAAAGTCAGTGGTCACTAATCCCTTTACTCCAAACAAGCTATCAAGCGACCCATTGCTATTGTACCGTACTACGACGTAGTCAGCGGTGGTTAGGCCATAACTTGTTGTGCCAGTTACTACTATCTTACCATCAGGCTGTGCATGTATTTGGTTAGCAACGTCACCGTCTGTTCCTATTTGCGTAGTTAACTTTCCACCATTACCGAAAGATGAATCCAGCAAACCCAACGGATTCAGCCTGATTATAGCCAATTGATAAATACCATTTGTATAGGCTTCACCTGCCAGTAAGATTTTCCCATCGACTTGCAAGTTGATATTATACACGAAATCTGGCCCGGTTTCAATGTTGTATAATGCAAGACCATTACTACCAAAAGAAGGGTCGACAGACCCGCTGGTGGTGAACCGCATTGCACCAAAACCGCCGTAATTAGTAGCATTGTCCAATGAACTTGCTGCTATTATTTTGCCATCGGTTTGCATAACCATAGAACCTCCGGTTTCTGCTCCCATGCTGTAACTGGTTGCAATGCCGTTTATACCATAAGTCGTATCAATAGAACCATTTGTAGTATATTTAACAATGGCAAAGCCGTTTTGGCTGGTACTGCCATTTTGAGTGTAGCCTCCGGCAAATATTTGTCCGGTGGGTGTGACAATTATTTTATAAAGTTCATCTTCGGAATTGCCTGATATATCGGTAATTATCAAACCATTGGTACCAAAGGAGCTGTCTAGTGAGCCGCTGTTTGTAAGTCTTAATAAGATAAAATCTGATTCACCGGTACTTGTATTGGTTTCCGCATGTCCTCCTATAAGGATTTTACCGTCTGGCTGCACGGCTATAGACTGGGACCTGTCATTATTAGTAAAAAGGTTGTAGGTAAACTTCCCATTATTTGCAAAGGAACTATCAAGAGACCCATTTACCTGATAACGCACGACTGCAAAAACACCAATAGCCAACTTGTTGGTATGCCCCATCACTACAAGCTTTCCGTCAGATTGTATTGCAACTGAAGTAGCCTCGAAACTCACCGACGAAATAGAGGTAAGTACTTTACCATTAATCCCAAACGTTTGGTCTAATACGCCAGGCTGGCCAAAGGTTGCTGAAGTAATCAGGCATGAGACCAAAATCAACATTTTGAAACTCTGCGTTGGAAGTAAGTGAGAATAAAAAGATTTCATTCTGTCTGATTTATAAGTTACTTAATAGCGTAGTGAAGATAGCAATAATGCGTGATGCATTTGCCACCAGGAATAGATATTAGTTAAACAGGTAGCCAGCCAAATTCATAACAAATGGTAGCAAACACTAAAATCATACCGGGCCGAACTTGTAGACGCAATTTGATTTATCTCATTCCTATAAGGAATTTGGCTGCAGCTTCATTTGTCCACGAATGCTACTCCATAATCCTGGGGTGTTCCAGGGGTGATAAGATAACTATCTCATTTATAAGGATATGATGATTCTTGTACTAATTTGCAACGGGTTTGGTAAGTCTGTGATATTTCAGCCGCCGTTTTTGGTATGGCGTGGGCTGTCTAAGACAATTATACTTTGGCGGTGGGGAAAATTACCAGCAGAAATGAATAATTTTTTGAGATGGATTCATGACGCAATGTAGATATGCAGGTGAAGATAACACGCAGCAAATGCGTAAATAAATCCGCTCTCATCACCAGTTATTTCGAAAAGAGCCTTATTCTCTTGGCTGTCAAGCGCAGCGCAGACATGCTGAAACATGCGTAGCAGTTTCAGCAACAAGAGAATTCAGATCCGTTGAAACAACGAAGCCCCGCGGCTTGAGCCCTGATATAATATTAATGTTGCTTTGCAAACTAGTTCTTCCCCAACATCTTGCATCCGGTATAGTTTTGCAGGTGAATAACACGCTGCAAAGGCATCGTGAGGTCTCTTGCAGAAGACGCCACGAGAACAAAAAAGGCATCGTAGGGTCTCTTGCAGAAGACCCCCACGAGGACAAGCATCCGGTATAGTTTTGCAGGTGAAGAACACGCTGCAAAGGCATCGTGGGGTCTCTTGCAGAAGGCCTAACGAGGACAAACATCTTGCATCCGGTATAGTTTTGCAGGTGAATAACACGCTGCAAAGGCATAAATTAACTACCTTTCAAGTATAGATATGTTAGCCCCACAACGATACATTGCTCACTTTGACCTAGACAGTTTTTTTGTTTCTGTTGAGGTGTTAAAGAATCCTTCGCTTAAGGGGAAAGCTGTATTGGTAGGTGGGCACAGCGAAAGGGGCGTAGTGGCAGCCTGTAGCTATGAGGCACGTAAGTTTGGCATACATAGTGCTATGCCTATGAAACAGGCTATGCAGTTGTGTCCGCATGCTATTATTACCAACAGCAGCAGGGGAGATTACAGTAAATATTCTCAAATAGTTACTGATATTATTGCTGCCAAAGCACCGCTGTTTGAGAAAGCTTCTATAGATGAATTTTACATAGACCTTACCGGAATGGACAAGTATTTAGATCCCTTCCAATGGACCATTAATCTGCGGGACGAAATTATAGAAAAGACAGGGTTGCCTATTTCATTTGCCTTAGCAAGTAATAAGCTGATTTCAAAAATAGCTACCAACGAGGCAAAACCAAACGGTTTTATGCAAGTAGCACCGGGTTTTGAAAAATCCTTTTTAGCGCCACTTAAAGCCAATAAAATACCGGGGGTAGGGGAGCAGACCTATCAGGAGTTGCAGGCATTGGGTATTAATACCATAAACGACATCAGTAACTATGGTGCTGAACGTTTAGAGAAGGCTTTGGGTAAGTATGGTCTTGACATATGGAACAAATCGCAGGGCATTCACAACCGTGAAATATCTACTTATCATGAAGCCAAATCTATTTCCACAGAAAATACATTTGAAGAAAACAAAACTGACATGGCTTTTTTGTTATCTGAGTTAGTTAGAATGACTGAAAGAGTAGGGTATGAGTTAAGGCAAGATGAAAAAGTTGCCGGTTGTGTAGCAGTAAAAATAAGATACAGTGATTTTTCGACCTTTAGCCGGCAGACTACTATAGCAGCCACTTTCAGCGACGAACAATTTATAAAAGTGGCAAAAGACCTTTTTCATAAGTTGTATAAGAATGGAAGCCCTGTACGATTGTTAGGTGTACGATTGAGTGATCTTACCAAACATGCTGTACAGGCCACTCTTTTTGAGGATGTAGGAAAAAAGAATGAACTCTACAAAGCTATAGATGACGTAAAAAATAAATTTGGTAAAACTGCTTTGAAAAAGGCCAGGACGGTTAGTAAATAAGCTGTTACTTTTTGCAGCTATTGCGTATTCCCTTCACCCAGCTTTTAAAGGTCTTTGTATGTTTCCCATAATATAGACTAAGTGAATTATTTATAGATTTTTGGAGTGCCTTTACTCAAGTATATAAAGGTCAAATTATTTGATTGTGCTTTGTTCCACTCTTATCTAATGAGTTTTTTCCGTACAAATAACGTTTTCTCCATTTAACCAATTCGTACCATATAACTGATGAAAAGCCAATGGCGAGGCATGCTAAAATTTGATTTATACTTAGAGATGTAAAAAGGAAAAATTTGGCGAGTGGTGAAATGTACAAGAGCATTGTTGTAATAGCTATTGTTATACATATAATTAATGGAACAAGGTTGTTTCTATATTTTAATGTAGTTAATATGGAATAATAAAAAGAACGGTTGATAAGTGTAATAAAGATGTTTGCAGTAATTAGAATGGTAAAAACCATACTTCTGACAATAGACTCATCATATCCTTGGTATACTCCATACTGATAACCAAACAAGGTTCCAACCGTTATTGCCAAACCTTGTATAATGCTTGTTGTTAACTCTTTCCAGTTAAAAAATGTATTGGTAAATGGTCTTGTTTTTTGCAACATAGAATTGGCTTCTATAGGTTCATTTTCATAAATAATAGAGCAGGTAGGCCCCATAATTAATTCCAGAAAAATGATGTGCACAGGCGTGAATATATTTGGATAAAGCCAACCTAAAGCCAATGGAATAAAGACAGTAAGAATAATAGGTATGTGGATAGAAATAATATACTGTATGGCTTTTTTTAGATTGGTATAAATTTTTCTTCCCATGGCAACAGCATCTACCATTTTAGAGAAATCATCGTTGACAAGTATGAGTGAAGCTGCCTGTTTAGCTATCTCTGTTCCTTTTTTGCCCATGGCAATTCCTATATGTGCTGCTTTAAGTGCCGGTCCATCATTTACACCATCACCAGTCATGGCAACTATTTCATTTTGATCTTTTAAAGCTTCTATAATTTTAAGTTTTGCTTCAGGAAACATTCTAGTAAAAATCTGATTATCTATAACTGCATGTTTCAAATCAGCCATTGATAATTTCATTAACTCATCGCCACTAATACTTTTATCATACCCTTTAAATCCTATTTGTCTGGCAATAGCAACCGTAGTAGCAGCATTATCGCCGGTTACAATTTTAACGGTTATACCCGCATTGTAAAAATGCTCCAATACCTCTTGAATGTTCTTCTTGGGTGGATCGTAAAATGCAACCAAGCCTTTAAATGCAAAATGAAATTCCTGTTGGGTAGCGGGAAAGTCACCTCCATTTAAAGTTGCTTCGCCAACCCCTAACAAACGATAGCCATCAGCAGCTAACAATTTTATTGCGTTATCAATATTTGTTTTTTGTTCTGTTGAAATACTGCTTACACCCATGATTGCTTCGGGTGCACCTTTGGCCGCAATTATTCTATGATTTTTTTCATCTTCAAATAAATGAGTCATCATAGGTGGTTTGCCATCAAGCGGATATTCGTGTATGATTTTAAAGTTCAACCTTTCGTCAATACTAAAAGCTGCGGAATAGGCATTATGCAGGGCAACCTCCATAGGGTCAAATGGAATAGGTTCGCTGGCAAACATAGCTAACCTTATCAGTTCTTTTTCTCCCACAGTAACGGGTATTCCATTATCGTTTATAGTAGATGTGTCAAGCGAAAATATTTTTGCCAGACTCATTTTGTTTTCTGTAATGGTGCCGGTTTTATCTGTACAAATAATAGTTGCGCTTCCTAAAGTTTCTACTGTCTTCATTTGTTTTACAACAATGCCCAACTTCATAAGGCGCCATGCACCCAACGCCATAAAAGTGGTGAATGCTACAGGGATTTCTTCGGGCAAAATACTCATGGCCAGCGTAAGTGCCTTAAGCAAACTATCGAGTAAATTATGAGAGTGATAATAATTTATGCCCCATACTATTAAAAAGACAATGGCACCTATGAGTACCATTTTCTTTACAAAGTTGGTGATTTGAAGTTCAAGGGGTGTTTTCTCTTCTTCAATACTTTCTAGGCTTTTACCAATTTTACCAAGTTTTGTTTGGTTGCCAATGGCTGTTATACTTACAATAGCCAGGCCACTTACAACTGTGGTGCCTAGATAAACAAAGGGCTCGGGGCTTTTTAAATCTTTACTTACAGACAGCGATTCACCGGTAAGGATAGATTCATTTACAGAAAAATCATTGGATTGTACAATGGTTCCATCAGCATTAATAAGTGTTCCTTCTTCAACAATAAGGCTATCGCCTACAACTAAATCCTCACTATTTATTTCAAGGGTAGCACCATTTCTTATAACCTTACACATAGGTTGTGTAAAGTCCTTTAATTTTTCTAAAGCATTTCTGCTTCTTGAATCCTGATACAAGGATATAGCTACTTCAAATATAATTGCGCAGGCAAGAAAGATTGCATCTCCAACATCGCCACTTATCCAATATATTACAGATGCAACAAATAATAAAATGATCATAGGATCTTTGGAAAGGCTTTTAACCGCTTCCCAAAAACCATTGGTTTTTTTATAACTTAATTTATTAGGACCATATTTTATTCTTGCAGCATCAACCTGCAGGTCATTTAGTCCCTGTATATTCAATTGGTCTGATACCATAGAGGTAGCTACTTACAAAATAGTAATTTAGATTACAGCATAAATTAAATCATTTTTTTTATTTAATTTTTATTTAAAATATTTTATCTCTCTAAAATAGTTTTTCTAAGGTTAATCTTGCCATTGCATAGCTTACTGTAGATTCTGCACCCTGATTCAGGTTGACATAATTTTCTTCCAAACCATCGTAACAGCCACCTGTACAAGGGTTGTAAATAATCTGATGTAAGTGGTTAGCTCCATGAAACCAATTGAAAGCAGTTTCAATCTTATTTTTATAATTTTTCTCTTTATAAGTCATATAAAATTTATTCAAAGCCAGAATGGTATAAGCTACATCAATTGGTTGTTCTCCACCAACAGGGTGTTCTGTTTTTTTCTTTTCTTTATGCAACCATCCCTTGTTAGAAATAACCTGTATATTTTTATCAGTAAAGGTTTTAGAAAGTAGAAAGTCAAATGTTGACTTTGCAATCAATTTATAGGTTTCACTATTATACCCTTTTTTTCCCAATGTAGAAGAT
Source organism: Segetibacter sp. (assembly GCA_043736115.1). Lineage (GTDB taxonomy): Bacteria > Bacteroidota > Bacteroidia > Chitinophagales > Chitinophagaceae > Segetibacter. The sequence goes on along the minus strand of JAYTDC010000090.1, from coordinate 11,394 downwards.
CTTCAGATACCGCCAATGCACCCATTGCATTAACGCCATCGTAAGCTGTGTAGGTGAAATAAAATAAGTCATCAATCTTTATAATTCGAGGGTCTTCAACGCCATGTGAATCATACTCATGTTGTGGAAAAATTATGGGACGTCCCATCTTTCTTCTACAATTAATGGATCTCTCATTTTGCAAAAACCTATACTACTATAATTACCTTTGCTTACTGCCCTGTAAAACATATAGATGGCACCGTTGTGTGCAATAATTGCAGGGTTTAAAACTCCTTCATTTTCAAATCCATGTGATGTTTTTTCAAGTAATATTCCTTCTTTTTTGACTTTTATCATATCATTTTCTTTAATAGCAATATAAAAATATTAGAACAATAGCTGCTTCTGTTTACATTGTAATCAGAAGAAGTAGATTTATGAATTAAAGGGATAGGTTTTAAAAAATGATCCTATGTGCTTAGAAGTAAACTATTGGTCTATAATAATTTCAAGAATATGAGTAAGTTATTCGATGATCCATACAATTTTATATGGATCAAATTCATTAAAAATTACAAATTGAAGTTTACATTATTCCTAACGGTGATTTAATGTTATTACAATTATAAGCCTCCATTTTGCTAAAGGATTTTAAAAAATTTAAACTTTCTGATTGAATACTTAATCATTTAATTTTGAGCTTCAGTCTAAACATATCCGGCTTGTTTTCATCCGTTTAAATAGCTTTTAAGACTCTATATCTTTGGTAGATAAATTTGAAAAGTGGCTCCTTTGTTTAACTTACCTGATGCAATTATAATACCGTTGTGATTTTCTACTATTTTTTTTACTATAGAAAGACCTATTCCACTACCCGTAAATGCATCCCGGTTATGAAGCCGTTGAAACACACCAAATATCTGTTCATTATATTCAGGCGCAAACCCAATACCATTATCCGAAAAAGATATATGGCAATATTCTAGTTGTGAATTTAGCCTTCCCGGAGCCAAAGCCGGATTTTCATTTTGCAATTGCAAGCCCTTTGCAAAACTGCTTTTGATAGTAATTCGTGGAGGTATTCCCGGTAGTGAAAACTTTAGTGAATTACTAATCAGGTTATTAAAAACTTGCCTGAACTGAAAGACATTTACATCTGCCCTTACAAGTTTTCCTATTTTTATAATTGCTGCTTTATCTGATATTTGTTCAGAAAGGTCGTTTTTTACATCTTCAATAATTCTTTTCAGATCGGTTTTAATAAGTTTCCTGTCTGCACTTTCTGTATGAGAGTAGGTAAGCAGGTCCTGTATTAATGTTCTCATACGATCTGCCGATTGCTGGATACGTGAAAAGTAGTCTTTTGATTTTTCAGATAAATTAAATGATTCCTGATCTACTAACAGGCTGGTATAAATTTTTATTTTACGCAAAGGTTCTTGCAGGTCATGACTGGTGATGTAAGTGAAAGATTCCAGTTCTTTATTTGTTTTTTGAAGTTCTTCATTTTTTTGTAAAAGCATTTTATTTACTTCACTTAGCTTCTCTGATCCTTTTTCTATTTTATGTTCCAGTTCTGTTGTATGTATTTGCTGTATATCCCCAATTTTTTTCCTTGAGATTACCTGTGCTGTTATATCTACAAAAATGGCCATCAAGCCATACACATTTTTATCTTTTTCCATTAATGGCTGAAATGCGATATTAAAGTAAAACCTTTCTTTTCGAGTGCCTCTTTTAAAGAAAACTTCCATCTCATGGGCATAAAAGGGTTGTCCTGTTTGAAACACAGTTTCCAGTATTTCTTTAAAACCCTGAGTTTTCATTTCGGGCAATGAGATAAAAAATGGTTTGTTAATGAAGGATTTATTTTTTTCTGCCATTTTTAAAAAAGCTGAATTAGCCAGTTCTACTTCATAACCGTCTTTACGAATTATGCAGATGCTTACCGGTGCCTGCATCACCTGATTTTGAAACCTGGTTAGCAATTCTTCCAGTACCTGTTGGTGTTCCCTGGTTTCCGTAATGTCCATAAATGATACCAGTATTAAGTTATCAGTTTCTGTCTTACGGATTAACTTAGATGCATTTAACAGGATGGTGCGGATGCCTATATTCGGGAAGTTGTGGGTGATTTCAAAATCGGTAACCTTGCTTTTTTCGGGCAATAATTTTTCCATTAAAATTTGCAGCTTTGATATATCCCATTGCCTGTTGCCCAATTCGTAAATCAAGTGCCCTTCTGTTGCCTTTTTAGTAACTTTAAATTTTTGGTAAAAGGCGTTGTTGGCTGATTTTACATGATAATTACTTTCAAGTACCAACAGTGGTTCACTTATAGTATCAATAATTGCTTCTGCAAAATCTCTGGAAATTGTCAACTGTTCATTTAAAGTCAACATTTCCTGGTTTACGACAGTTAGTTCTTCGTTAATGCTTTGCAATTCTTCTTTGCTTGTTTCCAGTTCCTCGTTCAGACTTTGTAATTCTTCACTGCTGCTTAGCAGTTCTTCATTGGCACTTTGCAAATCCTGATTAGCAGTTTCGGCTTCTTCTATTATACTTTGTATATCTATGGTTTGCTGTTGCTGATATGCTTCCAGCTGGGCAATACGTATGTCCTTTTCATCTTTTTTTGTATTGTTCCTTCGTTTTCCGATAGGCAAATGAACCTCATCGTATACACTTTGATAAAACAATAGCAAGTAATGTGGTTCAGGCATATTGGGCAGTGGAATAGCCTCTATGCTTACATTTATTTGATCTCCATTTATTGTAAGTATTATATTGTCCTTTTTTTCTCTTGTTTTATTTTTTTTTGATTTGTGCAGGAGGTTTCGGAGTTCAAATGCAAGTCCTTCTTTTGCCATTTGAATTAGGTTGTGGCTTGGCTTGCCTGCTCCTTGTTCTAAATATTTGCTGGTAGCACCCCTAAAATATACAATGTCCATAGCATCATTTACAACTACACTGGCAGGGGTATATTGGTTAAGTAAAATATCATCAGCCGTTTTTCTAAAATCTCCCTTTGTAGTTGTTATACGGGGGATCGTATTTACATAAGTAACTTGTTGAAATGGCCTTTGACCTGTAGCCTGTGAAAAAGTTGATGCTGTTTCCTTACGATTGAAAAAGCGATCATTTTTATCCATACTGCTACTATGGGTAAATAGATTGGGAACACTATTGATACTTTCTGTTTTGCCTAACCATAATAACCCATTAGGGTTAAGGGAAAAATGAAAAGTAGTCAGTGCTTTTTTTTGCAGGTATGGCTCCATGTAAATAAATACATTGCGGCAACTCACCATATCCATTTTGCTAAATGGGGGGTCTTTTAAAAAATTATGAACTGCAAAAACACATTTTTCCCGTAATTCTTTGTTGATCTGGTAGCAGTTATCTTTTTTTGTAAAAAATGTTTTTAAACGTTCTTCTGATACATTACCCAAATCTGCCTGATTATAAATGCCCAACCTGGCCGTGGCAATAGCCTGTTCACTAATATCGGTAGCAAATATCTGAAATGTTGCCAAACTATTTTGGAGAAAATCTGTTAGACAAACAGCCATAGAATAAGCTTCCTGGCCTGTGCTACAACCTGCAACCCATATACGTATAGGCTCAAATGTATTTTTGTTTTTACTGATAACCGGCAATATATTCTGACATAGTTTTTGAAATATTTCTGTATCTCTAAAAAATGCTGTAACAGGTATTATAATATCCTGGTACAATGCATCCTGCTCATGTACATTCTTACTAAGAAATGTGAAATAATCAACAATGTTTTCATGTTTGGTTATCAGTGTCCTGCGGTGTATCCTTCTCTTTATGGAAGGTTGCTTGTAATATGAAAAATCAACACCTTTTCTAAACCTTATCAGCGATATTATTTTCTTATAAATACCTTCATTAATGTTGTCGTTAACAGGGTTTTGTTCGTTATAATAAATGTTTTTATTGATTTCTATTAGCTTCTCTGGAATTTCTTCCGGGGGCAAAATGTAATCTACCACGCCTGCCAAAGCAGCACTACGAGGCATACCCGAAAAAGCTGAAGATGCCTCGTCCTGGGCAAATGTGGTGCCGCCATATTCTTTTATTGACCTAAGTCCCTCGGTGCCATCAGAAGCTGTACCTGATAACACAACTCCTATTGCATGATCCTGGTGTACCTCTGCAAGAGATGTAAAGAATAGATCTATAGGTAAGTTACGGATGTTTTTCCCCGGTGGCAGCCTTGGGGCTAAAATCAATACACCATCATTGGCAACCATTGTTTTATTGCTTGGTAGTACATAGATGTGATCTGGAAGTACTTTAATGTCATCACTTATTTCCACAACTGGTATTGTTGTAGCTTTTTGTAGTAACTCGGGTAAAAGACTTTCATGCTTGGGGTCTAAATGTTGAACCAATACATAAGCCATGCCTGAGGTGGGTGAAATAGCTTGAATTAATTTTCTGAATGCTTCTAAACCACCTGCAGAAGCACCTATGCCGACTACAGGAAATAGGTTTTGAGATAAAATTTTGGGTTCTTCATTCATTATTTTTGAAATTTATTTGAAAATCCCATTGTAAAATCTTCCCTGGAAAGTTGAATTAGTTTTCTATTTTTATAAGTTAGGAATTGTTGGGTCGACAATGTGATTATCTTTTCCAACGATTTCTTTAGTTCAGAAAATAAATCGGGTTTACATAAATAGTATTGTACCCCATAATCATATAGGTTATCAAGGGTATGCCCCGCAATTGTTGTTGAAAATACAATGATATTCAGATCATTCAATTTTGGATTTTGCCTTATTTCTAATAAACATTCTAAACCGTTTTTTAACGGCATATTTATATCTAAGAAAAGTAAATCTGGGAGACTTTTGGTAAAATTGAGGTGGTCTATTAATTGTTTGCCGTTATTAACTATTGTTAAGTCTATTGAATGAGGAAGTTCATTTATTGCAGCCTCAAATAGTTCACAATCATCTGTATCATCATCTGCCAATAATATATTCAAGTTAGTTGTAGACATATATTATTGTGCCTTGTTTTTGAATTGGATCACTTTCTTTTAAAGATACGAAATTTATTCGAATGGTCTTTAATTTAAACTTTAAATTTATAACACTTAATCACCTACAAATTGTAAGGATAACTTATATTCTTGTATTCTATACATTTCTAAACACTTAACTTTTGACAATTGTAATGTATCTTTTATGTGGTTTATAGTTAATTGTATTATCCATATTAACAAACTATGTTTTGAAAATTTGAACTCGTCTATATTCAAATAGATCTTGATAAATACATCATGCAGCATGTTACCTGCTAAATCATTATCCTTAGTTGCAGTTTTTATAATTTTATGTATAGGTAAACTAAATTGATCGTATAAATATTCAAAGGCCTTTAAATCTTTTGTTTGGAGCTTACAAACCAAAACTTCTGTTTCCATAAGAGTGTTTTTTGTTAAAGATTAAAAAATCATGCCCTATTTTTTTCCCCCGGATAAAATCACTTTTAATTATTAAAGTGATATACACTTAAAAGTATAGTATGATTATAAAATGGTTGATAGCCCTGATTCAATTTTTAAGGGCATGTACTTACAGTATATGGGGTCATTATAAAAAGTCTATTCCTAATGAATTCAGTAATTTTAGTAAGAACAATTATTGAAAGATAGATTCGTGGATTTGCTTTATAGACGTTATGGTCAATTAATTTGCTGAAGGTATATTAGCCCAATTCTCACCTCGTTTAATTCTAAGAATTTGTGTTTCAGTTATTTTAAATTGTTTTACAAGTAGTTTGAGTGGTTTACCCTCATTCAGCATTCTCTTTAGTAACATAACTCTTGTAACTGTTAGCTTGGAGTTTGTTGCTCTTATACCCTGATTATTTTTACGGTCTAATTTATCATTAATTACATGAGGACTACTTTGTTGGTGTATTGAGTTTTCTTCAGGTGTCATCCATTTTAAATTGTATACCCTATTGTTAAGTTTATTATAGTCAAGATGACCTACCACAGTTTGATTTGGATTGGGATGCTTTAGAAAATAAGTTGCAACCAATCTGTGTACTAATGAATGATAATAAATAGTTCTTGCCTTTGTTGCTTCAGCAAATTTTTGACTTATTCTCTTTTTTAGGAATAGCATTTCTGCTTCTGCCTCGGTTATAGCAGCTTTACTTTCTTTATTAAGTTTCAGTAGTTTAATCTGATTTACCATTTTTAAAACCTGCTTTTGCAAACGTTTTAATTTTATGTCAGTTGTCTCATCTCTTGGTCCAAAAAATTTTAGACGCACAATTTCATAGCCGTTAACTAATGGAGTTTTTAAGATTTTACCATCTGATTGTTTATTAAAACTTCTGATACGGCCATGGTTTGATACTTCTATTCTATTTTGGTTTGTGTAGTCAAAATCAAATTTGACAGTCTTCCAAACTTCACCATTTTTATTTTGTAACATAGGGGGTATGTTTAAAAAATCAATTACAAATTTAATCATTTAAGTGAGGCCTACACATAGTTATACATTTTATGTATTGTGGCATTAATAGGCAGTTGCTGGTTTTTTTTGCTTTAATAAAAGGTATCTTGCAAGCTCATTTTTATGTTTAAATGACACCCGAAAGAAAAAATAAATTACTTACCGTTCTTAGCAAAAGACAAGGCAATCTTACAGTTGTTTTAGAAAATGTCTTTGATCCTCATAACATATCAGCAGTTATGCGAACATGCGATTCTGTTGGTATCCAAGACATATATATTCTCAATACAAGAATCCCACCACACAAAGAGTGGGGCTTTAAAAGCAGTAGTAGTGCACGTAAATGGGTAACAGGTCATCAGTTTACAAATGTGGAGGAGTGCTTTGTAGAATTACGTAAAAAATATACAACTATACTTACTACGCATCTTGCAGATAATAGTATTGGCTTATTTGATATAGATTTTACCGGAAGCATAGCTTTGGTGTTTGGTAATGAAACGTATGGTGTAAGCGAAGAAATTAGGGCATTGGCAGATGGTAATTTTGTAATACCACAAGTTGGTATAATCCGAAGCCTGAATATATCTGTTGCATGTGCGGTATCTATTTATGAAGCTTATCGACAAAAAAAGCAGGCGGGTCAATATGATCTAATGTCTTTACCTATACAGCAGCAAAATCAACTAATGAGAGAGTGGGGATTTAAAGATCAGGACATTGAATCTTAAGAAAATTAGAAAATGAAGAAGCTCTTTTTTGTATTATTGTTTCAACTGTTTATAAGTTTAGTTGGTGCACAACAACCTTCATCTAACGTTTCGGTCATCCGCAAAGTAAAAGCTGCTGATGTTAAAGTTATGATAGATAGTAGCAATGGGCCAACAATCGTAAACTTTTGGGCCACATGGTGTGGACCTTGTGTAAGGGAGTTGGCTTATTTTGATAGTATTATTAATACCAGAAATGTAGCCGTTAGACTCATTTTAGTAAGTTTAGATTTCCCCGCTTCCTATCCAAAAAGGCTATCAGAATTTGTAAAGAAGCATCGTTATAAGGGAGAAGTTGTTTATTTAAATGAAACCAATGCTGATGTCTTTATACCTATAATTGAAAGTAAATGGAATGGTGCAATACCTGCTTCAATTTTTCTTGATAATTCAAAACTTCGTTATGAAATGTTTAATATGCAATTAACCCGTCAGCGCTTTTCATTAGAATTGGATAAGCTGATAAATGAATAAATATTAATTCTAAGATTCTGGATATACACGCTTTTGTTTTGCGACTTTATCTAGCATAATTTTTGTTTAAAATGTTACGCTAACTAATGGCATTGAAAATAAAAATAATAAAATGAATTGTATTTGTCTGGTACCTGTTGCACCGCTTCGTGCAGAACCTATGCACCAAAGCGAAATGGTAAGTCAAATGTTATTTGGTGAGATTGGAGAAATATTAGTAAGGGAAAAGGATTTTACTAAAGTTAAGAGTCAATATGATAATTATATCGGTTGGTGTCAGACCTCTCAATTGCAAGAACTTGAAATAATTATTTCAGCCAATAAAGTTCTGGCAGGGGAGTGGATCAATAAAATCAGTATAAATGGACAATATGCATTTATACCTATGGGAGCTGATTTATCTTTCTTACAACACAATAAGGCGGTTGTTGGCCATAATATTATAGAGTATAACGGCGTGTCAATAAACACGCAATCTCATACAATGAATGCCGGCAATGTAAGGCAATTGGCTTATTCATTTTTTAATACTGCATACTTGTGGGGTGGAAGGTCAGTGTTTGGTATAGATTGTAGTGGATTTACACAATTGGTGTATAAATGCTTTGGTAAACAACTGTTAAGAGATGCATCTCAACAGGCAACACAGGGTGAGGCCATTGGTTTTCTGCAAGAAGCCCAATGCGGCGATTTAGCTTTTTTTGATAATGAAGAGGGAAAAATTATTCATGTAGGATTATTGTTAGATAGCAATACTATTATTCATTCATCAGGTAAAGTAAGAATTGATGGTATTGATAATATGGGTATTGTTAATACCGATACCGGCAGGCGAACACACAACCTGCGGATTATTAAACGATACTTTTAACTAGGAAGTATAAGCTATGAATTAGGAACTTAAATCCAAAAGATTGAACCCAAAGCCACCTGCAATCCTAAGTATTCCATGTGCTTGTTATAGTTTAGGGTAGAGCAACTTTATTATAGTTTAGGATTTATGTAAGCACGTTAACTTACAACCAACCAAATTATCAGCAAATCTGTCAACTACATTTTGTTTATTGCTTATGCTCAAAAAAACCTGCTTCAACACTTTTTTACTATATTCATGTATTAAATAAAATCAATCTCAATAAATCAACTACATGAAAAAAATCTTTATAACCATGACTTTTATATTTGGTGTATTTCTTTTTCAGTTTTATAGCTCTACCAAAAAAGTTACCGCCACAGACGAAGGAGCATCAGTTAAATTAGAAGCAAAAACAATGTACTTAACAGATGTAAAGCTACTTTTAGCTGACAAATGCACACCATGCCATTTTCCACCCAACGGCCGCAAAAAACCGCTTGACTCTTATGCAAGCGCTAAAGAAAATATTGATGATATAATCAGCCGTATAGAAAAAAATCCCGACGAAAGGGGATTTATGCCTTTCAAGCATGCAAGGCTATCAGATTCGGTAATCCTTGTGTTTAAGCAATGGAAACTTGATGGTTTGGCAGAATAATTTAAAGAAGGGATATTCATCTGCAAACGTGTATCATCATGCAAAGGGGAAAATTGTAGTCAGCGGATTATTGGCAAGACTATAACTATAGTACTCCAAGATATTATTAAAAGTATAAAATGGATGGTTTTTTACCAATTCATTTTTAAGCACTTTCCTCATATCAATTACCCAAAGCGGGGTCCCTTGCAGGAGACCCCGCTAGGACAAAAACTTTTAAACCTTTTAAACCTCTCAAACCTCTCAAACCTCTCAAACCCCTTAAACCTCTTAACTCCCTTACGCTGCCATCCTCTTCTTACCCGTTTGATTAAAACCCGAGAATGTAATTATATTTTGGCTAACCACACGTTGGTTGCGGGGACCTGTTGCCCATGCACGTATAGTAATCACAATACCCGGATGCAAGCCTGTAAGCACCATTTTTGATTTTTTGCCATTGGGCACTGTTGTCCATACTGTTGTGCTGTCAGGGTTTGCAGTATAGGCATAATCTATTCCGGTACCTTGTATGGCACTTTGCAGGTGGAACCCAATGATTATCTCACCTGCATTAACGCCTTGGTGAACATACAAGCCTGTAATAGCACCCAATACCTGCCGGGAGATGGTATCTTTACTCACCTCGTAACCGGTGGTTAACACCATAGTGCGGTTACCATCAGCAAGATAGTTGACCTCAAGTGCCAAAGCCTTTAGCGCTTTTTGCAACAATGCTTTAGCCGTTTTAGCCGCTTGCTTTTGTGCGCTGTTACCGGTTGTAGCTACGCTCCACTGTTGGGCAAACAAGTCACGTGCTGTAATTACCACCCTAACTTTTTCGGCAGCAGCAGAAAACTGTGGATTAGCTGACATGTTATTAATTACGTTGTCAGCCAGTGTCAGCAGACGCTGTGCTGCTGTACCCACTCTCATAAAGTTAATGAGCACTTTAGAATTAGCTCTCATAATACTATAAAAACAGGGGTTTTATTGGGCCTGTTACTGATACAACGAACAACAAATGAAATTATTTCGACTACTGATAGAAAAAAAGGGTTTTTATTAATGTAAATGCCCATAAGCAATAAGTGAAATGTCTATAAACAATAGGTGAAATGCTCATAAACAATAGGTGAAATGCTCATAAACAATAGATGAAATGTTCATAAGCAATAGGTAAAATGCTCATAAACAATAAGTGAAATGCTTATAAACAATAAGTGAAATGCTTATAAACAATAAATGAAATTAAGATAAACAATAAGTGAAATACTCCTAAACAATACGTGGAATGACAATAAGCAATAAATGAAATAAAAATAAAGCCTATATTTTATATGTTGTGTAAAATGCTTTTTTGCAAAAAAAGAGTGCATAGTATTATTAGCACTATACATTTCATTGTTCAAAGTGGTTTTTCAACAATAGCCGGAGAGAATATAACCGGATTAACAACAACCAATATGGCTGTTGTGATTTGCTTTCAACTTCTTTAGTAACTTGGGTCTTTGACATCATAAGCAGGTTGACGAACGACGGTGAATCCCGGCGCCGGCTATGACATTTGCGGGGTACGCGGGGGGAAAGATGACAAAATATTCTTATAAAACAATTGATTGCCTATCTTCTCCGCGATGTCCACTTTTTCATGGGCAAAACAGGGTTTCTGTGCATAAGCAAGCCCTTCTTGCGGCGAAATGTGAAAATATTTTTCTTGACAAGCCAATCCCGTTAAACCCTAGCGCTGGCGCGGTGAACTGCGTTAACGAGCGCTTCCACATGGTCCGGATTGGTGAATTGCGAAATGCCGTGGCCCAAATTAAATACGTGCCCCGTTGCATTTTTGTCGTAAGCGAATTCGTTGAGCACCCGTGTCGCTTCGCGTTCGATGGTCGCAGGGTCGCCAAACAAAACGTTCGGATCGAGGTTGCCCTGCAGGGCGACTTTGTGTCCGACGCGCCGTTTCGCATCGGACATGCTGATCGTCCAGTCGAGGCCCAGGGCATCCGCACCGCATTCGGCCATCGACTCGAGCCAGAGACCGCCGCCCTTTGTGAAAAAGATGCGTGGCACGATACGCTCATCATTGCTTCGCTTTAACCCGGACATAACGCGCGTTGCATACGCAAGTGAGAATTCCTGATACGCGGAATGGGACAGCGCGCC
>JAYTDC010000089.1:0-21049 GCA_043736115.1 Segetibacter sp. | reverse complement strand
CTCCAACTGATCTACATACTCTTTTACTTCCCTTATGTTATGAAGTTTATCGCTGTAATTTTTTTCCAAATCATCACGAAACTTTAATAGCCCTTCATTGCCAGTAGCATGCTCCAACAGCACATTAACGGTATCTGCCAACCCTTTAAAAAAACTTTCCTGCACTATTGCATCATCGGGCAGCGCAAGTAGTCCTTGCTTTAAAGTAAGAAGGTGTCCTGCCATATTACCACTGTCAACCGAAGAAATATATTTTGGCAATAAGGGTTGTAAAGAAATGGTATCGTACCAGTTATATAAATGCCCACGGTATTTTTCCATGCCTTGCATTGTATGAATTGTATTGCTGGTACGCTGCACAACTTCGGTGGAGGTGAGGTAACCAAAATCGTACGCAGTAAGGTTAGATAATAATGACAACCCTATATTGGTTGGTGAAGTGCGGTGGGCAACTCTTTCAACGGGTTCTTCCTGGTAATTATCAGGCGGTAGCCAATTATCTTCTGCCGTTACAAATCTTTCAAAAAAGCCCCATATTTTTCTTGACAAACTGCGAAGGTAGATCGTTTGCTTTTCCGAAATCGTCATTTTATCCGGAGACAGTGGGCGGTTTATTACAAAAGCAATAGCAGGAGCTATCATCCAAAAAGTTAGAAAAGGAAGGGCAATCAGGAGTACACCGGGATTAAAAAAGGTTAAAAAAACATACACAATCATTGCAAAAACCGGTTCAAACCACATAACACTATATGATTTTAAAATACTGTCCTGCATATTGCGGCTTCGATTGTAGGGGTTCCACTGCAGCAAGCTTTTATGGGAAAAATGTACCCTCCAGAGCGTACGCAGTATAGCATCAATATTTAAAAATACTTCGTACGGTAAAAAAATCAAGTCGAGCATTTGCTGCACAAAATTTTCAAAAGCAGTGCGACTGGTATATACAAAGTGCTGAATAAATATTACGTCGGGAGGCTTTCGGTAAAGCTCCCAGAAAAAATTTACCAATGATGGTAATACAATAATGAGGGTTACGGTAAGGGTCCAGAACCAGGCAAGCGATGATAACGTCCAACCAAACAACAGCAATAACAACTGGCATAACGGGATCAGGCTCCGCCGGAGATTATCAAATATTTTCCATTTTGAAATGAAGGAAATCGGGTTCTTATGCAATCTTCTGTCATGGCCGGGTATAAAGGGTAATATCCACCTCCCTATCTGCCAGTCACCCCTTATCCACCGGTGCCGTCGCTGCATATCTGTATCATACCTATGCGGATACTCTTCGTACAATTGTACATCGGTAATTAAACCCGAACGGGCATAACAACCTTCGAGCAAGTCGTGGCTTAAGATGCGATTTTCGGGAAGCTTGTCCTTTAGCGCCAACTCAAATGCATCCAAATCGTAAATTCCTTTTCCTATAAATGAGCCTTCTTCAAACAAATCCTGGTACACATCCGATGAGGCTTTTGTGTAAGGATCAGTGCCCGGATCGTTGCCAAACAGGCGTGCATATAAAGAGCTTTCATTAGCGGGTAAACTATTTGATACCCTTGGCTGAAGAATACCATAACCTTCAGTAACTCTTCTTTTCTTTTCGTTATAAACAGGATGGTTTAAAGGATGCGCCATAGTGCCAACCATCTTCCAGGCCGTATCACGGGGTAGTTGCGTATCAGTATCAAGTGTGATGATGTATTTTATTTGGCTGAAGCAGGAAGTGTCGCCAATAATTTCAGAAAAACAGTTGTCTTTATTGCCTCGCAAACACGCATTAAGATCGCCTAGCTTGCCACGCTTTCTTTCATAACCCATCCACACTTTATCGTACTTATTCCATTTGCGTGAGCGGTGAAAAAGAAAGAAAGTATCGTTAGTTGTTCGGCCGTATTTTTTATTTAATTCAATAATGCCGTTTTTTATTGCAAGCAACAGCGATTCATCTTCAGGTAAATGCTCGGATGCGGCATCCTTAAAATCTGTGAGTAAGGCAAAGTAAAGATTTGCGTCACGGTTCGCAAGAAACCTTACTTCTAACCCTTCTAACAGATCATTGATGTTTTCAAAACCTGTAATCAATGTAGGTACCACTACCATCGTTTTTGCATCGGGGGGTATCCCCTTAGAAAAGTCCATTCTTGGTAGCAGGGTTGGCTTTATTAAGATGGTACTTAACCAATTTACCAGGGAAACTGCAAATCTGGTTGTGGTTAATAACGCCACAATACAAACAGTTATCATTACTGTAGCAGAAAGTTTTTCTTTTGCAATTTGCTCTATAAGTAACCAGCAAATAAAAAAAGTGAGTATGCTAATGCTGCCCAGGTAAATGAATAAGGGATGTTTGCTTCTGATTCTACTGCATATTTCAGAAATATTGGTTTTAGCATTGGCGGCTTTTGCTGTAGCAACACAACCATCACCTATGAGATAATAACCTACATGCGACTGTTTGAAATTATTATTTAATGCAGCATTCTTTGCTGCCTGAATAACGCTTTCTGCCACCACCTGCTCTGAAGATTTGCTGTAAAACGCAATTTTTTCAACAACATGCCGGTACTGATCGCGGGTATGAAAATCCATTTTTCCATACACCCCGTCAATGTCCTGGCGAAGCGTCGCTTCAACTATGCTCGTGTCCTCTACAAAATCTCTCCAATTAGTGGTACTTAAAAAACGAAAGCTGTTAATGCAGTTACTTACAGATACCTGTGTAGCAGCCTGGTTTTGATTATCAAGTTGTATGAGTTCACTGGTTGATACACCCATGTCTGAAAGAGTATGTTCTATCCAGTTCAGGGGTAAAGAGAGTGTATTGCCTTTTTCAAGTAACCGCCTGTTTAATTCTGCTACAAACGTGCTTTCCATCGGGGGCTCAGACCTGGCCATATCCGCAATAACCAATACCTGGTTTTTCGGGTCTTTTTCAGAAACTTCTATCATTTCATCAGCCCAACGGTTGGCAAGCGACCTATTTGTAATTTCTTCCGCGATAAGTATGGAAAGCCGCCTTAAATTTTCTATCAAACCCAACCTTAGCATAATAGGTATTGCCCATAACTCACCAAGTTTTAATTTATCTATAGTTTGGTATGCATTTACAAAACCTGTTAATTTAGCCATATCCACATGTCCGTCACTATGCGATATTATTTCCACAGCCATATCATATACCCGGGGCAGATCAGCTAATTCTCCTCTCAATAGCCGGGGCAATGTTTTACTATAACCTTTAGGCAAATGTTTTTTACCTGTATAAATCTGTTCTTCAATTAGGTAAAAATTGTCCACCAGCCATTCGGCTGCGGGAGAAATGCGTTTGTTTTGTTTTAAGTTATCAGACAACAAGGCATACACTTCCAGCAGAATATGCTCATTATCTGCCAGACGTTCCAATAGTTGTTCTGAAGTTTGATTATAGATGAGTTCATGCCTTTTGGCAATAGTGACAGCATGTTGCTCTAATTTTTCCCTGGTAAATATTTCGGCCCGTAAAGGGGCTCTTTCGTTTACGTACTTTAGATTATTGTTTTCGCCAAGAAAAGGATCTATGATGTTTTTCTTCAGTTTTGCAATTGCCTGTGGCAGTAATTCTATAAAAACTTTCTTCTTTTTTCCCCAAGACACTTTCATCTACTTATTGAATTTTAGTGGTTGATGTTCCATTTTTATTTTTCTATTTGCAAAGCCGATAACGAATTAACGCAATTGCCCATGGCAATAAAAAACTTAATAAGAGCCATTTAAAATCTGAGCCGATCATTAGGTTCCCAACCATCACAGAACCTATTGAAGTTATTCCTGCTATTGCACCGACATTGAAAGCCTCTCTTGTACGTTTCCTAAGAAAATGTGAATCCAATAAAAAAACAGTCAGCAATCCTGTACTGATTATGTAACCTCCCATCACCCAAAAAACCTTTTGCAACCAATTGGCAAGACCGGGCATATTCTGCATTGAATTTTCTAATGTAGATCCGATGTAGGGAAGGTCCTCAGGTGGTAGAGGAGGTCGTAGAAATATAAAGTACAACCCTATAGCTGCAAGAATTATTCCTGCTAATGAAAGGGCTATTGCTGAAAGGTTTAGAGTTCATTGTTGTAATCTAATTTTATTACATTTTCATTCCCTCCATCGGATCTGCTCCCTGCTTAAAAATAAATTCACTATTTAATAAATACGCTCCCCTGATAACAACAATATCTCCGGTTTTAAGACCTGATTTTATCTGAATCCTGTCACCCTCTTCCATACCAATTTCAACCATTATATTTTTAAAAAAACCTTTGCCCGTTTGCACCCACACAGATGTGCCATTACCTGTACGAAGCACTGCATCTGATGGCAAGGTCAACGAATTTTGCTGTTTTCCTTTTATTGTTACATAAGCCGGCATGCCTGGTTTCAGCAGGTTTCCGGGGTTGGCTACATTTATACGAAGCAGGTTAATACGGCTTTGCGAATTTATTTCGGGGTTCATGAATTCGATCCTTCCATTTATTTGTTTGCCCGGTAAATCGGGGAATTGAACAGTGGCAACTGCATTGTTATCTATTTGCGATAGCTGGGAACTATACACCTGTGCCTCTGCGCAAAGCGATGACAAGTCGGTGAGGCGTACAATAGTGCCGCCTTCCATTGTATATTCCCCTTCGCCTATATCCAGGGTGGTAATGTAACCTGCTACAGGGCTATAGAAAGTTGTTACAGGTGTAGTAGCTTTTTTAACCGCCAACTCCTGTGTCTGCCCTTCTGTCAAACCCCATAATAACAATTTATTTTTAGCACTTTGTACCAGTACCGTAAAATCAATAATTGAATTGTCAAGCACTTTTTGTTTTTCTAATGCCAGAATATATTCCTGTTTGGCACTATTCAGTTCTTCGCTGTACAAGTCAAATAGTTTATCTCCTTTTCTAACATAATCACCCAGGTTTTTAAAATAAAGGCGTTCAATTCTACCCATCACCCTTGCACTTACAGCATTAATTTTACTTTGGTCAATATTAAGAGTGGCGGTAAGCACCGTCTGTCCGCCAAGCATTCCGGTGCGGATGGTGTCTGTCAAAATATTGCCCAGTTGTATTTGTTGCCCGGTCAGTTGCACCCCTGTGCTATCAGGGGTGGTAGTTTTTGTAGCCTTTATCAGCGCCATCCCACAGATAGGGCAATCACCCGGTTTATCTTTCATCACTTGCGGGTGCATGGAGCAGGTATAATATGTTTCTCCGTGTCCGGCATGTGCTGCCTCACCGGAATCTTTTGTTTTATCACTTTTACAGGCAATCAATAAAAATATAAGTACTGATACGGAAAATATTTTTTTCATTTCATTTTATTTATTTTATCACCTACTAAATTTTATATATCATTTGTTAAGTTACTGCTTCTATGACCTCACCCTCCATCTCCCTCTCCAAAAGCGAGGGAGCGGTGCTTCTGTACTTTTCCAAACGGTATATCTTCCACATCTTCTTTAAATCTTTTATGAACAATGTTCCCTTTTTTGAGACTTTGTACTTTCTTTTCACCTTTACTTTATTCATTCCTAATATGCATCGTTCATCAATTTTCATTATTTACTTTTATAAAACTTTCACTGTCCATTAAAAACTGTGCATTTACAGCCACGGAATCAGCAGCGGTAATACCGCCTGTTACCTGGATCAGATTTTTATTAGCTACCCCTGTTGTTACTTTTTGTGCTTTGTATCCATTACCGCTTTTTACAAAAACAATTTTTTCAAAACCGAGTGATACAATTGCTTCTTTGGGTAACCATGATGCAAATACGGGGCTACTAAAAATAGTTGCTTTCACCTGGCTGCCAATGGGTAATTGCAAATCACTGTTATCGATATTTACCCTGACAATTAACGTTTTATTGCCGGGCCTGAAAAAAGGCTCAATAAAATTAACAGCAGTATTATATATTTTTTCTGGCCTGGCTTCAGGTACTAAAGTTATCCTGTTGCCTTTTTTGATAAACACCTGGTCTGATGAATAAATATTGAGTAAGGCCCATATTTTGCTGGCATTGTAAACTTTAAAAACAGTTTGTCCCTTTTGCAAGTACATACCTTCTTTCAGGCTAAGTTCTTCTGTGGTTAATGAGATGATTTCATTCATGGCAGAAGTTTCAGGTTTAGCTTTATTCATTCCCTGATTTAATGCTTCATGAACATGCCCACTGTACTTGCTGTAAACCGAAACAGTAAGCAAAGGTTTTTGAGTTTTTATTAATTGCTGTAATTGTTCTACTGGGAAACCTAGTAATAATAATTTTTGTTTGGACGAATTAATTAATGAATAATTAGTGGCATCATTTTTCAAAAGAAATAAATGATTTTGCTGTGCGGTCAGCAATTCAGGGCTATAAATATCCATAATTTTTTGACCCTTTTTTATCAACTGGTACCGGTACTTTACATACAACTTTTCGATCCTGCCATTTACACGGGTTGATATAGCACCCACTTCGTTTGTGTTGTAGGCGGTATATCCAATTGCATTTATTTCAATGGGTTCTTCATGCTGTATCAAGGTAGTAGCAGGGATGGTGGAAATTGCATAGCCATTAGCAGGTTGCATCAGGGTATGCAAAGAAACATCGTGTGTGTTGTTATTTTCATTTTTACCCATGTCTCCGGGAGCTGTATTCATTTTGTCATTTCCATCTTTGCCATCCATCTTCATATTTTTCATACCGGTTTGTTCTTTCTGTTGTGTAATTTTTTGCGGAGGCAATACTTTAAAATATATCCATGCGGCCACAGCCAGTAAAAGCAGCACCGATATTATAATAATTGCTATTCTCTTTTTATTCATCACCGGGTAATAGTTTTTTACTCAAATACTGGTTGTTATCAATTGCTATTTTTATTATAAGTTGTACAGCATTTCATAATCGGGAAATTTTAACGATAATTATTTTATTTGTAAAATTCTTTCCAGCTCAACCTGCATTGTCAGCAAATCCTGTAATTGCTTTAAATATTCAAGCTGCGTCATATTTAATGTCTCCCATGCATCAAACAACATAAACAATTCTTCTGTATTCTGCTCATAGCCCAATTGCATGGTTTTATAATTATTCTTTAATGCAGGGATGATGTTTTCGTCATATAGTTTCAACTGCTTTTTCTTTAGTTCTATTTCATTCCGCATACTGTAAGCCATTCCGCTGTATTCATTCACCATCATTTCTTTTTGCGATTGCAGGGCATTTGCTTTCCACTTCAGGCTTTCAATATTGGCTTTGTTCATTTTAGAAGACCATTTGGCAAAGGGTAGTTTCACCATTCCCATTAAAGTGTATTGCATGGGAAAACCTCCAAAGCCAAACATGTGGTCATAACGGACACCGAACTGTGGCTTGAGGCTCTGCCTTTCAGTTTCCTGTTTCAAAAAAGTAATATTGATGTCTTTATCAATGGCTATTAAATCGCTGCGGCTGCTGTAAAAAAATGTACTGTCAAATATTACAGTTGAATAGTCATTTATTTGGTAGCTGGTATCAATATCAAAATCAATCATGGCATTCCTGCCCATCAGGGAATTGATGCGGATGCGTTTTTCTTTGATGTCGTTTTCAAACATCAGTTGCATATTCATATTATTGCCCACCGCTGCTTTTGCTTTGTAATAAGCACTGATTTTTTCCAAACCATTCTTGTACCGTATCTCCGCATTTTTAATCATGAAGTCAAGCAGTTTTTCATTTTGCGCCAGTATCACCAGTTTCTTTTCAAGGATTATCCATTCGTAATAAAATTTTTTGGCATCATTGATTAATTCGTTGAGTGTGGCTTTCTTTTTTTCTTTTTCTACAGAAGACATTGCTTCCATGTAAGCAGCATCTGCATTTTGTTTCTTTCTGTTTGGAAACATCTGCTGGCCACCAATCATGTATTGCCCCATACCTGTTTCATCCATATCATTTTTCTTCCACAGAGCCGGATTATAAGGAACCATCCAAAGTCCTGTACTGATCTCCGGCGGCATCCAGCTTTTAGCGCCTTTGGAAGCTTCATCCATGGAGCGTATTTCTGCATCATACATTTTTATGGAAGGGTGTGATCGTTGTATAGAATCTACAATTGCATTGAGCTTCAAAATAGGCTGCCCGAAGGTTATTTTGGCTGTAAGCGTAAGTAGCAGTATGAATATTATTTTCATTTTTATTTAATCATTTAGTTCTTCAATTACCACTTTCCCTTTTTTCTTTAATTCGTATTCCCTAACCAACGCATACATGGCTGGTAAAACAATCAATACAAAAAATGTAGAAGTAACAAGTCCAAATACAAAAGGAATAGCAATGGGTTTCATTACATCACTACCGGTACCGGTTGCTAGCAACAGCGGTAACAGTCCAAATATATCTACCAATACCGTCATCAATTTTGGCCGTAACCTTAGCGCTGCACCTTCGTACACTGCTTCTTCAATATCACTGTTCTTTAATAGCTCGCCTGCTTCCTTTTTTTTACGCACCTTGTTGAACAATGAATTATTTAAATACACCAACATCAGCACACCCGTTTCTACCGCTATGCCGAATAAAGCAATAAAGCCAACCGCCACAGCTACCGAAAAATTTACATCAAAAAAGAAAAGAGAATAAGCACCACCTACCAATGCCACCGGAATGCTGGATAATACAATTAATACTTCCCGGAAAGTATGGAAGGTAAAATAAAGGATGACTGTTATAATGAGCAGTACAATAGGAATCAAAATTTTTAATCGCTTCTCTGCCCTTACCTGGTTTTCGTATTGTCCGCTCCATTCTATAAAATAACCTTTCGGTAATTTTTGCACCAGGCTCTCCAGCTTCTTTTTGGCATCATTTACGGTACTGCCCAAATCCCTTTCCCTTACATTAAATAATAGTGTGCCACGCAGCATGGCATTTTCAGAAGTAATCATAGGTGGGCCCTCGGCAATGGATACATCAGCAACGGCTGAAAGAGGGATAGGGCCGCTGGGGCTGGTAACGAGCAGGTTTTTTAACTGGGTTATGTTGTTTCTAAAATCCTGGGCAAAACGGGCATTCACCGAAAAGCGTTGCCGCCCTTCAATGGTAGTGGTAATATTCATTCCGCCAATGGATGATTCAACAACCATATTAACATCATCCACACTTAAACCATAACGGCCTATTTCTTCCCTTTTAATTTTTATCTCTACATACTTACCACCAATAATGGGTTCTACATATAAATCTTTGATGCCCTCAACCCCGGTTAATGCCACTTTAAATTGTTGCGCCAGAATGTTGATTGAATCTAGGCTTTGTCCATAAACCTTTACCCCAACATCAGTACGGATACCGGTTGAAAGCATGTTGATACGGTTTATAATGGGTTGTGTCCATCCATTAATTACCCCGGGAATTTGAAGCTTATTATTTAATTCTTCAATGATCTTATTTTTCGTCATCCCATCCCGCCATTCGGATTGAGGTTTTAACAACACAATAGTTTCTATCATGCTGATGGGAGAATTGTCTGTAGCCGTATTTGCCCTTCCGGCTTTGCCTAATACATTTTGCACTTCCGGTACGGTTTTAATTATTTTATCCTGTACCTGCAGTATGCGTTTTATTTCGGTGTTGGAAACATCGGGAAGTGTTACCGGCATAAATAAAAGTGACCCCTCATCCAGCGGTGGCATAAACTCTGAACCTAACCGCATTACCAACGGAATACTTGCAGCAACCAAAAGAAAAGCAATAGCAATGGTTGTTTTCTTCCAGCGAAGGCACCACCGAATTATTGGATTATACAACCAAAGAAAAAACCTGGATACCGGGTGCTTTTTTTCAGGCCGCATTTTGCCTTTTAGCATCAAAGCCATCAACACCGGCACTAAAAAAACAGCTACCAAGGCAGAGCCAATCATAGCAAAACTTTTAGTAAGTACCAGTGGCGTAAATAATTTTTTTTCCTGGCCTTCTAAAAAAAGTATGGGTGCAAACGATACCAGTGTAATTAATATAGAACTGAAAACTGCCCTTCCCACCAATACAGAGGAGCTTTCAATTCTTTTTAATCTTTCGTCATTTGAAATCATAATAATTTTTATTCGGTTTCTTCTGTAATAGATTTTAAAGCATTTTCCACCATTACAATTCCAGCATCTACCAGATCGCCTACTGCCAGCGCCACTCCGGCAAGCGACATGATGTTGGAGCTTACATTAAACCAGTCCATCATAATAAAGGAAATCAACACGCTCATTATAATGGTTATAACCACAATTAAAGCGCTGCGAACATGCAACAGGAAGATGAGCAGCACAATGGCAACAACAATAATTTCTTCAATCACTGCTTCTTTTAAAGTCGCAATCGTAGCTTCAATTAAATCTGACCGGTCGTAGGCGGTATGAAACTTAACGCCTGCAGGTAAACCTTTTTCAACATCTTTTAATTTTTCTTTTACTTTATCAATTACCTCTTTGGCATTTTCGCCATATCGCATAATAACTATGCCTCCCACTTTTTCTCCTTCCCCATTTTCTTCTATAATACCCAGGCGTAATTCGCCACCCATTTGCACGGTGGCAACATCTTTAATACGGATGGGAATAGAGCCTTGTGTTAGTAATGCTATTTCTTCAATGTCCTTTATTTGTGTAATGTAGCCTACCCCCCTGATGATATAACCCATATCGGCCATCTCAATTTTTCTTCCGCCCACATCGTTGTTGTTTGCCCTTACTTTTTCAATTACATCCATTAAAGGAATGTTGTAATAGCTCAACTTATGCGGATCAATTACGATCTGATACTGTTTTTGAAAACCACCATAAGAGGCCACTTCACTTACACCGGGTACTGTTTGCAAAGCAAATTTTATGTACCAGTCCTGCAAGGCTCTTAATTCTCCCAAATCGTGTGAGGGTGCATCCAGCGTGTACCAAAAAATATGTCCCAACCCAGTGCCATCCGGACCTAATGTGGGTACAACATTTTGCGGTAATAAACGCTGGGCATAATTAAGCCGTTCCAACACTCTTGTACGTGCCCAGTAAATATCTACATCATCCTCAAAAATTACAAACACAAAACTCATCCCGAACATCGAGTTGGCCCGGATGTTTTTTATTTTTGGAATGCCCTGCAGGTTACTTACCAGCGGATAGGTTACCTGGTCTTCCATGATCTGGGGGCTTCTGCCCATCCATTCTGTAAAGATGATAACCTGATTTTCAGACAGGTCGGGTATGGCATCAACTTTTGTATTATTGATTGAATAAAAACCATAGCCCGTTACTGCCGCAGCTATCAGCAGTACGACTACACGATTTTTTAATGCCCATTTTATAAAATTGCTTATCATACTTTATTTTGATGCTGATTTCGCCATGTCCATTGATGGTTTAGCTCCATGATGAATGTTAGAATGGAACATTTCTGAATAATTATTTGATGCCGCTTTTTCTGCCGTTGCTGTATGATGCTGATGCTCCATTTTAAGTAGTTTTATAAATTATATTCCTTCAATTTCCTTTCTATCTCAATGGTGTATTTAATTTATCACCACAACCTTCAATTGAACATTGCAGGCTGTGGTGATATTTCTGAAATGGGCATTAATATGTCTGTTATGGGTAATATTCGTATTTCCTAAAACTATTAAATCGCATAACGCTATTCATGCTTTGTCAAATCCATTCCACATTTAGAACACTTGCCGGGTTTGTTACTTGTTTCATCTGAATGCATAGAGCAAGTATATGTTTTCATTACTTCCTTTTCATTTTTTCTTTTGGCGAAGGATTTAATTTACTGCCACAAGCTGGGCATTTGCCCGGCTTATTGCTTGCAACATCGGGATGCTTAGCACAACAATACGCCATGTCTGTCAATTTCATATCCATACCACATTCGGTACATTTGCCCGGCTTTTTGCTTATTAAAGCAGGGTGCATTGGGCAGGCGTACATTTTCATTGCTTTTTGTTTAGACTTTACTAAATCCATTCCGCATATAGAACATTTGCCGGGGTTATCCATTACCATCTGGGGGTGCATTAGACAAGTATAGGTCGCTTTGCCTGATGTATGCTTATGGTACTTACTTGCAGTATCTGCTTGTGCAAAAACAGAAAAGGTTAGCATGGTTAAAACTGCCATCATCGGTACTTTTATTGCTTTCATTTGATTTGTTTTTAGTTGTGAAAGAATATTCACAAACTACAAAGGTGTCATTACCATTCCCCGAAAGTGTTACATTATTATGTTTATAAATTGCATCATTCACATACTGCTTTAACGTAAGCATCTTTTAAAATTATTTAATCATTTCTACGGTTTTTCCGCAAGTAAGCATTTGTGACCCATAGTAAGGGTTCTTTACGCCGCTTTCTTTGCTTAACCAATTTGCTCCTTTACCTTCATTTGCCATTGGGCAAAATTGGTAGTAAACAGTTTCGGCAGGTTTTGCAACTTTTATTAAGGCATACATATTTTTTGAAAGGCTCATAAAATGGTCTCTTTGGTTGGAGATGTCTTTTGTTCCATTTATATTTTCGGCATCCTTTTTTAACTCGCTTAAAACTTTCATCCAAACGGTGTGAACATCCATTGGTAATTTTTCCATTTTAACTGAATTGATAGCTGTTTGCAAATCTTTTGCTTTTGCTGATGCAATTACTCCATCGGTTTTTACCAATGCGTCTTTCAATGAAAAATAGCTGTCAAAGACTGCTGTCAACTGGTTGGTTTCTTGTGTGGCATTTTCCATACCATTATGCTGTTGGTTAGTGTGGTTTTGCATGGTAGCCATTGTGACTTTTGCAGGTTGTATTAGCATTGCAGTTTTTTTCTCTCTGTCGTATTTGCAACAGCCGGGCAATTTATTGTAGGCAGCATCTGGTGCAAGAAAATTTTGATTGTCGTAACCTGCAAGGGCTATGTTTTTTAGCACTGCATCCAAATTGGTTTTCTTGCTGTCGTAAGTGATGGTTGCCATTTTGGTTTCTTCGTTCCAATCGGCTTTTGATATTTTCTTTTTATTGGCAGCTTTTTCAATGGTAGTTTCACACATGCCGCAATTGCCATACACTTTTACTGTTGCAGTTTTGGCATTATTTATTTGAGATTGACAAGCCGATGTTGATAATAAAACAACTGCTGCCATTAATATGATTGATTTCATTTTATTTGAGTTTTAATTTTTTAAATAATAGTGTATAACATAAAAGCACTCATTGCAATCATTAAGCCGTCTTCAATAATAGTTACCGTACTCATGGGTAGGTTAAAAACTGCTCCCAAACAGGCACATTTAATTTTCTGCTTATTGAGTACACTTTGCAATACGCCAATTATGCTAATGCTCATAACTACTAAGGTAACGATGTTTGTCATGAGTGGTTGAAAGTTGGTAGCATAAGCTATACCCAAAGCCAATTCGATAAATGCGTAAACATAGCCCCAAGCCTTTAGATTTTTTGCCACAATATCATACATGCTGTAGCTTTCAACAAAACCTTTCAGGTCAAGCATTTTAAAGAAAGAAAAAGTAAGAAAGAACCCTGCCATAAAAACATTCATGCCTTGCATCCAATGAAACGTATTTTGAAGGGTAGCGGCAATAATTGAAATGGTGGTTACGTAACCAAAAATTAGTAAGATGGGTTTGTAAGTTGAAAACCAAGCCTCACCCCCTAACCCCTCTCCAAAAGAGTGGGGAGATGGCGTTTCGTTGTGTTCAATTGCGGTAATGGAATATTTTTTATCCAACGAATTTTCAAAAGTGGAAAGTGCAATATGCTTATCCATTGAAATGGTTGCTGTTTGCTTGTCTTTTGAAACTTCCACTTCGGTAACATTCGGCACTTTCAACAAATTGCTTTTTACTTTTGCTTCGCAACCTCCGCAAGTCATTCCTGTAACTTTATAGGTATGTGTCATTATTTTATTATTTGACACAAAGGTACTTTTTGGTATTTAAGTTAGCTATTGTGGAATTTTGTATAAATGTTGTAAGATTTAAAGTTCTTCTATGTTTTTCCGTTTGTATTCCTTTAACGATTTAAAGTAGCTGGGAGTAAATCCTGTGATTTTTTTGAATTGGTTAGATAAATAGGCAACGCTGCTGTAGCCCAATTGGTCAGCAATTTCAGATAAAGACAGTTCATCATAAACGATTAATTCTTTTACTCTTTCAATACGATGGGCTATAAAGTATTTTTCAATAGTTGTGCCTTCAACTTCAGAAAAAAGGTTGCTTAAATAATTGTAGTCTTGGTGAATTTGTGAAGTGATAAATGAAGATAGGTTTGTTTTTATGTCGTGGTCTGTACGATGAACTAATGTAACGATGGTATTTTTTATTTTTTCAATAGTTTTGCTTTTTTTGTTGTCAATGAGTTCAAAGCCTACAGATTTTAGGGTGGTATCTAATGATGCTAATTGTTCTTTTGATAAGTCTCCTTCAATTTCAACTTCGCCCAAATTGATGGATAAGGGGCGGAGCCCGTTATTTTCCAATTGGGCTTTTACTACCATTTTGCATCTGCTGCAAACCATGTTCTTTATGTATAGTTTCATATTGTCTGTCCACCGTGTGATGGTTTGTAAAATTATAAAAAGGTTGTGGTAATGTGTCGAACCGCAGAGAGTTTGCCGTGTGTAGTAGATTTCGAGTCGTCTTGATCTAGAAAAAGTGTAATAGAAAATTTTGCGATAGTAAGTAAAATATTACTTACTATCGCAAATCTTTGTTTGGCCATTTACGATTTTTTGAGCTTCCTCAGATTCAATTAAAAGAATGTTTCGATGATTTGCTTTATATTTCGGATAATATTGTTCTGCTTTTGTATTCACTGTGTCTGTTTAAAATTACCGCCCACAGCCGCTGCTGATTGAAAAACTGAAGTTGAAGTTAAGAACTAAAGCCCAAAGTTGATTGTCCTTTAGCTTTGCCCTCAATCATTTTCATTCATGTTTTACTACTATTACTACTTTTCTTTTTTTTGTTTCTTTTTTTCTTTAAAATTCACCGTTATTTGTGGATAAACCTAACCACCGGCAGCGGCGCATTATTTCAACGTCAGGGTTCGCGACCCAGGGCTGGATACAATCCGCTGCAGTTTTTTCTCCTTAGTGTCTCTATAGCAATTAGGGTTTACTACCCATTATTAAGGACTAGGACGAAATGCTATCAGAAATAAATTGGTGCTAAGAGTGATCGCAGTTGTGAATAAGCAGCAGCCCTATGTTAATAACACTAAAATAGCAGCCTGAAAAAACTGAAAATTTTATTGGTTTTTTCCATAGTAATCCAGCCCGAACCACAGCCTGGATTTGCAATTGGCTGATGTTTGTTTGTCAAGCCACACTTGCGCAAAACCCAATGTTGTGCGTTCGTTTCATCGATTTGATAACTGCCAAAGTTGTACAGTCCCATCTGAACTTGCACTCGCAATCCATTTTCCATCTGGGCTAAAAGAAACATCATTTACATCATTATTGTGTTTGGAAAAGGTTTGAAGTAATTTGCCTGTTTGTACATCCCACAGTCGCATTGAAACACCTTTATTATATTTAGAATCTCCAAAAATGTTTTGCAAGAACTCGCCTAAAGTAGTTTTGTCTCTACCTCCTGTTAGTAATAATTTATCATCAGGGCTAAATTCTGCAGCCTGGTTATGCTCGGGAACATTTAGTGAATAGATTAGCTGCCAGTTATTTGTAGCCCAAAGTTTAATGGTTTTGTCATCGCTGGTACTGATTAATTTTTGACCGTCATGACTAAAAGCTATTGCTACGATTGCCTCATTGTGATTGGTAAGCATTTGTAATAATTTTCCATCGCTTAAATTCCAAATTCTTATTGTTTTATCAAAACTTGCACTAGCCAATTTAGTGCCATCAGGACTAAACTTTACATCCCATATATTACGGGTATGGCCTTGCAATGTTTGTATAATTTGGCCAGTTGGGGCATTCCATATTTTTATAGTGGCATCTTCACCGCAACTTGCAATTGTTTTTCCGTCCGCACTAAAATTGACAGACCAAACAGTACCAACGTGCCCAATGAGTTCTTTTTCTAATACACCTTCTGGCAATTTCCAAATCCTGACTTTTGAATCATAAGAAGCGGTGACAAGGTAATTGCTATCAGGACTAAAGTCCAGGCTGGTAATTCCACTAGGTTGTTTGATGTTAAGAAGAATACTCCCAGTTTCTTTGTCCCATATTTTATAGGTACTATCTACACTTCCACTGGCAAGCCAATCCCCATTGGGACTAAATTTTACCGTCCAAATTTCTGAAAGATGTGAGTTTAAGACTTTATTTACCGTATAAATATTACTATTAACCAGTGGGGAATGATGCCAAAACTGATAATAACCGAGATAAATGAATAAGATTGATAAAAATAATGTAAGCCATAAACGCCTTCTATTAGCGCTGTAATTTTTTATTACTTTATTCATGACTTAGGTAGCATTTTTTAAAGCTGAATTGCTAATTTGAAATGACGCACAACGTCAGACGTCAGGGCTTTGGGCAGGTGTGGTATTAGTAATCCGTCCGCCTGGAACCGCTGTTGACTGAAATTAAAATGATGAAAGTAAGAGCTAAAGTTCAAAGTTGTTTGTCCAGCCCGAACCGAAGATGGGCTTTTTACCGCTGCTGATTGTACTTTCGCTCAGCCCCACTATTGGCATTACCCATGTTAGCTGTGGTGCTTATAAGTCCAAAACTATTTTCAAATTTTCTTTCAGCTGCAATATTTGATCACTTGTTAACTTTCCAAGTTTTTTTATAAAACGCTTATTGTCTATTGCTCTAGGCTGATCAACTAAAATGTCACTAAGCTTTTGCAACTGTGATTTCTTAAGATGTATTCTCAAGATTTCAACTTCAGGCCTCACGTTAGTTGTTACTGGACACACAATAGTTGACAAATGTGTCTCATTAAGAAGATCCGTTTGAACAATTACAACAGGACGTGTTTTTCCTGGTTCTGTTCCTATTGTTGGATTTAAATCTGCAAGCCAGATGTCATACTGTTTATATTTCATCGGCAAGTTTTTCAAATTCTGCTAATACTTCCAATGAACTTTGCGCCACAAGTCTGCTCTCCTTTCCTAGCTTCTTTTTTAAAACTCGTCTTTTGTTAAACTGATTATAAAGATTGAGGGCCTCGTTTATGTATCGATTTCTGGCAAGGTTTAATTCGGAAACAACTTTTTCTGTTTCTTCAAAAACATTGTCGTCAAGTTTGAGCGAAAGAGTTTTCATGATTATGTCTTTTAAACAAAGGTATGCACAAATAGTATATACTCCAAATTTTAAAAGGGCCCTCGCATCACAGCTTACGAACAGGGCTTTGTGCAGGCAGGGCATTGTTGATTGTCAGCCCGGAACAGAAGCCCATTAAAGATTTAAAAGTTGAAGATAACAACTAAAAGCCCTACAGCATTCCTTCTACTGAAAACTGATAAGGCAGATATTAAAAGCACCCTGACTTTCTACCGGACACAGTCCTGCTTTTCATTTTTAATCGAAGTGATCCTGCGGAAACACTTCGACTAGCGGGGTCACTTATATGACTCTTTTTTCAGTCAAAAAAGGTTATCGTCTACTGGCTTACCAGATGAATGTTATTTTCGTCAAAGGTGGCAAATCTGGTTCAGCCCTATTTTATTTTCATCGCATCTGTTGTTCTTCCACCTTGCTTCAGTATTACTTTTGTGATCTTACCGGATTCATTCACAAATTCAAGCTGGGCATCATTTACTTTCAGAAAGAATTTTTTATTTGTCTCGGCAAACATCTCTAATTTTTCCTGGCCTGTTGCCTGCAAAAAAAGTCTTTCTTTTTCTTTAGTTATCGTAAATGAGAAATGAGGCGATACTTCATATTCACCCGTATACATTTCAAGAATATTTTCATCGGGTTTTATTTCAACCTGGGTAATGACAGGTTTATCTGACCTGTTCCACACTTCACTTCCACTACTGCTGTATATTGTCAATCTCTCAATATTTCCGCTTTTATTTCCTGAAAATTCCATAGTTATCATAGGATCGTCAAAGAAGAAATTATCTTTTTTAAAGGCTTTTGCATTGATCTTTCGATTTCTTCCGAGTTGTGAATACAGTTTGCCGTCTGCAACACTGATGATACGCTGATCACCATTCTCATTTTCATACACACCTGCATAAGTTTGCAAAATGGAGTTTGTAAGGGTTATTTCTTTATCGGTGTATGGTTTTCCGATGGCAACCGCAGCAAGCTTTGCAGTAACGGTTTCTGGAGAACTACAATCGCAATTGGATAAAACCACTACATATACATCTTCTTTGGGCAGATACATTGCCATTGTTTTAAAACCATTTATGAGTCCCCCATGCCATATACTCGGGCTTTGCTGTATAAAGCCGAAGCGCCAGCCGTAACCATAATTAATCTCCTTACCGTCAGCCAGTTTATATCTTGTAAAAGCTTTTTCAAGGGTTTCTTTTTTAACCAGTTTATACAATTGAACGGCCTGTTGCCATTTGAATAGGTCTTCTATAGTGGATAATATAGATCCTGCTGCAAAAGGTTGGGTCATGCTTATTGCTGCCGTATTCTCAATTCCCTTTTCCCCCTTTGTGTAACCGGCAACCCGTTCCTTAATGACCTTTGCCTCATTTCCATAGAGCGAACCGGCCATTCCCAACGGCTGGAAAAAATTGGCTTCAAGGTATTGCTGATAGGTTTTGCCTGCTATCTTTTCAATAATATAACCTAGTAAAAAATAATTTGAGTTACTGTATTCATACCTGGTGCCCGGTTTAAAACGCATTGGTTGATTTTGAAAATAACTTATCATCTGGGCTGGCGTGAAATCCCTTTTTGATCTTTGCACCGTGTCTTTGATGCTGGTGAAATCGCGGATACCGGATGTATGGGTCAGCAAATTTTCGATGGTGATCGTTTCCCCCTGCACAGGATAATCCGGTATAAACCTCGTGATCTCATCCCGGAGATTCAGCTTTCCCTGTTCCATCAGTTGCAATATTGCAATAGCAGTAAATTGTTTGGTAATGGATCCGATCCTGAAAACATTATTGGTCTGCATTGGCACATTAAGCTCTATGTTCGCCATCCCAAATGCTTTTTTGTATATGATTTTCCCATGCCTGCTCACCAAAGCTGTGGCTCCGGTTTCGTTCAATGGAAATTGCTCTTTCAATACTTTGTCGAATTCAACGGATAACCTGGTAACTTGCTGGGCAGTTGCAGTATTGAATAATTCTCCGCAAAACGCAAGCATCAGAATCGTTTTTTTCATGTGGTTCAGTTTATTTGTTTATTGATTTAATTATTGTAAATGATTCGGGTTAGTGCATAACATGTCCTGGCACACTTAAGCCTGCCTCTGGTCATCAGTAAAAGAGTGCGCTATTTAAAAGATAATTTATCTGGTAACAGGAAGAAAATAAGTATGGCGAATGAAATTAAAAATATCGCAATGTTGAGTGCACGGTATTTAATAGTTACTATAAGCTCCTTTGTTTTATTGTTCTGCTGAAAATGACAGAAGGCCAGCAGGTTAATGATCATTGCAGATAATGGAAGCCCAACAAAGATCAGTGGGATAAGGTATGTCAGCACATTATTGTTATCAATGGCAGCGAATAACTTCCGCACCAGGTTGATATAACCCGCTTGCACACCAAATGTTTTAAGAACAATAGTAACTGCAACTACCAGCGGCAGCACTAACAACCATAGTCCGGCTTTTGATGATTTTTTATAACTCAGCAACGGAATCTTCAGTTCAGGGTGCTGCATTATATTTTCGGGTTCCGGTATTTGCAAGTCGTTCAGCATATTTTCAACCTCTTCGTTTTTCATATTTAGCTTTTTATTTTTTCTTTTAGCTTTTCAATGCCCCTGGAAAGGAGAGACTTTATTGTTCCTTCTTTTTTAGTAAGAATTATTGCGATCTCATTTATCGATTTGTGTTCAAAAAATCTCAATGCGATTACCTCCTGGTATTTTATGTCGAGCATCCTGATGGCACCATTTATCATCATAAACTGTTGATGCTTTTCCAGTTCATTTTGGATTTTTATACTTTCTGTTTCCGCCTTTGAATGATCTGTTATATCAATCCCGTACTCTTCCTGAATCCTGTTGAGAGAGAGAGGTTTATATTTATGGCTGTTAAAATATTTATTCAGCTCATTTGTCGCAATTCTGTACAACCAGTGCAACAAAGAGATATTATTCCATTTAAACTTACTGATATTCACATAAGCTTTCAGAAATGTCTCAGCAGTGATTTCACTGGCTGCATCATAATCAGTGGTCCTTCTATAAACATATCCAAAGATCTTGTTGCGAAATACCTCATATACCTCTCCGAATTTCTGAGGGTCATTTTTAATATCTTTAAGCAACTGCTCTTCATTCAAAATACTTTGCTTTTTTAGTTATAATCGACAATGTGGAAAAAGGTTGCACTTTTTTCAAGGGAAATTTGCAAATTTTTTGTTTGCCTGTAAAGTTACTATGAAAATGCAACGCTAAATGTTGCTTTTAAGCGGAGTGGGGAGGTATACATGGAGTATAATAGGGTATTTAATTCGCAATTAACATTTACCAACTTGCAGATAAGAGGGTTAAAATGGCGTACAACGACAGTCTGTGAAAAAACTCCCGTCTTTCAACAAATATACACATGGCTTTGCAAAGTCACAACAGTACAAGAACTTTGCTTCACCTACTTATAGAATACAACAAGGCACTAGCCGTTTTCAAACTTACTTTTCTTCTTTGGAGGAACAGATAGCACTCGACAATGCTGTTCGATTGATAGATGGGTTTATCAATAAATTAGAGTTGAATAAACTCGGCTTTACTAAAACCGTACACAAAAGCGAAGGCCGTCCACCTTATGCACCGGAGGTACTTTTAAAATTGTATCTCTATGGCTACCTCAACAAAATACGCAGCAGCCGCAAGCTGGAAAAAGAGTGCAATCGCAATATAGAATTACATTGGTTGCTCCAA
>JAYTDC010000088.1:0-12050 GCA_043736115.1 Segetibacter sp. | reverse complement strand
TCATGGTCGCTTGATAGTGCAGGGCCTTCTGTTTCTGCATTTTCGTACATACTTCTGAACTTATAAATGTTAAAGGGCCTGCCCTTGTAACCTACTCTTTGTTGAATATAAAATACCGGCCCATGAGAGGATAATTTTGTCCAAAACATAATGATAATTAAAAGGGGACTTAATAAAATTAGCCCGAAAAGTGCTACAACAATATCAATCAACCTTTTTATATTCTGTTGCCACTGCGGCATTAAGGCAGTATTAATATCTATCAGTAAGGCACCCATTACGTTGCCTGTCTTTACAGAACCGGTAAGAATGTCCTTGATGTTTGGGTACAATTTTATTTCAACATCTACTTCGCTAAGGCGCTGAAGTATGGGTTCTGCCAAATGGCTTTCACTATCTTCAAGTGCAATAATAACCTGTTGTATATTTTGGGCTTTTATCAGAGATTCCATTTCATCAAGACTTCCCAGTTGTGGCAACCATCTAATTATATGGTTTTTGGCAGACAAGCCGGTTGTTATATAACCTACAAATACATAACCCAAGGCCGGCACACCTTTAGGAAAATCTTTAATGATTTTAAGTGCATTAGCATTACTGCCTAACAGTAAAGTGTTAAACTGTATTTTTCCTTTAAGTAAATCTTGTTTTGCTATGCCAAGAATAAAAGCCCTACCCACAAAGGTGAGCACCCACTGCAACATAAAAAAAATAAAAAAGGCTGCGTAAAAATAAGTGTAGGAAGGAGCGTGGTCATTAAGTATGACGCTAAAAAAAAGTAGCAAACAACCAATAAGGCAAACAGAAAAGGACGAGGTAAATTCCGTAAGTCTGGACCTTCGGTAAAGCGATGAGCTGTAAAAACCTGTAAGCAAAAAAAGACTGACCCAAATAACCGGTATTACAAGCACAGTCCATTGAAAAAATGGGTCTTCAATCATTTGCCAAAATCCCGGATGAGCTTCGTTTAACTTACTTCTCCTATACCAGGTAAAAACCCACCATGCGCCACATGAGGCCACAATGTCGCTCAATATATACCAGTATATCTGTAGCGGTTTGTATTGTTTCATGGCAATCATCCGTTAGCGCAATACAGCATTGTGGCTTATTTTTTCCAATATCTGATGCGCTACCTGCATGGCAAGAAATCCATCTATTTCACTTACCTCTGTAGGTTTGTCGTTTAATATTGAATCTACAAATGCCTCCAGTTCCAGCTTAATAGCGTTGGTGTCTTTTACCTTTGGGTTTGCAACCGCTATGGTTTTTTTGCCGTTAGGTGTTTCTATGTCAAACGAAAAAACTTTGGAGCCATCTGTAGGTTGTTTAAGTTTAATAACCTCTACTTTTTTATCCAGAAAATCAATACCTATGTAACTGTCTTTTTGAAACATACGCATCTTACGCATTTTGCGCATACTTATACGGCTGCTGGTAAGGTTGGCCACGCAGCCGTTGTTAAACTCCATACGCACATTGGCAATGTCAGGTGTGTCCGTCATAACTGCAACACCGCTAGCCGATATATTTTTCACATCGCTATCCACTATTTTCAGAATAATGTCAATGTCATGAATCATAAGATCCAAAATGACACTAACCTCTGTACCGCGGGGGTTAAACTGTGCCAAACGATGTACCTCAATAAACATCGGTGTCAGGTTCATATCCTTTACCGCAAGAAATGCCGGATTGTATCGCTCCACATGTCCTACCTGCATTTTTATATTGGCTTCTTTCGCCATGCTTACCAAAAGGCGACCTTCTTCTATTGTGTTTGCCAACGGTTTCTCTACAAACACATGTTTTCCTTTACGAATTGCTTTTTCACATAGGTAAAAATGGTGATTAGTAGGTGCTACTACATCTACCGCATCACAGGCATCTATAAATTTGTCAATGTCTGTATATCTTTTAATGCCATATTCTGCCGCCACTTCTTTAGCTGTTTGTTCTGAAGGATCGTAGAACCCCACCAGTTTTACACCCTCTATTTCCTTCCAGTTGTTCAGGTGAAATTTTCCTAAATGACCCGTACCAAATACACCGACTTTCAACATTGCTTATATAAATTAGAAATTATTTAAAATACTTTTTGTAACCATATCCACTAAATCTAAAACGGCTGTAAAGATAATAGAACCATAAGTTATTAATAAGGAAAGTAAATTACAGTTTAAAGTTTTAGTCGTTTACTACTTTTGGGGTAGGTTATAACTAATCTTATCTTTGTTGAATTGTTTTTAGAATGAACTAATTGTAAGCATCAAGGATTAAAATAATTTAATTTATCATCTGTTATTCAAATAAAAAATATCTTTACGACTATTCCTTTTTTATGCGAAAATTAATTTTATCTATTATTGGACTTATAATAATTATTAACTCTTTTGCCCAAACTGTTACAATAGGAAATGGCACATTAATAAGATCTGCACCATGGAGTCCTTTACAAAATTTTTCTTATTGTCAAATGATATATTTGGCTTCAGAAATTAATTCTACAGGTAATATTACAAGTATCAAATTTTATTTTAGCGGAAATAACCTGACTAACTCTAACAAGATTTCGGTTTATATGGCTCATAGTGTAAAGAGTTATTTTGTCAGCAAGTTGGACTATTTACCTTTTGATTCATTGACGAATGTTTTTACTGATACTGTTTCGGCAGCCACATTACCCGGCTGGGTGACTATAAATTTATCCACATCATTTAATTACAACGGAATTGATAATCTTGTAATTGCAGTTGCTGAAAACCAACCTGGAAAAATGTCAGGTACATCTTCTGCTGGGTTTAAGTCATTTACTGGTAATCAGAATAGATCAATTAATTTCTTTAGCAGTACGGCACCCATAGACCTATACAACCCACAAAGTACTTCAAATGCTGTGGGAAAGGATCTCCCGAATATTCAGATAGAAGGAGTAACTGCTACAACATGTTATAATGTCCCCAAAGTTACAGTTGCAAATATTACAACAAATTCGGCCACTATATCCTGGCCTTCTTTACCTTCTGGCAAAACAGCAACAGGTTATCAATGGGAAGTTAGAAAAAGTGGTAACCCGGGTAGTGGTCCTGTTGGACTTGGCGCAAGTGGAACGGCTTTGGCAACAGATACTAGTGCAAGTGTAAATGGTCTTGATTCGAGCACTTATTATAGTGCCTATGTTAGAGCTATTTGTAGTCCCGGTGTATATGGTGCATGGTCACCCTTTATTACAACTTCATCCTTTCTTACCCTATGTGCAGCATACAATGTTCCCTATTTATTAGACTTTAATGATGGTTATCTCCCTTTATGTACTACCAATCCATCTTATGGATTGGGTAATTGGTGGAATATTGGTGGTAACACCTCGACTGGAACTTGGTATTTGAGATATTGCTCACCAAACAATGGTGCACAGGCTGATGCTTATTTTAATACAGGTGAGATAATATTGAATATCGATTCAACTTATACTGTATCTTTTGATTATGGTGCTTCTCCAGGTTTTCATGAAAGTTTATCTGTATCAGGAATAGTTTGGGCTAATTATTCTTATTTAAATTATAGTGGTATTTATGAATCAGAATTTAAGTGGCTAGTTAATCAAAATGCCAAACTTACTTTTCATTGCACCTCTATTGCTGATCAGGAATGTATAACTATTGATAATATTTTGGTCAAAAAAACAACCTGTGGCAAACCCCAATTAGTTACAAAATCAAATGTTACTTCCAGCAGTGTTGATATTAAGTGGCATCCCTCCAAAATTGGTACTGCCAGCAATTATCAGATTTATTATTCATTTATCCCAACTCATTCCGAAGGTTATAAAACACCGGTTTTAACTGTTAGTGATACACTTGCAACTTTGAGTAATCTACAGAGAGGAACAAAATATTATTTTAGTGTAAGGGCATATTGTGGTGGCAACGAAACAAGTATATGGTCACCCTTAGACAGTTTTGTAACGGTTTGTGATACTTCATACAATGTTCCCTACTTCGAAAATTTTGAGTCGCTAACGGTTCCCTCTCTTCCTCAATGTTCAAATGTTGAAAGTACAGATGGTAATAATTGGGTTACAAATAATAACCCTGGTTTTGGATTTAGAAATAAATGTATAAAACACAATTATTCCAATCCCAATCCTTCTAACAGCTGGTATTTCACACAAGGATTAAACCTTGTAGCGGGTAAAGTTTATAGGCTTGTATTTAAATATGGAAGCAATAATTCAGCTACCACTGAAGGATTGGAAGTAAAATTGGGATCAAATTCTTATTCGGGTTCAATGATTTATTCAATTGTAAATTACCCTTCTATAAGATTAGATAGTTCAGCTACATCTTATTCTATTTTTGCTCCACCTGCTACGGGGGTTTACTTTATTGGTTTTCATGATTATTCTAATGCCTATCAAGGTACCCTCTTTATAGATGATATAATTGTTTCTGAAATAAATACACTCACAGTATCGGCATATTTGGATCAAAATGCAAATAGCATTCAGGACAATAACGAGCCCTATTTTAACAACGGAAATATTGCTACAATAAAGAACGTTGCATCAGAAATTATTTCTAATTCATCTAATGGCATTAATAAGGTTTACATAGATACCGGTAGTTATATCACCACAGTAAATTCTTATTCACCTTACTATACAATTAATCCGGTAAGCCATAATACTTCATTCCAATCCTATAGCAATATAGATAGCGTTTCATTTGCCTTAAAGCATATGATTGGTAAAAATGATCTCTCAATCAATCTTTTTAATGCCGGAATTGTAAGACCGGGATTTCCTGCAACCTACCATATATTTTATAGAAATACTGGTACTGATACTATAACAAATGGAACAGTAAGTCTTATAAAAGATGGAAATTTAAATTATAGTTTTTCGAGCCCTATTCCGGTATCGATAAATGGGGACACACTTAAATGGAATTTTTCAAATTTATATCCACAGGATACAGCAAATATCATTATTAATTTTACCGTTTCTCCACCACCAATTGTAAATATTGGGGATACAATAAAGGCAACTGCAAACATAGCATCAAATAATACTGACCTTACCCCAATAGACAATACCTCAACGCTTAAACAGCTTGTAAGGGGTTCGTATGATCCAAATGACAAAGCCGAAAACCATGGAGGCAAACTAACCTCCCAACAGGTTGCTAATGGTGAAAATCTTCATTATACTATACGGTTTCAAAATACCGGTACTGACACTGCTTTCAACATAAATATTCGCGATACTTTAGACAACAAGCTAGATTGGCATACTATACAAATACTTACCGCAAGCCATAGCTACCAAATGACTATGAATGATGGTAACAAATGTACATTTAGTTTCAAAAATATAAATCTTGTAGATAGCATTACCAACGAGCCGGCAAGTCATGGTTATATAGTTTATAAAATAAAACCTAAACAAACAGTTGTATTGGGGGATACCATTAAAAACACAGCCGCCATTTACTTTGATTACAATCCACCTATTTTCACAAATACGGAAACAACTTTAATATTAAATGAAGTAATGCCGCTTCGTTTACTATCCTTCACAGCCCGAAAGAAGTATCCCTCCCTTTCCTCCGGAGAGGGTCGGGGTGAGATCTTACTCAAATGGACAACCACCAACGAAATAAACGTGGACAGGTTTGAAGTAGAAAGAAGCAATGATGGAAGAGAGTTCAATAAAATAGGGATGGTGAGTAGTCAGTTGGCAGTTGTGAGTTTACACAATTATTCTTTTACTGACAACTCACCACTCACCACTCACACCAATTTCTACCGCCTCAAAATGATAGACCGGGACGGCCAATTTACCTATAGCCCCATCCGCTCATTAACAATTAACAATTCATCATTAATAATTACCCTCTTCCCAAATCCTGCAAAAGACAATTTGCAAATACAGATAGAAAGCGACAAGAAAACCGCCATACAACTAGTGATGTGGTCTGCCGATGGCAAGGTGCTGTTATCAAAAAGCATTATCGCCAACGAAGGAAGCAGTTTGCAAAGCATCAACATCAGTACATTGCCCAAAGGCAGTTATTTGCTCAAGGTCAAAAGCGATAAAGACGAGCAGGTGGTTAAGTTTGAGAAGTTGTAAAATGCCTATAATAATGGATATAACACAATCAGGGAACCGTATTATCAGTTCCCTGATTAGTTTATAAAATAAATTTTCCCAAATACCCAACCTTTCTTCTCATCGATGTTGTATAACTAGTGAGAATGCATTAAATTTAATCATTAAGAAACCCTTTCAACCATGAAAAAAAGTTTACTAACCGCAGTTTTACTTTCTTGCACCTTGTTGGTTGCTTTTGTATTAACAAGCAATAGTGCTCAATCTCAAGTCAATTTTTGGACGTGGGTGAGTGGCGATAGTACAATTGGGTCATTGCCAGTGTTTGGAACTAAGGGCATATCCTCAACTGCCAATAAGCCTGGGTCATCATTCTTTCCCTTAAACTTTACGGACACTTCGGGCAACTTTTATATGTATGGAACCAGTTATTATGGTTCTCTTCTCTGGCGCTACAAACCTACTACTAATGAGTGGACATGGCTGCACGGAGATACGGCTCACTCTTATGGTGCTGTTTTCGGTACACAAGGCATACCGCACCCCGCTAACACCCCTGGTGAGTTATTATATGCCTCTACATGGTGTGATGCAAATAATAATCTTTGGCTTTTTGGGGGGGAAGGGCACTCCGTATCGGGCTATGGCTACCTCAACAATTTGTGGAAATATAACCTGTCCACCAACCAATGGACATGGGTAAAAGGAAATGCCACAGAATACAAGTATGGCGTTTATGGTGTAAAAGGCTTAGCCTCACAGTCTAACAATCCTGGCGGCAGAACGTCATCTATTAGCTGGACAGATGCTACAGGTAACCTATGGCTTATGGGAGGTGGCGGCTGCGCAGCAAGTGGCAGCCCTTACTCTTGGGTAAATGATGTATGGAAATATGAAACAGTTACCGGCAAATGGGCATGGATGGCTGGTGACAGCAGTGCCAATCCGCCTATTGTTTATGGCACACTCGGGGTGGAGTCTCCTAACAGCAATCCGGGCTTCATCAAGTCATACCTTCCGAACTGGCAAGATGGTTTAGGAAATATCTGGTTGCTTTCCGGTGCTGCCACCAGCACCTTATGGAAATTCAATATAACTACGTTAGAATGGGCATGGATGGGCGGCGACACAACCATAAATGGTAATGGCAACTACGGACAATTGGGTATTTCTGCTCCTACCAACATACCCCCGGGAAGGGGTGCTTCTCAGTGTTGGACAGATGCAGCGGGTAATTTTTGGCTTTTTGGCGGAACTAGAAATGCTCTTCAATTGAACGATCTATGGAAATACAATGTTACAACTAAGGAGTGGGTTTGGGCCAATGGCAGTACAAGCGCTTATGGAGCTCCTGCACACTATGGCTTACAAGGGAGCTCCTACATGGCTAACAATCCTGGCTCAAGGGCGCAAGCGGCCAATTGGAAAGACAAAGAAGGAAACTTTTGGCTATACGGCGGCATATTTTTTGACATATTTACAGGAAACAGTAATGTATCCCGAGGCGATTTATGGAAGCTTAAACCTTCTGATTTTAACATACTCAAGTTCAACATGTTCATTGATACCAATTACAACGGTATACACGAAGCCAGTGAGCCATATATGCGAAATGCAACCGCAAATATATCATCTGGAGCAACTTCTTTTGCAGCCGTATCTTCAACAGGGATGTACAATGTTTATGTAGATACTGGCACATACATCACAACCCCGGCCTTATCGGTTCCATACTACAATATAGTACCCGCAACACATACTGTCGCTTACAACACCTACTTCAATGCCGATTCTTTCTCATTTGCCCTTCAGCCTATACCGGGTTATAAGGATGTAGCCATATTCGTTGTTCCTTTATCCCGGGCACGCCCCGGCAGACCTATGAACTATAAGATAGAGTGCTACAACCCCGGGACATCAACAGTAAGTGGGACATTTAATTTTATAAAAGACAGCAAGTTACTCTATGATTCAGCTTCAGCTACTCCGCTAAGTATCTCCGGCGATACTCTCACATGGAGTTACAGCAATCTGAAGCCACTGGAATCTAAAACCGTAATCGCATATTTTAAAGTAAAAACTCCTCCAGCTGCAAACATTTTTGACACTTTAAACTGTTACGCAAACGCTGCTATCATTCCCGGAGAGAGTAATACTGCGGACAATAGCACACCTGTCATTCAAACAATAATCGCCTCTTATGACCCTAACGATAAAACCGAAAATCATGGCGGTAAAATAAGCCTTTCCAAAGCTCTTGGAGGAGAATGTCTTACTTACACCATTCGTTTTCAGAACACAGGTAACGATACAGCTTTTGATATTTTTGTAAGAGATACTTTAAGCAGCAAGCTCAACTGGAACACACTGGAAATGATATCAGCCAGCCACAATTATCAAATGACTATAAACAATGGTAAATGCGAGTGGACATTCCGTAACATTCATCTTGTTGATAGCAACAAAAACGAACCATTAAGCCACGGCTATATCACTTACAGAATAAAAGCCAAGCCAAACGTTCAGATTGGTGATGTGATTAAAAATAGCGCTTCTATTTACTTCGACTACAACCTGCCGGTCAAAACCAATACGGAAATAACAACTGTAGTAGCAGAAACCTTTCCATTACATTTACTTTCATTTACTGCAAAGAAAAATGGCAAAACAAACCTACTCAATTGGACAACGACCAACGAAATAAACGTAAATCATTTTGACATAGAAAGAAGCAATAACGGAAGAGAGTTTAATAAAATAGGGATTGTGAGTAGTCAGTTGGCAGTTTTAAGTGTACACAATTATTCTTTTACTGACAACTCACCACTCACCACTCACACCAATTTCTACCGCCTCAAAATGATAGACCGGGATGGCCAATTCTCTTACAGTCCTATCCGACAAATAACAACTAACAATTCACCATTAACAATTAGCATCTTCCCCAATCCAGCCAAAGATGTTTTGCAAGTACAGGTGGAAAGCGATAAGAAAACCGCATTGCAACTAATCGTATTATCAGCCGATGGAAAAGTTTTGATGTCAAAAAGCATTACAGCCAATGAAGGAAGCAGTTTGCAAAGCATCAACATCAGTATATTGCCCAAAGGCAGTTATTTGCTCAAGGTCAAAAGCGACAAAGACGAGCAGGTGATGAAGTTTGAGAAGCTGTAAAAGCAAGTGTGAAGTGTTAGGTTTAAAGTGTTTTACACCTCACACTTGTTTAAATCATATTTTCCAAAAACCCAACCTTTGCGTTGGTTCATGTTGTATAACTAGTGAGAATGCATTAAATTTAACCATTAAGAAAACCTTTGAACCATGAAAAAAAGTTTACTAACTGCAGTTTTGATGGTGTTTTTGGTGAGTGCTTTTGCGCAGCCGGGGGTTTTAGACATCACCTTTGGTAACAAAGGAAAAGTTATTACTCCCATTCCCGACTCTTCACACATCACGTCTTCTCCCTGGTCTATGATAATACAGCCTGATGGTAAAATTTTGACGGCAGGTGCTACCAAGATAGGAACGCGAACACCCATTGTGCTGGTTCGCTATACTGCTAATGGTAGCCTTGACAATAGCTTTGGCACCCAAGGGTTGGTATATGCAGATGATTCAATACCGCCTGGCTATAGCGCAACACATCCTGAGGCGGCTATAGCATTGCAAACCGACGGCAAAATATTGTGTACACGTATGATCGGCGATTTTGTTGTACACCGTTTTAATGCCAACGGCACTCCCGACAACACATTTGGTAGAAACAGCGTAGTGCAGACCAACTTATACGGAGACTCGGCAAATCCTTTTTTTACTAATTCCTTTGATCTAAGTTCTACGGTGAAAGTAAGGGCAAATGGAAAAATTGTAGTGGGGGGCAATAATCATGGACAGCAGTTTAATATCCCCAATACGGTAGGCATATTTGTGGCGCAATACAATACCAATGGCACACTTGATTCCTCATTCGGGACCAATGGCCTTGGGTTTTATCCTACCTACGACATTGCAAATGAAAGATTCCGCGCACAGGGTATGGAAATTCAGCCTGACGGGAAAATATTACTTGCAGGCACATACCTTGATTCTACATTAGGAGCCACCTTTGCGGTCTTACGGTTTAATGCAAACGGCACCATTGACAACACATTTGGCAATGGAGGAATGTTTTATACCGCTGTTAGTAACAACAATCTTTGCTATGGTATGAGTCTTCAGCCCGATGGAAAAATCATTTTGGCAGGTCAGGTATCTGATAATACAACTTATAAATTCCGCATTGGCTTGCTCAGACTATCATCATCCGGCACATTCGATAACGGCTTTGGAATAGGGGGCAAAGTCATCACTTCATTGGGTAATTTAAACGATCTCGCTCAAACGATACAACTGCAACCTGATGGAAAAATATTGGTAGGCGGTGCTGCCAACATTAATGGTGCTGCCCCCTCCCCCTATCAAAATGCCGGCGACTTTGTTTTGTTGCGCTACAATGCTGACGGCACGCTGGACTCGGCCTATGGCAGACATGGTATCATTACTACCAACTTTTTAAATAGTGACATGGCTTACTCTTCTGCCATACAGCCCGATGGAAAAATAGTATTGGCAGGTGTAGCTGATCTTTATAACCAAAGGATGTTTGCGCTGGCCCGGTATGAGCCAATAGCAATGACAAAATACAACACAATAGAAGGCATTGTTTTTCTCGATAAAAATGCCAATACAGTGAAGGATGCAGGTGAACCGGTGTTTACCAATGCTTCCATCTCGGTAGTGAAACCGAATGTGGATACCAGCATTACCAATACTTCAAGCGGCTTTTTTTCTATTGATGTGGATAGTGGCAGCTACATAACCAGCGTGATCCCTTATCGTCCTTATTTTA
The DNA here is from genome assembly GCA_043736115.1 of Segetibacter sp. Classification (GTDB taxonomy): domain Bacteria; phylum Bacteroidota; class Bacteroidia; order Chitinophagales; family Chitinophagaceae; genus Segetibacter. The sequence goes on along the minus strand of JAYTDC010000088.1, from coordinate 1,050 downwards.
CGGTTGTCCCCGCTGCGTACACCACTGCCCATGCCGGGTTTTTCGGTAACGATAACCTTTCATTTGCCCTACAGCCAATACCCGGCAAAAGAGACCTGGCGGTGGAAGCAGTGTCTGTTTGGCGGGTCGTACCAGGCTTTGATAACCGCTATGAGATACGCTATTCCAACAATGGAACAGATGTAGTTACAAACGCTACAGTGGAATTTGTGAAAAGCAGTAAACAATCTTTCAATGGAGTTTATCCGGCCCCAACTTTTACCAGTGGCGACACTTTACGCTGGGTCATTGCTTCGTTAAATCCTCAAGAGTCAGGTGAAATACAATTACTCTGTACGCTTCAGCCACCGCCTTTGGCAAATATTGGTGATACCATTTTTGTTGAGGCTGCCATTTCATCCAATGCAACGGATCTTACACCGGATGATAATATTTCTTTGAAAAAAGAGATAGCCCGAAGTGCCTACGACCCTAATGACAAAACCGAAGCCCACGGCGGCAAAATCGCTTTGTCAAAAGCCACAGCAGGCGAATACCTCACCTACACAATCCGCTTCCAAAACACGGGCAACGACACGGCCTTCAATGTCTATATCCGCGACACTATGGACAGTAAACTGGATTGGAGCAGTTTGCAAATAGTTGCTAGTAGCCACAACTACAAAATGACCATGAACGATGGCAGATGCCTGTTTACTTTTCCATCAATCATGCTGGTGGACAGCATAAAAAATGAACCCAAAAGCCACGGCTATATTGTTTACAAAATAAAAGCAAAGCCTAATGTACAGATTGGTGATGTGATTAAGAATACAGCCGCCATTTATTTTGATTACAACCTGCCCATATTCACTAACACCGAAAAGACAACTGTTGTAGCAGAAGCATTGCCGCTGAAGTTGCTTTCTTTTACCGCCAAAAAACAAGAAAAAATCAACCTGCTGAACTGGACAACCACCAACGAAATAAACGTGGAGAGGTTTGAGATAGAGCGAAGCAATAATAGCAGGGAGTTTAATAAAATAGGAATTGTGAGTAGTCAGTTGGCAG
>JAYTDC010000087.1:0-65491 GCA_043736115.1 Segetibacter sp. | reverse complement strand
TTATATAATACTCCATATTGATAGAGTGTTCATTTACAACGCCATTCACTGCTCCATTGCTGCCTGCCCAGCTATTGCCGGGTGCAAAGGTTTTTGTTACCCGATTTAGCGGAGAGGGTTCATAAATGGTTTTACCATAGAAAACTTTTTCGCCTTTATAGTCTGGTTGAGCCGAGCAATAATTTAGTTGTTCTAACGGGCTGTTGGTTTTAAGATAGCCATCGGCAGTGGCCGCTGCATAAGGCAGGTAAGAGAGCCGCTCCCTGCCATAGTCGTCATATACTTTGAACTCTACAACATCTTTGCCCGTAGTGCTGCTTTGCTTACTCACCGTCTGCAGAGGCCGGGCAAGGCCATCTATAAATTTGGTGACTACATTTACTTCTGCATTTGTTTTTAGCGGTACCTGGCTTTCTATTGTTACAGGTACCTTGGGTTGATACACCCGTACATAATTTATTTTTGCCTGTGGGTTGTATGGTGTACTGATTGGCTCAATGGTGATTGGGGAAGCAGGTACATTCTCATTTGTTGGTATGTTCTGCTGCCCATGGGCCTGGTAGGCGGGTAATACAAACAATAAAACGATCAATAAGTTAAACAAGCTTTTCATGCTAAAACATTTATTATTAGTTTATGCTATTGTATTACACAAGGTTCATTGGTAAATTCTTCATATTCAGGCTCATTGTATCCATCAGGATACTTGTATTGGTATATACACCTCCATTGTAAATTACCCAGGAACTTGGACCTTATATATACCCTGGTTCCGGTTACACAATTGCCGGATATTAAGCGGTGGTGTGGCAAATTGCAGGTTTCTACAGGGCAATTGGCAGAAACACCATGGGATACCCATCTGGTGGTAAGATAAGAGGGGCTACAGTTATTCAAGTCTCTCTCTTCCCATTCTTCTATGCCTGTGTTTGCATTGTTTACCTCATTGTTCTTGGCGCATCGCGTTACTCCGGTATTTTGCCAATCGGGTGTGATATTTGGGCAAGGGTATATATTTTCAAGGTACTTATACTCCATTTGCTTTACAATATTGTTATCCCAATCCCTTATTCTTATAAGCCTGTTGTATTCATCGTACTCATATTTTATAAAGTCGTTGTTGTTATTGGCAATTGTTCGCACACCAACCCCCGGTAAATATGTATAGGTTTTTATCAAAGCATTAGATGGATGAAAACGGAGTTCATCAATAGTTGCAGTACCAGATAGCTCAATGGAAAAAGTTGTAGTGCCGGGTATCACGTATTTATAAAGTGTCCAGCCATTTTTGGTAGTTATTGCATCTCCGCTGTAGCTTGGTGCAATGCTTACGTTGCCGTTTTTTGCCCAGAAAGTCAGTGTGTATAAGTTATTGGGCAAAAGTTGTTTGTTAAATGAAATAGTATTGCCTGATGACAACACATAATCTTTAAACCCGGATACTGCATTTGGGTCATTTTGTGGTGCACCGCCAAACACCCATCCCCCTTTGTTTTCAGCTTCAAAAGATGTATAGGCGTATTGATCGGTATATGGTGCATCATAGCTACCATTAACCAACATTCTGGGCAGGGTTAGTTCAGCAACAGGCAGGGAATTGTTATAATCCCAGATATAAGCCATCCTTACATCTTTCTCTTTAGACAACTCCAATGGGTTACCTGCATTATCATAAGAAAAATAGCGGATACGGTCTTCCAATGGTCCGTTAGCCTGCATTTGAACTTTTGATGGCACAAAAAAAGTAAAATTTCCATTTGTTTTTTCCAGGTAATCTGTTTTTGTTGCAGCTATCAGTTTATTGTCTTTTGTTACTGTTTCTTCTACCGGTACACTCAAAATATTTTTACTAATCATCGTGCTGTATGGCAAAGTACTTGGATAATCAGTGGGGTATTTTGTAACAACTTTTTTTACTTTATTGTCACTTCCCGTTGTTGATATTTCCGAAGGGTGTATGTTATTTAATGTTGTACTGCCAGGATTGTATGCATAGGTGGTTCGCGAAGTTGCGATTGTATTATTGACTAAATCATAGTCAGTAGTTTCTGTATAGTTTAAATGGTCAAATACTGTGGAGAGGTCATATCCTAAAACATCAAAACGATCAAAGTGTTGTTTAATAATTGGATAAGTTATTGCTCCCCCCCCCGTCAAATCATAGTTTTTACGAACACTATAATTTTTTTCTTGCTTACTGTATGTTCGCGTATCTAAAATATAGTTGTTTGTAATATATTTCAAAGTTTGACGATTGTTGTTGAAGTATCTGGTATTTGCTATTTTCCCATTAAAATAATTATTAGGATTTTGAATTAGCATATTATCAGTAAATCCTAATACATTTGAACCTATAGTTCCTCCTAATGTATTGTAAGTATATTCTATTCCCCCATTTTCACAATTCTCATCATCTGATTCTATTACATAAGTATAAGTAACAGCAGCAGCAGTATTTACTTCAACAGTAGCAGTACTGTTATAACTGAATATTTTAGACAAACATGTTGCACTACAGTTCGTATTAGGGGTAGGATTACCAGACTGTTGAAATTGCACGTAGGTGATATAATTCAAATAATAGAGTTTTTGAGCGGATGGTTGTGTAGTATCATTAAGTGAACGATAATGATAGTATTTAGTATTTGTTTTATTAGAAACAGGATCAAAAGACACTATTTTTTTTACCCTGACACCACACAATTCTTCGTTTATTTCTTTCCAGTCGTCTCCAACACCTGCATCATAAATTATATCAACACTCGCAAAATTATTGCTACCGTTTCTTACTTCTAACTCTAACTTGTAATTAACCCCTGCCTGTATACTTACAGGTGTATTAATATTCGGATCAGCGCGTCCACCAAAACCTGAAAAATCATATAGTGTCCATACCTGTATTGCTGCTCCATCGCTAATTCGTATTAGCCTTACAAATGCAACTTTAGAGTCAGCAGCTCCGGGAGTATTACCCACCCCCCGATATTCTGTATTGTAATGAAATTCTTTTATGAGCTGACCTTTTGCAGCGGAAAAACTAGCTGTATATGTAATTGAAGCACCGTTACCAACACCTCCTAAGTGTACTGTATTGTAATATACCTTTGGTACATATCCCCAATGTGTTGCTAAATTAGGTTCGTAAACAAATTCATCACTGCCCCCTGTGGGATAAGATACTTTTTTCAAAATACCTTTCTGTGCAGCATCACCATTAGGGGCTTTCTTATTAATTTCTGTTGCAAAATCTGCATCATTTGCCAAACTCTGTTCATAGGTATCTTTGCTAGGCAATCCCATTTTATTACTAAATCCTACATGATCAGTTGTCGAAAACCTATCAGGGGCATGAAGTGGGTCGTTGTATTCAAATATATATTTATGCTGTTCGGCATTCAATTCCACATTTTCTTCTGTAACATCTTGTAAAAAATAACGGCAATTTATTTGTGCAGGGGAATAAAACTGATTGATATAGTGTAAGGAAAAAGATTTGATTGTTTTATTAACATAAGAACTTGCATAACCGTTTTCAATATTAATACCAATTAACCTTTTATCACCGCTATTGTCAGGTCTGGGTTCATAAAAAAAATAAGCTTTTTCATCATTACTTGTTTCAATACTTGATAAGAAGTGTGAATCATAAGTCACTTGTGAAAATTCGTTATAGACTAAAATTCTTCCTCTAACATCACAATTAGAATTAGGACATATTTCATAAGGTGGTAGAAGACCCATCTTTTTAGCTTCATAATACCCTGTTATATTATGAATCTCAACTGGATTATAATTAAACTTTATCCAATCACCTGTTGGCAATAATATTTGAGTTAAAAACCAACTAGTGGCTAATACCTGTTTATTTAAATATCCACTATTAGATGAATGTGTCTTGGTTTTTTCAATAACATTAAATTGGCCAAATTCATACTTTATACCTTTTTCATCAATTATTACAATTGCATCAATGGTATGTAATGCACCATTGATTCCAATTGATACTTTTAGGTTTTCATACGGCATTGTCATTATTGATCCATCTCTTAATCTAAAAAACTTGCCAGATAAGGAACCTGCATTAAATCTAAACTCATCAGGCTGTGAGTCATCAGGAAAACCGGGGTCACTAAGTTGATTAAGGTAAGTCCATAGTTGGTCATACTTAGCCGGGTTTGTAAAATCACTTGGATCCATTGGTTGTGTAGAGGGGATATCAAATTCATCAGGTTTACCTCTGATTATTCTGGTAATTACCCCACCAGCATTAAGGTTCCAGCCAATTCCAACCCGGGAACATATTTCATCCGGTTTAAAACCATTTGTTGAATAATTCAGACTAATAGGCAAAGAAAAGTCTTTAATCTTTAAAGTATAAATAGGCACACTTACATTGGCGGTACCAGTATGAGGATTGCTTGAGAGTTCCGCCCCTTTTATAATTGCACCTGCATCAGGTGAGGGGGGCAAAAATTCTGGTAGTTTTAGCGGATTATTTTGTGATTTTCCGACTAAAAAAAGGAATAAGCAGCATATAAAAAATTGAATTCTCATTTTTAGATAGTTATTGATAAAGAAACAAGTATCAGTAAGTGCACTTTGGATTCTAAAGTTTTATTTTTTCTTTCAACTGCAACAACAACTGCTGCTGTTCCTGTATTTGTTTGGTCAGCAGTTCCTGTTTCTTATCCTGCTCTATCACGTACAGCGTCAGCTCCTCTACTTTCTTTAACAAAGCAGCCTGTACATCACCTACATCCACGCCATCTTTATTTACATCATCCGCACTCGGCACATCTGGCAGGTGTTTGTTTGCTTTAATAAACGCTTCTAAAGAAGCTAATGAGCGGAGGCCGTAAGTTGGTTCAAAAACATAGTCGGGCCAACCGGTAGCGGCTGCATCCACTTTTAGTTTTCGGGTTCTTATTCCGCCTTCTACAAACAATTTATACGGAGTAGTACTCGTAGACGCTAAATCGGTTGTATTGCCAATGCCTACAACCCCGTTGTTGTTAATGACCATGGCCGGAGGGTTAGGAACCACAGTGTTATTAGACAAGGTCTTCGTTAGACCATTTGTAAAAATTCTAAACCCAAGATTGTCCGAATGTAATATCCGCCCTTGTACACTGCTTAAGTGGGCAAGCCCTCTAAAATCAATGTAACTATGGTTGTCATTACCGCTAATGATGTTGATACCCCCGTCGCCTGGTACTAGAGTAACTGCCCCATCATTTACAGGGTCTTCTACCGGCAAAACCCCCTTTACTTTAGCAACAGTCATGTTGCCGATATATGCATCAGTTATAGCTGCAGAATTTGCAGTTAGCAATCCTTGAACTTTGGTGTCACCATTAAAGTTATTTGCATAAATTACTGGTGTATCATTCCACCCTTCCCCTACTGATACTGTCCAATTCCTTAACCAATCTCCATCCATTGTACCGCCAAGTGCAGCAAATGAAATTTGTAAATTGATATCAGCAACAAAACCTGTTCGCAGATATATAATCACAGTACCATCTTGCGAAACCCCTAATGAAACAGGAGGGGCATATCCCCCACTTGAAGATGCTGTTGGGTTTTTAAATCCTTCGCCTTGCCAAGCAATAGAAAATGCTATTGTCGATGCCTCGTCAAAATTGTAGCCATTAATGGATACAAGGTTATTGATATTTGCTGAAATAGGTATGCTCGTGTTTATAGCCAGCCCACCCTCTATCACCATTGTATTAGGGCAAGACCAATTTATTACATGTTGCATTTGCGAAAAAGAACCTATCGGCACCAAAATCATAATTAAAATGCCTACTCGTATTTTTTCAAAAATTTTCATCGTTAGATAATTGAAAAGTGATTTTTTTATAAACAAAACATAGCTTATTAATAGCTTACTTACATTTTTCTATCTATATTCCGCTTCACAGCTGGTGAAAGCAATGGTGTTTGTGCCACCAATACCGAAAACAATTTTCCATTTTCATTTACATAAAATTGTTGCCCCACCCCGCCGGCATCCTCGTCAAACCGTTTATTGATGCTGCGTTTGGTGAGCCACTGCATGAGTGTAGATTGGTTGGTACCTGCAGCTTTTTTGGTGTACATGCCCTCTGTTAGCAATACGTTAAGCCCCCTGCTTTGATACATGCTTTTTATGGCAGCTTTGTTACTATCCACATATCCATCCTCTTTGCTCATAATGCACACCAAATGCAGGCTGTCGCCATATTGTGCATTAAAAGCCGCTATCTCATTCACTTTTAGCGAATCAGAAAGATCAGAAGGTGCTATCAAAAACAAAATCTTCTTCCCTTGATAAGACAGCAACGAAACATCGGCGCCATCAATATTTTTTATAGTCAGCGAATCAGCAGATTGCCCATACCCACTCAAAACAAAGCCACTCAACAGCAGCACAAAAAGAATTTTTAGCATAGTCATATAGTATTAAGTATTTAGAATCAAGTATAAAGAAAGAACCAACTAATATATAATATTCAGTATTTAGATTTTAGACAAAACCGGCTCAAATGTTTTAGTATTAAGTAGTTAGTAGCAAGTATCAAGACAGAATCGCTCATAATTAATAATTATAAATTATTAATTAAAACAGTATCCCACCCTAAACACAATCGGTTGCGTTTTTGGTACTTGCTGATAGCTTAAAAAATCCCACAACAATTGCAGGCTGTTGGTCTTTTTTCCAATCTTATATTTCTTGTTTATTCCAATCAATCCACTTGTTTGCCACATTCCAATTCTGTTTCCTTCTCCTCCTGTAGTGGGGTTTAGGGAGAGGCCACCTTGTGTGGTTGGCGTTAGCCCACTCTGATAGTTCTTCTCATATCCACCGCTCATCCAAATACCTCCCTTTATTTTTACATCAACATAACTCCTTAGCCCAACACCTTGTGTGCTAAAGTGTATGTCTTTAAACCCATTGCCCCATCCTAGTTTATAACTTGCTCCAATCCCTATAATGCTTTTGTCATTTAGCTTATAACCTGCAGTAGCAGCAAAGTCTGTAGCTACAGGTAGTAAGCTGTTGGGTCGTTGGCTTTGTACATTAGCACCATATTCTATTCGTTTCAAAAAAGTTTTTACTTTTTGTGAATTAGGTTTAAATCCTTCTTCAGATGCATTTCCCCCCTCTCCGCCATTAAGTTTTTGGTTGAGTCGGTCTTTCAGTTTATTCAATTCACCTTGTGCAGCCTGCATTTGCTGATTCAAATATTGTTGGGGATTTGCCACACTCCCATCAAACTTTGCCTGAATAATATTCTGTACACTCGCCCTTGTTTGTAAACCTGCAAGGCTTTCTGCCGAGCCATAGTTGTCAGGCATTTTAAATAATTGCGCCAGCATACTGTTCTTCTTCATAAAGTCAGTAAAGGCAGGCATTTTGTTCAATAGCGCCAATGCTTTTTGTTCTATCTTTTTAGGATCTTTTAATATGGCCTTGTATTCATTGATTTGTGCTGTGTAGTAGTAGGCTTCTTTGTTAAGCGACTTTAGTTGTTTCAGCATACCAAATTTTTCCAGTTCGGCTTTCAGCAATTGCTTTCTTTCTTTTATATAGGCTTTTAGTTGTTCGGCTTGTTGCATTTTACCTTCTAAACCTGCTATATTGGTATTTACAGATTTTAGCTTGTCTGCATACCCTACAGGTAGTTTATCTGTGAGCCCTTTTGTTTTATCTAAAAATGCCAGGCTTGTTTTCAAACTGTCAAACTGTGGTATATATTCTTTTAGTTTGGTAGCAACCGGTGGGTTTTTTATTTTATCTGCAAACTGTTGGTATTTATTTTGGGCAAACAATGCTTTGGCAGCTACACTATCTTTTAGTGCCAGTTTCTTCTGTAGTTTTTGTTCCTGCTTTTGTAAATGTTGTAAGGTCTTGAGTGTGCTCTTTTCAATGCTGCTTTCCAGTGCTTTAATCTTCTTATCTACTTTGTCAACATATTTTGCTTGTAATACAGTTACATCAGGTAATCCCTTTGTGGTAGAATCATTTTGGCTATAGCAAAGAGTATAACCAATGAAACAAAAGAAATATAGTAAAGCAGTTTGTTTAGTCATCCCGAACTTTATCAATTTTAAAAAATGAAAGCCCCTGATTCTAATAAAGCATAAAGGTTAACATAAAAATTCAAATAAAAAACGGGAAATTTCCCGTTTTTTATACGGGAAATTTCCCCTCACATTTACGGGAAATTTCCCGTTGTAATATTAATGCAAAAAGCCTGTTCCAAACCGGAACAGGCTTTTAAAACATTAAACGCTAAACACTCAACCCCCAACACTTAACACGTGACACTTAACTCATAACTCATAATTCATAACTCATAACTCTTAATTCATAACTGCTAAGCCAATCTCCTTTTCCAACTTGTGGTTTTGTGCTCAAGAGGTTGAGAAATTTTTTGTTCTTCCAGAAAATATTTCAAGGCTACTATAGCAGCTACAGAAGCATTAAATTGTTGCTTCTCTTTTATCTTTTCAGGTGTGTAATATTGCTTTACAAAATTGGTATCAAAATGACCAGAAATGAAAGCTTCATGTTCCATTACAAATGTTCCAAAAGGTAGGGTAGTGGCAACACCTTCAATCTTATATGACTTTATAGCCTCTTTCATTTTTTGAATAGCTTCTGTTCTGTTTTTGCCATAAGTCACTAGTTTGGCAATCATTGGGTCATAATAAATGGGTATGTCCATGCCTTGTTCATATCCATCATCTACCCGAACCCCTTCTCCATCAGGCTTTTCATACTTATCAAGCGTTCCTATAGATGGAAGAAAATTATTGAGCGGATCTTCTGCACATACTCTTAGTTCAATTGCATGTCCATTTATTTTAAGATCATCCTGCGTAAAGCTTAAAGTCTCTCCCCGGGCAATATTTATTTGTTCTTCTACAAGATCAATTCCGGTAATCATTTCTGTAACAGGATGTTCCACCTGAAGGCGGGTATTCATTTCCAAAAAATAAAAATTTAGTTGATCATCCATTAAGAACTCCACTGTGCCTGTGCTAACATAATTGCATGACTTGGCTACCATAACAGCAGCATCACCCATTTTTTTTCTTATTTCGGGAGTTAAAATACTAGAGGGAGATTCTTCAACTACTTTCTGATGTCTGCGTTGAATGCTACATTCTCTCTCAAAGAGATGAACTGTATTGCCCTGTTTATCTGCTAAAACCTGAATCTCTATATGTCGGGGAGAAGTAACATATTTTTCTATAAATACTGCTCCATCTCCAAATGAGGAAGTAGCTTCACTTACTGCTCTTTCCATCTGTTCCTCAAAGTCAGCTTCTTTTTCTACCACCCTCATTCCCTTACCACCTCCACCTGCTGATGCTTTTATAAGTATAGGATAACCAATTTTTTTTGCGGTTTCCTTGGCAAATGCAATGTCGTCAATTGCTTTATCCACACCCGGCACCATGGGAATGTTATACTGCTTTACACAATCTTTAGCTGCAAGTTTAGAGCCCATAATCCGCATAGCTTCAGGACCGGGGCCTATGAAAGTAATACCTGCATCTTCTACTTTTTGGGCAAAGTCTGCATTCTCACTTAGAAAACCATATCCGGGATGAATGCCATCGACCCCAAGTTCTTTTGCGAAAGCAATAATTTTATCACCATTCAGGTAAGATTGGTTAGATGGCGCAGGGCCAAGACATACTGCTTCATCAGCATAAAATACATGAGGCGAATTTCTGTCAGCTTCAGAAAAGACAGCTACAGATTTAATGCCCATTTTGCGAATGGTTCGCATAACTCTTAAAGCAATTTCACCTCTATTAGCAACTAATATCTTTTGCATCGTATAAATTATTTATTTCAAACCCTAAACCCTAAACCCTAAATCCTAAATCCTAAACCCTAAACTCTAAACCCTAAACCAATTCCACCAAAACTTGTCCCTTTTCTACAGATTGACCTGCTTTTACCAGAATCGTTTTTATTGTTGCATCAGTTGGTATTACAATGCTGTTTTCCATTTTCATAGCTTCTAGTATCAATATCTTATCGCCTTTTACAACTTGCTGACCATCATGAACTGCTATATCTAAAACCAACCCCGGCATAGGTGCTTTTATATCTTTAATATGTTTATTGCTGACGGCATTGAACCCCATCTTTTCCAATACATGATCCATTGCATCTTTAATTTCTATTTCAAAGATTTCTCCATTTACTTCTACAGTTTGTCTTTTAGCAGTTTTATCTGCATTTATTATTTTTACATTTAAAGAGGAATGATTGATAAGCAGATTATAATCTCCGGGATGTTTTGTAGAAAGGTCGCTACTTATAATTTCATCTTCAGTAAAATCGAATTGAAAGTCATTGGCTTTTACGCTGTAAGAGTTTGAATTGCTTTTCATACTTTCTATTTTCAGAGTTTTACTTTTTTGGATGAAGAATAATGATGATTATTTTACTATAAAAATTACTAGCCGAAATTAAAATCTTTTTTATTTCGCCACAGCAATCTTTACATTTTTATTCTTGATTTTTTGATCCTTAATCAGTTGTAGAGTTGCCCCCACTTTTATTTTTTTTATGGCAACAAATGAAAAGAAATCTTTTACTTCAATCAGGCCAATATCTTCTTTTTTCAACTGTCCTTTTTGTGATAAAAATCCAACAATATCTACTTTATTTACTTTGTCTTTTTTGCCGGCGGCAATAAATAATGTTGACCATTTTGGTTTCTCGGGTAGGGTAGTGGTTTCAGGTAACTGAATATCTTCATCTACTTTAGTAATGTAACCCGGAAGTTTTTCATCGGGTCCAAGTATAAGTATTGCAGTACCGCTTGCATCCATCCGTGCAGTTCTGCCATTGCGATGTGTAAAGATATCTTCGCTTGCAGGCAGATGATAGTGTATGATGTAGCGTATATGTGCTATGTCCAACCCACGTGATGCAAGGTCTGTTGTTACTAATACATTAGATGTTCCGTTTCTGAATTTGCACAATGCTGCATCTCTTTCCTGTTGCTCCAATGCACCGTGATAGAATTCACTTACAATGTCTTTTTCTTTAAGTAATGCACAGGTTCTTTCAACTGCTTCACGGTGGTTGCAAAAAATGATAGTGGATCTGTTGCCCAGCATACAAATTAATCTAAACAAAGTATCCAATTTGTCTTTGCCATCACTGATCAAAGTTTTAATAGCAAGACCGGTTTCTCCGTCATTATCTTTTAAGAAATTAAGCCTTATCGTATCTTCCATTTTTATGAAAGCAGGAACTTCAACAGCCTCTGTAGCAGAGGTTAGTATTCGCTTGTTGATGGCAGGTAAAGAACCAATAATGAATGACATTTCATCCTGAAAACCAAGTTCTAACGATTTGTCAAATTCATCTAATATTAAAGTTTCAACTGTTGCTGTTGTGATATTTCCTCTTCTTATATGATCTGCAAGTCTGCCGGGTGTGCCTATTAGTAAAGCAGGAGGTTGCTTCAGGTTATTCTCTTCGGTTTCTCTTAAATGTCCGCCGTAACAGCAAGTAACTTTCAAATTTGTGCCGAGGCTTTTAAAAACTGTTTCTATCTGCAATGCAAGCTCTCTTGAAGGCACTATAATTAAAGCTTGTGAAGTTTGCTTTGAGTTATCCAGCATTTTGACCAAAGGCAACAAAAAAGCTAACGTTTTGCCGGAACCTGTAGCCGATAAAAGCAGGATATTTGAATTGTTTTCAACCGCTGCAATTGCTGCTTCCTGCATCTCATTTAGCGACTTGATATTTAGTTTCGATAATATTTCTTCTATTGTAAAATTTGTATTATTCATTATAGCAAAAGTAGGTTAGTTTATCGCTATTATTTTTTCCATTTACATTGATTTTAATATGCATTTTTTATTTTTGCATATCGGAAGAGGTTGACTTGATGAACCTTTTCAAATACCGATTATAAAAACTGATAACTTAAATCTTAATTGAAATTATGAATGTAGAAATTAAATCAGATGCAATCATTGAGATTGCTGACTTGTTAGATTCAGGAATGAAATGTTTTTATCATATTCCTACAGGTGAAGTCGAAAGTCATCCTGATGATTCACAGGATTATGTAGATTTAGATGAAGAAATTTGGCAGGAGGTTATTGATAAGGTTGAATCAGATTATAAAAACTACATCAAATTTGAAAAGATGGATAGTAGGGAATCGTTTCAAATAATGGAAAATTATGTAGAAACTATTGATGATAAAAATATTCAGCAGCGACTTGAAGATGCTATCCGTTTTAGAAAACCGTTTCAGAATTTCAATCAAATGTTGGAAAATTTTCCTGATTTAAGGGAAAAGTGGTTTAAGTATAAGGATGACTATTATAGAAAATATGTAGTTGAACAGTTGGATATTTACAATCAACTTCAATCAGATGAAGAATAAATGCTGACATTGTAAAACCAATTTCCTTTCCTCCTTTGATTTATACAACATCGAAAAAGTACAATACTTCAAGATTCATTAATCACATTACAGTCAAATTATTTTTATTGAATTTAATTCCAATAAACTAGAAATACATTTGATATTTATACCAAAAATCAATTACAAAATATGAGTAAAGTATGGTTCATAACAGGCTGCTCTACAGGATTCGGCCGTCAGTTGGCACTGGAGGCATTAAAATTAGGACACAAGGTGGCAGTAACAAGCCGCAATACGGATGACATTAAAGATATAGTTGCACAATATCCTGATAATTCAATTGCTATTAGGCTGGATGTTACCAAACCCGAAGAAATAAAAGCAGCAGTAGAGCAGGCAATGGAAAAATTTAGCCGCATTGATGTTTTGGTCAACAATGCTGGTATTGGTTATTTTGGAGCTATTGAAGAAAGTGAAGATGCAGAAATTCGCCGCATGTTTGATATTAACTTTTTTGGTCTTGCCAATGTAACCAATCAGGTACTTCCAATTATGCGTTCGCAACGTAGCGGTCATGTGGTGAATATTGCATCTATTGGAGGATATGTTTCTTTTCCTGCGGTAGGTTTTTATAATGCAACAAAATTTGCTGTAGCAGGCCTTTCTGAATCCCTTGCTAAGGAAACCGCTCATTTGGGCATTAAAGTAACGGTTGTAGCTCCAAGTGGATTTAGAACAGATTGGGCGGGCAGAAGTGCTAACAATAGTAAGATTGTTATAGAGGATTATCAACAAACTGCACACGCCAATCAGGAAACAATAAGGGGCTATAGTGGCAACCAACCCGGCGACCCTGTAAGGGCTGCACAGGCTATAATAAAAGCAGTAGAATCGTCTGAACCACCTTTGCGTTTATTTTTAGGGGCAGGGGCGTTTAAGGGTGCAACAAATAAAATTGCAGAATTGAAAAAAGACCTTGATACCTGGGAAGAAACAACACTTTGGGCAGATAATCCAAAATCGTAATAGTAAACAGATAAACTTTGTAAAATGGTTTGTACATTTAGTGCAAACCATTCTTTTTTTAGCTTATAATCTTTAGATTCTATAATACATTCTTATTAATTCTGTTCATTTTCCAAAAAAATATACCATGAATAAAATAATCATCAATAGTACTTTTACATTAATAATTTTCTCCGTTATTGCTTGTGGTAACCCAACCGATGCTCCTAAGAGTGAAGACAAGAAACCTGAATATACTGAGTTGATTAAAGCAAGTTGGTTAATTGGAACCTGGAAAAATGACTCAATGAATGTACATGCTACAGAAATATGGTCAATAAGGAATGATTCAAGTTACGAAGGAAAAAGCTATATTCAAATTGGTACAGATACGGTTTCCACTGAATTGATTAGTTTAGAACAAAGGGGAAAAGAATTGTTTTATATTCCAATTGTTAAAGATCAAAATAATAATGAGCCCGTAAAATTTGTGCTGACATCATTAACTTCAAAACAATTGGTTTTTGAAAATCCTGCGCATGACTTTCCTCAAAAAATAAGCTACACTCAAATAGCGGCGGATTCATTACTTGCAGAAATTTCTGGTTTACAAAATGGGAAACCTGCATCAGAATATTTTCCTATGAAGAGAATTAATTAGCGTATTCAAATTCGGGAAATTAAAAAATGGCCGATTTGTCAGTATAAAAAAACTATAGTTTTTATTTTTTAATATTTTACTATTTATGCCAACTCTCATATCTAATATCAAGTCTGTAGTTAATGTTGCTGATGGCCTTGAATGTTTGCGTGGTGCTCAATTGGCAAAACTACCCTGCATTAATAATGGTTACATTGTTATAGAAGGAGACCATATAGCCGAGGTGGGTAGCATGGATAACCTGATACATTCTCATTCTTCTTTTACAGAAAATTATAATGCCGAAGGTTGTATTGTTATGCCCTCATGGTGCGATAGCCATTCGCATTTAGTCTTTGCCGGTAGCCGTGAAAATGAGTTTGTAGATAAAATAAATGGCCTTACTTACGCTGATATAGCTGCAAAAGGTGGGGGCATATTAAACTCTGCAAAGCTACTGAATGAAACAAGTGCGGAGGAGTTGTATAACCAATCTTATGCCCGCTTGCAACAGGTAATAAAGATGGGTACAGGTGCTATTGAAATAAAAAGCGGGTATGGATTAACCCTTGAAGGAGAGTTGAAAATGTTAAGGGTTATTAAGCGGCTGAAAGAAAATTCTGATGTACTGATTAAGTCAACATTTCTAGGTGCACATACCGTACCTGCCAATTTTAAAGACAAAAAAGAAGGTTATATAAAATTAATTATTGAAGAGATGCTTCCTGCTATTGCGGCAGAAAACCTGGCAGACTATATAGATGTTTTTTGCGAAGCAAATTTTTATACCCCCGAAGAAACGGAAAGGATATGCAGGGCAGGTTTGCTTTATGGGTTGAAACCAAAAATTCATGCCAATCAATTGACGGTATCGGGTGGGGTAGAGGCAGGGGTAAATGTTGGTGCCTTATCCGTAGACCATCTGGAATCTATGGATGAACATGCCATAAACGTGTTATCCAAATCCAATACTATTGGTACTTTGTTACCTACAGCAGCCTTCTTTTTGAGAATGCCATTTCAGCCCGCAAGAGAGCTAATTAATGCAGGTTGTGCTATAGCAATTGCTTCAGATTATAATCCCGGTTCTTCCCCTTCGGGAAATATGAATCTGGTAGTAGCCATGAGCTGTATACAAATGAAAATGTTGCCCGAAGAAGCCATTAATGCAGCTACCACAAACGGCGCTTGTGCTATGGAACTGCAGCAAGAAGTTGGTTCTATACATCCGGGTAAAAGAGCCAATTTAATCATAACACAACCTATACCATCCTTGGCTTATTATCCCTATAGTTTTGGTAATACTTTGATTAAGAAAGTGATGTTGGCAGGTGAATGGGTGTAATGAATATTTAGTTTGTGTATTTGCCAGGATATAATAAATTATAAATGAACAAAAGAGATACAATAACTTTTTTGGTACTTACCTTTTTTTCTATAATAGCAGGATATTTATTATCAGCAATTTCATGGGTAGGAAGGATAGGTATTGGCTTGTTTTACCATGAATACAAGTTTTTAAAAGTATGGTGGAAAGGCGCATTAATAGTTTTTGTTGTTTGGATGATTGTTTGGTTAGTTCAATCTGTGCTGCGTAAAAAGCTGACTTCATCAGCAAGGAATTTAATGCATAGTATTTTTCTGATGATTGCCATTGCAGGATTGTACTTTTCTTTTAGTGACTTCAGGCATACTATT
Organism: Segetibacter sp.; assembly: GCA_043736115.1. GTDB lineage: Bacteria > Bacteroidota > Bacteroidia > Chitinophagales > Chitinophagaceae > Segetibacter. The sequence goes on along the minus strand of JAYTDC010000087.1, from coordinate 49,741 downwards.
TCACACCGGTGGTTAGGCGAAAGATTTCATTTGGGGGTGTATTTGTTTTGGATTGTTTGGATCGGTATCACAATTTATACATGGTTGCCAACTGCAGGTGGTAGTAAGCCTTTCATTCAAAATGAACAAATCAATATAAAATCATAGTATTGATTAAACGGATAGTTAATTATTTTCGACCATGGTTACAATGAATATGAATTAGAATCGTTATAGAAGTATTGATTATAAGCAAACTAAGGAATTGAAAAAAAACTGGCTAAAGTTTTGCATGTAAAGAATTATAATTACTTTTATCCTTTGGGATTTTAATAAAATGAAAAAATTCTACCTTATTATATTGTTTTTTAGCTTCATAAGCCTTGTAAACGCACAGGTTGGTAAAGTTGTAGATCCTAATCCAATGCTAACTGTTGCCCAGGCAAAAGCTATTAAATTTTATCCCAATCCGGCTACAACAGTAATAAATTTTGAACTTATTAGGTCTAATCAAAGGGATGCAACGCTTCGGGTTTACAATTTTGTTGGTAAAAAGGTGTACGAACTTAACAATTTGAATCAAAAAACTTCAATATCACTTACAGACTTCTACAGAGGTGTTTATATTTTTCAGCTTCGTGATAAATCAGGCAGAATAGTTGAGTCGGGCAAGTTTCAGGTTGTTAAATAATCTTTATAACAACTGCTTCTCTAAAGTAAAATTTCAATTCCCAATAATTTATTTTTACAAAACCTGTACTATTAAAAACTTAAGGTAGTTCGTATTTTCAATTCCCCAAATTATAGGGTGGTCGCTTGATTGTGCTTTGAAAGTCACCTGACGCAGTCTTCTTTTAGCATCCTTGGCCGCCATATTAATAGTTTCTAAAAAAGCATCTGGCCCAACAAGATTAGTACAACTACTTGTAACAAGAAACCCACCCGGTTTTACCAGTTTCATGCCTCTAAGATTTATCTCTTTATAACCCGTTATTGCTTTTTGAATGTTTTCGCGGCTTTTGGTAAATGCAGGTGGGTCCAGCATAACAACATCATATTGACGGCCATCTTTACTCCACTGTTTTAAAGTATCAAAGGCATTCATGGCTTTAAAAGTACAAATGTCTCCCAATCCATTTAATGCTGCATTTTTGGTTGCCTGTTCTATAGCGCTTTCTGATATATCTAATCCTAAAACACTTTTAGCCCCATATTTAGCAGCATGTATTTCAAATGTTCCGGTATAGGTAAATGCACCTAAAACCGAAGCATCCTTTACAATATGCTTTATAGCCCGTCGATTGTCCTGTTGGTCTAAAAAATAGCCTGTTTTTTGTCCTTTCTCCACATCAACATAAAACTTTAGCCCATTTTCTTCTATGATAATATTGGTATCAAAAGGGGAGGAAAGAAAACCTTTTATCTGCTTCAAACCTTCTAATTCCCTTACCGGCACATCATTACGTTCGTAAATCCCTTTTGGGTGAAATATTTTTTCCAAAGCACTTACTATAGCAGCTTTCCAAACTTCTATACCATAAGAAAGTGTTTGTATTACAAAATAATCGTTTAATTTATCAATGATTAAAGCGGGTAAAAAATCAGCTTCGCCAAATACCAATCGGCAGTTTTCCGTATAACCTATCTTTTGCCGGTAGTGCCAGGCCTGTTGTATTTTATTCAAGAAAAAATATTCGTCAATTGTTTCATTCTTATTTCGTGTAAGCAAACGCACCATTATCTGCGATTGTGGGTTTATATAACCTTTGCCAACAAATTTTGAATCATTTGTGTACACTTCTACAATGTCACCTGCTGCTATTTCTCCTTCTACGTTATTTATTTCGTTTCCAAATATCCACGGGTGACCATTTGCTACTCTTGTACTTATTTTTTTATTTAATACCACTTTTGCCATAATACCGCAAAGGTTGATTTTTTCGTTGTAAAAAAGTTGTCAGCCCATTAAATATTGGGATAGAAAATATTGTTTTGTTTGCATGTATTGTTTTTGAAACTTACTGAAAAATGCCAATTTGACTATAAAACTCCTTTGGCAAAGTGTTTGAAACTAATACTATGCAATAAATTAATACAAGTATGGCAGATAAAGACATGGGACAAACTGACAATCAATCATTAGAGGAAATGGATATTAATGCTGATGATAGTATTCCGGGTACTTCTCATATGAGTGATATGATGGAAGAGGAAAATGAAATGGAAAAGCTTCAATCTGAATTAGATCAGCAAAAAGATAAATATCTGCGCCTTGTTGCAGAATTTGATAATTATAAGCGTAGGAATGCAAAAGAAAGAATGGAGCTGATTCAAACAGCAGGCAAAGAAATTATCACAGCTATGCTTGATGTGTTAGATGACACAGACCGGGCAGAAAAGCAATTGCAAACAACTGAAGATTTACAGCAAGTAAAGGATGGAGTTCAATTGATTTTCAATAAGTTAAGATCTATTTTGAAAAGCAAAGGGCTTACAGCAATGGAAAGTATTAATACTGAATTTGATGTTGAAAAACACGAAGCCATTACTGAAATTCCTGCGCCTACTAAAGATCTAAAAGGAAAAGTTGTGGATGAAATTACCAAAGGATATTATTTGGGCGACAAAATAATTCGTCATGCTAAAGTGGTAATAGGTAAATGATTTAAGGAAGGTAAGAGTGGTTAAGGTAATTAATATCAATTACTTATCAAAAAAAGCGCTCAACCAAAATAACAGAATATGTCAGCAAAAAGAGATTTTTACGAAATATTGGGAGTAAGTAAAACCGCTTCGGCCGATGAGATTAAAAAAGCTTATCGCAAGGTAGCCATGCAATTTCATCCGGACAGAAATCCCGGCGATAAGGCAGCGGAAGACAAATTTAAAGAAGCTGCAGAAGCCTATGAAATCTTGAGCGATGCTGACAAAAAAGCCAAATATGACAGTTTTGGACATCAGGCTTTTGGGCCGGGTACAGCAGGTGGTTTCAGAGGTGCAGATGATATTTTCTCACATTTTGGAGATATTTTCAGCGATGATATTTTTGGTAGCTTTTTTGGCGGTGGCGGCAGAAGCAACGGCGGTGGTAGAAGGCAAACCGGTCAGCGGGGCAGTAACCTAAGGGTAAAGCTTAAACTCACCTATGAAGAAATTGCCAAGGGCGTTTCTAAAACAATAAAGGTAAAAAAATATATTAATTGCAATACCTGCCACGGCACAGGTGCTAAGGACAGTGGCAGTACTCAAACTTGCAGCACTTGTCAGGGTACAGGTCAGGTAAGAAAGGTGCAGAATACATTTTTAGGTCAAATGCAGACGGTAACAACCTGCCCAACCTGCAATGGAGAAGGCAATATTGTAACAGCCAAATGTTCCCCATGCAAGGGCGAAGGAAGGGTATATGGAGAAGAACAGGTAACCCTTGATATACCCGCAGGTGTACAGGAAGGCATGCAGTTAAGCATGAGTGGCAAGGGCAATGCAGGAGAAAGGGGGGGAATGCCCGGCGATCTTATAATTCTGATAGAAGAAGAGCAACATGCGGTATTACACAGAGATGGATTGAATGTGGCTTTTGATTTGTTCATTACTTTTCCTGATGCAGTATTTGGCACAAGTGTAGAAGTACCTACAATAGATGGAAAAGCAAAAATTAAAATCCCCGCAGGAACACAAAGCGGTAAAATATTCCGGTTAAAAGGAAAAGGTTTCCCCGAAGTAAATGGATACTCAAAAGGTGACCAACTGATACATGTAAATGTTTGGACACCACAGAACATAAACAGTGAAGAGAAAGAAATGCTGGAAAAGCTGAATGACAGTAACAACTTTAAACCCCAACCCGATAAGAACGATAAATCGTTTTTTGAGAAGATAAAAGAAGCGTTCAATTAATTGATGAATTGAAATATTTGAAGCACCGGATTGAATAAGTCCGGTGCTTTTTTTTATTGTCCGATTTTGTCCCTTTTGGGTTTCTTTCAAAAGACCCCAGGCTTCTTAAATATTATATTTGCTTAAAGAATATGTTTTTTAACATAAATTCGTAAAATGAAATTATAGTAACATTTCGTAATTCTTTTTATAGAAGTTGTATCGGTTAATTTTTAAAAAGAATACTGAAATCATACACCTAAAAAGTGTGACCCCTTGCCAAATAAGCCGCTAGGAGAAAATAACATTTACCATGAATGAAGTATAACAATTGTTTAAAGTTATGGATAAACAAAAAGTGAAACCAAAAGAAAAGTTTAAACTTTCGAAGCTGAGATATTTTCTAGAGAGAAATAAAATATTCTTTGAATTGTTTTCAAGTATTCTTTTGGGTCTAATGGGCATAATACTATCAATTGTCGCAATAAATTTTCAAAGTAGAGAAATTAAAAACGGTGAAAAAGGACTTGAACCAGATATATGGTTGGATGTAAACAGGTATCCTTATGAAAAACCAGATACCATTATTTATACAATAAAAAATGATGGTTATAGAGTTAAAAAAGTTTGGTTTTTAACATATAGTACTTCAATAAAAATTAATTTGACATATGATTCATCAAAATATGGAAATAATAATTCATCAACAAATTTCATACAGCATTATGGTTATTTTAATGAAGGAACAATAAGTAACCATTTTCGGTCTTTAAAAAATAATGGTGATATTGCAATTTACAAATGTCTTAGGTATAAGGCACTTTACAAATACTATGACTCTCTTTTTAGTACTATTGTAAATGAGTTCAATAAAAAATATTATATGAAGATAAAAATAGGAGCCCCTATTTTTCAGGCACACATTCATATTAGTTATACAACTTATTTGGATGAGGATAAAAATTATTCATTTTATAGTGAGGATATTTATACTAATGCAGAAAAGTTTGATAGATTTATTCCATCAGATTATGATACTACACTAAAAAAATATTCAATGGATAATAGTTTTGATTTGTACTTTCCACCTTATTGCAAAGATTTAAAGCCTGACAGCCTAAATAAATCAAGAATGGTTAGTTTTATACAATATTTCTGTAAAAATATTGAAAAAAATAAGTAAATTTATATAACAATAAATTTTAAAATTTGTATTTGATTTTTTGCCCTTGCCGGTGTTAGCAAAAAGAAGCACGACTAGCATCGCCGTTGCCTGGTGTTATCACCTGTAACAGACAACATAACATAGAAAGCTGTTGGTGAAGAACACCAACAGTGGCTGCAAAAATAATACTGAAGTCATACACCTATAAAAAGTGGGGTCTCTTGCAGGAGAGTTCAAGAGGAGTATAGGATACTAAGCTATCTTTTCAAAATCTTCAAGTAAAATTTTTGGTGTAATTTGAAGAACTGCATTACATTTAATAAAAACAAAATTAATTAGATAGATCATATTTTCTAGGGAATAAGGAAAATGTATCTTTTTTCTTAATAAGAAATTTACGATTAAATTTCGATCCAACTTAAAAAAATCTTTGCTAAAGGTCTCTTCTTTCCCTAACAACATTGTTAGCTTGTCACTAATGCTATAGTCATCAAATCTAATTCTTAGTTTAGTCCTAATCATAGCGCTAACATTCCCATTCTTATAGTGTGAATAGGAAAGTCTTTCAAAAAGTTGAATCATGCTCCACTCATTCGTTTCAAGAGAAGCTAAAATACCATTAAGAGTTCTAGAAAGGTCTGGATAATCATCCCAATCTTTTTGGCACTTATATCTCAAATCATGCTCAACTTCATGCCAGCCTTCTGAAAAAATCGTTCTCAATTGTAGTTCAAAGGTGGAATCAACCCGAGAGTCTTTTATAACTTCAGTAAATTCTGACAAATATTCTTCTGGTATACGATAAATGATATTAACTCTCGTGGGCTTAAATTCTGTGGTTGTATTTAAATCAATTGTTTCTTCAACGAATTGAGGTATATATTTTTCTTTGAAGAATTTTGTGATGATATCTAAATCCTCTAAAAAATATAAATTAATTCGGATTCCAATTATATCTCTTATTAATTTTTCTTTAGAATCATATTTTAAGGAACCGTTTTCGTTTTTAATTGAAAGTTTTTTATCTAAGGACTTTTCATTTTTACATCTAAAAAAAATTCTAAAGAAAATTCCGGCATGCATTAAATCAATTTCGATTTGATTCAATATACTTCGAGCAATTCTTTCTATATCCCTAGTTTTATAAATCATTATAAAATATATAATATTTCTTTTATTTGAGGAATTTTATTTGTTACAAAATACACATGAATTCCTTTAATTTCTACAAAATGTTTTTCCTCCAGAGTTTTTAATGTTTTGTAGATTTTCTTTGATTTGTTTTTTTCAAAACAATTTGTTAATCTCACGATATGATGCCCTTTGGTATTGGAAATACTCCAAAGCTTTTGAAGTATTTCCCTTTCAAAGTCATTAATTAAAGATGGTTCTTCAGCTTCAAACTGACTAACGTTTTCAATGAGAATTGAACAATTTAATTGACAACATTTTATAGCAATAATTTCATTTTTCCCGTCTATATGTTGCGAATCTAACACCCGACAGTTCTCAAAGGTGCAATTGATAAAACTAATTCCTTTGAAATTTTCAATTTCGAAATCGCAATTTTTGAATAAGCAATTCAAAAAAACAGAGGATGATATGCTGTATTTTTTAAAATATATATTATAAAATGACATTTCATAAATTGAAAGTTCACTGTAATTTCTAACGAGGGATTCTTTTAAATAAATATCAAAGGAGAAAACCGCTTCCTTATTAAATTTATTTAAAACATTTTGAATTTTGGTCCATAGGATGCTTTTACTCTTTTTTGTTTGAACTCTATACGCAGTGACTGCTAACTCTAACATGTAAGCAGAATAGTTAGTATCTATTTTTTCAACATGAGGCTCAACAATTATTTGACCTATAAAAGTTCCTAATACAAAATCGTTAATAAATCCGATTTGATTTTGATCTCGTCCTTTTCTATCTAATAAAGCGTGTGTAGCTAATGAATCTACTAAAGTTTCGATATTATGCTTATCGTCGCCACTGTATAAAGTTTTAGTATATTCCAGAAGCTTTTTATTTGTATCAAGAATAATAGCTTTAAAAAATTCTTTATCTTCTGATGTTGAATCCAAATCCAGTAACATTTTGACAACATTCCGGAAAACTTCTAGTTGTTTTTCAACTGTCATTCTTAGATTTTGCCTATCCTTTTCCCTTTCTAACATTCGCTCAAAATATTCTTCGACTAATGTTTCGGGATTTTCCATTAGCCTTGTAAATGCTTCAAATTGTATATTTTTTAAAAAAGAGAGAATTACTGGATTTGCTAAATACTGAATAGGGATATTTTTATCTTTTATAAGTATGTATTTATCATTCCCAAGCCAGTCTTTTAACCTAGGCTCCTTCAAAGAGAGCCTAGTTACACTAAATTTATTTTGCCATTTCTGAAGCCAATCTTCAAATTCTACCCCAGTAAAAATTGCAGTTTTTCTAGTGGTTAAAATGACCTTTGCCTTATTTTCTAGTAAATTTCCAATTGTATCCAGCATTGTTTCAACTTCTTCAAATGACGAGTCAGTTGAAGAATCAATATTTACTTTATCAAGAAGTTCATCGAACCCATCTATTATTATAGGGACTCTTCCATTTTTTATTTCCTTAATAACTAGCGGAGAATCTAATGAAGGATATTCGATATCAATTTCATCCAATAAAATATATTTAAATTTTTTTATTCCTCTATTACGCGAAAGTTCCGTAAAAATTGGGGTTTGGTATATAGACTCGTTAGTCATTTTATTTAATATCTCATATGCTGTACAAGTTTTACCGTAGCCAGCAGCAGCCTCAATAATTATTAGTTCAGGTCTATTACTCGTAAATCTCTTATCGATAATCTCAAATATTTTAGATTCATCTATAATGTGATTTTGCAACTCAAACGGACTTTCAACATATTGATATGGACTTCCCAATAAATTTTTAGTTTGCCTTTTTACAAAATCATTATATTTTCTTTTTAAACGTTCTATTGAAGAATCAAAACTGAAAAAACTTTTAAACAGCTCAATTTCCGCTTCTTCATTTGATTCTATTTGTTTGAGATTTACTGCATACCCTAACAATGAGAATTCATCTTTTATTCTTGTTGAAGCTTCTAAAGTGTCTAAATTATTATCTAAGGGTATAATATCAACACCAAAATATCTACTTTTTTTATATATAAAAACGAATACATCTGGATTGTCTTTGTTTATTTCGAAACCGTAGGATTTATATAGTCTTTCAAGTAGATCTTTATTAATCATTGCATATAATTTTCAATAATAATATTATAAAGAGAACGAATTTATAGCACATAACTTTCTGTGGAAAATTTAGTTATTCATTAATGTTAATAAGTTAAAATAAATACTGTCTAAATAAATGTTTTACTAAGGCCTGCAGCCATATAATAGGATATGTATGACTCCCAAGATAGCATAAGTATCCTTGTGGCTGCCTTTAGTTTAAGCAAAGCGTAATTTGAACCCTAAACCTTTCATAGTTTTTAGCTCAGGGTGTTTTCCATACAACTTGATTGAAACCAAACGTGCTAAGGCGTTGCCTTACTGCTAATACCCACAGAAGTAAATAAATAGTTTTAAAACACCCACACATGCAATTGATTTACTAAAGTAAGGATGGAATTTTTCGAATATTTCGTTTGAATATTTATTTTTCAAAAAATATATTTTGTTATAAAAAATATCCTACTTTCATGATAGAAAACATCCCCCGTTTTCAACGCTATCAAAATATTGTATAGCGATATAATAAAAGCCACCTTGCCTTCACCCCGGTGCAGGCATCACTCGTAATCATAAGATAGCAGCAGTAGAAACAAATTATTGACGATGAATGGTAAAGGTAATGACAGCACCTGTGGTATAGATTACTTAGCTGTTAAAAAATAATAAGCTACACAAGCAGACATAATAAGATGGTCAATCAGACATAATTAGTTGACCTCATTATTTAATTTTTTCAGGACTTTCATACGATAGGTTGAAGTCTTGTAAATGAGGGGTTGAATAATTGGATGTAGTGTATTGGGGTAATGTTGGTGGTGAGTTTGGGGTGTTAAGATGATAAATCACTTTTAAATTTTATAGTACTGTGTACAAGTGGAGAGGAGTAGAGCAGAGTTTTAGTCAGTAATCTTTGAGAAAATTATTTTTAAATCAATAATAAAGGAGTAAGCCGAAAATCCGATCAAAGAGTAGGCACCAATTAAATACATTAATGTTATGCCAAATCCAGGAACAGAACTCGCCGCACTCGATTTTGGAAATCTAATCGGGGGGCCACTCAATGCAGTTATTACAGCACAATCAATGGCTGCACAATCCACAGCAACATTTATTAAAGATGTTGGCTTTTATAAAGAGGGACAAACTAATGCCGATGGAGATGATATTGGGAACACACCCATATATGTTGATTTTAAATACCCAAAAGAAGTTCAACCTTATCAGCCTGCAGTACCTGCAGTACCAGCAGTACCAGCTATTCCGGCTGTTGGTATTCCGGCTTACCCAAATGGAATGGCCCCTTTGGTTACAGTTGCCAATGGCGGAGCTGCCAACCCTAATGATACAGCGATAGCCCCTACTGAGGGATTACCTGTATATATACCTGCAACACCAGCAGTACCTGCAGTACCAGCAGTACCAGCTGTTCCTGCGGAATATCAAACAATGCAGTTCTCTGTGCCAATTTTAACAATGTTGCCAATTCCATTTATTAAAGTTGATATTATTACTATTGATTTTAATGCCAAGATTACTTCAATGGAGACGCAAAGTCAAAGCAGTGATTTGTCTGTAGGAGTAAATTTAGAGGTTAAGCAACGCTGGCCTTCAGGCTCTGCTAAATTAAATGTTGCTGTAGCATATAAAAAATCAACTTCAAGCGGTTCAAGTGTTGAGCGTACATATTCAATGTCAATTCATGTGCAAGCTTCACAAGATGAAATGCCTGCTGGTATGGAAAAACTATTAGGTATTTTAGAAGGTGCAATGATATCTGCACCCGTTGCTTAACTTTGATTCATTAAATAAAGCAAACACCAATATATAAAAAAATTGGTGTTCGCTTTTACCAAAGTTCTATTCTTACAAATTTTATTAATTTCTTATGGCAAAATTAAGTGACTTTTTAGGTGTATTGGTATCCAGCATCAGTGATGCAAGAGTTAAATCAGATATTCAATCAATTAAAATAGCAGAAGTATATTCAAGAGACAACTTGTTACAACATTTTGCTGTACCCAGAATGAGGGTTGAAAAAGTGGAATTAAATATCCCTGTTGCTATTGATGCCTTGCTTGAAAAGATGCAAAAAATCTATGAGCCCATTGATAGCAATAGATTTTCTGCTAAGGCTTACCAGCCAATTTTAAAATCCCTTGAAACAACTGACTTATCAAAGGAGCATTTAGATACTTTAAATGCAGTCATTGCAGAAAATATAAAACTACTGGAATTAAGGATAAACGAAGAACAGATTGATAGTGGATTAAAAGAGGTTTCACAAAACATCGCTTCCGTTGTAGTTGGCATGGCCAAAGCTGTATTTGAAAAAAACAATCAGCGAAAATTAACCAAACTCCAGCTTTCCAATCTTGAAAAGTCACTTGTTTTAGAATTACAATCTGCTTTAAAAAATGAAATTATTCTTAAATCTGAAAATAAAGTATTGGAGTCATTCAATGTTATCGTAGAAGCCGATAAACTAAGGGAAGTTAAGCCTGAAAACATTATTATGATAAAAATGACAATATCCGAGCAAGGTATGGAATGGGTTAAAATGGAAAATAATAAAGGCGAGGTTACTTCGAAACTGATGCCAGAATAATTAATTGATTAATTTAAAAACATTATGCAGGCTTCCAAGTTGACAATTATAGAGTCTTTAGAAACTAAATTGCTTGCATTTCCCGATTTGGTGGACAGCTTAAAAAACAAAGATTATAATTTTTTAGCCATGCTTGAAAGCTGGATGAAGGAAACAGAGGCAATTCTAAGAAATAACAATATTGCGCAATGTTCAAAAATTGCCGGTTTAAGAAGCAAGATCATTGCACCGATATTTGACGAATCCCGTGGACGTTCCGCCAGGAAAAGACAATTGCTCATTGCATCGGAATTGCTGTATGAATTACAAGACGTTGTTTTATCTATTCTTAAATCATATGAAATAAAGGTTAATGAAGCAAGAGATTTATTGATACATCTTTTAAGTATATTAAAACAATCCGGCGCCATAAAATATACTAATGAAGTTAATTTTCAAAATTTCATTACTCAAATTTGGAAATTATCGTCATTACATGAACAATTAAAACCCATCACCGTTAAAATTCTTACACTTGTTTCCCAGGTAGATGCACTTAGGATAATAGCAGATGAAATTGAGATAACGGAGTGGCGATGAGTATTTTGCCTTTGAAGGTGTTCTTCACCTTCAAACCCAGCATAACATAGAAAGCTGTTGGTGAAAGTCTATCCCGTTGTACGGGAAAAACCAACAGCGGCGGGAAATTGCATTATCAAAAATAACCCGGCAATAACCAGTAAGCCTATTTGGGGGAATGTTTGGAAAAGTCAAAAGTTTTTTTACAAACTCTCATTGTGCGTAATGCGTCCTGGCAACCTACAGACCTTGACAGACTATAGGACCTCAAGAATTTTTTGTAAATTTGCAGTCTAAATAAAGCGACAATGGACAACACATTTAAAGCTTTTGACGAACTCAAAAAGCTGTACCCTGATGAATGGATACTTTTGGGCAACCCAGAAATGAAAAACACATCTGTTTTGGGCGGTATTGTTTTGTACCACAGCAAAGACAAAAAAGAAGTTTGCTATATTGGCAGAGACAAAACTGCTGACTATTCAACAGTTACGATTGCTTTTGCAGGCGACTTGAAACAACATCGTAAAATCGGAATACTGAAAAGGTTATGAAAATTTTCCCCTTCGATCTTCCGACAGACGAAGATGTTATCATTGTAAACGCTTCTATTGAAGGGAAATTCAAATTTCGCCTTGCTCTTGATACAGCAGCGACACATACCACAATTGACAGCAACGTTTTATATTTTTAGGGCTACGAACTCAAAAACAGTAAAGGCAAAAAAGAAATAGAAACCTCAAATGGAATTATAGTTGTTGAAACTTATGATATTGTTCATTTAGAATGTTTAGGAATTATCAAAGCCGACTTTGAAGTGCAGGTTTACGACTTTTTAGCACACGGAATTACTTCTGACTATGATGGTGTAATCGGACTTAACTTTTTAAGAGAAAATAAATTTTGCATTGACATTGAGAAATGCGAGGTAAGTGTTCACATTTGAACAGCCTGACAAAAAACGCACTACACACAACAAGGGGTCGTTAGCGGTTATATTAAAACCTTCAAATTTTGCCTTTGAAGGTGTTTTTCACCTTCAAACCCAGAATAACATAAAAGCTGTTGGTGAAAGTCTATCCCTTTATACGGGAAACACCAACAGCGGCTGCAATCATGCACCTAAAAAAGCGGGGTCCCTTGCAGGAGACCCCGCTTGGACAAGCAAAAAAAACCCGCCGAAACAATCCGGCGGGTTTTTAAGTCTGATCTTTTTTTCCTTTTTTATTTGCCTTGCAGCAATGTACCTGTAACTCTTTCTTTTCCTACTTTAAATACATAGATAAGATTGGTACGGCCTGCTTCAGGCACGTTGTAATCAACAGTCCGTCCCACACCGGCCTCCACATGTCCCTGGAAAAGTGTTGCCACTTTCTGACCAGTAATATTGAATACTTCCAATGTTCCTTTGCCTGAAACAGTGGACTGTATTACAAAGTTTACGTTGTCGCTGTAGGGATTGGGATAGGCAATTACTTTGGTTGCCTTTTCCATTGGCTGCACCTTTTTTGTTACGGCTTCACGTTTTGCAGTAGGGCAGCTGTTGGTGGTGTAATTGAAGCAGTCTGTAGCTGCAGACACACAACCCGCAGGGCTTGTGGCTGTAATGCTAAAGCCTTTGCCTGCAACAAGGTTGTTGAATACCAGCGAACCTGTTCCGCTATAAGTAACCGAACGCGGTGCCAGGCCTGTTTGAGTAAGTGTGTAGGTGACGCCTGCAACAGGGCACAACACAGTAATGTAAGGCGATGTAACAGTACCGCACAATGTTGCTTCGGTTATTGTGATTACAGGACGGGCGGGAGTTTGCGGTTGAGCATTGATCACAGCGCATGTTTGCGGTGAAACGCAACCAAATGAATTCATTACTCTCACACAATGACTTCCTGCTGATAAGTTTGAAAAAGTTGTAGCAGTACCAAAAGCTCCACCATCAAGGCTATAGGTTAACCCTGAACCCAATGGCGAAGTAACCGTAAGGCTGTTCGCCGAAGATGTGCAGGTGGGTTGTACTGTGGCAAGTGTCGGTGCAGCAGGTGTTGGCGGCTGTGGATTAATGGTAGCACATGTTTGTGGCGAAATGCAACCGAAACTGTTCATCACCCGCACACAATGACTGCCCGCAGATAAGTTAGAGAATGAAGTGGCAGTGCCAAATGCGCCGCCATCCAGGCTGTAGGTTAAGCCTGCACCCAAAGGAGCGGTAACCGTAATGCCGTTGGCTGAAGAAGTGCATGTTGGTTGAACAACGCTAAGTGTTGGCGCTGCGGGTGTTGGTGGTTGTGCATTCACGATAATTGACAGCGGTGCAGAAACGCAACTGCCCTGTGCAGCAGTCAGGTTGTAAGTACCTGGCGCTACCATAGTAAACAGTCCAGTATTGTTGCTTATCGGAGAGCGAACGGGATTGGTACCCGTAAGTGTGTAAGTATATAAGCTATTGGGACTTGTTACGGTCACCGTACCTGTTGCCACTGTGCAGGTAGGTTGGGTAACTGTTGCTGCTGGTTTTACCGGAGTTGCATTGAAAGAGCCACTTACAAAATCCTGCAATGAAGCGGTGATAGACTGTGAATTTCTGGTTTCGAACTGGAAGGTAGTAAAGCAACTGCTTATGCCGAATGCGCAAAGATTGATAGCACCTTCGTAGAAAGTATTGGGTGCATATTGGTTTCCGCCACTGCTGTTGGTGTAGGTTAGTCCTGCAGGCACTGCAACTGTTGTTTTATTAACTCCTGCGCAGAAGTTTGCGCTGTTGGCAGTTTTCAACACAAGGTTTCCATTTTGCCATACATACACACTTATGGTGGGAACTGTCCCGCCATTAGTAAAGTCGCTCAGTATCAAAAGGTCGCCATTGGTGTGGGTTCCACTAAAGGTTCCATTAGCATTAGTGCTTACAGGATTTATAAAAAACCAGAAGCCTATTGAGGCAGCCCCATTATCAGAAGTGCGGTCACCAAAAAAGCGGAGAATGCAATTGTTGAGACCGGTTAGTGCTACGCCACTGTTGGTAATGTCGCCCTTGTCGTTGGCATTGCCCAGCACCCAGCGCCACTGTGAGATCTGGTCACCGTCTTTGGAGCCGTTGGTAAACTGGTTATCGGCATTTGTTCCGTTGTTAGCCACATCCAGCGTATAGCCGTTAATAGGGTATGTTGTTCTGAAGTTTGCCCAATCTGCAGGGTTGCCATCACAAAATGTAGATGGGATTTGGGCAAAGAGCGTAAGAGAAGTAAAGCTTAGTAATAACACAAATAAAGCTTTCATAGCAGTAGTTAATTTTTTAATCATTGTAAAATATTTTTAGTTTTGCGTATAGGGTTTTTCGAGTCCTAATTAATTTAATGATATATTGATTGCCGGAATGTAGGGAGGCGAACAGTCAGAAGTACGATAGAGTCTTTGGGTATAATAAAATGATAAAGCAATCGAAATTGGGTACATGATAATAGCGTGTCATTAATTTTTGTAAACAAATAAGATCAGCAACAAGCTTTTATAGAATAGGTGGGTGAACAAAAATACAATTAATAGAGAAAAGAAATACTTTTTTGGTTGCAATAGGAAAAATTACAAACATAGAATTAATAATAGAAAAAGCTAAAATCAGCGTAAGGGTTAGAAATTATTCGTCCATATGGGATCTCCTTTTTTGCCCCTGTGGGTCTTAGCAGAAAGAAGCATGAAGGCATCGCTGTTGTCTCGGAATATGTGGGATTATCACCTGCAACTGTTGTGACCGTAAATGGTAGTGAATAGTGCTAGTAAAGTTCGGCCTTACCAAAATTCCATTATCCTATATAATATTGTAAAAACCTAAATTCAGCAATTACTTTTTGCCTTTGAAGGTGTTCTTCACCTTCAAACCCAGCATAACATAAAAGCTGTTGGTGAAGTACACCAACGGCGGCTATAAAAAATTATGAAGTAGTTGGTTTCCGCTACGCGCATGCCTGGAAGTGGAGACTCCATCAGGACAAAGGAGACCCGCTTGGACAAGCGGCTGCAAAATCGACATTAAATGAAAATAAGCACTGGGCATAATACGGATTCGGCAAAAGTAGCAGTTCAGTGCTCCGCAGTCAGATTTGTTGTTAATCAAAGTTTGGTTCTCCGCATCAACATTTGTGGTGAAAATCGCCAACCTCTTGTAATTACAAATCGTCACCAGTAATGTTAGACTACCCGCTATTACCTAACACGACTGGCAACATTTGTAAAAAAAAGTATGAAATCAACATCATAAAATTATGAACTAATGGCAAAAACAAAGACAACTTATACTGGACAAGACGCAATAGATTTTGTAAACTCATACGTTGACAACGAGCAGAAAAAAGCGGACAGTTTCCGACTGATAGAGCTAATGCAAGAATGGTCTGAATCTGAACCTAAAATGTGGGGTCCGAGCATCATCGGTTTTGGAAACTATCATTATAAATATGCAAGCGGACACGAAGGAGATGCACCAGTTCTGGGCTTTTCACCAAGAAAAGCAGCACTAACACTTTACGTGTATTCCCACACTGAAAAAAGTAAAATATTAATAGCTGACCTTGGTAAATTCAAAATAAGTAAGGCTTGTGTATATGTAAAAAAACTTTCCGACATCAATACAGACGTCCTTAAAGAACTATGTTTTGAATCAATAAAATACATTAACGAACACCACGAATGTTCTTGCAGAGTAAAATAACAGAAAGTATGAGGAAAGAGAGAAACATTGCTGGTAACACAGGTTTATCGTCCTCGGGGGGGCTTCTTTTGTCCACTTGGGATCTCTTGCAAAGGACCCCAAGCTTCCTAAAGATTGAATTTGCAAAACGAGGGTATTTTTCACTTAAATTCGTACAAGGAAATTATTGTAACATTTCGTAATTCTTTTTATAGAAGTTGTGTCGCTTAATTTTTAAGAATTATTGTTGAAATCATAAACTCAAAAAGCGGGGTCCCTTGCAGGAGACCCCGCTAGGACAAAGTGCTTACTAAAAAATAACAACCCTACAATCAAAGAAAGCAAGTCAAATGGATAACATTCAGCAAATCTTTTTTCAGCAAATAAAAAACAATCTGCCTGCTCATCTTTCTTTGGTGGATGAAATTGCCTCTCTGTTGAACATTAGTAACGACAGCGCCTACAGGCGCATACGAAACGAGAAACCCATTTCTTTCGATGAAATAAAAATACTCTGCGCTCATTTCAATGTATCAGTGGATCAACTGCTTAATCTGAAGAATGGCTCGGCTAACTTTTATGCTGATTATATAACCCCTGACAATTTTGATTTTAAAGTGTACATGGAGAAATCCTATAAGCACCTTGCGCATATTGGCTCATTTCCTCAAAACGAAATTTTCTACTACTGCAAAGATTTTCCACTGTTTTATTACTATGCATTTCCGGAGTTAGCAGCTTTTAAGTATTTCATTTGGATGAAAACTTCGTTGAATTTTCCTGTCTTTAGCAACGTGCCTTTTAGTTTTGACTATTACATGAAGCCATTTATAGAAATGGGAGACAAAGTGTTTAGAGCTTATGCAGCTATTCCCGGTACGGAAATAATGAACGTGGAAAATGTTATCACTATGCTTTTGCAGATTGAATACTATAAAAAGTCTTTTCTGTTCAGCTCCAATGATATTGTAAATACGCTGCTGGACAAATTAGATGAAATGATTTGCCATATCCGTCGACAGGCCGATCAGGGAGTAAAGTTTATACCCAATGAAAAGCCAAGTGCCAATGCTCCAAAATATCAATTATATGTAAATGATTTTGTAATTGGCGACAACTCCGTAGTAGGCAAATATGAAAACCAATGCATTTCTTTCCTTACACACAGTCACATTAATTTCATAGCCATCAGTGATCCAAACTTTACAGCTTACCACTATAATTTTATAAAAAACATCATCAAGAAATCCATCCTAATCAGCGATACAGGCGAGAAGCATAGAGCCCGTTTCTTCCACCTGATACACGACAAAATTCAACAGTGCCGAGACAACAAAATGGAAACAATGGGATAGTTACCCCAATACTGCAGGTTCAATATTTTTATAAACTATCACCAACAGTTTTGTTGCAGAAATTACTAATTACCCACGCTGCTGACAGATTTATTGCAGAACATGCAGAAATAAAAATAACTGTTACGAGCAATCAATTAGGAAACGCTTAGATGTAGCAAGAGCTTTGTGTCTTATAAGACAACCTAAAAATTAAAGCTCATGAAAACATTCGCAAGGCTAAAAAGAATACTTTTCGCGGCTCCGCTTTTGCTCTTACTATTAACCATGCAAGGATGCGTTCATTATTATTATGGCCCCAACAGCAATAATATGCCATTGCTCAAAAGTAAAGGAGATGTAAATATTTCCGGTGGGCTTACCGTTTCTGGTGATGGGCATGCCCTTTCCAACCGAAGCAGTGGGTTTGAACTGCAGTCCGCTTTTGGATTGAGTAACCACGTTGGTGCAATGGTAAATTTTTATTCAGCCTCAGGCGGTGAAAAAACTACCAATAGCGGAGGCTCAACACCTAACTATAAGGATAATGGTTCAGGCTCTTACATTGAAGGTGGCCTTGGATATTTTACCACTGTCAATTCTTCCGATGTGATATTTGAAGTATATGGTGGGGTTGGGAAGGGCAGTGTTACTAATAACTATTCGTTAGGGGAGACTTCCAAGGTTTCGGTTCAAAAACTCTTTCTTCAACCCTCTATTGGTTTTATCATAGGTCCCGGGCTAGAGTTTGGCCTGGCCTCCCGTTTCAGTAGTGTTCAAATAAAGCCGACACTAAACACCATTCATCCCGACAGTAATGATTATGATGCAGTAAATGAATTAGCCCGCCACACGAATCACTTTTTCTGGGAGCCTGGTTTTCTGATTCGTGGAGGTTCCAAGCAGGTAAAGTTTCAGTTGCAATGGACCTATTCTAAAGAAAAAGGACAGCATAGGTATGTGACACAAAGAGGAGTGCTTGCATTGGGTATGCTCTTACGGCTGCCTGGTAGCGGTAAAATTAAAAACTAGGAATTGATAATTATGAGTTAGCGGTCCAACTTTTATCATCGCCAATTACCACAATCTGCAATAAATAATAATTAAATCATCGGCCGGTCAAAAAGTTGCATGAAGTGCAAAAATTAAATGGTTGACAATCAGCAATCAATTAGGAATGGGCCGGTTGCCAACAGAACTTTGTTAGAGCAAATAAACTAGCTGATTCTGTAATCTTTTTCACCATCATAAAACCTCTTATTATGAAACCATTCATCATCATTTCAATCTTGTTTGTTGCATCCTCATTTTCTGCTTTTGCGGCTCTGCCTTATCAGGCAAGGATAGCCGAAGATTCTTCCGCATCCGTAACAGTGGCAGCAACAAACACGTCTGTACAACATGTGAAATTAAACTGGGCACAAAAACTATTTGGTAAGCTGTTCCATAAAAAGCAGCAGCGTAACGAGATACCTAAAGAAGATGCTCTGGCGACCGCTTCAGCCCTTTACGGCTTTGGTGGTTTGTTCGCTCTGATGTTATTTCTGGCCGCACCCGTAATAGGAGTATTGGCGCTGCCGCTCAGTATCATAGCGATAGCCAAGGGCAACAAGGCCTTACAACTTGGTACATCACAACCTGGGGCAGCCAAAGCGGGTAAGACGATAGGTATAGTTAATTTAATTCTGGCTGTTGTTGGTACACTTGGGTTTTTAATCGCATTAGCCAGCTTGAAGGGACTTTTGGGTGGTTAGACGATTTATAGAATTCCACTTCACCCATTTACCCGCAATATTCATTCTTCACCTTTTACAAAAACTATAAATTATGAAAACAAGACTTTGGCTTTTTGTAGCTCTTTTTTGTCAGCTTGCAATCTCCTGCAAAAAGGATCTGATAGACGAGCAAAACATGACTTCGACTGACGGTACCAACCTCGCCGCAAGAAGTTCTAACGGACATCTGAAAATTGCGATAGTGTCAGACATTCACTATATGCATCCCTCGCTGCTGGTAAATAATGGCGCAGCAGGCACGGCTTTCCAAAACTACCTGGACCAGGATCCTAAACTGGTGCAGTACAGCGACCCCATCTGGAGAAGAGTAATGGGAGAGTTAAGAGCAGAAAACCCGGACATACTGCTGGTGCCCGGCGACATTACCAAAGACGGTGAAAAGATAGGTCATCAGGCTATGGCAGGCTTCTTTAACCAGTTGGAACAAAAGGGAACCCGGGTATATGTAATGCCCGGCAATCATGACATCAACAATGCCAAAGCCAAGTTGTACGATGGAAACAATGACTACCCGGCTGACCAGACTTCTGCAACAGACTTTGAAAACATCTATGCCAACTTTGGCTATAGCGAAGCCATAGCCCGGGATTCCAACTCGCTAAGCTATGTAGCGCAGCTGAGGCCGGGCCTGCGCATACTAAGCATAGATGCCAGCAAATACGAAGACTACACCAATGGCGATGTGGCCGAAGGCCGCATTAAACAACAAACCCTGGCCTGGGTACTCCGGCAGCTTGCACTTGCCAAACAGCAGAACAATACCGTCTTTGCTATGATGCACCACAACCTCATAGAACACTACGCAGGCCAGTCTCAACTGGACCCCGGTTATGTGGTCAATAATTGGCAAACCATAACGCCAACCCTGATAGATGCAGGACTGAAAATCATCTTCACCGGGCACTACCATGCAAACGATATCTCGTCTTACACCCACAATGGCAAGGAAGTGGTGGATATACAAACAGGGTCGTTGGTGACGGCGCCATGCCCCTACAGAATAGTGACTGTAAAGAATAAAAAGCTGGAGGTAAAGTCAAACACAGTGCAGTCCATAGCTGCCAGTCTGCCCGGTGGTGTTAGTTTCCCCACCTATGCAGGTGTGTTTCTGTCGCAGCACCTTGATGGTTATTTTACCTACTACCTCGCCAACAACTTAGGCGTGCCTGCGCCATTGGTCACTATTGCCGCACCATTGTTTAGAAATGGTATTATGGCACACTTTGCCGGCGATGAGAAAATGCCGCCCGATCAGCGGGCCAAAATAAATAACCTCGCCACCATGTCGCAACAGCTGGCCGGCATTGTCACCACGCTTTGGACCGATACCGGCATTAAAGACAATACAGTGGTGGTAGATTATTAGTACTTTCTATGGTGGGAAAATTTTAGGGGGGAATTGAAATTAGGAGTTACGAATCAGGAATTGTGAAATCAATACTGGTTCTAATTCCTGATTTTTTATAACTTATAACTCTAACCTATCACTCAACATTATAACTCATAATCCATCACTCATCATTCCCAGCTAGTGTAAGTGTTCGGTGTGGTTGTTTAAGTTTGAGCGCAGCGAAACTTAAATACAATATGAAAACCAGGACTGTGTCCGGTAAACTAAGGAGTGAATGTTTAGCAGTTAAGTTCTTTAAAAGTACACCAACGTAATAGATTGGTGTATAACTATGAAAAGTAAAATTGAATTCGAACAGGTCTAAATGTTCCGGACACAGTCCTGGGTTTCATAGTAAATTGAAGTGGCCCTTCGGGAACACTGCAACTGGCGGGGCATAGCTGCTACCCCCAGTAAAGATGACAGCCAGTAGAAAAAATTTTATTTTCATTACAATAATTTTTAGCGGATGTAGTTTGGAATTATTAATTGCTACCCAATAACTAAGTGTTAATTATTTATCAGAAGCTTTTCAATCTTTTCCAATCTTTTTTTTAGTTCATCAATCTGTTTTTGCTTACTATCAAGTTGCAATTGTTTATCATCAATTATTTTTTGCTGCTCCTGCACGGCTTTTACCAACGGCACTACAAACTCGGCATACGATAAACTATACAAATCAAACTCACCTTTAGGCTTGTGCACCCCGCTGAAATTGTAATTACTTTGCTTCGCCGCCACCTCTACTTCCTGTGCTAAAAAGCCAGAAAACTTTATTTTTTCTGCATCAAATTTTCCAGGAAAGTTTTCAGTCTCCTTGTTGCCGGTAAGTTTTGTGATAGCTGCAAGATCTTTGTAGTAGCTAACTGGTCGAAGCCGGGTAATGAAATCCAGCCCCTTTACATCTTCTGTTATGGTGTGTTTTATGCGGCTATCAGAGTACGTACTCCAGTTTACCTGCCCACCAATGAAGGCTGTGGACACATTTCCAATAAATACCTGGTTTTGGAAAGCATTTAAAAAACCGTCGTTGCCAATGCTTATGGTGTTGAAAATATTAGGTGCAGCCGGATGGGTTCCGGATTCCCAGCCGATGGCAATATTTTGGAAACCGCCGGTTAGGTTTAAAAGTGCACTGTTACCTACAGCTGTGTTATTATTACCTGTAACGCTGTTGGCAAGGGCATCATTCCCCATGGCAGTATTATAGTCTCCGGTAGTGTTTGAGGAAAGTGCAAAATCACCTGATGCTGTGTTTTTAAATCCAATAGTGTTTCTAAACAATGAGTTGCTACCTATTGCAGTGTTACTACTGCCCCTTGTATTAGCCTCGAGGGAACGAAGTCCGTTGGCAGTATTGTTGTTTCCATCTGTATTTTCGCGGAGGGCTTTGTATCCTGTGGCGGTATTAGAAGCCCCCTCATTGTTATAAAAAAGAGCTTGTCGGCCAATGGCCGTATTGTGCCAACCTGCTATGTTGCTATATAGCGCCGCTGCGCCTACGGCGGTATTGTCATATCCTATCGTGTTGGCACGCATGGCAGCGGTTCCTACAGCGGTATTGCTAACACCATTTGCAGTGGAATTAGGTTGATTTGAAAAAAGCGCTTCAGCGCCGACTGCAACATTATTGCTCTGCCAGGATACACCGCCATTGCTGTATGACTGCGTAGTCAGAGCGCCTCTGCCAATCGCTGTATTGCTACCCGCCGTCGAATTGAATCTTAAGGCGGCTTCGCCCATTGCCGTATTCAGAGATCCTGTAGTGTTGGAGCTTAGGGCCAAGTTGCCGAAGGCGGAATTATAGGAGGAAAGATTAGCAAAAAGGGCACTATAACCAAAGGCTGTATTATCAATACCTTGTGTGTTGGCGTAAAGCGCCTGCGCCCCGGTGGCTGTATTCTCACTACCACTGGTGTTTGAATAAAGGGCCCCATAACCAATGCCGGTATTGGCCCGACCCATTGTATTCTTACTAAGTGCGTAACTGCCTATCCCGGTATTGTTTTCACCCAGGATGGTAACACTCTCTCCTGCACGCAAACCCATAAACACATTAAAGCTGGAAGGATTGATTTCGCCAGCCACAAAATTATTTACTCGCCATCTTATAGGTTGATTATCAGTGGTGCCTATAAAATGTGTGGTCGGGTTAATGCCTGCATTTCCTGTTAGCAACCATCCTCCTGAAGAAGATGCAGATAAGTTGTTCCATGAAGTGCCGCTGTAAAACCAAAAACTATTAGTAACAACATCATACACCAATAATCCCTCTGCCGGGGTGGTGATTGCTATACGTTGTGCAGATGTCATACGGGGCACCAATATGCCTGATGTGGTACTTGCAATATCAAGCTTTGCACTTGGGTGAGGAGTAGTGGTGCCGATGCCTACATTTTGTGCAAATGAATGCAGGCAGATAGAAGAGCATAAAAAAAGCAGATAATACTTTCTCATATGAAAATTTTATTATTTTTTTAATTGCTACAAGTAATCCCCAACATGCTTAGCCATACCGGTTGGGCATTAGCTCATTTGGATATAAAAACGACATCTGTTTATTATTTATGAAAAGACGATTGTATACACACATGCTTTTTGAATCAAACATAAACAAAAGTATCGTGTCATCCTAGCCTTTCCCTATGTCGTGCATCCTAAATTATTTTTTATCTATCTTCTGCAAAATGAGGGTCAGTGGCCACCGACTAAAAAAACAATTAAATGGTTCGTGTGCCATGAACTAAGCTATAGGTATAAAAAGTAACAACAAAAGTAACATAAAAAATTCCTGTGAAAGTCATTAATTACCATAAAAGCACCAATATTGATATAAACTTCATCACGGCACAAAAAACACAAAACCAAGTCTTTGCGATGGTACTATTTTAGCTCTAACATGTATTTTGCCCTGTTTCATTTTCCTTATGTTCCATTCTATAACAGGTTATTTTGATTGAATGCAATAAGAAGTGATTTTTTGAAGTTGACTTTTTTTATTAAACTCATATATGTCACAAGCCGAAACGAAAGAAACACGTTTGTTGTCTCTTAAAAATTCTGCTGTTCCATTAATGACAACTTTATTATCATCAGCAATAATATTTAATGTTTTAAAGTCTGTAATTACAGATTTAAAGTAGTTGCTAACTTGCTCACAATTGTCAATAATAGCTTGCTTACTTATAAACTTGTCTTCTTCGATAATACTCCATTCTACATTATCCGAAATGAACTTGTAAGTCTTTAAAATTGTCCGTTTTAGCCTTTGAAGGTTTTCTTCACCTTCAAACCCAGCATAACATAAAAGCTGTTGGCGAAAGTCTATCCCGTTGTACGGGAAACACCAACGCGGCCGCAAAAAACTCAAATAGGCATAAAATAGATTTTGCCCCCATCAATTCTAAATTGACAATATTAATTGATCGCTACCACCTTACAACAAGCCCCGGTCTTAATTGCTGATTCGTGTATTGAATATTGAATGTGAGGCTGGTAGTTTTCTTTTTTTGCAATTTATTTTCTTTGTAAAACCGCCTGTAGTTTTTAACCACTTGTCGTCCGCTGTAATAACCCAACAGGGCACCGGGTAGTATATCCATTGCCCAATGCCGGTTTTCGGTTAGCCTGCTTAGGCCTACAAGGGTGGAAATGCTGTAGGCAACAATGGGTATCAGCGGTTTGTTTTTATATTGCATGGCATACACCGTGGCCACTGAAAACGCTGAATAAGTATGACCCGATGGAAATGAGCCATAATTGTTGAGCCGGAGCTGCTCCCCGTCAGGTGTTTTTTTAAATACATAAAATGGTCCGCGAAATGCCGGTTCAACTTGTTGGGTAAAAGGGTCGGTATAAAAAGGTGCCTGAAGGCCGGTCAATATTTTTATAGCTCCGCCTAATATATTTGAGATAAAGTAGGCCTGACTTGCCAGGAGTGTGGTGGATTCTAGTTTCCGGTCTTTTGACAACAGACCGGCAGCAAGACCTGCGCCTAAAATGTATTTTATATAAGGGTCGCCGAACCGTGTCACATACTTACTTACGGAGGCAATGCCCGGGTTGTTTTGCCGTAGGTTAACGGCATAGGTTTTTATGGGTTGATTAGCAAAAGCTATAGCGGTTGAAACTACTGTATATGCACCTAACTTTAGCCAATCATTGCCCCGTAAATGTAGAGGAAACAAAGCCTGTCGTTTAAAATTGTCTTTGCCCAAAATGTAATAGTTTCTAATGCCCAGTCTTGCATTGTTGTAATCAATAAGGTCGTTGGTGTTTGTTTGTGTGTAGGCTTTTTGCGAACTCTCATTTTTTAAAAGTGACGAATCAGCAATCATGATTTGGGAGCAAACTGTTAGCGGAAGCAGTATGATGATAAGTAGTAAGCTTTTAAACACAGGCATTACGAAAGTGTTTTGGTTTATTTTCTATAAGTGGCTGTAAATATCCTATTTCTTGTTCAAAACTGGCGTGTGTAGTTCTTATGGGTATATCAAATTATCATTCATAATTTTCATTTGCCTCGCCATGATTTGCCCCATGATGATTTGCCCCGACATTTATGTCGGGGGGGAGATAATTGTCAGCTATAAGGCTTTAGCCAAAATCCTACCGAATGCTTTGTTTGGCTAAAGCCAAAAATTTTTTCTTTGAATGCTTCCCCGGCATAAATGCCGGGGCGACTTTTAGTAACAAATTGGAAGGCACCCGTTATTATGAAGTTTAACAATTTTATTCAAATGAAAAATCTGCAAACCCATTTTGATAGAATCAATAAATATTTACTGATAGAAGTTGTACTTGTTTATTTTTAAAAGGTTTCCTTGAAACTGCTCACCAAGATGTGCCCCTTACAGGAGACTTCGCTATTACAAGGCAATTTCTAATCTATAAAAAAAGCCGCCAAAATCGATGGCGGCTTATAATGAGTATTGGTACGATTATCTTAGTTAAATAAGTAACGAATACCTAACTGACCCTGCCAACGGCTAAACAGACTTGTATTGTCCTGAAAACTGTTGACAAATGGTATTTGGTTAGCAGCATCCTGATATAAAAATGAGTAGCGTGGTTTGCCCAAATTTACATCTGTTGGGTCGGTAACCAATCCCTCATATTTAAGGAAGGCAGTAGAACTGAATGATTTGGCAACACCCCAGTTTTTATTAAACAGGTTTCCAATGTTTATAACATCAAACGAAACTCTTAAAGTGTGTTTTGTTTTTCCACTTTTGATATAAAAATCCTGGGTTACATTAACATCTAGTTTTTTGAAATAAGGTAGCACTACACCATTCCTTGTTGCCACTTCACCTCTGTGCTGACTCATATACGGATCCTGTTTGATAAATGCATCCAACTGATTCCAAATTTGTGTAGTGGTACGCTTGTCGCTTATGCTTCCACCACCTGTATTAACCGGAACCAATACTATCTCGCTTTGATCTCTCGGTATGTAAATAAGATCATTGTTACCACCGGCACCATCATTGTTTACATCGCCGTTATAAATATAAGAACCTACACCTGAAGTTGCAGCTTCAAACACTAAACCAATGGAGGTTGCATAATGTTTTTTGTATTCTATTCTATAACTGGCCTGCGCTATAACCCTATGTGGTTGATAAAAGTTTGAATAACCCAATTCCGCAGCATTAGGATCGCCTTTAGATGGTCTGTCTCTCCATGTACTGGCAGCAATACTTCCACCATCATTTATAGACTTACTGTTGCTATAGGTATAGGCAACACTGGTATATAAATTTTTGAAGCTTTTCTGCGCCTGAAGTGTAGCTAATGTAGAATAACCTTTGTTATAATTCTTCATTAGAATTGCATTGGTAATATTAGGATTGGTTACAGATGCACCACCTGCACCACTGTTGATGCGTGTAGATGAGTACCTGATTCTGCCATCGGGTCCAACCAATGATGTACCTGATGAAGGAAGGTTTACATTTTCAAAATTAACGGCATTGATATCTGTATTGTGTGTATATTCAAAAGTTAGGATTACGCCACCAGGTATTTTTTGATCTACACCTATACTTGTTTTAAGTACCTGTGGATATTTGAAATTTTTATCAATAAATACAAGGTTGTAAGATGTATTAGCAGCTCCTCCGGTTGGTTTATAGGTATTTATGTTAGAACTAAATACGTAAGGCAAGCCCGTAGCCGGATTTATGGTGCCCGAAAATGAACCAAACTGTACACCATTGTTACTAGCCTGGTTACTGATGTAAACAAATGGGGGAGGACCGGAGAATGAACCAATACCACCTCTGAGTTGTGTTTTTTGGTTGCTGAAAACGTCCCAATTAAATCCTAATCTAGGTGAGATTAATGCGTTTGTTCCTGGGCGTTGACCAACATCATATTGTAATCCATCCCTGAATAATAATGTCTTTACAGCAGGATTTGCCTCAAAACTATTTTTAAAAGAAGGTATATCTAATCGTAAGCCATAGGTAATATTCAGGTTTGGTTTTATTCTCACTTTATCCTGAGCAAAGAAGCCGATTTCTGTTGCCCCTGTCTTCGCATAAGGGAAAGAACCATCTTTTGTTGCCGAATATTGTAATTGATAACTTTTTGCATTAGCTGCCCCATTTAGAGAAGCGTAAAAATCCTGAAAACTGCTAAATACATATGCTCCTGCATAATTGGGTGCAAAACCATTTTCGAATTCCTTTTTATAAATCTGGAAACCACCGGTTATCTCATGCTTACCTGCATAAAGGGTCATTACATCAGATGCTTGTGTAATATTCGAAAATAATCGATTGTTGTAGGTGAATGGTTCATACCCAAAACTAGTTGCTGTTTGTCCCTGTGGATTTAATATGTCAACCAATGGAAATTCTGCACCACCTAAAGAAGCTCTGAAATCGCGTAATGATGAGTAACCAAACTGGAGTTTATTGCTTAATCTGTTGCTGAATTTAGTATTCAACTCCGCAATGAATATGTTGAAATTGTTGTTTATGGTATAACCGCTACCGCTAAAAGGTAACCCATTATTGCCGGGTTGACGATTGTTAGCGGGTGCACCGCTATTACTTGCAGTAATATCTCTGAAAGATTTTAGATAATTGTATTTTAAGGTAAGTCTGTTGTTATTGTTTATATTCCAATCTACACGAACAGTTACTTTATCGCTGTGTGTGCGGTAGTTGTATCCTTCAAAATCTCCTGCATTGTAACCAAAACGATCTCTAAGTGTGTCTTTTAATGCACTTAAAGAATCGAAACTTACCTGAGAAACAACACCGGGAACACCTGATTGTCCGTTTCTTGCAGCAACTAAAACTGTAGCAGGCTGGCTTACTCTTTCCTGTTCACCACTTATAAAGAAGAAAAGTTTGTTCTCAATAATTGGTCCACCAAATGATGCACCACGCAGACTATAGTCAAACTGCCCTTTAGGCAATTCATTGGTTTTAACCTTATAGCCTTGTAAATCAGGATTGCGTATATAAGTATATACCGAACCTTTGAAAGTATTGGTACCGCTACGTGTTACAGAGTTTATGCCTGCACCCGAAAATCCACCCTGACGAACGTCGTAAGGTGAAACACTTACCTGAATCTGTTCAATAGCGTCAATGCTGATGGGTTGAGAATTAGTCTGTCCGCCCAATGTAGATGAAAGCCCAAAGGCATTGTTGAAGTTTGCACCATCTACAGTTACATTGTTATATAGGTTACTTCGGCCGCCAAAACTAAGTCCGTTGCTTGATGGAGTTAGTTTGGTGAAATCCTGTAAACTACGGTTAATTGTAGGTAATCGTTCTATTTGCTGACGGCTGATTATTTCCTGACTTCCCGTACGGTTGCTGTTTATTACATTGTTCTGACGAACACCTACAACAACAACATCTTTTAGTTTTGAAGAGGAAGATTTTAAAATGAAGTCAGCCGTGTATTCCTGACCAAGCAAAAGGTAAACACTGTCTCTTTTTGCCTTTTGAAATCCCATATAACTTACAGAAATAGAGTAAGGGCCACCTACTCTTAGGTTGGGAATATTAAATCTTCCGCCTCCACGTGAAGTGGTAGAAGATTGCGTTCCGGTTGGAATATTTACTACTGTAATGGTTGCACCTGATAGCGGGTTTTTGCCGTCTGAAATACTACCTACAATTTCTGAAGTAGTTTCCTGAGCTATTAATCCCAATGGGAATAAAAGCAATAAGGCAAACCTGATCATTTTTCTAACTAGCATAAATCTAATTTTTTTGATGTTGCAAAGAAAATACAAGTACGGTTAAGCAATTTTTTTTGAAGTGTTATTAAATTGTAAACGACTTTAAAAGCAAAAAGGAAAGGATTGAACTGCAAAGTTATTTGATAAAACAGAAATGCTTATACTTTTTGTTAACAAATGACAATAAGCTGTAACACTTGCTGTAACTGAATTTAGTAGTTAGAATCAGGCGATTTGTTTCACATTATGTGCATTTCTTCTACAGGTATTAACAGCAGAAAACAAATTATCTTCGCCGTTTTATGAAAAATGCTTTGATAAAATTGCATACCGCAGTTTTTTTATGGGGTTTTACTGGGGTACTTGGTCGACTCATTTCATTAAATGAAGGTTTGTTGGTTTGGTACAGAATGGTAATCACAATTTTGTCTCTATACTTTATTATGCGATTTAGTGGTCAGTTACAAAGAGTTTCTGCACCGCATAGAAACCGTCTTTTTTTCATTGGGATAATTGTAGCATTACATTGGTGCTTTTTTTACGGAAGTATTAAGTACTCAAATATTTCAATTGCATTGACCTGTCTTTCGTCTGCAGGATTATTTACCTCAATTTTAGAACCCTTAATGACCGGGAAAAAGATAAACCCTGTTGAAGTGCTTTTAGGGTCAATTGGTATTGCAGGCATAATGCTCATTTTTCATTTTGACCCACAGTATAAAACCGGTATTATTCTCGGACTTACCTGCACTTTGCTAAGTTGTATTTTTTCAATTCTTAATAAAAAGCAGGTAGCCCTAACAGCCTCAAAGACAATGATGCTGTATGAACTAACCGGCGGTTTTATCTTTCTCACTTTAGTGATGCCATTTTATTTATACATTTTTCCTACTACACAATTATTGCCAACGGCACCGGATGTATTATGGCTAGTACTTTTAAGTTGGGTTTGTACTATACTTGCCATGGACTTATCGTTGCAGGCATTAAAAAAAGTTTCGGCTTTTACCCAAAACCTAACACTCAACCTTGAACCTGTTTATGGTATTGTACTTGCTTTTGTTGTTTATCATGAAAACAAGTATTTAAGTAAATGGTTTTATGTTGGGTTTGGCTTAATTGTAATAGCCGTTGTACTACAAATGAGCCGTATAATCAGAAAAAGGAATTAAGAAACAATAATGAGGGATTTGATGCTGAATGTAAATCAATAAAACAAAAAAGTAGATCCCGAAGATTCTACTCAAAATGTATTTTCAATGTGAAATGAAAAACTATCCTGTAACAGAGTGTAAACCAATTCTGTTTCCTTCAGTATCAATAATTACAGCCATAAATCCATATTCAGGAGAAATTTCTGTTTTTGGTAGCATTATCTTACCTCCGGCAGATTCTACTTTTTCTAAAACTTTTTCAACGTCAGGATTGCCGTTTAAGTAAATTAAAGGGCCATCAGTAGCTGAAGGGTTATGAAATCCTCCACTTGAGCATAACGCACCACCCACACCCATCATATCTTCTAACGGAAACATACGCATTTGAATATTTTCCATATCCATCGGCATCATTTTGATGTCAAAAATGGTTTCATAAAATTTTTGTGCTCTGTCAAGATCGGTAGCTGGAATTTCAAACCAACTGATTGCGTTTTTGAATATCATAGTTTAATTAATTAGTTATAATAAAATTAAAGGTTTAACACTAAACTTTAAACCTTTTTTTTCGGGTGTACAAATTTCAACTCCTCAATAATATTTTTTGCGCCGGCAAACTTGTCAATTATAAATGCTACATATCTTATGTCAACCATTATGTTTCGGCAAATTCGGGTATCATAATTAATATCACTCATGGTGCCTTCCCAAACACGGTCAAAGTTTAGGCCAATCAGGTTGCCATAAGCATCTAATGCAGGGCTACCACTGTTTCCTCCTGTAGTATGATTGGTAGCTATGAAACATACAGTTTGTTTGCCTTTAGTTCCATACTGACCAAAATCTTTTTTGTTATATAGATCCACCAATTTAGCCGGTACATCAAACTCATAATCTCCCGGCACATACTTTTGCATAATGCCCTCCATGTAAGTATAGTATCCGAAGTTGAGTGCATCTTTGGGTTCGTAACCCTTAACTTGTCCATAGGTAACCCGTAGGGTACTGTTTGCATCAGGATAAAAACTTTTCTCTTTAAAAACTTCCATTTGGGCTTTCATGTATTGGCGTTGCAGGCTATTGATTTTATTTTGCAGCGGATTTAACTGACTTGCTACCTGTTCAGCATAATTCTTTTGCATATCTGCAATGAGTTGTATGGCCAGATCAGCTTTTAGCCGGGTTACCGCATCTTGAGGCTGCATTGCAAATAAGGCTTTAACACTAGCTGAATCATCCAAAAAAGAATGGGCATAAATAGAGTCGGTAAAACTTTTTATGTCATTATTACTTTTTTGGTATTGAGTAGATAAAGCCGGTGCAACAAATTTTGCCTGCATGTTTTTTAGGTACATAACCATCAACTTTTCAAACAATTCTTTGTCAACAGTAGAGTTAAGTTCGGTAAACGTTTCCTGTAATGTTGTTGCAACTTTTTTAGCAGTAATAGAGTAGGCAGCACCACCGTTTTTTTCATAAGACGTTACCATGCTATACAATTGATTAGCAGCAGTAAATAGTTCTATTTTTGCTACAACTTCATTGTAATAGTCTCTTGCAAAGGCATACGTTTCTATTTGTTTGTGGGTTGCATTTAGTTCTGAAAGAAGTGTTCCATATTTATTTTTCCAATCCTTATTTACTTCAACTCTATTTTGAAATTCTTTTTCGTAAACAATTTTTTTGCCAACTGCATCTGAAATTTTCAACCCAATCATTTCACCACTCCATTTTTTATGGTAGTTCTCCATTTTAGCATACTTGGTAGCGTATTGAATTTTTATTTCTTCGCTGTTGCGCATGTATTCGTCCATAATGCCCAAAGCCTTGGCACGTATGCTCACCTTTGCAGGATCTGTTACATTCATTATTTGCGCAACCGCAGCTGATGGCAGGTATTCAGTGGTTTTTCCGGGAAATCCAAATACCATTGTAAAATCGTTTTCATTTACGCCATCCAACGATATTTTTAAAGAACGTTTTGGTTTGTAGGGTACATTCTCTGTGGAATAATCGGCAGGTTTATTGTCTTTTCCTGCATAAATTCTGAATAGCGAGAAATCACCGGTATGCCTCGGCCACATCCAATTATCTGTATCTTTTCCAAAGTTGCCAATGCTAGAAGGTGGTGCACCAACCAAACGAACATCTTTGTACGTTTCTGTCACAAACAAGAAGTATTTGTTACCATCAAACATAGACCTCACCATTGCTTCCTGCCAGGTTTCTTTTTTTACTGTTTTTTTAAACTCATTTATGTTTTTATCTATTTGTGATTGCCTATCCGGCTCTGATGTGGTAGATATATTTGCTGTCAAAACATCTGTAACATCTTCTATTCTTATGATAAAAGTAGCTGTGAGTCCGGGATTGGTTAACTCTTCATTTTTATTCTTTGACCAAAACCCATCTCTAATGTAGTTATTGGTTAAACTGCTGTGATTTTGTATGGCATCAAACCCGCAGTGGTGGTTGGTTAGCAATAAACCCTGATCAGAAATTACCTCTGCTGTACAAAAACCGCCGAGGCTAACAATTGCATCTTTCAGGCTGCTTTTGTTTACGTTATATATGTCAGTAGCATTTATTTTAAGGCCCTGTTTCTTCATATCTTTCTCGTTAAGCATCTGAAGCAGTTGAGGCAACCACATTCCTTCTCCTGCAATAGCCGAAAGACTAAAACAAACTAAAATTAAAAGGACAATATTTTTTTTCATGTCTGGGAAGCTTTTTTTGATGTGTGCAAAAATCCATTTTTCTTTTTATTAAATTTTCATTTTTGAAAAATGAATTTAAGTTTCGTTGAGGGAATAAAACTCACTATGGTGAGTAATTGAAGTTTGCTGAATTTAGGCTAATGAAATATCTTTTAAAATAGCCATCCTCAACATGTTAAGCGCCATGTTAGCGGTCACCTCTATGTTAGTAGTACGGTTATGTCTAAGATTAAATTTTTGTGCAATTGTTTCTGTAGGGCCTGCAACTGCAATCCAAACTGTTCCTACAGGTTTTTCATCGCTTCCTCCGTCGGGTCCCATAATACCGCTAATGGATAATGAAAAATCTGTATTTAGTAAGGATTTGGCTCCATTTGCCATTTGAATAACAGTTTCTTCACTAACGGCACCAAAAGTGGAGAGTGTTTGCTCCGAAACGTTTAAAACTTTTTGTTTTACAGTATTATCATAGCTTACTACGCTTCCCATAAAATAAGCTGATGCACCGGGTGTAGATGTTATTAAATGTGCAACAAATCCTCCTGTACAACTTTCTGCTGTGCACATTGTTTTTTTGTTTGCTTCTAAGATTTGACCAACTACTTCTTGTAATGGCTTGTCTTCATTTGTAACCAAATAGTCTTTTACTAAATCTTGTAAAGTATTAAACAAGCTATCAATTTCTGAAGTTAATTCAGATTTGTTCAGTCCGGTTGATGTAAGTCTAAGTTTTACCATGCCATAATTGGGCAGGTAGGCAAGTTTAATATGATTTGGTAAAGCAGTTTCAAAATCTTTTATTCTTTCTGCAAGAAAAGATTCTCCTATACCAAAAGTCATAAGAGTACGATGAACAACAGCTGGCAAAGTGAATAAGGAAGGAAGTTTAGGTAATATATAATCAGTCATCATTCCCTTCATTTCGTTAGGTACACCGGGAAGGCTGATATAAATCTTTCCTGAATCCTTTTGAGTAAACCACATACCGGGGGCAGTTCCTCTCTTGTTTAGAATTACGGTACAAACATCAGGCACTTCTGCCTGTTTAAGATTGCTGGGTAGTAAAGGTCTTTTTAAATGCTTTTCAAAAATTGTTTTTACATTTTCCAGAGCCTCTTCATTTACAACCATTTTGCCGCCAAAATATTCGCAAAGCAATGGCTTGGTTATATCATCTGCTGTAGGCCCTAATCCTCCGGTAATAAATATTAGATCTGATTGTTTGCCTTCTTGGTTTAATGCCTCTAAAATATCATTTTTTAAGTCGCCAACTGCCACCCTACGTTTTACCCAAATGCCAATATTATTAAGTTGCTGACCCATCCATGCACTATTGGTATCAATTGTTTGTCCTATTAGTAATTCATCGCCAATAGTAATAATGGATGCAAATATCTTGTCTGAATTCATTTTAAAATTTAATTGGTGAAATTAAGTAGAGATTTTTTACAATTATGAATCTAAATTGTTGAACATTAAATATTTTTAAAGATAAATTACTTAGTCTGCGGGTTGAAAGGTGTTTTCAAATTTAATTCAAACAAAACGCAAGAGAAGTATGTAATAAAAGGTGGAATTATCAGTCTTTCATTCCTCTTTTTAACATTTTTCATTTTTTCATTATAGCATATAAAATCCTTTTAAACTACCTTTGCAAAAAAATAGGTTATGAAGAAAACGCATATAATTTTACTTCTCTTAATTGCAGTTGCTATAGCTGTTTTAATAAGTTTTATGGGAGACGTAACTACATATGATACTGTTACTTCGGCCAAACAAAAACCGGGTAAATTTGTTCACCTTATTGCAAAGATGGAACAAAGTAGCATGGTCTATGACCCTGCCAACAATCCCAACTATCTAACATTTAATGCTGTTGATTCCATAGGGAATAGTATTAAAGTTGTTTATCATAATGCTAAGCCTGTTGACATAGAAAAAAGCGAAAGAATAGTACTAAAAGGAAGGGTAGAAGGTGATCATTTTGAATGTAAAGCCATATTATTAAAATGCCCGTCTAAGTATAAAGATGACATGAATGCTGCTAAGAAAGAGATAGGAACAGCAACTATTTCAGACGATCAAAGTAAAGAGAAGAAAAAATAAATAATAGAAATGGAATTTATTGGAGAACATTTATTGCCGGGACAAACTGGACATTTTTTTGCGATATTATCTTTGGTGGCTTCACTTGTAGCCACCATTGCTTTTTATAGGGCATCTAATATTAATGATCTACAAGAAAAGAGAAGTTGGCTGAGATTAGCCCGGGGAGCATTTTTTCTGGAAACTGTTTCAGTATTAGCAATTTTCATTTCACTGTATTATATCATTTCAAATCACCTTTTTGAATATAAGTATGCATGGCAACACAGCAGCAAAGCCTTGCAGGTGCAATATTTATTAAGCTGTTTTTGGGAAGGGCAGGAGGGGAGTTTTATGTTGTGGAGTTTTTGGCATTGTGTGTTGGGTTGGATATTAATCTGGAAAGCAAAAAACTGGGAAGCTCCGGTAATGACTGTTGTTGGATTTGCACAATTTTGTCTGGCAACAATGTTGGTGGGTATTTACTTTTTTAATGCTAAGGTGGGAAGCAGTCCTTTCCTGTTGTTAAGGCACGATAATTTTTTTGATGCTGCACCTGTATTTAAAGATGCCACTACCGGACTCCTAAGAAAAGACTATTTATCACTTTGGAAAGATGGTAATGGGCTCAATGCATTACTCCAAAATTATTGGATGGTTATACATCCGCCTGTTTTGTTTTTAGGATTTGCTTCTACTATTGTACCATTTGCTTATGCCATTGCCGGACTTTGGAAAAACGATCATACCTGGGTAAAACCTGTACAGCCGTGGGCCTCATTTTCAGTTGCCATACTTGGTGTAGGTATTATGATGGGTGCAGCATGGGCATATGAAAGCCTGACCTTTGGTGGTTATTGGGCATGGGATCCGGTAGAGAATGCTTCACTTGTTCCCTGGTTTGTGTTGGTTGCTGGCCTGCACACTAACCTCATTTATAGAAGTAGTGGTTATTCCTTAAAGAGCACTTATATATTTTACCTGCTTACCTTTTTACTTATCCTATATTCAACATTTTTAACACGAAGCGGTATCCTGGGTGATACTTCCGTACATGCCTTTACAGATCTGGGTATGAACTTTCAGTTGATGGCATTTATTGTTGTTTTTTTATTGCCTTCCATTTTCTTATTTGTAAAAAGAAACAAATCTATCCCTACAGTAAACCGCGAAGAAAATACATATAGCCGTGAATTTTGGATGTTTATAGGATCCCTTGTATTATTCCTGTCAGGGTTGGTAATCATTGTAATAACTTCTTTACCTGTATTCAACAAAATATTGCATACCAAATGGGCTGTAGGTGAAGATCCCGAAGGATTTCATAATCAGGTGCAGGTTTTTGTAGCAATTATAATAGGTATATTGACTGCTACTACTCAATATTTGAAATATAAAAACACTGACAAAAAGCTGTTCTTTAAAAGGATACTTCTGCCTACAACAATTGCAATACTCATCAGTATTTGCATCAGTATCTGGGGCAATATAAATTATGATAAAAAGGGATTTGGATTTTTAATTGCCATACATATTGCGGTGTTTGCTGCCGTATATTCTATCATTGCTAATGGAATGTATGTAATATTAGCCTTAAAAGGTAAATTGAAGGCCGCAGGGCCGTCAATAGCTCATATTGGTTTTGGAATGGTGTTGTTAGGAATATTAATTTCTTCAGCAAACAAATCGGTTTTAAGCTATAATACAACCGGAATGTCACCTTTAAAAATAGGCGATAAAGAAAGTCCGCTCGAAAACATTACTCTTGTAAAAGGTATTTCAACAGACATGGGTAAGTTTATGGTAACCTTTGTAAAAGATACACTTAACCCCGATGATAGAAAGAGATATTATGAGATAAATTTTAAGGCTAAAGCGGGGAACGAAACTTTTAATTTATACCCTGATGTAATTGAAAATAATAAGGGTAGCGAAGGCCTGACACCCAACCCTTCTGCAAAACATTACTGGAACAAGGATATATTTACCTACCTGACTTTTCTTGGCGATCCTGAAAAAATTAAAGCGTCTGACACCAGTACATTTAGAAAGAAAACGGTTAAGATTGGTGATACATTATTTTACAGCAAAGGCTATATGATTGTTGATAAAGTAACTGTAAATCCAATAACAGAAAAGTATAAGTTTACACCAGAAGATACTGCAATAGGGGTGGACATAAGTGTTGTAAGTAAAGAAGGAAACCGATATAGTGCCCAACCTTTAATTCAGGTAAAAAATGGGAATGCATATTCTATACCTGATACAGTTATGGCTCAAAGTCTTGTATTCCAGTTTAATACTGTAAAAGATCAATCTAAAGGTTTGCTTGAAATAAGTGTAAAAGAAACCTCTGCAATTCTTGATTTTGTTACACTTAAGGCCTATGAGTTTCCATATATTAATGTACTCTGGTTAGGAATTATGGTAATGGTGGTAGGTATTGTAATGAGTATAGTACAGCGGGTAAAACAATTAAAGAAAACAAATACGTGATCTACTTAGTTTATATAAGCAGACTTTTTGTTTTTTTATGCTAATGAAATCACTAAATCTCTTTGTAACCTAATAAGTTTGATCACTCTTGTGATAGAGAAAAACTTTCTTATAACGTCTTTCACAAAAAAGTTCTCTAGGGCGGTTGCTTTAGTTATAAACAAAATAATATAAAATACTTACCTGTTTCTCTTTTACCAATAACAAACTTAATTGAATTGAAATTTCTGTTGTAAGACATCATTTCCCCCCAAATTTTACAAATCCCCTTGTTTAAACGTTCCTTCATCTTTATTTAAATAAATATTTTATTCTCTATACTATTTGTTGTAATGTTTTTTGTGCGCTCTAATTAACTTTATTTAATAAATTTTAAGCATCGTTAAAATTACTTTTCTTGATGTCATTTAGTGCTAATTGTTTTTCAAATTTATTATGAATTATAAGGATTAAAAGCCCAAATAAAATAGCGGCAACAATCAATACATTATTAATAATCCCGGTTACAGAAAAGGAAATTCTAATTAAGATAGTTGAAATAATAAACCCTGAATTTCGAATGACTTTGTGGAATTCGTCTGTATGAAAAAAAGAAAATAAGAGTAAGATTACATCAGCAATGATCAATATATTGAAAAACTGCTCAAAGAAAATATTATTAATGTTCTTAAAAGAAATAACATTGGTTTCATTAGGTTGAAAGATACCTTTACTCCAGTTTAAAAAGGAATAGGTAGCAATGATAAATAGTATAGGCACTAAAGCAGTAGCTATCCATTTTTTGGCGTTAATAAATTTCGATATGCTTGCCAAATGGATCTTGCTTTCATCAACTGCTCTGTATATTTTATTCCGTTCAATATAAAATAGAAAAATAAGGTAGAATAAGATGACTGATGCCACTAAATCGTAGGTAAACTGTACATCACTTTTAATGCTGAACCAATTAGCAGCAAGTGATAAATCTGAAAGGTCCTTAAAAATCCTCCTTATTATGATGAGTGTGATAATTTCGT
Source organism: Segetibacter sp. (assembly GCA_043736115.1). Classification (GTDB taxonomy): domain Bacteria; phylum Bacteroidota; class Bacteroidia; order Chitinophagales; family Chitinophagaceae; genus Segetibacter. The sequence goes on along the minus strand of JAYTDC010000087.1, from coordinate 11,429 downwards.
ATTGTTTTGATATATAAATAGAAGTTGATTTTGGGAGATAATAAACTAACAGATATACTTCATAGACCAGTATAAACGAAAAGGGAGTATAAATGGCTGCAATAGGATTCTTTAATAATTTTGATGGTTCATTGATGGAAATAATATTAAAATATACCAATCCAATAATTAGTAAGTGAGTTATAAAACTAGCTAAAGCAATCCATAATATAGCCCGTTCACTTTTTTCTTTAGTTCTTACCGACAGCAATTTTTGATAAAGTTTTTCAGTGAGATTGTATAGCTGCATGTTGAATGACTTATGATAGAACTTATAATTTAAGTAATCGGTTAAACTGTGCAAATTTTAGATAACGACTGGGCTTAGTAAAGGTTTGGTTTTGGCAATTCTTTTAAAAGGAACACTAGCTGATTGGTATATGATGATGAAAGTTCCACATAAAGCCAAATTGAATTACTAAGCCTACAGCTTCTTTTAATAAAGAACAAAAAATGAGAATATTTTTTTAAGCTTGCATATCAGAAATATCTTTTTTTTCAGATACTCTTTCTAAGTGGTCATCTATAATGAGGCCCTGTTTAGTACATTAGGATGTTACCTGTGTGTTTACAGAATGCACCCCCTTTTTGCTGAGTTAGCTTATGTATTTCGGCTTCGTTTCTCCTGCCTATGTGCAGGGCATGGGGTTGTTATAGTAGTTGTGTTATTGTGATTGCTGTCTGGGTTGTATTTACCTGACCTGTTGTAAATTATTTAATTATAATAATTACAGTTAGGTAACACGTTTAACAAATGTTATTGGATTACATTATACGGCCCATGAAACCCCAATCAATTTTCCAATACTAAATGTTATAGCTACCGCATTGAAACCATTTATTAGAGTCTAAAATCAAAAACCAAATACACTTACTAATAATTAATGTGATAGCCGAGCCCATTAAAAATAAATCTGCTACACTACTGATACTACAAAACCTCCCCAATAAATACTAAAATCAGCATTACATCATCACCTGTTTTATATTTGGTTACATTTTTCCCACAGCTTTAATTCGTTCCGCAATATCAGAGCCTAATATTTTTCTTTTAGTTTTCAGAATACCGTTTATTACACGATTTATAAAGTCTCCCTTAAGAATTCCCAAATCCCAATCGTTTATTGAAACTGCATAAACTATAATTAACACCTCATCTTCTTTTGGCAAAGGTTTTTAAATTTCTTTGAGATGTAGTACTTCAGGACCTCCGTATTTTGTAAAAACAATTGCCTTGGTATACTGATTTTATTTTTTAAACGAACACACTATTTGCAGGGCTTGGCGATGTGGCTGTGTATGAAAATCGTAAGTCCGTAACAGACGCTGAATAAATTTGCAATAGTTGATTTTAAGAACTACAGCTCCGCATTATTCATTTGTTGAACTGATGCCTTATAGCAAACAAAAAGCCGGGCCTATATTTATTGCCCCACTATATTGCCAAACCGTTTGGTATATGTATTCCCTTTTAATCTTTTTTTGGTTTTGGTAAATCAAAATATTCAGTGATCGATTTGTCGAGTTGCTGTCTAACCAAGTTAAAACTTTCATTATTAGGTTTCAAATTGATGAACTTTCCAATAATCCTACTTCGCTTGTAAAGAATAAATGTATTGACAGTAGTTTGATTAATTGTGTTTAAATGAATATCAGATTCAGTGTCAGAAAATGATGGAACAAAAGTTAATGCAACTTTTTCCAGTTGTAAGTCCTTGCCAATTTTTTCTAATTCCTTTTCTCGTTTATGCTTGTTGTAGTCCTTTTCATTGCCATAAATAAAATAGACTTTTAAATATTTCTCTCTTAGCTTACTTTCTGTTTCTAAAAATGTAAGCCATTGTTTTATTTCAGTCCAATTTGGATAGTTACCAACAAAATAAAGTATTCCGTGATACCAACCATATTTGCAAATAGGACAAGTCTTTGTTCCCTTGTCAGCACCCCAAGCATGGAAAGGGATAAATGAAAAAACATCTTCCCCAATATTTTTACCAGAGTTTACTCCACCCAAATTTTTATTCGGATATTCAGGAATATTTAATCCAAGAATAAAATTCCGTTCACCAATTTGTACATCTCCATTTAGTACCATTCTTAATACTCCACTACCACATCGATTTTCCATTTTTTTTCTTTTTGCAGATGTTAGTAATTTGTCATCATCAAAAACAAAGTCATCAATGTAATATTCCTTTAAGTCATTGGGTTCTTTAACTGTTATATGAACATGTGCCGGTTCGTCATTTGTTGGATATGTCCCTGGTCTTACTGTGTAGATAAAATATTTACCTGCTGTATCTGTTTTAACCCAGCCCCTGATGTATCCATGTGTTTGTCCGAGTTCATTTGGGGGCATACTTCGCTTTTCTTCTGGTTTATGTAAATATCTTCCTTCTGTGTTTGTCTGATAATAGTATAAGAGAACATCAGGGGCTGGTGTTTTGCCGTCTTGTTGATACACTATTCCTGTCAATAGAATTTTTTGCCCTTTCAGTGACCAACCCGGACTTGTGTCGGTCGGGCTTATATTTTTTGGAATCCCGTAATATGTAAATTCGCTATTTTCAAAAGTTCCGCCTATTGGTTGAGATTTACCATTATTATTAGACTGTTGAGATTGATTGTTTTTTTTTATTTGCCCGTTACAACTTGTCAAAAAGTTGCATATACAAATCAGAAGCAAAATTTGAAAAAGTCGGTTCATTTTTGCACTATTATTGAATTGTGGTTGCAATATAATGTAGTGGACCAATTGCATAGAAGACTATTCTTAAGCAATCTCTGCGGTAACCTAAGCCAATTGTAAAACTAATGATGAAGATAACATCTAAATGCCAAATAGAATTGAGTCATGCCCGATATAAGTTTATAGTAATGTGCCTAAAGCTGTCGAATACGATTATGATTCTGTCCGCAGGTCTTGAGTAACCCTTTTATTGGCAATACGTCTTATTTTGATGATGCCTTTCTGGTTATTTATATGGTTTTTGCTTTTGGAATCATTGCTCCTTTTATTAATAACCAAAAGCATAATATCCATTCTCCAATAGCACAGGGAATCAAAATTGCAGGATAAATGAATTTTACTAAGTCTGGGAAAAGAAACCATATAAAGCCATTAGCGATATAGCATATGCCCCCAATTTGCAAAAGTATTCCAATGATTTTTTTAAAAAGCCTTGACTGATAAATTAATATTCCAAGAACAATTAGATGAAAGCCAAAAAACAAAAGACTGATATTATATCCGGAACCATGTAATTTTATAGACAATAATGCAAATGCATTTAGTTGGGAAGATGTAAAAACGTCAAGGTAATCCGAGCCCTTCAAAAAGGATAACGCCGCATAATGAGTTAAAGCGGTAACACTTAAAATAATAATACTTGCAAATCTGAATAAAGTAGATAAAAGTGATAGATTTTTGCTGGTATCTTTAAGTAATATGTAGAGAATTGTCGTTACTCCAATATCACATACAAGCATTAATAATTCACAGATAAAACCGAATCGGTACCAAAATTCAGAGTCTAAAATGTTATTTGCGGTAATTGCAGCATTGTCATAGTTTACCAAATTGTCACGAACAAATATTTGAGCAATGAGTCCAAAAATTATGATTAGTAAATAAAGAAACCCTGCTATTCTTGCAATTTTTACTTTTGAATGCATTTTTACTTTTATTCTGTACGTTTAATGGCAGAATTTGTTACAATCATATTATTCAGTATGAGACAAGTTCTTCCCACCGTGAATTTTCAAATGCTACAATCATGCCTTTTTGAAACTCATTGACTAACCCCAACTCCTCAATTCGCTCTTTGATCTTTTTGATTTCCTGTTCCTTGCTACAGGGCTGGAATTAGTAATTCGTCCGCCGACAACCGCTGCTGATTGAAAATGTAAAGTTAAATATTAAGAACTAAAGCTGGGCTTTGTTCGTCGAACCCCGAACCGCAATACAGTAAAAATACCGCTGCTGATTGCTACAATGTCAACCCTACTATTGGCAATACACTTGTTAGCGGTTCGGCTTTCTCCATTACTCATTGTCATTTCTTTTAATTGCTCTAATGCACATAAATGCAGGGAACTCATTTAGCTCTTTATAATGTCTTGGATCTAATCTTTTAAACTCTTCTGTTGGTTTAGGTTCAATCAATTTGTCAATGTAAAAACCGTTGTCCGTCAATGGTGTTATACATTCATCTAATGGTCTTCTAAAACTATTTACTTCAATTGGCTGTCCGAATCCTTTCCAAGTGCATTTTACATTTTCAACTTCGAAGTATTTTTTGGACTTGAAAAAATTGTAGTCATTAAATGGATGCTCAATAGATATAACAAGCATTCCTTTGTCTTTTAATACTCTATGAAATTCTTTGATAGTAAGCGTCCAATCTTCAATGTAATGGAGAGCTAATGCACAAAGCACAATGTCACACGAATTATCCTCTACCATAGAAAAAGGGTCAGATAAGTCATGAACAAAAAAATCTCCCTTGTTATTGTTCCTAACGATTGCTAACTCGACCATTTTAGGACTTATATCAAAGCCTTTAACAATAGCTCCTTTCTCAATTAAAATTTCAGCATACTTTCCGGGTCCGCAGGCTGCGTCAAGGATTATTTTCCCTCTAACATCTGGTAACAATAGAAGTGTGTTTGGTCTGTCATAATATGCGTTGTGAGGCTTGTGGTCAATAAGTTCGTTATACTTATCAGCCATTAATTCATACGCAGAAATTATTTTCGCTCTAATCATTTTGTTTGATGTTACGATGTCGATTTAAGTTGACCGCTAACGAAAAAGGATAGGCGTTGTTGGAGAACTCGAGTTCCGTCAGCCGATAACCGAAGTTGATAATTGTTCCTACACTGTATAGGAGCTGATGTTTTATTCATAAGTCAAATTTATAACGTCGAGCCAAATTGAAGCCCATTAAAGAAATAAAAGTACAAGTTAACAACTAAAAGCCCAAGAGTATACCCTCTGCAGAAAATTGAAAAGGCAACCATAAAAAGCACCCCGACTTTCTATCTATCGTGTGGACACATATTTAAACAAATAGGTTATCTCGCTCCGAAGAGCGGCGTGTTTATAGCAAGAATAAGATTTACGAATGTTTTTTAGGCTCCAACGGAGCCACGTGTTTTGTAACGATGTATATTTCAGTAAACTAATATATATATGCCTGGTACATTCTCACAAATTTATCTACAGTTTGTTTTTGCCGTAAAAGGGCGTGAAAGCCTTATTCCCAAACAGCACAAAGAAGAGTTGCATAAATACATCACTTCCCTAGTTCAGGCACGAAATACAAAGATGTTGGCGGTGAATTGTATGCCTGATCATGTACACATTTTTACAGGCATTAAACCTTCGGTTTACATTCCGGATTTTGTAAAAGAGGTAAAAGTAGAAAGCAATGAATTTATCAGGAGCAAACATTGGGGAGCCCCCGCATTTCATTGGCAAGAGGGGTACGGAGTCTTTTCTTATGGGCATTCACAAATTAACCGGGTCTGCAAATATGTTTTGAACCAGGATGAGCATCATCGCAAGAAAACATTTAAAGAAGAATACCATGAATTTCTACAAAAATTTGCTGTGCCGCATGAAGAGCGGTTTTTATTTGAATGGAAAGATTTATAAACGTACGGCTGCCAAACACGGGGCTCCTTTGGAGCCTGTAAAACCTTTGTAGATAGCTGTTTCTATAAACACGATGCTTTGGAGCAAAAAGCGTAAGCCTCAAATATGTGTCCACACGATAGGACTTTCTACCGGACACAGTCCTGGGTTTTATAGAAGATCGAAGTGATCCTGCGGAACACTTCGACTAGCAGGGAAGTTGAAGATAACAACAAAAAGCTAAATAGATAATGTAAAGTCCGATATGAAGCACAATAGAATTACAAATGCTCATTGTTATTCCTTCCGCCCAACTTGCACAACTCAATGTTGTACGAATAACCTTCTTCGTGGTCATCTATAATGTGGGTCTGTGTCGCACCGAATGATGGTTGCTGTCTGTAGGGCAAGGAAGGCTCTTGGGCAGGTTGGTTTCTGTGCGGTGGCTTGCGTGCCTGCCCATGTGCCTGACTTGCAGCGTTGGCTTGTTAGAGATTTCAAATTATAATGTCTTGAGTTTGGGTGTTAAAAAAAAGTCGGGCAGAAAATAATTCTTGTGTCAAACTACCCGACTACTATTGATAAAGTTTAATAATTCAATGTCAAACCTATGCCCAAACCCATGTCGCTGTCGTAATGAAGTCGGGTTCTGATATTTTTACCTAAAATGTAATCGACTCCGCCCATATATTCTTTATCTGTATTTACCATAAACATCCCTCTTACACGTTTAGAAACTGGGATATCTTCTCTCATTAATTGTACCCTTACGTTTCCGTCATGATATATTTCTGTTTGAAGAATGACAAGCATGGGTAAAGTATATCCAACACCCAAACTGAATTGTCGCCTGTTGTCTTTAGTATTGGATTGTCCAAAAAGGTTTTTCTCTCCTTCATTCATGCCGGTATGGTCTGTATCTAATTTACGGTAGCGCCAATCAAACCCAATAAACGGCATTAACCATTGCATTTTGCCAATGTATCTTCCTATATGTGTTTCGGTTTCCTGTCCATGATGTTTTGTATAACCCAAACGCCATTCAGTATTTATAGACCATCTTGTGTTTTGTAACATTGCCATACCATCATTGCCATTGGTGGCAAAATCATTTTCTGCCATCACATGAAATTTTCGGTCGTCGGCAAATAGTTTGCGTTGTGCCAATTTAGGATTGGGTATTAAAGAATTGGCTGCCTGATTTTCATAACTGAACACTCTGCCCATTCCACTCATCATGTGGTATAAAATATGACAATGAAAAAACCAATCTCCTTCTACATTTGCGTTAAACTCTAAGGTGTCGGTTTCCATTGGCATAATGTCCACAATGTTTTTTAGTGGTGCATTATCGCCTTTCCCGTTTAGCAAACGAAAGTCGTGTCCATGCAGGTGCATAGGGTGTCGCATCATAGAGCCGTTGAACAAAATGATACGAATATTCTCGCCTTTTTTGATAAGTATTTTATCAGCTTCGGAAACTACTTTGTTATCCAAACTCCACACATACCGGTTCATGTTTCCTGTTAATTCAAACTTCAATAGCCTCACCCCTGACCCCTCTCCAAAAGAGAGGGGAGATGGAGGAAGATTTGTTTTTGTGGGTGATTGCAACATGGCATAATTCAGAGTTACAATATCAGAAAGTGCATTAGAATTGTATTGATTGCCGGAATGATTGGAATGATCATTTTTCATTTCCATTCCTTTCATTTTTTCATCGCCTTTTTTCTTTAGTTCTCCTGTAATTTCAGGATACATAACCACATTCATATCCATTTGATTAAGGCTCATGTTCATTCCCATATCATCCAAATCGCCATTCATTTTCATCATGCTGTTCATCATCTTCATACCTTCAAAATATTTCAATCTTGGTTGTGGCGTTATCAATTGTTTAATGCCATTGCCGATATAATAAGATGCTGAATTGGTTCGGTCTTCGGTTGTTGCTAAAAATTCGAAGGCTGTGTTTTCGGCTGGGATGGTTACAACTAAATCGTAAGTTTCAGAAACAGCAATAATTAATCTGTCCACTTCTACTGGCTCTACATCGTTGCCATCATTGGCAACAACTGTTATTTTGCCACCTGCATAAGTCAACCAAAAATAAGAAGATGCTCCACCGTTTGAAATACGAAGCCGTACTTTGTCGCCTGCCTTTAATTGCTTTCCATCAATGCTTGTAATGTCGGTGCTTGGGTTGCCGTTCATTAAGATTTTATCGTAATAAACATCGCTTACATCCATTGCCAATATTCGCTTCCATTCGTTTTTTAGTTTAGTTCTAAAATGTCCTGCTTTTATGGCTTCACCATAGCTTTGTGTTGCATTTTTTTTGATGGCAAACCAATCAGAAGCGTTGTGTAACATACGATGAACATTTTCTGGTTTGTAATCCGTCCACTCACTTAACACAACTGGTAAAGTAGGTAAATCATCAATGCCTTTTCTAAATGTTGGGTCGTTTTGTTTTTTAAGCATCACAAAATTTCCATACATCCCAATTTGTTCTTGCAAACCTGTGTGGCTATGATACCAATGTGTGCCGTGCTGAATAATCGGAAACCTGTAAATATGTGTTGTATGTGGTTTAATGGGCATTTGCGTAAGGTTAGGCACACCATCTTCTTTATTGGGTAACATTAATCCGTGCCAATGCAATGATGTTTCTTCGTTCATTTCGTTGTGTACATAAATCTCTGCTGTGTCGCCTTGGGTAAATGTAAGTATGGGCATTGGTATTTGACCATTAACTGCAATGGCTCTTTTAGCTTTGCCTGTAAAGTTTACAAGCGAGTCTTTCACATATAAATCATATCGGACAACTTTCGGCTTTGCCGGTTCAGTCATTTTAATATTGCTGTCTTTTTTTTCAGACTTTCTATTTGCTATTTCTGGCTGCGGGTTTGTGGGCTTTAGGCTAACCGTATCTTTAGTGTCACTAATAACAGCTTTTGTTTTTACCGTATTCTTTTTAATGGTTATAGGCTGTTGCTTTTTTATTGGTTGCTTCTTTACAGCTTTTGGTTTCTCCTTAACCAACTTCATTCCACATTTTGGGCAGCTCCCCGGTTTGGGAGCATGTATTTCGGGGTGCATGGGACAGGTGTAAGTTATTGTTCCCTGTGCCGAAATAAACGAATACAATGCTAATCCCAAAACCAGTAATAATATTTTCTTCATTGTACTACTTTATTTTTTTACTTTTAGCATACTTGCATTAATAGCTACAACAACCGTACTGATTGTCATCAGTACGGCACCAGCCGCAGGGCTTAATAGAATTCCTTGTTTATATAAAACACCTGCTGCCAATGGTAATGCCACCACATTATAACCAGTTGCCCAAATTAAATTCTGAATCATCTTCCGGTAAGTAGCTTTACCAAACAATACAAGATTCACAATATCCGTGGGATTACTGTTTACTAAAACAATTCCAGCCGTTTCAGCGGCTATATCACTACCACTGCCAACCGCAATACCAATATCGGCCTGTGCCAATGCCGGTGCATCATTTACTCCGTCGCCTGTCATAGCAACAAATTCTCCTTTGCTTTGCAATTCTTTTATCTTTTCTAATTTTTGATGAGGTAATACTTCAGCAAAAAAGCTTTCCATGCCCAATGTTTTGCTCACACTGGCTGCTACTTTATTATTATCTCCGGTAAGCAATATTGATTTGATATTATTTTGTTTCATGGTTTGAATGGCTTCTGCTGATTCAGGTCTTATCTCATCTGACAAAGCAATGTATCCGGCTAGTTCATTATTGATAATTACAAATACTACTGTTTCCGTATCATTTGCGGTGAAGCCATCAGGAACATTAATATTGTTTTCTTTTAAGTAGCCAGGACTTACCACTAATATTTTCTTTCCTTCTACGGTAGCTTCAACTCCTTTGCCGGTGATGGCATTAAAATTTTCTGTTGCCGGGATAGTAATAGATAAGTCTTTTACTTTTTGCAAAATGCCTGTGGCGATAGGATGTTCAGACTTCTGTTCCAATGCAGATGCAAGGCGGATGATTTCATTTTCGGTTAAATCTTTTTGCAGCGATACAATTTTTGACACTTCAAATTTTCCAACAGTAAGTGTACCCGTTTTATCAAAAACAATAGTGGTTATTTTTCTTGCATTTTCAAAAGCTGTACGGTTCTTTATAAGTAATCCATTCTTTGCAGATAAGGCAGTAGATTTTGCCACTACCAGCGGAACAGCCAGTCCTAAAGCATGAGGACAACAGATAACAATTACTGTGACCATTCTCTCCATTGCAAAAGCCAGCGACTGACCCGTTATATACCAATACAAAAAAGTGCTGACACCAGCCAGCAAAGCAATAATCGTTAACCATTTTGCTGCTTTATCCGCCAGTAATTGTGTATTTGATTTGGAATTTTGAGCATCCTGAACCAGCTTGATTACCTGTGACAGGTAAGAATCTTTTGCGCCATGCGATACAGAAATTTTTATTGCCCCATTCCCATTTATAGAACCAGCAATTACTTTATCCCCTTTTATCTTTTGTACAGGTTTGCTTTCGCCGGTAAGCATGCTTTCATTCAGGTAGGTTTCTCCTTCATCAATTATACCATCTGCTGCTACTTTTTCTCCGGGTTTGATCAGTATTCTGTCATTCTCTTTCAGCGTTGCTGTTTTTACATCAGTCACTTTTTCTCCATCCAGCAAGTGTGCATCATCCGGCATTAACTGCACCAATAATTCCAGTTCTCTTGAAGCACCGGCAACTGATTTCATTTCTATCCAATGCCCTAAGAGCATAATAAGAATAAGCGTAGCCAGTTCCCAAAAGAAATCCATGCCTTCTAAGCCAAATACGATTGCCACACTATAGATATAAGCGACTGAAATAGCAAAGCCAATCAGGAACATCATACCCGGATTTTTTGCTCTTGCTTCATTTACCAGCCCTTTTAGAAAAGGCCAGCCACCATAAAGAAAAACGACAGAGGACAATAACAGCAATACATATTTTGAACCGGGAAAGCTGATATGAATATTCAGCCAGTGCTGTATCATTTCTGATAACAGCATGATTGGAATGGTTAATGCCAGCACTACATAAAACCGTTTTTTAAAATCGGCAATCATACCCGTATGATTATGCTTTATACCATGAGCATCTGCATGACCTGCATTTGCCATTGGCTCTAATGTCATACCACACAAAGGACATTTGCCCGGCTTATCCTGCATTATCTGCGGGTGCATAGGGCAGGTGTATTTTTGCAATTGCATTCTTAATACTTAACTATTACAAATTATTTTCGTTTTCTAGTGTTCATCAAAAAACCTAAAAACGCAACTGCCAGTACTACTATTAATATCCACCAACCCAAATGCATTCCCCAAAAGAAATTGTCACCATTATTGTGCATCATAACTATTGTATTATATATTAATGATGCAAAGTGTGGTCTTTTGCTTTTGTTGTATCCATCCCTTTCATTTTGCCCATATCCATACCTTTCATCTTTTGCATCATATCCATCATTTGTTTGTTTCCCATCATTGCTTTGCACATTCCAGACATCATAGCAGTATCATTCTTGCAGGCTTCCATCATATTAGTCATCATTCCCTCCATCATGCCGGGATTATCTTTCATCATTTGCATCATCGTTTCATGATTTCCCATCATCATTTTTTGATGGTCATGCATCATGGCCGTACCAGTTTGGCTGGCCATCATTGCTCCCATCATTTCTTTGGACATACTGCT
>JAYTDC010000086.1:0-32626 GCA_043736115.1 Segetibacter sp. | reverse complement strand
TCGGTCTTTGTTAGTTTAATTGTGTATAAGTTCATTTGTAAATGGGGTTTTACAAATATAATACTTTATACGTCATTATATACTTAACTTAACACTAGTTCATTAGTTATTATTGTCCCTCCTTCGGAGGGATTTAGGGAGGCTACCAATTCAAACAGGTTCAACAACTTTCTTGCATCCCCTCCGGATAAATTTACCAATGCTTCTGTTTCCTTTAACTCTATTTTTTGCAGCCGCAACCATTCATCTTTCTCCATTACATCCTTTAGTAACCCTTTTAATTCAACTTCGCCTAATGGCTTTAACACATAAACCTGACAACGGCTTAGCAATGCTGAATTAACTTCAAAAGATGGGTTTTCGGTAGTAGCGCCTATTAACGTTATGGTTCCTTTTTCTACTGCTCCTAAAAGTGCATCCTGTTGCCCTTTGTTGAAGCGATGAATTTCATCAATGAACAGTATAGCTTTCTCTTTTTCCTTAGCAGATTCTATTACTTCTCTCACATCTTTAACACCGCTGCTGATAGCACTCAACTGAAAAAACGGAACCTGCAATGTATGGGCAATAATGTTTGCAATAGTTGTTTTGCCTACTCCCGGAGGCCCCCACAATATCATGGAAGGAATGTTACCACTTTCAATTGCACTTCGTAAAATACTCCCTTCACCGGTCAGGTGTTGCTGCCCGGTAAGTTCATCAAGAGATGTTGGCCGCATACGTTCTGCCAGTGGAATATTGGGACTTTTCATTGCATATTATTTCATACAAAGAAACAAAGAATATAAAGGAAAAAACGACTAGTGTTGTATATGAATTAACATTTGTCAATAGAGTCAGACAGCATCCTGTTCAAAGAATGAGTCATTTTTTTTGATAAGTGCAAAGGTCCAAAGTATGTGTATAGCTAAAGCAATTACCCATGCAAGCATAATATATGATGCTGTTGTAATTGTTGAAACAGAAATTTCCTGTTGCATTTTTGATCCAAATTGTTTCATCATTTCCCTATAGCTGTCTAATATCATGTTGGGATTTCTTATAACAGCTATAGAAGATGATATATTGAGAAAACTAAAAAACAATGCTACATATCCATTTACTTTTACCCAGTCTTTTAGTGATTTTTTTACTTGTATTTGTTTTATTAAAATCTGCTGCCTAAAACGAGTGCTAAACCATGAATAAAGTACTACACAGGCCAACATAAATACCGGTAGCAATAATGCAGGTGCCCCAATTGCAAGGGGCAACATAATCAACAACATTATTAAAACAAAGACACTGAATATATTGATGATAAAACTTAGTATGCGGTAGAGGATGGTCATAGAATTTTAGTTGAAATGTGTATAATTTGTATAGATATTTAGTACCGAATTGACTTTGCTAACTTTTTAATAATCCCCATTAAATGGCTATTTACTTCGAAAAAAATTAAAGTTTATTGGTTTATGTTTTAATTAGAGAAATGGCTTCTTTAGGTGTCATAACAGGCAAAAGGCTGTATTTAAAATCTTTAGTATTCCTTGTTACTATGCAATCTATTTTTTTTTGGTTCAGGGCACAATAGTGTTGAATAGCATCTTCGAAATCTTTAAAATCGGAAAATAAAGATTGTTGAATAACAGCATTTGTTACATCTGCAATTTCTGATAGTTCGTATAAATCTTTTAGTATCTTAATTACTTCATTATTTGGCAAAGATTGACGTAAGATGTAATAAATATTATTGAATGATATTGCGCAAATAAAAACTTTTACTTTACCAGAGATTGCTAAATTGAATAATTTTGCAGCATCTAAAGAAAAGGGTTCTCTATCAGCCAAAAAGTCAATAATTATATTGGTATCCAAAAAAATATTTTTCATTTTTGGTACTTTTTTGAAATTGCACCTGCTAATTCTTTTTTGTAATCAAAATTTTTTGGCAATTTGACTGACCCCATCAACTTTTGAATCTTAGGAGAAATCTCCTCCTTTTCTTCTTTACTACTAATTGATTGCAAATAATTTTCAACAATATTGGATAAACTTTTACCAGACTTTTTTGCATAGATTTTGGCTGAATCTATGACCTTGTTATCCAATGTTAAGGTAAGTTTAGTTGTCATACACGTGTAAATATATAACGAAGATACGTGTAAAATCATTTGGTTGCAGATTACTTTTAAAAAATCTAGTAAGGATACCTTTCATTCATCTTCATCAGGTATTTAAGAAAAGCAGCGTTTCCAGGCTTTCTTTCTTTTTCAAAATCAATGTGAAAATCCTTGTCATTTCTTAGGAGGTAACCTATAGATTGTGATGTTGCCTGTAATACCCTACCTTTTGAATTGCAGTACCAAATTTCGTTGGTCAAATGCACTTTATTATCATTAGCCGCACTAACCAAAGCACCAACAGCCCCTCTTAAAAGGTCAGTAGAAACCAATGAACTTATTTTATTCCTAACAGTCAAAAAAGGAAATTTGCCTATACGGTCAACCTTATAAAATTTCTGCCTTAATTCTTTGAATAAATCATCATTAAACTCAATAGAAATAAACATTTCTTTGCCATCAAAAAAGCCAAACACTCTTTTATTTCTTACTGTGGAATCTGTAAATCTATATTTGAAAATCTGAAGACTTGCATCCTTGGTTGTATCCATTTGGGAGTAATATGGTTCAACAACAAAAGGGTTGAGCATTGAAGGGCTGTTGTTGATAAACTCATCCCAATTTTTGTATAAACCAACTTTTAGCTTTAGCCTTGTTGCTAAAGGAGTTAATGTATCCTGACAGAATACAGATTGCCCCCAACTTGACAAAATAATAAATAGAACAAACTGTTTCATTTTTAAAATTCATTTTCTACGAAAAAGAACTACTTCAAATCCAACTTTATCTGCAACTCTTCAAACTGCTTTGCATCTATTGCAGAAGGTGCATCTATCATCACATCGCGGCCACTGTTATTTTTGGGAAATGCTATGAAATCACGGATGCTTTCGCTACCCCCAAGTATAGCACAAAGCCGGTCGAAACCAAAGGCTATACCGCCGTGTGGAGGTGCGCCGTACTCAAATGCTCCAAGCAAAAATCCAAACTTGTGTTGTTGTTCTTCAGCATCCATGCCAAGGGCGGCAAACATTTTTTCCTGCAGTTCACGTTGAAAAATTCGGATAGAACCACCCCCAATTTCGTTGCCATTCAGTACCATATCATAAGCGTTTGCTTTTATGTTGGCATAAGGATGATTGAGGTATTCAGCAGCATTTTCAATAACAGGATTATTGTTGATCATGGTTTCAATCTGGGAGGGTTTGGGACTGGTAAACGGATGGTGTCTTGCCACCCAACGGTTGCCTTCTTCGTCGTATTCAAACAGTGGAAAATCCAATACCCAAAGCAGTTTAAACTCTGTGTCTTTTCTTAAACCCAACCGATTGGCCATTTCCATACGCAGATCGCTGATGGCTTTGCGGGTACGTTCTTCAGCACCTGCCAAAATCAATATTAAATCACCGGCTTTAGCATGGGCTGCATCAGCTAGTGCTTTGAGTTTTTCTTCGCTGTAAAATTTATCAACACTGCTTTTGTATGTGCCGTCTGCATTCACTTTTATAAATACCAACCCCTTCATCCCTATCTGCGGACGTTTTACCCACTCTATCAGTTCATCGGTTTGTTTGCGGCTGTATTCGCTGCAACCGTGGATAGCTATTGCTAAAACGGTTTCTGCTTCATCAAACACTTTAAAGTCAGCACCATTTATCAAAGCACTATTATCTATTTTTTCCGTATAAACAGATGATGGCTTTTTGAGGTTCAGAATCTTTATATCAAAACGAATATCGGGTTTGTCATTTCCATAGTTCCACATGGCATCTTCCCAGGTCATGCGCTGCACGGTTTCGGTGTAGTCAATGCCTTTTACTTCTTTGAAGATAGATTTAATCATGCCTTCGAACATGTTCAGAATATCCTCCTGCTCTACAAATGCCATTTCGCAGTCTATTTGTGTAAACTCGGGTTGGCGGTCAGCACGCAGGTCTTCATCTCTAAAACATTTTACTATCTGATAGTAACGGTCGTAGCCACTTACCATGAGCAGTTGCTTAAATGTTTGAGGCGATTGTGGCAGGGCGTAAAACTGTCCCGGATTCATCCTTGATGGAACAACAAAGTCTCTTGCTCCTTCAGGAGTTGATTTTATGAGAAAAGGCGTTTCTATGTCCATAAAACCCTGCTCATGCAGATAAGTTCTTGCAGCACGGTTTACTGCATAGCGCAATTCAATATTTTTCTTTACTGCGTTTCTTCTTAAGTCGAGGAAGCGGTATTTCATTCTTAAATCGTCGCCGCCGTCAGTATCGTCTTGTATGGTGAAAGGTGGAACAGCAGATTTGTTGAGTACCTTGAAAGTTGAAACCAATAATTCTATTTCGCCTGTGGCAATGTTTAAGTTTTTGTTGCTTCTTTCGTTTACGGTTCCGGTTGCCTGCAGCACAAATTCCCTGCCCAAGGGTTGATCGTCTAATTGTTTGGTTAGTTCCTCGTTGAACAGCAATTGGGTAATGCCATAGCGATCTCTAAGATCGACAAAAGTGATGCTGCCAAATTTGCGAACGGTTTGCACCCATCCGGCAAGAGTTGTGTTTTCATTTTGATTGGCCAGGCGAAGTTGCCCGCAGGTATGTGTTCTGTACATATAATAAAAGGTGTAAAAAAAAGATTAATTTAGTGTTACTATACAAGAGTGTCCCGATGAAAAATCGGGATAGACTGACGCCAAGCTTGGTAGGATTTACTCCGCTGGCTCAAAAACTCTCATAAAGTGCGGCAAATATAGATAATTGAAAAGAGGAAATTAATGGCTGAAAACAAAAAGGACCGCAATGATTGCAGTCCTTAACAATTTTAAGACAAAAAGTGATTATACTTTTGGCTCTTCAGGCTTGGGTTCATCGCCGTCAAACTTGTCAACTATTTTATTCCAAAGTCCTTTTGCACCTTCTGCAAGGTTGCCGGCTTTTTCTTTTACTTCGTCCCACACTTCTTCAGCTTTATCTTCGGTTTTATCCCACACTTCACCGGCTTTATCGGTAGCTTTATTGAGCATTTCGCCAGCTTTTTCTTTCATTTCACCTACTTTGTCCATAAGGTCATTTTTTTCTATATTTTCTTCCATGATTTTATTTGGTTTTATTGTTAAAAAAATATTTGTAGCAAGGTAATGAATACCTAATTATAAACTGTGGAAATATTAGTTTTTGTCAACTTTTGATATTTAGTAAATTTTATTCATTTAAATATTTTATGGATCATCTAAAAAATTATATTAATGTATTTTATAAATGTAAATACTTTTAGTTTTAATGTTTTAGTATTTACTTATTACATAACCTTTTACTACTTTGTACTTGCTACCGTTTTACCCCTACCTTTGCCGCCTAATTTTTTTATACAATTATGAAGACTGATAAGAATACGGTCATTGGATTTGTTTTAATCGGAATGCTGTTCATTGGTTATTTTTGGATGATAGGAAAAGAGAAGCAGACATTGGCATTAGAAGCACAAAAAATGCATGCAGACTCCCTTGCAAAAGGACTTGTTCCAACACCACCAAAATTTGATTCAGCAGCTGCTGTACTTGATTCCTTAAAAATAGATTCTGCAAATAACCTGGCTAAAGCCGGCGATTTTGAAACTGCCGCAAATGCACCGGAACAACTTACAAAAATAGATAATGGAATAATAAAGATTGTTTTTTCTAACAAGGGAGGGCAGCCACGTAAGGTGGAGTTGAAAAAATACAAGTCTTATGATAGTACAAACGTTGTAATGGCTGGTACTCCTTTTGATAATTTGTCTTACAGCATAAATACTGGAAACAACCAATCTGCAGCTACAAGCAGCCTGATATTTGCACCTGCGGTTATTACAAAATCCGCCGACGGAACACAAATAGTAAGTTACACATTAGCAAAGGCTGATGGTCAATCTATTATTCATCAATATTTAATTAAGCCCAACAACTATATGGTTGATTGGAACATTATACTTAATGGGGCTAATAGTTTATTGACTGGTAATTTGCTCAATTTAAACTGGCAGGTGCAGGAATCTAAACAGCAAAGCGATGTTAAGTATGAGCGTTTGCAATCAAAAATTTATTATGTAGAGAATGGTAGCTATGATTATACAACAGCGGCTAGTGGGGCAAGTAAAAGTTTTGATAAACCTACGCAATGGGTGGCTGTCAAGCAACAGTTTTTTAATTCAACCCTTGTCGCGAAAAATAATTTCATCGGTGGAGATATAGCTGTTGTTGTTCCGGCGTCAGATGATACCTCCGTAGTTGTAGGAAAAGCTACAGCTAATATGAAAATACAGTTGTCTGCTGCTTCGCCCAATGTTACGGTACCTATGTCCTTTTACTATGGGCCCAATGACTATAATTTATTGAAGTCCTATAACCTGCAGATGGAAAATATAATAGACCTGGGTTCGGGGGTGTTTTCTTTTGTAAAATATATTAACCGGTTCATTATTATACCTGTATTTGCATTTTTTGCAGGTTTCATAAGCAATTATGGTTGGGTTATTGCCCTTCTTACATTATTCATCAGATTGGTTACATCTCCACTAACTTATAGTAGTTATTTGAGTGGTGCCAAAATGAAGGTTCTCCGCCCAGAGTTGGATGTATTGAAAAAGAAATTTGGAGAAGATCAGCAAGGTTTTGCAGTAGAACAAATGAAATTGTTTAGGGAGGCAGGCGTTAACCCTTTGGGGGGTTGTATACCCGCATTGTTGCAAATTCCAATATTCTTTGCATTGTATAGTTTTTTTAATTCGGCTATTATACTTCGTGGGCAGCCATTTCTCTGGGCAAAAGATTTATCTAGTTATGATGTCTTTTTTGATTTGCCATTTTCTGTACCATTTGGGTTGGGTGATCATATAAGCCTGTTTATGTTAACAGCAGTTATTACCAGTTTTCTTATTTCAATTTATAATATGAGCATGACCCCCGATACCGGCAACCCGGTTATGAAATACATGCCTTATATTTTTCCATTTATTTTATTGTTTATATTCAATAGTCTTCCCTCTGCACTTACCTGGTATTACACTGTTTCTAACAGTATAACCCTCTTGTTGCAATTTGTAATTCAAAATTATATCATTAATCATGATAAAATTTTGGCTAAAATGGAGGAAACACGGAAAAAGCCTAAAGTAAAATCTAAATGGCAACAGCGATATGACCAAATGATGGAATCGCAAAAAAAAGTGCAGGAATTAAAACAAAAAACTGATAATAAACGCTAATTAAGTTAATTATAGTTAAACAAAAGCCTGTGCATGCTGCATGGGCTTTTTTGTGTATTATTGGCATAGAATTTAGAATTGTATTATTAAGAATTTATAAAAATGAAAAAGTTAGTCTTCTTATTTGTCTCAATGTTTTTAGTAACAATTGCATCTTATGCCCAAGAGGCAAAGCAGTTGTCAGATTGTATGGTCACATACGATGTTGAAGTAGAGGATTCAAAAGCTGATCCTCAAATTATAAAAGCAATGGCAGGCGCAGTAAAGACTGTTTATATAAAAGGATCAAAAAGCAGAAGTGATCTTGAAACTATGGGTTTTAAACAAACTACCTTATTTGATACACATACTGATAGTACAATAATCCTTAGAGAAATTGGTAATAATAAATACATTTCTTATTTAAATGGTGCGAAAAGGAAAGAGAAAAATAAAAAGTATGAAAACATACATTTCAGTAATACCAATGAAAAGAAGACAATATTAGGTTATGACTGTAAAAAAGTGATTGCTAAGCTTGCTGATGGATCTACTTATAATGTGTATTATGCCCCTTCAATTATTGCAAGCAACAATGAATTTGAGTATCAATTTATGAACCTGAATGGTTTTGTTCTGGAGTATGAAGCTGAATCAGAAAATGGCAAAACGAGAATAAAATATGTAGCATCAAAAATTACTCTTACTCCTGTACCTAATGCAAAGTTTGATGTACCTAAAAGCGGGTATAGGGTTTTGTAGGGATTATTAATAATGAAATAATAATTTATAAACTTTATTATTTCAATTATAAAACGAACATTTATAAGAAATGGAAACAACCGTGTTTGCTCCCTTTTTTTTTGATCTATTTTCGCAACAATAAAAATTTTGAATCCGTCAAAATTATTATTGTGCATAAAAAAAGCGTGTAGTAATACACGCTTTTGTATAAAAATTGTTGATTAATTATCTATTTGTTGCAATAGGGGTGGCAAATTTAGGTACTACAACCTTATGTTTATAAGGATAAATGTAAGTAGTATTCCCATTTTCGTAGCGCACCATGCTGGTAATACTCACTTCTCCATTTAACTGTTTGTTTTGCCCGGTTACATGAAAACCTTTGAAAGTGTAAGCCGATTTTAAAGAGAAAGGAGAAACTGTTTTATAAAAGTTTTTATTAAAATTTTTCAAAGAAAACAGTTTACTGGATTTCTTATCAGAACTCCCTGTAAAAGAACCCATAGCTATTTGTGTAGCACATATTAATAGCATGGCTGTCAGTAGCTTTTTAATTCTTATTTGTTTCATTGAATAATGCATTTGTTGCGAAGATAATAAATTACTGTGAAATGTTTAACAATTATTCTTTTTACTTAAACGCTTAAAAATAAAAAAAGTTACAAAAGAATTTGTTTTAATTAAAAGGTGGCATAACTTTCCTATAAGTTTATATGTTATGGGCGAACATTCATACCGAGAAGACAGGGAGGAATTAAGGGAATTGCTTAGGCAATATGAAAATTTGCGCACAGGCAGGCAACATACCTTTCTGGAAGAGGATGCATTTGAACGCATTATTGAATATTTTGATGAGAAGGATGATTTGGCCAAAGCTTTAGAAGCTGCCGATATGGGTGTAGAACAATTTCCCTACTCTTCAATTTTATTAATAAAAAAAGCTGATTTGTTTTTAGCGGCCCGCAAGTATTGGGAAGCACTCGAAATTCTTGAAAAAGCAGAATTGTTTGACAATAGTGATATAAATCTTTTTATTTTAAAAACAGATGCTTATCTGGCTTTAGACAAGCAACAACAAGCTGTAGAATTATTAGAAGCGGCTCTGTTACGGTTTGATGGAGATGAAAGAATAGAGTTATTGTTTGAACTGGCAGATGTTTATGATGATTACGAAGAATTTGACAAAGTATTCGATTGCCTTAAATTAATTTTAGAAGAGGAACCCAATAATGAGGAAGCATTGTATAAAATTTGTTTTTGGACAGATTTTACAGGCCGCAATGATGAAAGCATAAAGCTTCATCAACATATTATAGATGAATATCCTTATAACGAATTGGCCTGGTTTAATCTGGGAGCAGCGTATCAGGGTCTTAGATTGTATGAAAAATCAATAGAGGCATATTTGTATGCTGTTACTATTGATGAAAAATTTGATTATGCCTACCGTAATATGGGCGATGCATATCTTCGATTAAGAAAATATAAAAACGCCATAGAAGTATTAGAAAAAGTACTTGAATTAAGCCGGCCCGAAGATGTAATATATGAGGCTATTGGGCATTGTTACCATAAATTAGCAAATTATGCACAGGCACGGTTTAATTACCGCAAAGCATCGCACCTTAATCCCGACGACAGTAAACTATACTATAAAATGGCACTCACTTACATTAATGAAGAACAGTGGGAAAGTGCCATAAAGCAATTGGAAAGTGCCATGCGAATTCACCGTGCAACTCCTGAGTATAATTTGGCCATGGGGGAGTGTAAAACGCAATTAAACCAATACAAAGAGGCAATAATATATTTTGGAAATGTGGTACGTAGCAGACCAAAAAGTTCTGCAGGTTGGGAAGCATTAATCCGATGTTTGTATAAAGCGGGTCTGCATCAGGAAGCGCTGGAACAAAGTTTAGCAGCAATTAATATGACTGAAGGAAAAAATATTTTTGTTTTTTATTATTGTGCTTGCCTTTTTGCAGTAAAAAAGGTAAAAGAAGCAATTTTGCAATTAGAAAAAGCTATGGAAAAATCACCCCGTCAGGTAAAGAAACTAATTGAACTTTCTCCATCTATTCTTCAAAATACACAGGTTGTGGATGTTATTGGAAGATACAAAAAGGTTAAAAAGAAATAATCCACCATTACAATAGCCTTCTTTCATTAACATTTCTTATGTAAATATGACAAATTGAATTTTCAAGTTTTTAGATTTTCATATTAACCTTACATTTGCCGCTCGTAATTTTTTTACCTCTTTAAATCCGAAGGAAATTTAATATGGCATCAACATCAGATATTACCCGTGGAATGATATTGAAATTAGACGGCAGTTTATATACAGTAATAGAATTTGGTCAGAATAAAACTGCAAGAGCAGCAGCTAAATTTTGGGCAAAACTTAAAGGTCTGGATAATAATCGTAGTATAGAACATACCTGGAATAGTGGCGATACTGTTTACCCTGTAAGAGTGGAAAAAAAACCCTATCAGTTTTTGTACAAAGATGAAAGTGGGTATAATTTTATGGACAACGAAACATTTGAACAATTGTCAATTGCTGAAACAATGGTAGATGCTCCTCAATTCTTAAGAGATGGACAGGAAGTAGCTGTATTGATTAATACTGAAACAGAACAACCCATGAGTGTAGAGCTCCCGGATAAAATAGTTATGAGGGTCACTTATAGTGAACCTGGTATGAAAGGAGATACTGCTACCCGTACTTTGAAACCTGCTACTGTGGAGAGTGGAGCTACTGTTATGGTACCATTATTTGTAAATGAAGGTGAATTAATCCGTATCAATACAAAGAATGGTGAGTATGTAGAACGGGTTAAAGAGTAATAAATAATCTGGAAAATAGCGACTCAAAAAGTCGCTTTTTTTATGTTTAATTTTTAGTGATTATTTAGTTATTGGGGAAGGTGATGAAAAATATCCTTTTTAATAAACTTGGCAGTTTATATATACTTTAAGAGAATTAAATTTATAAATTTTATATTTCATGCAACAATTTGAATATCAATTTTTTATAATTATATTTACTTTGAATATTTAAATTAAACCTGTTCTAAAACTTATATTGATGAAAGAAAAAAATATCTTTTTAAGAGCAAACAACCATTTTGGCTCAATTTTTATCTATAGTATAAGAACCAACTAAATTGATTTATTATGGTATACTTTATAAACGGAATAGTCATTATTTTATTGCTCATGTTTTTTATTACTTTATCAATTGAAACCAGTTCAAAAGAATTTTCTCTTAGAACTATTTTTCTTGATAATCTTTCTAACAATTTTAAAAGTTCCCTCAAGTTTCTTACTAGTAAGTTTGGGTAATAATAAAATAGAAATACCATTTTTTTTTATTCCCTTGCCCAACATTACATATCAGTTGTAATCTTCTTATAACTTGCTATCAAGCCTTTTATTAAGGACGAGCTAAAGCCTTGGTGTTCCATTTCGTTTAGTCCAGCTATGGTACAGCCTTTGGGTGTAGTTACTTTATCAATTTCCTGTTCGGGGTGAGAATTGTTTTTGAGCAACAATTCTGCTGCACCTTTAACCGTTTGCGCCGCAATGAGCGATGCAACTGCAGCACTAAACCCAATTTCAATACCTCCCTGAATATTTGCCCTAATGTAGCGCATGGCATAAGCGGTTCCACATGCACCAAGTACTGTTGCTGCGTCCATCAGTTTTTCATCTATGGTTACAGCTTTACCCAATTGATTAAAGGTTTCCTGTACATATTTTATCATTTCAACAGTTGCGTTTTCATGGCAAATGCAGGTCATACTTTCAGCTATAGCTATAGCTGTGTTAGGCATAGCCCTGAACACCGGCAATTTTTTTTCAATAATGTTGTAAATATCTTTGATGTAAATACCTGTAACTACGGAAACCAATGTGTGTCTATTCTCATCTAAACTTCTTTTTAAATCATCTAAAACTTCTTTTATCTGAAAAGGTTTTACAGCAACAATAATAATATCTGCATTATGCACCGCATCATTATTATCATTGGTAACATGTGTGCCTTTGTCTCTTAGTTTTTGAAGGGCATCCACATTTCTACGAGTAATAATAATGTCTTCAGCTCCAACAAATCCACTGCTAATAAGTCCTTCTGCTATAGCAGTTCCTAAATTGCCTCCGCCAATGATGGCTATTTTTTTATTCATAATAGTTTACACTGTTTCATACGAAAGTCCAAAAATTTTTACTATCAAACAAGGTTATTGTTTATTATTCATTTACTAGTACCTGTATTGCTGCGTTTATTTGTTAATACTTATCTGAAATGATTGAAATAAGTTAACTGTTTTTGTTCTGTTGATTTCCTTAAATGTATTGTAATGATAAATCCTGTACTTATGCAAATTTTAAGCTATTATGATGGTTATGATATCAAAGCGTTTAACAAGTCCAATCAGATTTTTTTTATCACCTTTACAACATCTTTAAGTTTGCTTTATGAGAAAAAGTTACCTATATATAAGGTTAGTTGTAATCGTATTTTTTTTGTTTGCAGGCCATAATTGCTTTTCGCAGTTTGTGCTAACCGACCCCACTTTTGGTTCCAATGGCAGGGTGATAACAGAACCACCTGTTAGCAACTATTATGGAATGCAGGCCAATGAAATTGTTGTGCAGCCCGATGGTAAACTGGTTATAGCTTCATCTTCTTATTACGATCTCAGTGTAACTGATACCTCAAGGTTCACAGTTATACGATATAACCCTGATGGTACTTTGGATACAACTTTTGGCACCGGCGGTATAACAGCAATTTCATTAGGTAGTGGAAGCAGGGAAGATATAGCTACTACACTTGCATTGCAACCCGATGGTAAAATAATTGCTGTTGGATACACCCGGATTATTAATACTTCAACCAACTCGGTATTGGTTCGTTTTAAAACAAATGGTAAACCTGACAGTACATTTGGCACCAATGGTATAGTCATCAGCAACCAAAGTATAAGCAACGATTATTTCTATGCAATGGCCATTAAACCTGATGGTAAAATATTAGCGGCAGGCAATGTTAATGGCACCACCAAAACACAAATAGTGCAGTTTGATACAACAGGAAAAGTTGATTCAACATTTGGTCTAAATGGTTTGGCAGCTATTGAACGTGTTATGATAGTGGCCAAAATAGAACTGCAGCCCGATGGTAAAATAATTGCAGGTGGGCATATTCCCAATACAGATAGCATGGGTATTGTCCGCTTTATGGCCAACGGCCAGCCCGACAGCAGCTTTGGTAATGCAGGACGTGCCTATACTTTATTTGCCTATGGTAAGATAAACTCCATGAGTTTGCAGCCTGATGGTAAAATGATATTGATAGGGCGGCACTCTAATCTAGCTGCCAATAATACGCAGGTTGCCATGGCCCGGTTTAATCAGGATGGAGGCATTGACAGTACTTTTGGTACTAATGGTCGGGTCTTTAGCCTAGGAGGCATAGACCAGGGTTATCGGGTTATTGTTCGTCCTGATGGAAAGTTATTGGTAGCAGCAAGCAAAGACAAAGGATTTTCTTATATACCAGCAGTTAATGGAAATTTTGCATTGCTGAAATACAACAGCAATGGTACACCGGATAAAACATTTGGCAGAAACGGGGTGGTACTTACTGACATTGCGGGTTCAAACGATGAAGCGTATTGTGCAGTATTACAACCCGACGGAAAAATAGTGATGGCAGGTTTTACCAAACAAAATGGTAAAAATAAAATAGCATTGCTCCGTTATCAAAGTGGTGGAATAACGCATTACAATACTATTTATGCTACTACCTTTTACGATATCAACCTAAATGGCACAAAGGATACACTTGAAACCTATTTTACGCAGGCAAACATATCTACCATTAAACCAGCTGTAGATACCATAAGTACCAATTCAGAAGGTGTTTATACTGTGGAAACAGACACAGGCAATTACGTAACCAAGGTTAAACCATATTCTCCTTACTATACTGTTTTGCCATTGCAACTCAATACATCGCATACTACCTATTTCAACAATGATAGTGTAGTATTTGCCGTGCAGCCAATTGCAGGAAAACGCGACATAGAAGTGCAACTTATTCCTTTGGGTATTGCACGGCCCGGCTTTCCGCTTAGGTATAAAATATTAGTGAGAAATAATGGAACAGATACAACTGTACGTGATACTATTCAATTAATAAAGAGTAAAAATCTAACTTTTAATTCAGCATTTCCAATCGCTAATTCAATAAAAGGAGATACACTGCGATGGGCATTTACAAACCTTAAGCCGTTAGATACGCTAGGCATTCTACTGTATCTTACAGTAAAAGCGCCGCCCATAGTAAATATTGGTGATACATTGGTATCTGTTGTAACAGTTGATTCTCTTATAAATGACCTTGTACCTGAAAACGATACCGCAAAATTGGTGCAAATTGCAAGAGGTAGTTACGACCCCAACGACAAAGCCGAAAATCATGGTGGTAAAATAGCTTTGTCAAAAGCTATAGCAGGAGAATATCTTACCTACACAATCCGATTCCAAAACACAGGTAATGATACTGCCTTTAATGTGTATATACGAGATACGCTTGACAGCAAATTGGATTGGAACAGCCTGCAAATTTTAACCAGTAGCCACAACTATCAAATGACCATAAACGATGGAAAATGCCTGTTCACGTTCCCCTTTATTATGCTGGTGGACAGCATGAAGAATGAGCCACAAAGCCATGGCTATATAGTGTACAAAATAAAAACAGTACCAAATGTTCAATTAGGCGATGTTATCCAAAACAGAGCAGCCATTTACTTTGATTACAATCTACCAATTTTTACCAATACTGAAACCACAACCATAGTAGCAGACGTATTGCCTTTGAAGTTACTTTCATTTACAGCCAAAAAGCAAGATAAAGCCAATTTACTCCAATGGGCTACAACGTACGAAGTAAACGTAGAAAGATATGAAATTGAACGAAGCGCAAATGGAATAGAGTTTGGCAAAATAGGTATGGTAAAATGTGATTTGTTTGCAGCGAGTGTGCATAAATATTCTTACACAGACTACTCACCACTCACCACTGCCAATTCACTTTTCTACCGACTGAAAATGATTGACATAGACGGAAAATTTAACTATTCACCAATAGTACTTTTAAATGCAGCTGATGTAGTAGTAAGTTTTGTGCTCGGAGCTAATCCTGTAAATGAGAAGTTGGTGATTAATGCAATTAATCCGTCGTTATTGAATACTGAAGCAGCGTTGATAAACAGCGTTGGCGTAGTAGTTAAAAGGTTTGTGTTAAATGGTGCTTCGCAAACGGTTGGTGTTGGAAATCTACCTGCGGGGTCGTATTATTTGCGTACACAACAAGGGAGTGAGAGAGTGGTGATTGTGCGGTAGGACACATAATATTTTGAAAAAATATCCTGGTTAAAACTGATCAGGCTATTTTAAAAAAAACTTTTCCAAAACCCAACCTTTTGAAACGTCTGTGTTGTATAATCTTATAGTAACTCATTCTTTTTTCAAAACCCAATTTATGAGCAAAAAACTACTCCTGCTGCTTACTGTTTGTACGCTCTTTTTTGCTGGCGCAAAAGCCCAGTATGTAACGCTGACCGACACGGCTTTCCAGGCCTTTTTAAAAAGTAAATATCCTACCTGTTTTAATGCCACGGGGCAGTTGGATACAACCTGTAGCAGTATATTAACAGAAGATTCCCTTGCGCTTAACGATATTACCATGCCTCAACATGCAAGTGTCACAAATCTGCACGGCCTCCAATATTTTAAAGGATTAAAGGATCTAAGAATCTATCATTTGAGTATCAGAACACTAGCTAAATTGCCTGACTTAATTGAAAATTTAATAGTTGATCACAATGACAGCCTATCCACCTTGACCAATTTTCCAGCTAACATGATTTATTTATATGCTGAATATAATTCCTTAGTAAGTCTGCCACCTTTCCACGGGGCAAGTAATCAAGGTTTTTGGGGCCCATGTATAGTATCACACAACAAGCTAACATCGTTGCCAGCTCTTCCCAACCCTACGGTGTTGAATTTGGGCGTTTTAGACTGTAGTTATAACAATCTTACCAGTTTGCCTTTTGATAGTGGAACTATTGTACAATACTTATATGCTCATCATAACCAGCTTACATCAATCAGTTATGTACCCGGAGTGGATATTGCGGATATAAGTTACAATCAGTTGACAAGTTTGCCCCTCAACAGTGGTGGTGGTGGCTCATTTTTTTACTGCAACAACAATAACATTACAAGTTTGGACCTTTCGAATTATAGTTATGGAGAAATATATTGTCAAAACAACCAATTATCTGTTATTTCAAAGTTCGGAACTTTCTATAATTACCCCACGAAGTTAGATTGTAGTAATAATCCACTCACTTCATTGCCTACATTACCATACTGGATACATGAACTGTACATTCAAAACACACAAATCTCTTCCTTATCACTTCCTTTGAGCGGAAATCCTTCAGAGCTGAACCATTTGGAAACCTACAATAACAACATGAGTTGCCTGCCGGCAATAGCGTTCAATTATCTTAAAATTGACACGTTACAGTTTCCTTGTGTTCCTGTTGCTTCTACGGTTTATAGCAGCAGTTCCGGCTTATCCGTTTCCAACTACCCGGTTTGCAACCCTACCAATGCTCAATTTGGTTGTAATCCAGCACCCGTTATCAAGGGCAAAATATTTTATGACCTCAACAGTAATGGAGTGAAAGATGCAGGAGAATTTTATGCACAATACAACAGACTCAACCTTTCTGATGGAAGCTATACTTATACAGATCATACAGGGTTTTACAAGTTGTCGGTTAGCCAGCTTTATTCGCCGCTGACGTTAACACCTGTTGCACCTTCGCTCTACAAAGCGGTACCTGCTGATTCAACTTTCAATTTTTGGCAAAGCGATACGATGGTTACATGGGATATACCCCTGCAACCTCTTGGTGCCAAAGACAGTGTATCTGCATTTGTCACCAACTACTCATTTTATTCAGGCCCCGGCGGATGGATACATTATACAGTAAACTGGCAAAATGAGGGAACAACTACCCTAGGGCCTACAGATATTGTGCTAAAAGCCGATCAGGCAAGGCTCAATTATTTTTCCTGTTCCAATGCTGCTATTGTTCAAAACGGCAACCAACTTACATTGCAATTACCCTCTTTAGCAGCCGGTGCTTCAGGCTCTTACCTTGCCTCTTTCACTATCAATGCCACCGCTCAATTTGGGGATACCGCTTTTGCAAATGTTGCCATCACCAGTGGCTCCCTTTCATCGGTTGATACTACCAACACTCCCATCAGGTATGCATTTGACCCCAACGACAAGCAAGCAACACAAACGCTATCGCCACAGCAAATCAGCAGCGGAGGCTACATTGATTACATAATCCGTTTCCAAAACACAGGCAACGATACAGCCATAAATGTAGTGATTGCCGATACGTTGTCGGCCAAGCTAAAGGCTAATACCGTGGAATTGGTAGCCACATCGCACAACTGCAACGTAATAGCCAAAGGCAACCGTGTTTATTTTGAAATGAAAAATATCATGCTGCCCGATAGCAATGTGAACGAACCAGCCAGCCACGGCTATATCCGGTTTAAAATAAAACCCGTCAGTACATTAGCCTTGGGGGATTCAGTGAATAACAAAGCTTCCATTTATTTTGACTACAATACCCCGGTTGTAACCAATACAGCAGTAACCAATATTAAAGTACAAGCATTCCCTCTAAAACTTCTCTCCTTCAAAGGCAACCGTTTATCACAAGGCAATGTGTACCTCTATTGGCAAACTGCAAATGAAGAAAACACCAAATCATTTGACGTAGAACAAAGCCTTAACGGCAGAAGTTTTGAGAAAATTGGTGAAGTAAAAGCCTTCGGCAATGGCAACCATAATTATACTTACACAACCGATAAAGTCGTTACCGGCAATGTTTATTTCCGACTGAAAATGATTGACAAAGACGGCAAGTTTACCTATGCTCCAATTGTACTAATCAAAGCAGGTGATGTAAAAGGTAGTTTTGTGCTTGGCGCTAATCCTGTCAATGAGAAGTTGGTGATTAATGCTATTAATCCATCACTAATAAACACAGAAGCAACTTTGATAAACAGTTCAGGAGTGGTGGTAAAAAGATTTGTGTTAAATGGTGCTTCGCAAACGGTTGGTGTTGGAAATCTACCAGCGGGGCCGTATTATTTGCGTACACAACAAGGGAGTGAGAAAGTGATGATTGTGCGGTAAAAACTACTTTTAATAGAGCAGTGAAATTTTCAAAATTTCACTGCTCTATTGTTATAGGTTACTGATTTATTAGTATAAATTCTGTCCTAATAAATTCTATCCTTACTCAAATAATTCCGCACATAATCATCAACACCTTTTTCGAGTGAAGTAAAATGGTAGGGATAACCCGCTTCAATCAATTTCTCCATTTTTGCTTCGGTGAAGTATTGGTATTTATCCCTGATGTCTTCGGGCATATCTACAAAGGTGATTTTTGGTTCCATGTCAAGCCCTGCAAAGGTTGCTTTTACCAGGTCTTCAAAAGTTCGTGCTGTGCCCGTGCCGAGGTTGTAAATACCAGAGTTCAGAGTTATGAGTTCAGAGTTATGAGTTGAGCTCATCATCCAATAAATGACATTTACTACGTCTTTTACATACACAAAGTCGCGGAGTTGTTTGCCGTCTTCAAAACCTTCTTTATGGCTTTTAAAAAGTTTTACTACACCGTTTTTTTTTATCTGATTATAAGAATGGAAAATAACACTTGCCATTCGTGCTTTGTGGTACTCGTTGGGGCCATACACATTGAAAAATTTCAACCCTGACCAAAATGGTGGAGCCTCCCTGCACTCCAAAGGAGGGTTTTCAAAAGCACCTTTTTTGGAGGGGTTTTGGGAGACTACCCATTTGTCAAATTCATTTTTGCTAACGCCGTAAGGGTTTAGCGGATGAAGCCTGTCCAGATTTTCATCTTTATCATCGTAGCCTTGCTCTCCGCTGCCATAGGTGGCCGCAGAGGAGGCATAGATTAGCGGCACCTGATATTCAGTACAATATTTCCAGACTTTTTGGGAATATTCTACATTCAATTCCTGATGAATGGCATAGTCAAATTCGGTTGTATCAGTTCTTGCACCAAGGTGAATGAAAAAGTCAACTTTGGGTTCGTGCTGTTCAAGCCATTCAAATAAAGTGTACCGCTCTACAATATTTGAAAATTGTTTGGATTCCCAGTTTCTGCGTTTTTCTTCTACCCCAAAATCATCCACCAAAATCAGATTTTCATGGCCTTGTTCATTTAGAAATTGTACCATGCAACTGCCTATAAAGCCTGCTGCGCCTGTGACGATGATGGTATTTGAAATAAGATTAGCCATTGTTTGAAATGCTTGGTTTAATGTACAGTTATAATAATTTATTGATTATTTAACTGCTTCGCAAAAATAGTTTAATAACGGTATGCTGATTATGTAATGTATAGATAATTTTTGTAGACATTTTTAAATTAACTTTAAACTGACAAAACTATTCTTATGAACTATAAAAAACGTTTTTCTGTTCCATTGTTTTTCTGCCTTGCATCTATAATGATCAGCACTGAGAGTTGTTATCATTACAGGGTTTTTACTACCAACAGCGACCCGGGTACAGAATACCAGCAAAAGACAATGCGTACTTATTTTTGGGGGCTTGTAAATAATCCAAAACAACTGACGGTTCCAAACTGTAATAACAATAATTCTCTGGATGAGGTAATGTACTCTACAAATTTTGGTCAGTCCTTTATTACCTGTATTACACTTGGTATTTATTCGCCCATACAAGTAAAATGGAAATGCCACAAACCCTGTGTAAGGGTTGGGGAAGGGCTTTGATTGCTTTCAATTAAATATTGCCTGATTATTTTCATATAAACCTATAAACTACCTGCAATGTCAGCTACTCCACAATTTGTACCGACCAATAATACACAATGGACCAACAGGCATGATACGTTTACCCAACAAATTGATAATCTATACGATTGTATAAACAGCGATACAGGTACTGTATTGGCAGACTATAATAAAATGACCAAAGCCATTCAGGAAATGATGGGGAAAGCTTTGCAGATAAAAAAAAGAATGAAGGTATTGGGTGGTGGATGGTCATTTACAAAAATAGCCACAACAGAAGGTTGGATGTTTGATTCTAAACAGATGAACTTATGTTTTCCCATAACAGCGGGTAGTATAAACGGCAATTACAAGGGAGCAAAAGATCAACTATTTTTTGCACAGTGTGGTGTATCTGTTAAGGAATTAAATGATGTACTTCGTGAAAAAAAACGTTCCCTAAAAACAAGCGGGGCAAGTAATGGGCAAACAATTGTTGGGGCAATATCAACAGCTACTCATGGTGCTGCTATTGATTTTGGGGCAACGCAAGATTTTGTTGTTGGCCTGCATATAATTATAAGCCCTGATAAACATATATGGCTGGAAAGAAAGTCTTATCCTGTTGTTTCTCAAAGTTTTTTAAATAAAATTGGTGCTGAACTAAGAAATACAGATGATGATGAATTTAACAGTGCAATTGTAAGTTTTGGAAGTTTTGGTTTTATTCATGGAGTAATGATAGAAACAGAGCCGCTTTATTTATTAGAAACCTTTAGAAGAAGAGTAACTTTAAATGATCTAAAAAATTTACTCATTACACTTGATTTTTCAAACCTAAACTATGCTCCACATAATGAGCGGCCTTTTCATTTTCAATGGGTGATAAATCCATATGATGTAGATGCAGGTGTTTATGTAACATTTATGTATAAGCGGCCATACAGAGAAGACTATATTCCTTCTTTACCTGATCCCAATAAAGCCGGCCCCGGCGATGATTTACCTATGGTTATTGGTAAAATGACCGAGCTTTTTTCTTCAATAACACCAACAGTAGTTACATTGGTTTTTAAAGCTTCTTATACCCCATTTGAGAATGAATGGGGAACTTTGGGTGAAATTTTTTACAATTCAGATATGCGGGGCAAAGTAGCAAGTGCAGCTATTGCTATTCCTGCTGCCAAGGTTTGGCAATTCAATGAACTACTTATGGAATTGAATGAAATTCATGGCCCTTTTGGAGGGGTTTTTTCGTATCGTTATATAAAGGGTTCAAAAGCTACATTAGGTTTTGGTATTTTTGAACAAACCTGTGTTGTAGAGTTGGATGCAGTAAATGCTTCTGCCACTTTAGCGTTTTATAAACTTGTATGGGATGCTTTGATTGAAAAAGAAATTCCTCATACTTTTCATTGGGGTAAAATGAACAACCTGACTGCAGCCGTCATAAAAAAAATGTATGGTACAAGGGTAGATAAATGGTTGAAAGCAAGGAAATCAATTTTGCCGCCGGATAGCATCAAACTCTTTAACAATGAAACATTAGAAGCCTGGGGATTGGATGCGATATCGTAAATAAACGGAGAATAAAAGATTACGGCCTTTGGCAAATGAAGATAAAAACTCCATCAGTGGGTTAAACCCAATATGAGTTCCGTAGAAATCCCGGCAATTTTCATAACACTGCTATGGGCCATCAATAGCAAAAGACTGATACCTAAAAACCTACTTCAATCTCCGTTCAATAGCGGTATTATACAATTCTTTCCACTCGCTGACCTTTCCCCAATAATTACCTTCCATATCAATGTTGCCTTCGGTTACTGTGCCCAAATATTCATAGGCTATATTGGCTGCTTTCAACTTCGCTAAAATGGGCTCTGCATTCTTTAGCGTACAACTGATTACTACACGGCTTTGTGCTTCGCCAAACCAATAAGCATCTGGCCTGATGGTTTTGTTACTCTGTTGCACATCGATCCCTAAGCCTCGGTGGAAGCCGCTTTCGAGCAATGTCGTTATCAAACCTCCTTCGCTGATGTCGTGGGCACTTTGTATTAATTTATCTTTGATTAATTCCTTTATTATTGATTGTACATTGTATTCTTCTTCAAGGTCAAAATGTGGTGCCGGCGAAAATTCAACGCCTAAAATTTTATGTAAATATTCAGATGAACCAATGTCGTTTTGACTGTTACCTATCAAATAAATTACATCTCCCGTCTGCTTAAAATCAAAAGTCATTTTATCTGCTGCATTTTCAAGCAAACCCACCATACCAATAGTAGGAGTAGGGTAAACCGCACCATCAGGATTTTGATTGTAAAAGCTCACATTGCCACCGGTAACAGGTGTGTCAAACCTGCGGCAGGCTTCACCCATGCCTTTAATGGAATGCACAAACTGATAATACACTTCTGGGTCGAAAGGGTTGCCAAAATTGAGGCAGTTAGTAACACCCAAAGGTTCACCACCGCTGCAAACAATATTTCGTGCAGCCTCGGCCACGGCTATCATGGCACCTTTATAAGGGTCTGCAAATACATAACGGCTGTTACAATCTACCGTCATGGCAATTGCCTGCAATCCTCCTTCTTTAGACAGCCTGTCCCTAGAATTCGGGAGGTTAGTGGAGGCCTTGTCTTGCCTTCCTCTTTCTTGCCCCTCTCCCTCGGAGAGGGGTTGGGGTGAGGCTTCTTTAACCAATACAATTGCTGCATCACTGGGCGAATTGGTACTCAAATTTGCTGCACCAACCATGCTGTCGTATTGGTTATAAACCCATCGTTTGCTGGCTATGTTAGGCAACTGTATTAATTGATGAGCAATAGACTTTAAATCTTCAGGAACTTGTATAGCTTCAAGGTTAAATGCTTTTATTTTTTCGAAGTAGGCAGGTTCTTTATAATCCCTGTCATTTTGTGGAGCGCCCCCACCCAATACTAAACTTTCAGCATTGAGTACAGCTTCTAGGGCTCCATTCATGTAAAATTCAAGGATGCCGGTATTGGTTACTTCTGCTATCTGCATACAGGGTAAATCCCATTTTTCAAACACTTTAAGAACACTTTTCTCTTTCCCTTTTTCTACCACAATAAGCATCCGCTCCTGACTTTCGCTTAGGAGTAATTCCCATGCTTTCATCCCCTGTTGGCGTGTAGGAACATTGTCGAGGTTTATCTTCATGCCAACGCCGCCTTTGGCGCTCATTTCTGCAGTAGAACAGATGATGCCGGCTGCACCCATATCCTGCATACCTACTACTGCACCGGTTTGAATTACTTCAAGGCAGGCTTCCAATAACTTTTTTTCCTGAAAGGGGTCGCCCACCTGCACTGCAGGGAGTTCCTGCACACTTTCGTTGGTAATGTCTGCACTGGCAAAAGATGCTCCACCCATGCCGTCTTTACCCGTTGCGCTTCCTACAATAAATACCGGATTGCCAATTCCTTCAGCAGTTGCACTGATGGTTTCGCCATTTTTCACAATACCTACGCTCATGGCATTTACCAACGGATTGGTGTGGTATTTTGCTTCAAAATAAATTTCACCGCCTACGGTTGGTACGCCAAAACAGTTACCGTAATGACCAATACCATGCACAACGCCGCGAACCAAATGTTGGGTTTTGGATTCGTCAATATTACCAAATCGAAGGCTGTTAAGCGTAGCTATTGGCCTTGCACCCATGGTAAATATATCTCGGTGAATGCCACCCACACCTGTAGCTGCTCCCTGAAAAGGCTCAATAGCACTAGGGTGGTTGTGGCTTTCTATTTTGAAAACTACCCCGTATCCCTTTCCAATGTCCATTAGTCCGGCATTTTCTTCACCGGCTTTAACCAGCATTTTTGCGCCGTCTCTTGGAAGGGTTTTAAGCCACTTTATGGAGTTTTTGTAACTGCAATGTTCGCTCCACATAACACTGTAGGCGCATAGTTCAGTAAAATTGGGCGTACGACCCATAATTGTTTTTATTTGTTCAAATTCATCATCGGTAAGGCGAAGTTGGCGGGCAGTTTCTACTGTTACTTGCATGGTGGTGCGAAGATAAAAGGTTTTATTGCACCATTAATTCAGTACGTATAGTTTTGGGTATTAATTATTCAAAATGGTTTGTCCTATTCAAATAAAGATAAAACAGAAAACAATTTTTTAATTTATCTAATCATTAACCCACAACTGTTTTATTTTTAGTGTCTCTTTTATATACGCTGAAGAAGATACGATTGATATTATACAGAAATATTATGTTATTTATGATTGCGTCATTGTTTACCACAATGGGGTTTTCGCAATCAACAAACTACTCAAATCTTAGGTCAAAAAAGATACCGACTACAGGAAGCATAAATTTTGATAGTTTAAGTGTTGTTCCACAAAGCTTTTACATTAAAGCATTTGACACTTCGTATTATTTAATAGACGAGGTCAATGCATTAGTTACCTGGAAGAAGAAGCCAACTTCTGACAGTATCAATATTTCTTACCGGGTTTTTCCATACAAGCTCAATGCAGTTGCCAAACGTTTTTCTTACGATAGTATCATTAATAATTTTATCATTGATAAAAAATCATTTTACTACAGGGATAAACTGCAACCATCTACTGATGCATTGTTTGACTTTGGCACCATGAATTACAATGGAAGTTTTGGCCGTTCATTAAGCTTTGGAAATAGTCAGGATGTTGTGGTTAATTCGCAATTTAATTTGCAACTGAGTGGGGTGTTGGCAGATAGCATACAGGTAGCTGCCGCAATTACTGACAACAATATTCCCATACAGCCTGATGGTAATACACAACAACTTAACGAGTTTGATAAGGTGTGGTTGCAATTTAAAAAGAAAGGCTGGGAAGTAAACCTAGGTGATATTGACCTTCGCCAAAACAAGTCCTACTTTCTTAATTTTTATAAACGTTTACAGGGTATATCTTACAGCAATACATCTTCGATTGGCAAAAATGGATCAAATAAGTTACTACTAAGTGGAGCTATTGCTAAAGGTAAATTTACCCGTAATATTTTTCAGGGTTTAGAAGGAAACCAAGGCCCATATAGGCTAAAGGGGGTGAACAATGAATTTTATTTTATAGTATTGGCAGGTAGTGAAAGGGTCTTTATAGATGGTCAGGTAATGCAGCGGGGTGAAGATCAGGATTATGTAATCAATTACAATACCGCCGAGGTTACATTTACCCCAAGACATATGATTACAAAAGACAGCCGCATACAGGTTGAGTTTGAATATGCAGAACGGAGTTATCTAAATGCTATGCTGTATGGTGCTGACGAAATACAGTTGAATAAAAAGCTTAGGCTAAACATTGCGGTTTATAATAATTCAGATGCAAAAAACTCACCCGTTAATCAAACTTTGGATGTTAAGCAAAGACAATTTTTAAGTGACATTGGAGATAGTACACAAAATGCATTTTACCCCAGTGTATTTCTTGATACTTTTTCGGTAAATAAAATTTTATACGCACAAAAAGACTCAACAGTATCGGCCATTACTTATCCTATTTACATTTATTCTACCAATCCTGACAGTGCAAAGTATAGCCTTGGTTTTCTGGAAGTAGGTGGAGGAAAGGGAAATTATGTACCGTACTTTAACGGTGCAAATGGAAAGGTGTATAAATGGGTTGCACCGGTAAATGGTGTGCTACAAGGCAATTTTGAACCTGCATCTTTTTTAGTAACGCCCAAAAAGCAACAATTGATAACTGTTGGTACTAATTATGAGTTTACACCTCAAACTTCATTGTTAACTGAGGTTGCACTTAGTAATTATGACATAAATACTTTGTCGTCAAAAAATAAAGGAGATAATAAAGGATTTGCCGGAAGGGTTTTGTTTGATCATTTAATACAGCTACAATCAAATGGAAAGTCGAAACAATTAAAACTAAATGCATGTTATGAAGTTGCCGAACAATCATTCAAGCCGTTGGAAAGATTGCGTACTGTAGAGTTTTATAGAGATTGGGGTCTTGAATATCAGCCCAAAGCAGCAACAGAACATTTACCGGTTGTTAGTATAGGGATAAACGATTCTGCTAATAATAATTTACGACTTCAATCTTCATCCTACATCAGAAGTGACGGTTATAAAGGGTTTAGACAACAGGCTATGCAAATGCAGCATATTAAAACCTGGCATTTTAATAATGAGGTTAATCTTACAAATTTTTCCGGGTTACTAAACAAAGGACATTTTTTTCGTCCTACATTTGAAATTAACAAATTATTGCCACAGGCAAAAAATTATATAATAGGTGCTGCCTTTGCCTCGCAGCAAAATGTAGTAAAAAACATTGCAACAGATTCACTTACGGCACTAAGTTTTGAATTCAACACTATCTCGGCATTTATAAAATCTGATATAAATAAGGACAATAAATGGGTGTTAAATTATTTTACGCGAAGCGATAAACTCCCTTTTAATAAAAAAATGGAACAGGTGGACAGAAGCCATAACTTAAACCTGACAACCGAGTTGCTCACAAATATCCATCACCAGTTTAGATTAAATGCTACTTATCGTCAGTTGCAGGTTATTAATGCTGCACTTACAAATCTACAGGCAGAAAAAACCATTCTTGGCAGAGCGGAGTATGTGGTCAATGAATTTTCAGGATTCATAACCGGTAATGTATTGTACGAAGCAGGGGCAGGGCAGGAGCAGCGAAGAGATTTTAGTTATATAGAGGTTCCTGCCGGCAGAGGAGAATATACATGGAACGATTACAATTCTGACGGTGTTCCCCAGCTTAATGAATTTGAAGTGGCATTGTTTCCTGATCAGGCAAAATATATCAGAGTATTTACCCCAACTAATCAATTTGTTAAAGCCAATTACACACAATTCAATTATTCCTTTTCAATAAATCCTAGAGCATTAACCAGTCATTTTAAAAGAAAAAAATTCGCTGATCTCATTGGCAGGTTCAACCTTCAATCAACATTGCAAACAGCTAAAAAGGAATTGTCAAATGGTTTAGTAGAGTTCAATCCATTTAAGGGAGCTATCAATGATACTTCACTGATAACCTTATCAAATATTTTTACGAATACATTTTCTTTCAACCGCTTTAGCAGTAAGTGGGGCATGGATATAAGCAATGCCAGAAACTTTAATAAAGCATTGCTAACTTATGGTTTTGAATCTAGAAAGTTCAGTAATTGGACCATGAAAGGAAGGGTCAATTTTGCCCGTTTGTACACATTTGAAACGATTCTGCGTTTTGGTTATCAATCGCTGTTTACTCCGGGATTCAATAACCGCAATTATGATATTCAAAATATCAGTTCAGAACCCCGTATTACTTTTACACAAGGTACATCGTTCAGAATGCAGACAAGCTATCAATTTGTACAAAAGAAAAACAGCATTTTATATGGAGGAGAAAAAGCTATAAATAATTCATTTACAATTGAGAGTAAATACAATGCAGTTAACAATACAAGTCTTACCGGAAAATTTACCTATACTCAAATAAATTACAATGGTGCTGTTAATTCTACAGTAAGTTATATTATGTTAGATGCTTTATTGCCGGGCAAAAACCTGTTATGGAATATAGACCTGACCAAAAGATTGGGTAATAATCTTGAACTTAGTTTTCAATATGAAGGTAGGAAACCTGCAGAAACAAGAACGATACATTTAGGCCGTGCTTCGTTAAGAGCTATACTATAAAAAAAGCAGGTGAAAAATAATTCACCTGCCTTTTATATATTGAGTTATTAGAGTTGAGGCTATCCGAACAAACCACCTTTTTTTAATATCTTTTTGGCTTCGCCAATTTTGAATCCGTTATGATATACTTCAATGGTATATTCTCCTAACTGGTATTTACCTTCCTGTCTCCAATCAAAACTAACCGGTGCAACCTTTCCTTGCTGATAAGGTATCATAATTTTGGCAGTATATGTTTTGGTTCCATCATTTCTTGTATCAAACGTGCCACTACCGCTTGGCATAGTAACTAAACGACCGTCAGGTGCTGTTACAGCCACATAAATTTCTTTATTGCCTGATGGCGTAACCCGGTTAACATCTAACTGAAAGTTTACTCTCAATAGATCAACCTTTTTTACATTGTCAGTTTCTTTTTCTTTTCCGCTACCTTTTATATCAACAGCTGAAATAGACATATTGCTTGCATGTAGTGTTGAAGCTACATCCTCTACATCACGACGTGCAGATTCAGCAGCAGTAAGATTTTCCTGAACCTGACCTTTCTCAACAGTTAGTTGTTGTTTATCTTTAGTCAGTTGTCTGTTATTGGTAGCTAATTGCTGGTTTTCACCTTTAAGTCTTTGAATTTCTGCAAACATATCATCTATGCGCATATTCAATTGGTTAATTAAACCTTTAGCTCTATCAAGTTCTGCAGCTGTTGCTTTACTTTTTCCGGTAATACCTCGGATTTCATTTTTCAGTCGGTCTATCTCTGTTTTTCTATCGGCAAGTTCACCTTCAAGTTTTGTACTATCGCTTGTTATTTGATCAAGTCTTGCTAGTGAAGCGTTAAATTCATTTTGAATCTCATTTCTTGCAGAATCAACATTGGTATATTGAGTCTGAAGTTGGGTAATAGTTTCACTAGTTTTATTTTTATCATAAATAATATAACCCCAGGTACCCAAAAGTGCAGCAATAAGAACACCGTAAATTATTTTTCGGTCATCTCTTTTTGAAGGTTTTTGGGGATTTGTAGCAGAAATTTCCTGATTGTAGCTCATTTTTATGTAATTTGTTTTTAAAAATTAAAGAAAGACTATTTTGAACAATAATCAATCAATTTTAGACTTGTTTTTTTTAGATATAGAAACTGTTCCGCAGGCTGACAGTTATGTAAATTTAACTGTTCAAAACCAAAAGCTTTTCTATGATAAAATTTCAAAAACAATGCCAGAGGGTATTGCAATTGAAGAAGCCTATCATAACAGAGCTGGTATATTAGCCGAATTTGCAAAAGTAGTTTGTATATCTACAGGTTTTTTTTACAAAGATAAAGGCGGAAGGATTTGTCTGAAAATAAAAAGTATAGCAGCCCATGTAGAGAAAGATTTACTACAGCAATTTATTGGGCTTATAGAAAAAATGTATAAACACAACCCAAACTTTCAGTTTTCAGGGCATAATATCAGGGAATTTGATATTCCTTTTCTTTGTAGAAGAATGCTTATAAATGGGTTGAAACTACCGGCACCTATGAACATCCATGGAGCCAAGCCCTGGGAAATAAAATGGGTAGATACATTACATTGGTGGCGCTTTGGCGATTATAAAAATTATACTTCTTTGAACCTGTTAGCCTGTATTTTAGGCATTCCCACCAGCAAAGACGATATTGATGGCAGCATGGTACAGCAAGTTTATTACAAAGAAAACAACCTGCAACGTATAACGGATTACTGCCAAAAAGATGTAATAGTAGTTGCCCGTGTTGTACAGAAATTTATGAATATACCTTTTGTAACTGATGAAAATATAATTTTTGCGGATAAGTAATTTTACAGAATTAGGTTCAGTATTATACGATGAGGATTATGTAATATCAGTTCTCTCTGATTGCTCATAATTCTTTTTAAACCAAAAGTAAAAAGGTACCCCGGTGAGTATGAGTACCATGCCAATAACAGCTTCTCTAGGTCTTGTA
The DNA here is from genome assembly GCA_043736115.1 of Segetibacter sp. Lineage (GTDB taxonomy): Bacteria > Bacteroidota > Bacteroidia > Chitinophagales > Chitinophagaceae > Segetibacter. The sequence continues at coordinate 2,945 of JAYTDC010000086.1, read as the reverse complement.
TAAATTGTGTTAAAAAAAAGGCAGATGCAAAATAATACTACTATGCCTGGGATGATGGGGTAACCCCAAACCTTATATGGACGATGTGCATCGGGCATTTTTTTTCGCAATATGAATACTCCAAGTGTGGTTGCCCCATAAAAAATGAATACTGCAAAAATGATCATGTCTGTAAGTTGGTCAAACGTGCCGGAAAGTACAAGCAAACAAGCCCACACACATTGAAATAACAGTGAATTAGCAGGTGCATGTGCATTGTTGAGTGCAGCCGCTTTTTTGAAAAATAACCCTTCCCTAGCCATCGCATATATGGGCCGGCTACCCGATAATATGGTAGCATTTGTACAGCCTAATGTTGTAATCAAAATAAGTATGGAAATGAACAGCGCACCCCCATTTCCCCAAAATAATTTTACGGCTTCTACAGCAGCAATCTTATTCCCACTTTTGTAAATTTCTTCCAATTGTGGTATAGAAAGTATGGACAAATAAGTAGCATTTACGGTAAGATAAAGCGCTATGATAATAAATACACCTGTTACAATTCCCCTTGGAATACTCTTTCTTGCATCCTGAATTTCTCCGCCTACAAAACCAATGGACGCCCAACCCTGATAAGCCCAAAATGCAGAAAGCATAGCGGTGAAAATTGCTGTAATAGTTACAGGCTTATCAGGAATAGCTGTAAAGTCAAAACTTGTTGCCAAATGCGAATGACTACTGCTAACACCCGCTGCTACTATAATGAAGATGCCCCCAAAAACAAGCAGTAAAATTCCCATACTCACGTTGGCACCGGTTTTAATACCTTTTGTATTTATCCATGTCAGTATAATGATGAGGATAATAGCCGTAAGTTTTACATTCAGATCTACAAATGGGAAAAATGCACCACCAATACTCCAACCGGCCATATCAGCCATTATAGGAGGTAATCCAATAACACTATGTAATGATTGGGCAAATACATAAGCCAATGCCGAAATGCCGGCCGTTTGTACTACTGCAAACATGGTCCACCCAAAAAGGAAAGCAAAGAACCGGTTGTATATCTTTTTAAAATAAGCATATTCACCCCCAGTATCTGCCAGCAACCCGGCAACTTCTGCATTGCTAAGTGCACCAAACAATGTAATAATGCCACCCAGCAACCAACACACCAACACCCAGCCGCTGCTGTGCAGTTCAGCCGCCATAGGGGCAACTTTTTTATAAACCCCCGAGCCAATAATGTTACCAATTACAACAACTACCACCAGCCTTATGCCCAGTGATTTATTCAGGTGCTTAGTACTCATGGCGACAAGATAATAAGAAAATGAAAATATTGTCAATATTCAATAGTCAAGCCTTGCAATTATTATTTTTATGAAGCCAGCATAATAATAATAATCAGCCACATTGGCTGCCAGCCCCGACCGTAGGCGGGGTCGCACACTGCATCTTAGGGAATATTTAGGAGCATTTTCAACCATTTGCAATAAATCTGACTTACATTCATTTTACTAAACATCAATTTATGAGAGCCCTGATAATTATAATGATGGTGACAGTTGGGTTTGCAGGCTGCAATGGTTTTGGCGGCAAGTCTAAGGAAGATGAGTTGATTGTTTTGAGAGAGATGAACAGGAGTTTGGAGAATGCATTTAATTTTATTGAAATGAAAAACAATTCAACTGAAAATAGTTTTGTTGAAAAGTTAATAGATCCAAATACATCCCTAAAAGCTCAATCAATAAAAACACAATTTGATAGCACCATTAGCTTTTCTCGTAAAATCATTGCATATGTCGATAGTTTTGAGAAAGATTTATTATTAAGCCAAGGAATTGTAGACAAAAATAGCATTTTAAGTGACCAGAGTATTTCTCTAACCCGCGAAATATCAATAAATAGTGAAAAAGTGCATCAATTATTTGAAAAACTAAAAAATTACAGAGTAAAACTTTTAAGTTTAGATTCTAATGTGTTTAATCAGTTTAATGAAAGGTTACCAAAGTTTGAGATGGACAATTTTAATCACAAAATGTCACTCATTGAAGATCTCAATTTAATATCCAAGTTAAAAACAGATATAGTAACCAGCGAAGGTTTTGTGATAGATTATTAGGATAAAAAATCAATTAATCACAATTTAATTTGTGGAAATTTCTTTCCCACCGTTGAAGTAAATGCATTATACTTTAAACAAGGGCAGGAACTTGTTATAAGGATAAAAATGGACTATCATGAGGTTTATCATCCTACAACAAAAGTCGGGGGCGTAAAATTAAATTTTTCAAATAATGGAATTGCAATTTATAGAACCAAAGTTGGGAAGCCTGGTAAGTATTCAAAGAGAGTGGAAATTTATTTTATAAGGCCAGATGGCACACCTTTATCCCTTACAAAGATGATAAACTACGAAGTCGCTTATTGCCCGAAATAAAATAATTCATTGTAGAAATTGGAGTTTATTACCGGGGTTACAAACTGTGGTTGAAAGTACTAATCGAAATCAACCCCATAGGGGTTACATGTTCATAGCCGCAGGTGAAACCTGTGTTTAAAAATTTGTAGCATAATAAACAACCACCGAAGGGGTCGCACAACATTTTTAGTTCAACCCCTTCAGGGTTGTTTCAGAATTGAAAAATATTTACACCGTGGGTTGCACCCACGGTTATTGAAATGAAAGCCTTTCAGGCTTTTGGACGGAAAAATCCAGCATATAGCAGTGGAAATAATTTGCAAAATGTAATAACCCCGAAGGGGTTTCATTTGCATAACCACAGGTGCAACCTGTGGTTGAAAAGAATATTTTGGATAAACAACCCTGAAGGGGTCGCACAACATTTTTAGTTCAACCCCTTCAGGGTTGTTTCACAATTGAAAAATATTTACACCGCGGGTTGCACCCACGGCTATTGAAATGAAAGCCTGAAAGGCTTTTAGACGGAAAAAAT
>JAYTDC010000085.1:0-37967 GCA_043736115.1 Segetibacter sp. | reverse complement strand
TTTTAAACCAAGGCGATATGCAGACGATATCACAAAAATGAAAAAAAATAAACCAAAAAAATGAATGGAGATTGGATACTTTTAACACTGAATAGTTACCAAATTTTTATGATCACTGATGGTAAACCAACCTGTCTTAAAATTGGAGGCCGCTATTACAAAAACAGTTTTGGACTTGACCGAAAAGTAGTAAATCGTTGTATGAATCTTGCTGCACAATGTAAGAAGCTAAAAATACCCATCACAACTTTTATGATAGCAAGCGATCCTTATCTTCAAAAATTTGTAACAGAATTTACCGAAACCAACAATGGAAAAGCTTTTTTTGCCGGACTTGACAAATTAGGTGCTTTTATTTTCAAGGATTTTGAAAGCGGAAGAAGCAAGACAGTTTATTAAAAAAACTCACCGTATTTTCATAAAACTATTTATAAAAATTAAAAAACTGTAAGCAACAAATTGTTGTATGAAGCATACCCAACATTATGGATATACATAAAATAAAAACACTAGGAGAACTAAAACAAACCGGATATAAAAACAGGTCAATAAAAGAAGAAGTTCGACAAAACCTGATTACAAAAATTAAGAATAAGGAAAATACTTTTCCGGGTATTATAGGTTATGAAGATACTGTTATACCTGATACAGAAAGAGCCTTATTGAGCAGACATAACATTTTGTTTTTAGGTCTTAGAGGGCAAGCAAAAACAAGAATGGCCCGTCAGATTATTGATTTGCTGGATGAATACATTCCTACAATTTCTGGTAGTGAAATTAACGATGATCCTTTGCACCCTTTGAGTAAATATGCAAAAGACCTCATTGCACAGCATGGTGATGAAACCCCTATTCATTGGGTACACAGGACTGAACGGTATGGTGAAAAGCTTGCTACTCCCGATGTTAGTGTTGCAGACCTTATAGGTGATATTGACCCCATAAAAGCTGCAAATCTAAAATTGAGTTTTGGAGACGAGCTTGTCATTCATTATGGCATTATTCCCCGTAGTAACCGGTGTATTTTCGTGATAAATGAATTGCCTGATTTGCAGGCTCGAATACAAGTAGCCCTTTTTAATATTTTGCAGGAAGGTGACATTCAAATTCGTGGTTTCAAGCTGCGTATGCCGTTAGATATTCTTTTTGTATTTACTGCAAATCCTGAAGACTATACCAATAGGGGTAGTATAGTTACACCGCTGAAAGACAGAATAGAGAGTCAGATACTGACACACTATCCTAAAACAATTGAGACTTCACTTGAAATAACTTCGCAGGAAGCTAATGTACCGGATGAACAATTGAATCGCATAACTATAAGCGATTTGGTAAAGCGATTGATAGAACAAGTAGCATTTGAAGCACGTACCAATGAATATGTTGATAAGAAAAGCGGTGTAAGTGCAAGGTTAACTATAGCTGCATACGAAAATGCATACAGTAGTGCAGAACGCCGGGCAATTATTCACAATGAAGACAACACACAGGTTTGGATTAGTGATTTAGTCGGTATTATTCCCGCAATAACCGGTAAAATAGAATTGGTGTATGAGGGTGAACAGGAAGGACCTTATCAGGTAGCCGTAAATCTTGTAGATAAGGCCATACGAACACAGTTTATTCAATATTTTCCCAATCCTGAAGTTGCAAAAAAGAAAAGGCCCACTGGTAAACCATCACAACAGGCAAAAGCAGAAGTTGAAAATCCCTATAAATCTATTACCCGTTGGTTTGATGCAGGTAATCACATTGATCTTCTGATGGATAGTAAAGATGCTGATAAATTAGCAACTTTGTATAAGGTAGATGGGTTGCATGCTTTTGTTAAGAAGCACTTCCCCCAGTCAAGTGAAATGGAAAATGCATTACTTATGGAGTTTGTATTGCATGGTTTAGCAGGCTACTCACTAATAAGTAAAAAAATGATGGAAGGTCGTATAGAATTTAAAGATCTGATGGGCAGTATGATGAATCTAAGCGACATGAATTTTGATGAAGATCTTACTGAGGATGATTTTCAATAGAAAAGCAAACTCCCAAAATTTATATAAATGCAGATCTTATGGTCTGCATTTATATTATACTGATTAATCCTTAGTTACAATTTGATTAGAAAAAAATGAAAAGATCGTAGTGCCGTAATTTCTATGAAACTCAAACCCGGGATATTTTTCGTAGTTGTTTCGTGGAGTATGTTCTAATACGAAATAACCATTATCAGCTATCAACTTTCTTGAAACAATAAGCTTAGGAATTTCATCTATTGAACCTAAAGAGTAGGGGGGGCCTGCAAAAATAAAGTTGAATTGTTCATTACAATTTATAAGAAACTGAAAAACATCCAACCGTAAAATTTTGCAATTTTCAACATTCAACATTTCCATGTTTTTCTTAATAAAATCATGCATTGTTGCATCTTTTTCTATAATGGTAAGGTCAACAGCACCCCTTGATGCCAATTCATAACTTATAGCACCTGTTCCTCCAAAAAGGTCAAGTGTTTTTATGCCTTCAAGATCTATTCTATGCTGAAGAATATTAAACAAGCCTTCTCTTGCTATATCCGTTGTAGGTCTTGTATGAGGCATATTTGCAGGCGGATTTATTTTCCTGCCACCAAATTCTCCAGAAATTATTCTCATAATGCAAGATTGAAGAATGGTGTAAAATAATGACCCGGATAATCATTTACATTAATTAGAGAGTAAGTTGGGTCAATTTTTTCTGATACTATATTTTTAAAATAGTTACTCAATTCTCTATATAGTTTATAGTTAGGATCTAAAACACCGCATACCCTAACCTCTACAATATTGGTATCTAATTGGTGCTGTGCTGCTACATTTAAAAGCTGATACAACACATCTTCCGGATTTTCATAAATGAAATTCTGAATTAATTGCAAGATGCCATCTTTAACTACTGCAGTTATAAAATAAGTGTTATAGAATTGAACATAAATAAAAGGCAGTGATGACATACCTGTTAGGGTGGTAATAGTTTTTAAAATATTTGTCCAGGTATGTTTTATTTCAATATTAGTAAATCGGGGTATTAGTAGGTCTAACAACTCCTGCGAGACCCGATATAAACAAACAAGTTGAGGCTGAATTTCAATAAGATCAGTGTGAACTGTAGAGTGGTTATCGAATCCAAAAATCATATTCAAATAATCATTTGATACGCCCTTTGAAAATTTGTCTGAAGGTACCGGCAGACAAAGTTCATGATTAATGTAAATTTTTACCGAATCAAAGGAATGATTAAGAAAGCGGGAAGTATTTCCTATGGCTGTAAATAATTTATCTACTGTAGCCTCATTTTCCACAAATGTAAATAATTCAAAACCGTTAATTATTTTATTGGTGTTTACTAAAACCAAAGCAATATGAGACTTTCCAACTTCTAAAATAAGAATGTCATCCTTATTTAAAAAATGCTCATTATCGCCGTTGTAAATCCCAAAACTTTTTGTAACCATAAATTATGATCTAATTGCATCTGCAAGTTTACTAAGAAAAATACCGATAAAGGGTTTTTAAAATATTGAATGCAAAATGCTATTTTAAAAGCAATATTTACATCTTAAATTGAAAATGATAGTTTCAATCTTTTAAATTAAATATATCATTGCATTTCACTTAATATTTTTTTTCCTTCAGTCTTCCATAATGCATCGTCAGATGTACGATTTGGCAATTTAATCAGCATTTTAAAAATCTCAATTGCTTTATATGGGTTATTGTTGAATTTATAAGCTTTTCCTAGTTCTAAAAAATTTTGAACAAAGTAGGGTTCTACGGTTTTGCACTTTTCAAAGTAAAGAATTGCATCTTCAATTGAGGCTTCGGGTAACCCACCATATAAAACCTTTACTGTTGCCTTTTTTGTCCAGGCAGTATTCACAATGTTGAAAATCAATTTTCCCATTAAGAAATTGCTTTTGCCGTGATTTGAATTAAATTGAAGTGATCTAAAAGCAAATGCATATGCTTCTCTTAACAAAATCACCATTTTTTTATTTTCTGTTTCTATACTACTTAATTCCATAGCGGCTAAACCACGTGCATAGTTCGCATCACAATTTGTTGTGTCTGTAAGTAAAACTTTATCTGCAAAGTAATTTGCTTTAATAATTGATTCTTGTTTTAATTGAACTGTTATTTGTCTGTTTCCAAATGAAGTGGTAAGTAAACTTACCTTTAATAAGGCTGAAATATTTCCGCTATCTACAGCTAAAACTGCCTTGTATTTTAATAATGCACTATCTTCTTTTAAAGCCCGTTCGTAATTAACAGCCTGTTTTAGCAACACATTTACATCCTGCGAATAGCTTTTTGTAATAAAAAAAGTAAAAAGTAAAAAGTAAGTAATTTTCATCGGTAAATTTTGTGAGTCACGCCTACAGATCCCTGAAAATTTGTAATTGGAGGATTTAATTTATAAATAGAAATTTCCACTGATTGTATGATAAGAAAATCGGCCATAATAGTATTTGCTATATCGCAAATAACATTTTCAAGTAAGGGTCTTCTTATTGCCATTTTTGCAGTCACTATTTCGTAAAGTGAAGCATAGTTAACCGTTTCATTTATTGATAAAACATTGCTGTGTAAAATAGGGAAGGTTGCAGTCAAATTTATAATAAATTCATTCCCTATAATCTCCTCGCCATTATGTAAACCATGGTTGGCGTATATAACAATATCCTTAAGATTTACTTCCATAGTCATTTGAATTTCTCCGAGGTGTATACAAATAAGTATTTGAGTCTAACTTATCAATATAATAATTTGTTTAGTTTACAAATTTCGAACGATTAAAAATACATGGTCATCAGAAAAATTTTAAGATCCCTTTTCCGATTAATGTTCTTTCATCATTAAATATTTTTCAGCATCTAATGCTGCCATACATCCACTACCTGCTGCAGTTACTGCTTGTCTATATATTTTATCCTGAACATCGCCTGCGGCAAAAACTCCGGGTACATTGGTTTTTGTTGTACCTGGTAATGTACATAAGTAACCGCTTTCGTCCATGTCTATCCAACCCTTAAAGATATCACTGTTTGGGGTATGCCCTATAGCAACAAAGAAAGCACTTACAGCAATTTCTGAAAGTTGATTTGTTTGTAGATTTCTAATTCGTACGCCTTCTACTTTATTTTCTCCTAATACTTCATCTGTTTCTGTGTGCCAATACACTTGAATATTATCAGTATGCAGTACCCGATTCTGCATAATTTTAGAAGCTCTCATTTCGCCACGGCGAACAAGCTTATGAACCTTGCTACAAATTTTGGAAAGATAAAGCGCCTCTTCTGCTGCAGTATCGCCGGCACCTACTATTACAACTTCTTTTCCTTTGAAAAAAAATCCATCACAAACAGCACATGCGCTTACGCCGTATCCGTTGAGCCGCTGTTCGCTAGGAAGTCCTAACCAACGTGCAGATGCACCTGTGCTAATAATAATAGTTTCAGCTTCTATCACTTTTTCATCATCTATCCAAACTTTAAATGGGGATTCCATAAAGTCAACTTTAGTAGCTATTCCATATCTGATATCTGCACCCATACGTGAGGCCTGCTTTTCAAAATGGATCATCATCTCGGGCCCTTGTACACCATCTGCATAACCGGGATAATTTTCCACTTCTGTTGTAATAGTCAATTGTCCGCCGGGTTGTAAGCCTTGATATAACATGGGTTTCATATTGGCTCTGGCTGCATAAATAGCTGCAGTATAACCCGCCGGACCTGAACCTATAATAAGACAGTTTGTTTTTTCTATAATATTTTCCATTCTAACTTTTAATATTTTTAATTTGATTTATTATAAATCATCTTTACAAATGTAGACAAGTTTTTGGGTGTAATTTTTAATATGGCACAATGAGCGTTTTATATTGAACCCCATATCCACAAAATGCACCTAATGCATTGTTGCTTACATTTCCCAAGACTTTAGTAGGGCTAGAGAAGGGATTGCCTACATTGGAATAACCAAATTCAAGCGTTCGCCAAAAGTTGAAAGAGCTTTTGTCAATGTTAGCAAACTTTACAGTAATAGTATCACCTTTATTAAAATATCCATAGTCTTTTTCATCAGGCAGATTATTGCGATCTATGCCCTGATCTACTTGTATACTATATGTAGTACCATCTATTACCTGGTCATCAAAAACAGAAAATTGACCAGGTAAAAATTGCCCCCGATTCACTCGGGTAAAGTATCGGATAAAGTTTCCATAACCCGGAGGATCTGTAACACGGGTCATCAACACAACCTTAGAAGTATCAACATTAAAAGGAGCAGGTTTCCACCAAAGACTATCAATTTTTTTTGTAATCACCGGTACAGAAGTTGTAGCAGTATAAAGTTCATTTTTATATTTAATATTCAATTGGTAGTTCTTACCTGAAACGCCCCTAATTTCAGCAGACTGATTTAGTGTATCTGTAGTATAAAAAACTAAATTATAGCCTCCACCCAATGGAAAAAGATATTGTTTCAATTCACTTGTGTCTGTACCATCTGTTATTGTTATAATTGCATCAGTAATAAGGGACGATGACAGAATCTGTGGGTTTATCTTACCAAAATAATCAAGAGACGTACTTAGAAATACTAAGGGAGCCATTCCATTTTCTATCGATCCATCTACAACTAATAAGGGAATACGTGTTTCTGGATTAAGTGTTATTGTTTTTTCGCACCCTGCTAAAATAATCATTAGCAGTATAATTAGATAATTTTTCATTTTACAAAAAAAGTATGCTTTTATAATAAACATTAATACAAAAAACTTGAAGTTGCTGTTCAGGGATATAAAAAAAATGACACAACTTTTAGATGTGTCTATACTTATAAAAATTATTATTAACTCTTATGCCTCTACCAAATTTGCTGTTGCCAGGTTAAGAAAATTGGGTAAAATATGCTTGTTAGTAAATAAAATCTTGTTTGGGTCTTGCAGATGTTCTATCATACTTTTCCATTTAACTTCACCATGATTAGCAATGACTGTTTCTTTTTTATCCTGTCTTTGTAAATACATACTCATACCACTTGCATCTGCTTCGGGATGAAATTGTGTAGCTATAAAATATTCATTAATCCGTATAGCCATAATTGCCCTTTCAAAATCTACATGGGGACGAAGCTTTTCAAGAGCCAAAATTTTACCACCTCGGGCAGCTATAGCATCAAAGTTGGGTTCTGTAACCTGATACTCCCGACTATCAACTGCATAAAATGGATTTTTTAAATTTTCGAAAACAGGTTCATCGTATCCGTCTTCTATCATATGTATAGGAAATACACCAAAAGATGTTGAATTTCTTTTGGATACCAAACCTAATTTATAATATCTGCAAATGAGTTGAAAACTATGGCAAATGAAGAATACATGTTTTTTTGGGAAATTATCGGATCCATTATTCCATTTTTCAATTTGATCAACCCAATCAAACATTTTTAATTCCCATTCGGTGCCTTCGCTTTCAAGTGGAGAACCGGGTCCTCCTGTGGAGATATAGAAATCAAAATCAGTGTCAGGTACTTCACATTTTTGTCTTACATCAAATTCTGAAACACTTACCAGAAAATCATTAACCTCTGCCCAATCGTTAATTATGGTACGAATACAACGCATCCCCTGATTTTCTACACCATCATATAAATCAAGAATTGCAATCCTAAGTTTTCTTTTTACTTCCCAGGAGTTTTGTTCTGTTATTTTATTAATAGACATGATTTAGAGATATAAGTTTTAAATAGGATTCTATGAACCAACTTTTACTTATTTTAGATTAATTCATATTAAAAATATAAACGGCAAATTTACAAAACTATTGCCAAAATTAGTTTACTGTAAGTGGTGTAAATATGGATTATAACAATTTCTAACTTAATGATATTTTAAAATGTAACAATAAAATAGTAAAAATGTTTAACTTGATAAAAATCTGAAATTATAAAATATAGGAAGAATTTTAGTTCTACAATTATTAATACCAAAAAATACCGGTTTTAGAATAAAAGTAGGAGAATAAACGATTAAGTTAAAATAAAATTTCAATTATAGAGCGTGACAAAATTAATTGAATCAACCCATGAAATGGGTTTAATAAAAATGCTATGAATTACTTTTAATAAGAAAATTGCACAACTTAAATAATATACGTGCGGCAATGTTTGCATCTACACTACCATCGCCTACCCCAACTTCATTTAAGTCAAACCCAATTATTTTTCTTCCGCTTTCTACTATTTTTTTTAAAAGATAATTTACTTGATCTGCCTCAAGACCTCCTGCAACCGGTGTTCCGGTATTAGGGCATAGTTTAGGATCAAGACCATCTATATCAAAACTTATAAAGACTTGATGTGGTAGCTTTTGTATGATATCCTCAACAATATTTTTCCAGGACTCTCCTTCAAATTGTCTTTCTTTAATATCCTGGTCAAAATAGGTAATAATACGATCTGAGTTGTCCTGAACAAATTTGAATTCATCTTCACCATAATCACGAACACCAACCTGAACTAATTTTTTTAATTCAGAAATTTCAGTGATTGCATTGTACATTATTGAAGCATGACTATATTTAAAATCTTCATAAGCAATTCGCAAATCCAGGTGAGCATCTATTTGAAGAATTCCAAAGTCATTATATTTCTCTGCTATTGCTTTAAAATAACCTAAGGGTGTACTGTGGTCTCCACCTATCAAACCTACTAATTTCCCTTTATCCATTAATGCTTTTGTTTGTTCATAAACCCAGTTATTCATAAACACATTGCCTTCATTTATTTCTCTTAGACTTTTACACATAAATTTGTTGGCCTGTACATCATTTCCTTTTGATATATAGTCAATATAAAGTTCAGCTTCCTTGCGTAGGTAATCGCTTTTGAGTAAAATTTTTCGGTCTACCGGTCTCATATAAAACCCGTTTCTCCAACCATCTTTTACTTCTGGATCAAATAAATCAACCTGTAAACTTGCTTTAAATATATGATCAGCAGCACGGCTTGTACCGGCACCAAAACTTACTGTAACCTCCCATGGTACAGGTAATAATATTACTCTTGCTTCATCTTCGCTAAAAGGTAAACCAAATATGTTGTTGTTGGGGTTGCCTGCCTGATTATGATCGAATATTGAAAGGTCTACCATTGTTTTTCTTTTGAACAGAATGCAAGGTAGGTAGAAGCATAATTATAATGCACTAAGTATTCTATATTATTTCATAAAAATTAAAATTTGTTTAAAGTAGTTTACTGTAACTCAAATTTTATAAGCGAGATAAATAATTTAATTCCAAAATCCAATGTTTATATTGCTTTTATGAATTTATTAATCCAAATTATTGGCATTACTGGCTATGTATAAAGCAAAAGCTGCTATAGCTGTATCTTTTAGAATACTAATCAATGACATTTGTTTCATTTCACCATCTCCTGCATTTAGAAAATTGGGAAGGTGAATTGTAATTACAAATATCATAAGTAGAAAAGCCAAAAGATATCCGGCGATTTTTACCTTCTTGTGAAGGATAAAGGCAATGCCTGCCATAATAAATGCTAAACCTGTAAAATACACCCAAATAATACCCCCCGGAAGGTAAGCAGGTACATACCCAAACAATTCTTTTGGCTTCATCAAATGAAAAGACCCAAAAATTATAAGTATAATTCCCAATATAACTACTGCAATTCGGGCTACAGGATTAGTTTTCATAAGTGGTGTTTTGTTTAAGAAAGGTACGTAAATAAATTTGAAAGAAAAAACAATACACCATGGTATTTAAACATGGCTTTTAAATTCTTACTTCATTATAGCCTTATTCTATTGGTATGATGGGGCTGAGTACAATTATTTTACCAATATTTTGAAGTATTTACATTTAATTTTACCCTTACCTAAAGAAACAGGCAGCCAATAGAAATATGGAAATCGGCAGAATTCACAGTTTTAAGAAAGTTTGTACCCAATTATTGCTCCTTGTATTACCCACCATAATATTGGTTGCATATTTATTATTTAATGCAAACAGTTATTTCTCCATTTTACAAAATAACAGTTTTGAACAAACCCTTTTTTTCGCAGCAGGAATATTATCAGGTACTATTTTTTATGCCTACCGTCTTAGGTTTGTAAGTACAACATTAGTGCTGGTTATTGCATTTTTAATTGTCTATAATTTTTTGGATAAAATCAATTCCGGAGAATTTGATGCGTTCTTTTTTTCCATTAAGTTTCTAATATTCACTTATCTTTTTTTTGCCGGTTGGGTTGCCGGTTTTGGATTATCGAGATCTCGATTTTTTACAATTTTATTCTCCTTCCTCTTGCTTTTACTTCAGGTTTTAGTTGTAAGTAAAACATCAGAAATATATGCCAATCAGCTAATTGCAGCTTTTGCTCCCGTTTTATTCTATTCGCTTTATTTGGTTTACACTGCAGAGCTTATAAGAAATATGAACGAAGATGAAAAAAGATATGTTTGGTTTTTAAGCAAACGATTGGCAGCATTTATACTCTTAGCATTAACATTACTTGTGAGCATATTACTACTTTTTAATAAAGAGTTTAAGGGGGTAGAAAAAGAGTGGTCAGGAAGGGAGGGAGGTAACAGAAGCGGTAAGCAAAGTATGACAAAGGAGAATAGAGATGGAACACTAAGCAATAATGATCAGATGAAAATGACAGGTTCCTTAAGTAAGGATAAAAGATTGGTATTTGTTGCTAAATTAGACAACTATTTTCCTGATGGTAAAACTCCTAATCCTCTTTATTTTACAAGTATGTACTACACAAAGTTTGACACACTTACTCAAACTTTTGAATCTGACTCTACACTTCCTAAAAATGATCTCTTTAGCCCAGATCCATCCCGAATTCCATTGTATTTTTCCAAATCAGATACAACAGTTATAAGCAACTCAATGGCTACTTTAAGCAGGAAAATTATTTCGGCAGATATTTATAAAGTCATCTTATCCCCCAATGAATATGTTGCACCTTCCACTTCATTCTTCTGTCAGCCTTTACCTGTAGAAAATGAATATAAAAACCAGTTTAAAAGTGCCTACAGGGCAAAAATGTGGGTGAGTAATCTTAATAGTGCTTATTTTATTTACAACCCCGCAGGTAACAAACAATTAGAAACTTTTCAACAAATAAGATTTGATCAATTAAGAATGGCGGGGGGGTATGAAGGGGTAGATAATTCTTTTATGAATTATTATACGTTTATGCCTCGTAACAATGAGTATAACCGTATATCAGAACTCGCCAAAAGTGTTACTAAAAATTCACCAACTACTGTAGATAAAATGATTGCCATAAGGGATTATTTTACCAGCAAAGATGAATTTGGTCAACCCATGTTTAAATACAGCGACAATCCGGGAATACCCGGGATGCCAAGTGCAAGTAAGTTGAATTATTTTTTGTTTGAAAATAGAAAAGGTTATTGTGCATATTATGCAGGTGCAACGCTATTTATGTTACGATCGCTTGGTATACCAAGCAGAATAGCGGCGGGTTTCTTAACCGTTGACCGAAGTAATAAAAATCCAGGATGGTATTGGTTTTATGCAGATCAGGCACATGCATGGGTACAATTGTTTTTCCCCGGTTATGGTTGGATAGACTTTGATACAACAGTACCCGATCTGAATACACAACAATCGCCACAGCCCGATGGCACCCCACCAATGAATACCCAACAGGCATTTATGGTAGCAGATGGAAAAGCATTAACGGTTGATACTATTGGTAAGAAAGTTGTTATGAAAGTAAGTAAAATGCTTTTTCATGACGAAAATATTAAAGTCAAAAATTCGGAAAACCTACTGCTTGATGTATCCATAGCATCTATTACAAAAGATACCGGTATTGGAAAACTAAATGACATTAAACCCGGTACAAGTATAGTCGCAGTTTCATATGCAGAATCGCTCAAAAACATTTTTGTGAATGAAAAGGATATTCTTATAAATGTTATTAAAAAAATGCCTTCTCCTACTCCTGTTGACGAAATAAAAATAATGGATAATCAAGAAGGGGAAAAACAAAAAATGAATACCAAATCTACACAATCAAAACCTATAGATTGGATAAGTACATTTTGGACAATTCTGTTAGTTTTAGTTTCTAGTGTTATTTTATTATTTACTACACCATGGATAGTCTGGCAATATTTAAACTTTAAGGCTAAACAAGATTTCAATAATAAAACCAAATCTTATCATATTAACAATGCTTTATTTTTCTTACTCCATCAATTAGGTGAAATAAGACACCACGAAAGCCCAGAACAATTTGCTTTTCGATTAGACTTAAAATTTGGAACCAATATCAAAACCTTCATACTTATTTATCAAAAGGTTAAATACAGCAATATTGAATTAAGTCAAACTGAAACGGAGTTTATTAGTCACTTTTATTTGCCGGTAATAAAAGTAATAAAATCACATTTTTCTGCAAAAGCAAAATTGATAGGATTTATGCAATTTTTGAGAACATATCAATATTTTAATTACCACAAAATCTAAGATAATGCAACAACAATTTCAGGTAGATGAGGCCATAAATAATATACAGAAACTTGTAGATAATATAGAAACTGTAATAAAAGGGAAACGCACACAAATACAACTTATATTAACCGCTTTATTGGCTAAAGGACATATCCTTATAGAAGACAACCCCGGCACCGGAAAAACTATAATGGCTAAAACACTTGCACAGAGTATAAGCAGCTTTTCTCACAATAGTTCAACAAATTTTAAGCGAATACAATTTACGCCTGACCTGTTACCTATGGACTTAATAGGCTCTCATATATTTGATGATATTAAGAAAGAGTTTGTTTTTAAAAAAGGTCCTTTGTTTTGTAATGTTTTGTTAGCTGATGAAATAAACAGAGCATCTCCAAAAGTTCAATCTGCATTGCTGGAGTGTATGGCAGAAAATCAAATAACAATAGGGGATACTACCTATCCTTTGGAAAAACTATTTTTTACAATTGCAACACAAAATCCTGTTGAGATGGAAGGTACTTACCCGTTACCTGCGGCACAGCTTGATAGATTTTATATTAAAATTATATTCGGTTATGTAGATGAAGAAACTGAATTGGATATCTATAATAATTATCTGGGTATTGCAGACAATTTAAGTCATATAAAGCAAGTCCTTTCTATGGAAGAAATATTATTACTACAACAGGAAGCTGAAAAAATATTTATTGATGAGGAAATTGTAAAAGCAGTTAGGAATATAGTGTGGGATACTCGTCGCAATACAGATATACTTTTGGGTGCATCTACCCGCAGTGGCATAACGTTTCTTAAATGTTTAAAAGCATTTGCATTAGTTAATGGCCGATCCTTTGTGAATGAAAATGATATACAGATAATATCAAAAAATGTATTGGATCACCGATTGATTTATAGAAATAAAGATGCAAAAGAAAATGCCCTAAGTTCCATCATTAATAAGGAAATGAGTAGGTTAAGTAACCTGAAGAAATGATTTTACTTTTTTGAATTAAGTTTTAATCAGAATAAATAAAAGGCAGAGAAAAACAGATTGTACCATTACCAAAAACATTATAGCAAAAGTAAGATTATTCTGAATTTTTTTATAACGAATCTTTTTAGGATTTTCAGTCAAAACCATGTTCATATAAGGATAATAAAAAAATTTAGCCAAACTTCTGCTACGATATTCACTAGTTAAGACAAAAACAATTTTAGAACAGAACAATATGGCTATGAATACATAAGTTCTTGTAAAAAGGAAATAAAAAAAAATATCTAACATAGCATAACGGTTAAATTCAAAAAAATATTACGCTAAAGTAAGGATTTAAAAATATTTCATGATTAAATTTCAATGTTTAGATCAATAAATTAATCAAAATTCCACTAAAATAATTTCTATTAAGATCAATTATTTTTATATTAAAAAATTATGCAACATAATAATTATAATAAACATCATAATATATAATTAGAAATATTTTTCATGGAATTAACTGTAAAATCTACCCGATTGGATTCTAACGGGTTCTATTAATGTACTTAATTAAAAATCAGATGAAATGACAATGTATAAAAAAAGTATAGTTTTAAATTTTAGAACCCTGTATGCTCAATGGTTTTAATGAGTTAAATTGAAGTCTATGATTTATTAAAATGTTTGCATTTTTTAAATATCATATTATAACTCACTCTACAATGATAATAGGTTTGTTTGTTTGATAACTCTAATTTTGTGCACAAAATAAATATATGAAGAAATATACCTTTTTATTTATGCTTTCATTTTTAGTAGCATGTAATAGCAGTAATGATCAAATTGCTGAAAAAGAAAGTAAAAAAGATGAACCATTGATCCAATCCAAAAATTCTGACTTATTTAATTCTCGATTTAATAGTTTTCTTGATGCTTATTTTCATCTTAAAGATGCATTGGTGCTTACAAATGATACAATGGCTGTAACATCTGCCCAATTGCTTAAAATGAATGCGGATAGTCTAAAATTTAATGAGTTACAAGCCGATAAAAGTATAGTAGAAATGGCTAAAGGATATCAGGAAAGCATAAGTGCAGAAGCTGAAGCTTTAAAAGGGGAAAAAGACATAGAGGGCAAGAGAAAATCATTTCAGGTTATTAGCGATAACCTTTATGACTTAATTAGGACTGTACGTTATGATAAACAAATCATTTATCATCAATTTTGTCCAATGGCATTTAATGATCAGGGAGCTTATTGGTTGAGTCCAAATAGTGATATTAAAAATCCTTATTTTGGTAAAAAAATGCTGACTTGTGGTGAAGTAAAAGATTCTATTGACTTTAGGGGTAAATAGAATTTCCTCTTTGAAAGATATATACCATACATCAATAAAACATTTATTAGCATATAGAAACCAAGGCCATATAATAGCCTTGGTTTTTTTTATTTTTAAAAGTCATCATCTTCATCATCCTCTTCATCTAAATCCTCGAAATCATCCAGTTCATCTGCTTCCACTTCAATTTCTTCTTCAGGAATAACAGGCTCAATTTCTTCTACTTCCAAATCATCTAATTCATCAAGGTCATCATCATTGTCATCGTCATCATCATCATAATCGTCATCATCAACAGAAAAAGCAGATGCTAACAATTGATCCGGTGAGAAAGAAGTATCAACTGTGTTTTCAAAATTTTGATAAGTTACATCCTGAGGTAAAGACGTGTGCATAGGTAAATTTTTAAGTGAATCTATTGGAAATTTAAAATGAAAATAATTAATTCTATTAGTTGAAAAACAATATTTTTTATCAGATTATAAAAATAATAAGAAATCGAAACTTATCACTATTTTTTTAAAAAAATTAGTTCAATATTTTGCGAATATAAAAAATGGGTAGTATCAAAATTCGTGCAAAAACCTATAGCTTAATATAATTACTTTTAAAACTGAAATAATCAAACCAACCCACTAACTTTCTTCCGCTTTATAAATTTTCCATAACCTTTATCAATCAAACACTCGCCTTTATCAATAGCTACCTGACCACGTAGCAAAACAGTTTTTATCTTACCGGTTAATTCCCAACCTTCGTAACTACTGTAATTGGTATTCATGTGGTGGGTTTTAAATGAAACAGTATGCTTTTCTTTTGGGTCTAAGAGTATAATATCAGCATCTGCACCTACCCCAATTGTACCTTTCTGCGGAAACATGCCAAAAATTTTTGCAGCATTTGTGCTGGTAACTTCTACATATTTATTCAATGAAATTTTACCGGTGTTCACACCTTCACTAAAGAGCAGTTCCATGCGGTGTTCTATGGCAGGATGGCCGTTTGGTATTTTGCTAAAATCATCTTTGCCCATTAGCTTTTGCTCCCAAGTAAACGGGCAGTGGTCAGTTGCAACCACCTGCACCAAACCCTGGTTAATGCCCGCCCATAGTGTAGCCTGGTCTTTCTTTTCCCGCAGGGGAGGGCTCATTACCCATTTGGCCCCTTCAAAGTCCTGCTCATATAACGATGCATCCAACACCAAATATTGAATACATGTTTCTACAAATACTTTTTGGTTTCGTCGGGTTGCATTGCGCACAGCATTAAGTGCCCCTTCGCATGTCAGGTGAACAATATAACCCGGGCAACCTGTAAAGTTTGCCATGTCTGCAAACCTTTCACTGGCTTCAGCTTCGGTCACTTCCGGTTGTGAAAGATAATGATACAAAGGTGACAGTTTACCCTCGCTTCGATGCTTTTGAACCAGGTAGTCAATTACATCTCCGTTGGTAGCATGTACAGTAACCATACCACCTTGTGATTTCACTTCTTCCATAAGGCCAACCATCTGCCGGTCGTCAATCATTAGCGCACCTTTGTAAGCCATAAATGTTTTAAACGAAGTAATTCCCTCGGCAATCATTTCCTTTATTTCCAGCTTTGTGTCATCATTAAAATCAGTCACGGCCATGTGAAAACTATAGTCGCCAACTGCATTGCCTGTAGCCCTGCCGCTCCATTCATCCAATGCGGCCCTCAATGAGTTACCCTGCTTTTGTAAGATAAAATCAATGACACAAGTAGTGCCACCATGCAATGCAGCCCTTGTACCCGTCTCATAACTATCACTGCTGAAGGTGCCCATAAACGGCATTTCCAAATGCACATGCGGGTCTATACCTCCCGGCATCACCAACAATCCCGATGCATCAATCGTTTTATCCGCTTGCATTTGCAAGTCTTTGCCAATGGCCACAATACTTTCGCCATCTATTAATATATCGGCCACATAATCATCAGCTGCTGTAATAATTCTACCGTTTTTAAGGAGTGTTTTCATATTTGAAATCGTTTGTGGTTGATGGTTATATATTTTATTTGTGAATTTACTTTAGTATCTTACTTCAGCTTCGAAGGCGACGCTCCGTTCAGGATTGGCTTTTCTATTTGGCTTTATCTATTTTTTATTATTTGTAACACTAGTTTACTAAATATTAGTTAGAGGTTTTCCATAGTTGAAATTGTTTACTTAGCCACTTCATTTATTCAATGGTAATAGTACCCCTGCTATCAATATTTGTTCTTTTGTCAAAAATAAAATCAACATAACCTGCTTCGCCTTTGTTTCCTTTTAATGTTTGAACCAAACGGCCATATTCATCACCTGATTCAGTAAATATTTTTATGGTCACCTTTTTATCAATGGTATTATTGTAAATCAGGTAAGCACCCAATTTATTGTCTGTTGCAGAATCGGAGCTTTGAATGAGCACCTTACCAACATGAAGACCATCTTTAGAAAGTGCACCAGATATTTTTACTTTGTTCTCAAATGTTTTTTCAACACCTTTTGATACCCCATCAATAAATTCGGAACCTGTCTTTGCAGCCACTTCCCCTGATTTATTAATAGTTTCCTTGGTCTTTTGTTTGGCCCAATTGCATGATAGGGTAAGCAAGGAGAGTAGTGTAATGAAGTATTTCATGAAATGCCTGGTATTTATTTTTTAATAGGTGAAATTAATCTTTATAAGTATGGTTTTATGTGGGGAGATGAAAAAGTTGTTTTTCAAAAATTCAAATCTCTTCTTTTGAAAGTGTGCCATTATTACCTTTTAAAAAATCATATAAAAATGCTTTGTTTACAGTTGGTGAAGTCTATTAAGATTGATTGTACAAATCAAAATATCTACTCCTTAAAAATATAAATTATTGTGCATTTACGATAGAAAAACCTAATTTTCAATGAAAGTTTTTTAAAAAATGAGCATCAATAAGTCAGTTTTAATTTTGGGATCGGGACATCTTGCTACGAGAACAAAATATTTGGTGTTAGCAAAGGGGTATAGTGCAAAACATTTGCCTTTTACGCATTTTAATAAGTCGGAGAATGATCTAACTACTATTGGAGAAATTGAACTTTCATTTAAAGACTTAGCTATGGATTCTTTTGCTTTAGCTTATGTACTTTATGAAAATGATGAAGACAACCTGGAAATGGTAATTGCCATGACTACTTTGTATCCAAATCTCAAAATTGCTACATCACTGTTTAATGAAAACATACGGCCTCATTTAGAACGAGCCAATAGTTTACTTACTATAATTAATCCGGCAAAAATTGCAGCACCAATATTTGTTGAATCTTTGAACCAACCTATCAATAGGACACCAAGGACTCCTATACGTATCAATAATATTAGGTCAAACAAAAAACCAGCTGATTCATTATTAAAAATGCTAGTTGCATTTTTTGTGATAATTGTATTAGGTGCAAGTGCTTATTTTCATTTTTTTGAACAATTGACATTGCTCGATTCGTTTTACTTTGTTATAGTCACCATATCAAGTGTTGGATATGGTGATATCAATATGCAGCATGCATCCTCTTTTAGTAAAGTTGTTGATATTCTCCTAATCCTTTTTGCTTCAGCATTTATTGGAATTATATTTTCACTAATTGTAGATAGAATTATAAAGAAAAGAACACAGCGTTTGCTTGGCCGAAAAAAATACAACTATTCAAATCATGTAATAGTGTGTGGACTCGGAAGGCTGGGACATTTTATAGCAGATGAACTCTACAAAAAGGGAGAAAAAATTGTAATTATTGAGGCAAAAGAGGATGCAGCTAGTATCGAATATTTCCGGAGTATTAATGTGGATGTATATATTGGCAATGCACGCCAACCAAATGTATTGCAGGATGCAGGTGCTGAACGATGCCGAGCTTTGATTTCAGTAATTAACAATGATGCTGCAAATCTTGAAATTGGGTTAAATGCACGTTATTTCCAACCCGACTTAAGGCTCATTTTAAGAATCTTTGATGAATCAATGGCAGCAGTAGTTAAGGAAAAGTTTGATATTCATTTAACGCAAAGCATGTCTTTTATTGCTGCTGAAAATTTTGCGGCAATGATTAGCTAAATATAACCGATTTCACTACCAATAAATAACCTTAAAAAAATAACAATGAGTAAAAAAGATCTTTGGCAAAATTTGGTGAATTATCATTTTGAAAATCTAGTCCCCAAACATTTATGGGATGATATTATTGCTAAATTTCAGGGGCAAAATCCATGTACATTAGCATTTACAGATAAACTTGCCCGCAAGTTAGGTTGGAAGAAAAAGTTTGCCTTAAAGGCCATTTGGGAGTACAAAAAATTTGTTTTTTTAGGGGTTGTTGCTGATTTTGGAGTTACTCCATCTAAAATAATTGACCAGGTATGGCACGAGCACTTATTGTTTAGTGCAGGATACCGTTTATTTTGCCAAAATGTTATTATGCATGATTTTGACCACAGTCCCGAGTTAGTTGCATTAGAACAGCAGACCGAAATATTTCAGGCACAATACTATCGCACAATACAATTTTATATAAATGAATTTGGATCAAATCCACCTACAGACATTTGGGGTGAAACGAAATTTGAAAGCAACTTAGAGAAAAGTAGAAAAGAAGAATCAACAATAACAGACTTCAGTTATGCCTCGGGATATGATGGATCGGGCTCCCTTGTTTCACTGTACGATTCCTCTGGAGACGATAGTAATTTTGATTTTGGTGGAGGTGATTTCGGTGGGGCAGGAGCCGGCGACAGTTGGGGGAGTTCTACAAATGATAGTAGTTCTGATTCTGATGGTGGTTCTGATAGCGGAACCTCATGTAGTTCAAGTTGTGGTGGCGATTAAGTAATAAATGATTGTACTTTTAGCTACATTATCATAAACAGCTAATCTTGTTTTAAAATCGCGGTCATAAAATAAGATTAGATTGTTGAAACTATATTCAATTTAATAACTTCCGATAAAACAAATCACCCCGCAACTTACTTCATCTTTTGTATGGCCGGGGAGGCAACCCAATAAACTACCGCACTCACAATCAAACCTACAAACCATGCATAGTTGTACAACTGCCCTAACCACTCGGGAAATAAACTTGCGTCCATTGCTTTTATGGCAATCAGAAAGCCGGGTACATTGGGTAAAATGCCTGCAAGGAGCGCAACAATTGCCCGGTTGTTAAATCCGTTTTTATAAGTGTAAATACCCTTTGAGCTATAGAGGTCGTTGAGTTTGAGGTGTTGTTTTCTTAAGAAATAATAATCGGCTATCATAATGCCACCAACAGGGCCTAACAAACTGGAGTAAGCTATCAGCCAAGTAAAAATATAACCGTTTGGGTCTGCAATCAGTTTCCATGGAAATATAAGGATACCGATTACGCCTGTGATGTATCCACCTGTTCTGAAACTTATCTTTTGCGGGGCAAGATGTGCAAAATCATTTGCAGGGCTTACAATGTTAGCGGCTATGTTGGTTGCTAATGTAGAAATGATGATGCCAATCATAGCGAAGGTGACCATGATTTTGCTTTCGAATCGGCCGGCAAGTTTTACAATATCCCATTCGGTTTGTCCGTAAATTATGGCAGTTGCAGATGTAACGATAACACCCACAAATGCAAAGAAAGTCATAGCAGGAGGGAGGCCGATTATTTGCCCGTTTATTTGCGCCTTTTGTGATTTGGCGTAACGGGTAAAGTCAGGAATGTTTAAAGAAAGTGTTGCCCAAAACCCTACCATTCCCGTAAGGGCAGGAAAGAAATAATGCCAGAAATCCTCTGATGTTGCAAACTTTGAAGGTTGGCTTAAAATTGGGCCTAAACCATGTGCTGCAAAAATAGCCCATGCCAGCAATGCCAATGCTGCTATGGGTAAAAAGAAAGCTTTAAAAACCAACAGTTTTTTAATGCTGTCAACACCTAGGTAAATAATAAACATATTCAATCCCCAAAATGCAAAAAAGCAAATCATGGGCATGGCTTGGGGAAACAAAGAATGACTGTCAATCTCCGGAAGAGTAGGAGACCATGCCCTGAAAATATTATACAGCGATGCACCGCCAATCCATGTTTGAATGCCGAACCATCCACAGGCTACTATTGCTCTTAGCATAGCAGGTATGTTGGCGCCTTTGGTACCAAAACTGGCCCGTACAAAAACCGGAAATGGTATGCCATATTTAGCCCCGGCGTGCCCGTTTAATATCATTGGAATTAAAACAATTGTATTGCCGAGAAAGATGGTGAGTAGGGCTTGCCACCAATTCATACCGCCACCAATCAGGCTGCTGGCAAGCATATAAGTGGGTATGCACAAACTCATACTAATCCAAAGGGCTGCATAGTTCCATGTACCCCAGGTTCTTTCGCTTTGCGGAATGGGTGCAAGGTCTTCGTTGTAGAGGGAGGGGTCTTTTTGAAACACGGATTACACGGATTTAGATGGATTTAAAAGCATTTTTTGGAACACGGGTCACACGGATTCGGATGGATTTAAATGGATTTTTTGATTTTGATTTAAAATGGATTTTTAATGGTTTGGTTTTAGTTAGGGCTTTTTATCATTGTCAAATACTTTTCGTTTTATTTCTGGTTTTTTACCAAAATTTAGGAGCAGTCCAACTTCTTTGTCTGTTGCTTTCAGATAATTTAGAAGCTGATGCTCATGTTATTCGCACAAACATTCACCTGCTTTCAATTCAACAATCACTAAATCGTCTATTATCAAATCAGCGTAATATTCTCCCACATTTTTGCCATAATAACTGACTAAAATCTTCTTTTGCTTTTCAACATTTATTCCTAATTCAAAAAATTCAAAATACAATGCATTCTCAAACACTTTCTCTAAAAATCCATAACCAAGCGTATTATAAACTTTGTAAAATGCCCTTATAATTTGGTCTGTTAAGTCACCATGTTTCATTTAAAAGACTTTAAAAAAAACAATAAAAAAATCCCTATAAATCCATATATTTTACTTCGCATATAAACAAAATAATCCTATCTCATCCATCTAATCCGTGTCATCCGTGTTCCAAACTGTCGTCCGCAATTTTTATCGCTTCGCTAATGATTGCCAGCCCTTCATCAATTTGTTCTTTTGTTATGCAAAGTGGAGGCGCAATGAAGATATAGTTCCAACGTACAAAAGTGTACATGCCCAACTCCTTAATTTTTGCGGCAACTTTATTCATTACCACCATTTCATCGGGCTTAGCATTAAAGGGTGCCATTGGTTCTTTGGTATCCCTGTTTTTTACCAGTTCAATACAACCCAACAAACCGGTGTTTCTAAAGTCGCCAATGCTTGGGTGATTGGCTTTCATCAATTCCACTTGCCTATCTATGTATCTGCCCATTTCAGCAGCATTTTCAATCAGGTTTTCGTCTTCGTAAATCTTTAGGGTTTCCAATGCAGCAGCACAGCCGACTGCATGTGCAGAGTAGGTAAGGCCCAACCACAATACATTATCATCGTAGTGTTTGGCTATTTTGTCGCTCACCATCAAAGCACCAAAAGGCAGGTAACCGCTGGTAATTCCTTTGGCAGTTGCAATCATGTCCGGAACAATACCATGGTTTTCAAAACCAAACCATTTGCCTGTTCTGCCCCAACCGCTCATCACTTCATCTACGATAAGCAGAATGCCATGCTTATCGCAAAAGGCACGCAATTTTTTAAAATAATCAGGAGGATATTTGATGCAACCACTGCTGCCGCTCTCGCCTTCCATAAGTATTGCAGCAACATTTTGAGGGCCTTCAAATTCTATTACTCGTTGCACATGGCTTACACATTCGTATTGGCATTTACCAAAGGTTTGACCGAATGGGCAACGGTAGCAAAACGGATCTTCCACATGCACAAAGTTGGGTGCTTGCTGACTATCAGCAGGCAGTTTGCGAGGGTCGCCACCGGCGCTCATGCTGCCATAAGATGCACCATGAAAAGCTCTGTACTTGCAAACAATCTTATGTCTGCCTGTATATAATCTTGCCAGTTTAATAGCATTGTCAATAGCTGTAGCACCACACACAGTGAACAAGGTTTTGCTCATGCCTTCGGGAGTGATGGAGGCAATTTTTTTACCCAACTCACCACGAACTTTGGTCACGCAACTTGGTGTAACATAAGCGACTTCCTGCATTTGCTTTACCACTGCATCGGTTACTCTTTGGTTGCCGTGACCAATGTTTACGTTCATCAATCCGGATGAAAAATCTATGTAGCGTTTGTCATCGTAGTCGTATAGATAAACCCCTTCAGCATATTTTACAGCAATCGGGTTAAGTCCTTTTTGTTTGCTCCACGAAAACAGTGTATAGTCCAGATTGTCCTGAACGATCTCCTGTGTTTCTGACAATGTTTGTGTTTCTGACATGGTTAATTATTTTTTATTTGACAAGCATTTGTTTTTCAATTGGGCTACATTGGCGACAGTCTATCCCGACTATTCGGGACTCCGTTTATCATTTGCTCAATGGGCACCTTTGACCCGCACGGGTTTTTTTCACACAAAGAACGCAACGAATACAGCGATACAACGAATACATCTTTGTTTACTTTGTTTTCTTAGTCTCGTTGTGTGAAATAAAAATCTACGACATCCAATTCACACCCGCCTCTGCATTCCATTTCACCGTTGACTTCTTAAGCTTAGTCCAAAATTCAATGGAACTTTTGCCGGTAATGTCACCTACGCCAAATTTACTTTCATTCCATCCGCCAAAGCTGAAAGGCTCACGGGGCACCGGTACGCCAACATTTACACCAATCATTCCGGCGCTGGATTTTTCAATTACATAACGTGCAACACCACCATTTTGAGTAAATACTGAAGCTGCATTTCCATAAGGATTTGCATTTTCAATTTCCAATGCTTCATCTACTGTATTGGTGCGCATAATGCTGATGACAGGTCCAAAAATTTCTTCTGTCGCCACTGCCATATCAGGCCTTACATAATCTATAACTGTAGGACCAACATAAGTTCCATTCTCTTTGCCTTTTACAATAGTATTACGGCCATCTACCAATATTTTGGCACCTTGTTGTTCCGCTTCTGTTATGTATTTTTCTATGCGGTCTTTACTTTCTTTATTGATTACTGCACCGAGGTTTTCACCCGGAATAATCTTACGGGCCTCGTCACAAATTTTGGCTATGATGTGGTCAACATTTCCTACACCTACCATTGCAGATGCAGCCATGCAACGCTGCCCTGCACAACCACTCATACTTGCAGCTACATTTTGTGCAGTCATAGTGGGAATTGCATCAGGCATTACCATCAGGTGGTTTTTAGCACCGCCAAGTGACAAACATCTTTTGTAACTTTTTGTAGCACGGCTGTACACAATTTTTGCAACTTTTGTACTTCCTACAAATGATACTGCTTCAATACCCGGATGGTCACAAATGGCTTCTACTATTTCCACATCACCATGCACAATGTTGAATACACCATCAGGCAGTCCGGCTTCTTTCAAAAGTTCTGCAATACGGCCACAGCTTAATGGCACCTTTTCAGATGGTTTCATAATCATACAATTACCCAGAGCTATGGCGTTTGGCATGGTCCAATTTGGCACCATGCTAGGAAAATTGAAGGGAACTATGCTCGCCACCACACCCAAAGGCACATGTTCTGTCCGGCATTCTACGCCACGGCTAACTTCCAGCAATTCGCCTGTAACCAGTTGGGGTAGGGAAGTAGCAAACTCGGTCAGTTCAATACTTTTTTCTACTTCAGCCACTGCTTCACTGTAAGTTTTACCGTTTTCTTCCTGCACAAGTTCAGCCAGTTCTTTCATGTTTTTCTCCAACAATGTTTTGTATCGGAAAAATACCTGAACACGTTCTTTAATCGGAGTTTTAGACCATTTATGAAATGCCTCACGGGCAGCTTCCACAGCTTTTTGTAAATCATCGTTTGAGCTCATAGGCACCTCAGACAACAGGTTTCCATCTAAAGGTGAAATTACAGGCAAAGTGCGGGTAGTACTTGCATCTACAAACTGACCGTTGATGTAATTTTTTACGGGTGCATATTTCATGTGACAATATTATTTTTAAATAAAAAGTAAGCAATAAATGTAGTGAAGAAAATGCAGCTTTTGGTAAAATAATACTCAAAACTATTTACATGCACTATATTAGGGGATGAATATAAATATCAATGGGTAAAGTTTAATAATTAATGTTATAAATATTAAATAGGAAGAGCTTTAGGATTAATAGTAAAGTAGAGAATTATTAAAATAAATTGAAATGGAAAAGAACAGGCTAGAAGCATTTAGCGACGGGGTTATTGCCATCATTGTAACTATCATGGTGCTTGAAATGAAGGCACCAGATGGTACTAACTACATAAATGATATACGACCATTAATACCCAAGCTTATCAGTTATGTTTTGAGCTTTTTGTTTATTGCTATTTATTGGGTTAATCATCATCATTTGATTCATACCGTTAAAAAGGTAAAACCGTCCATCATGTGGGCCAATCTGAACTTATTATTTTGGTTATCCTTAATACCTTTTGCTACCGCATGGATGGGTGAAAACCATTTTGAAAAACTTACCGTTGCAGCTTATGCACTAATAGCTTCATTCTGTGGTATTTCATTTGCAATTTTACAAAAAAGCATTGCAAAACATTACGATGAAGTTACATTAAAAACTATTGACCGGGAGTCTAAATGGAAATTGGTGTGGTCTATGATTTTATATATTTCTGCTATACCTCTTGCATTATATTTCAATCCATTATTTGCGGGATTTCTTTTTTTTGTAGTATCGGTTATGTGGTTAATACCTGACAAAAAAATTGAGAAAGCATTAGAAGATTGATTGTTTTAGAAAAAACATTTTCGTGTACCCTTAATTTTGTAAAATCTGTTATCTCTTCATAAAAATTGTGGGTGTGGCATAATAATTTTAAAACAGTTTTATAAAATAGTATTATGAAAAATGCAGGAATTGTTTTGATTATAATAGGTGTGCTGATGTTGATATTTACCAATCTAAATTTTACTACAGAAAAAAAAGTTATTGATTTAGGGCCACTTGAAGTCAACAAAAAAGAAAAGAAATCTATCGGATGGCCCATTTGGGTTGGAGGGGTATTAATGGTAGCAGGAATCGGACTTGTAGTGGTTAACAATAAGAAAAGTTGATATTAATTTGAAAACCTAAAGCCCACTAACTTCTTCAAAAGCAGCAGTAAGCGGCCTTACTATCCCATCGCCACTCCATTCAGTTTCGTTGGGTATGGTTTTGTTTTTGATGAAATCCTCCTTACTCTTTCCAGCTTTAAATTCTGATTCGGCAAATGCAAGCAGTTTAGTTAGGTAATTTTGAAATGCCTTAATATCGTCTTTATTTCCAGTTACCTTTTCGGTATCTAGTGCATGGCCAAAAACAAAGATGGTTTCATCGTCAAAAGTTGAAACTGTTTTGTCAAGAACTGTAATCCAGTTTTTAATATTGGCACCCGAGGACCGATCTATGTAAGGATGTCGCCGGTTAAAAACCAAATCACCCATGTGGGCAATATTGGTATGTTCAAAATGAATGATAGCATCGCCATTGGTATGACCGGCACCGAAATAATGCGCTTTTATTTTTTCCTTACCAACTTTGCTTTTCCAGGTTTCATCAAAAGTAATATCAGGGTATAATTGTTTGTCTTCTTTCTTTTGTTTTACGGCAGTAGCTTCTTGATTTATTTTACTGTTTGTATGTGCAACTATATGCTTTGCCAAATCTTTAAAAGCGATATTTCCGCTTGTATGGTCTCCGTGGTGGTGTGTGTTTATTAGTAACTCAAATGGTTGCTCCGATTGCTTTTCTAATTCAGCTATCAGATGAGTGGCAGTATCAGGAAACTGTGCATCTACTACCACTATTCCACCTTTGTTGACCATGTATAAAATAGTACCACCTTTTTCAGAAAAAATACCAATATCATTTCTCAACACCTTCATTTTGTAGGAAGGGTCGGCAAATAATTTTGCAAATAATTGTTGCTGCACTAGTGTCAAAGCACCAATTGTAAGGCTTGTATTACGTATAAATGATCTGCGGTGCATAGTTGCATGATTTGACAGTTAAGGTAGTGATATATTGGAATAAGACATAGAAAAGAAAAAATTAAGTTGGAATAAAAGTGCAGATTGGGGCACTCTTTTGAATTAATAAACCTAAGTAGTTTTTATAGAAACGGGCATTTATAAAAAGAGCGTGGGGTTCATTAAAGTGAACCCCACGTGGCTATAAAATGAATGATCATATTATTACTGTATCAACTTCGCAATACCCTGTAATGGAAATGTATTCACAAGTCGCAAAACTTCTTCTTCATCCATACCCCTTGTTTTAAAGGTCATCAAGGCGCCGTTGAAAGGTATTTGCAGGTCGTAACTGGGTTTGCCATCTGCATTGTCGCCTTGTTTTTCCAGCCTTGATTTATAGCCTTGCACCTTTACTACTTTGGTTTTTTCATCACGCATCATGCCGCCTAACATGGGCATATTCAGAAATGCATTTAAGGAACTAATCATGGGTGAGTTACTGATGATTTCTACGGATGCTTTTCCCTTGGCACCATAACTGCGGTGTATGGTTGTGCCTATAAAACCTGAATTTGCAGATACGTGGTCTTCACGTGTATTTACATTAAGGGTGTCTAATTTCAATGGCATTATTTTTAAAACTTCTTTACCAATAATAAGATCCAATTCCTGCAACGCCTGTTGAAGTGCAAAGTGGGCATCTTCCAATTTTCCTGCTGCATAAGATGATTTTGCTGTAGCAATTTGTTTATTAAAATCACCTTGCGAAAATGAAAAAAGGCTTATTGAAAAAAGACAAATGATTAATATTATAGCTTTCATGATTGTATTAGTTTAAGTATATATTATTGTTCTCCCAGGCTTTTCTTTATGCCCTCAACATCAAAGCTGTTGGCGGCACTCATCACTTCATTTTCGTCGGCAAAGTTGATGCACTCCCATACTATCATAGCAGACTGACCCAACGAAACAATCAGCGTGTAACCCTTGCTGTCGCTGTATTCTATAATAGCTTTATTGCCTTTTACTTTTACCTGTTTTACATTTTGGTTATTGGCATCGGCCTGTATGCCATAGGCGTTATTAAAATACATATTCACCATACCGGAATACAATTGGTTGTTGCCTATTGTAACTGTCAGTTGCTTATCACGCTGATCTGAATAAATTCTTTGTATGGTCAAATTATTCCAGCCCCATTGGGTGCTTGTTACTTTGTCTTGAGTAGTGTCTTTTTGCAAACCGATTACAGGGCTTGGCAGAGATTTTAGAATTTCCCTACCCAATTGTATTTCTACCCCTACCAATGCTTGTTGAATAGAGTAACGGGCATCGCTATATTTTGCTGTGGAGTAAGAGGTAGAGGCATCTGTAATCTGCTGATTCACATCAGGAGGAGTGGTGTTTTTAAGCCCGCCACCACCACGGTTTGTCGGCCTTCCTCCGCTATTGTTATTACCTGAATTTCCCTGATTTTGTTCTGATGACGAATTATCAGTTGGTTTTTCAGAACTGCCGGGAGTAATTGTTTTGCTGACAGCTTCTTTAGCTTTGTCCTTCAACTTTTTTAAAAATTGAGCTTTGGCAGGTTGAAAAGCAAGCACTGCAAGCAACAGAATTGGTACTTTCATCCTTTTCATAAACGTCTTTTTTTGTGTCAATAAAATTGTCAGTTTTGGTTTTGCCAAAGGATATATGAAGGAGATACCACAAGGTAAAAACTTTAAATGAGAAATAAAAACACTTTAGGGAAAGTTGATGTAAATCATATTTTCAAATAGTATGATTATACATACTTCATATTATTATATTGCTTTTTTGATTTAGCAAATAACAAAAGGGGAGGCTTTTGGCCAATCCCCTTTTGTTAGCACAATGACTTGTTTCATTGTTGAAAAAACTTAATAGTCTTATTTTGCTAATTCCTTTATATCTACCTGCGGAAACAATACTTTATTGCATTTCTCAACAACAATAGCAGAAGCTAAAGTAAATACTGCACGTTGTTTAATATCTGTAGATGAAGCGCCTATTCTTACTTCATACTTGCCTGCCTCTGCTATCCATGAGGTACTTTTGGTATCAAAGGAACTTAAAGCATCTGCGTTAATTGTAAAACTAATAATTTCTTTTTCGCCGGGTTGCAACAGTTTAGTTTTATTAAAAGCTTTTAATTCCTGTTCAGGTTTATTGAGCATTGTAGAAGGTGCCTTCAGGTACAATTGCACCACTTCTTTACCTGCGGTAGTTCCATTGTTGGTTACGTTTACTGACATTGTTATTTTACCTTTAAAAGAAGGGCTGCTCATTCTAATATTGTCAATAGAAAAATTAGTATAGCTCAAACCAAAACCAAATTCGTAAGCAGGCTTAACATTAAATGTGTTGAAATAACGATAGCCAACATAAATACCTTCCTCATAAGTAACTTCTGCCGGTACCACCCGCATACCAAACATGCCTGCAGTAGCCTGTTCGGTAAATTCTTTTCCCGGAAAACTATTAGCAGAAGGTACATCTGAATACTTCACAGGAAATGTTGTCGCTAATTTGCCCGAAGGGTTTACGGCACCGCTTAAAACATCAGCTACTGCATTACCGGCCTCCATACCCGGTTGCCATGCAAGCAATATGGCATCAGCTTTATCTTTCCAACTTGCAACTTCTATTACGCCTCCAACATTCAGTACCACAACAACTTTCTTATTTGCAGCATGAAAGGCATCACTCACATTATTGATTAATGCTTTTTCAGCATCTGTAAGATTAAAATCGTTATTTACTTTTCTGTCAGATCCTTCTCCTGCATTTCTACCAATGGTTATGAGCGCTATGTCTGTTTCTGCTGCTTTTTTTATAAATAAATCTTGCGCTACTAGTAGTTCTGTTGCACGGGGAGTAGGATTCATAAACTCTTCAAAAAAACTTTTCTTAGGATGCTTTGCGATTTCTTCATCAATGTAACTAGTGTATAGTTGCTTTAGTTCTTCGTCTACCTGAAAACCGGCATTAGCTAATCCCTGCACCAAAGAAATGGTATACGCTTCATTTACATCACCACTACCGGTGCCTCCTGAAATAAAATCATAAGCAGTATTACCAAACGTTGCAATCGTTTTGGATTGTTTCCCTATTGGCAACGCTTTATCATCATTTTTTAGCAATACCATTCCATCAGCAGCGGCAGTACGGGCAACAACCGCATGTGCTTCCAAATCAGGTTTGTTGCTGTAGGCATAATTTTTAGCTGAAGGGGTGCCTAAAGCATAAGCTACAAATCGTTCTGCGTTTTCATTTATTACTTTTATGTCAAGCTTACCACTTTTTACAGCATCCAATATTTCTTTAGTTTGTTGCGGAGTTCCGGGCATCAACAGATCGTTGCCGGCTTTCATTTGTGCAACAGCACTCTTTCCCCCAAACCAATCGGTCATTACAATGCCTTTAAAGCCCCATTCCTTTCTAAGTATGGTTGTAAGCAAATCATATTCTTCAGAGGTGTAAGTTCCATTTAACTTATTGTAGGAACTCATAACGGTCCACGGATTAGATTCTTTAACCGCTATCTGAAACCCTTTCAGGTAGATTTCCCGCATTGCTCTTTCGCTTACTATTGTGTTTACGGTGTTCCTGTTACTTTCCTGATTGTTTAATGCAAAGTGTTTTATAGAAGTACCAACACCATTTGATTGTATGCCATTAACCATTGCAGCAGTCATTTTACCTGATATCAGAGGGTCTTCGGAATAATACTCAAAATTTCTGCCTCCTAATGGGTTGCGATGAATATTTAAACCGGGGCCAAGTATCACATCAACACCATATTCCTTTACTTCATTGCCCATAGCTTCGCCTACTTTTTGCACCAATTTTGTATCCCAAGTAGATGCCAGTAAAGTTGCAACCGGCCATGCTGTAGCATAATAAGTACGGCGGTCTGTTTTTCTTGTAGGGTCAATACGCAAACCTGCAGGGCCATCAGCCACAACAGTCATAGAAATATCTAAACGAGGAATGGCATTGGTTGTACCCGCTGCACCTTCCACTTTATCCATGGTTTGCCCTACACCGGTTCCATTAGCGCCTTGTGTATGATTATCCATTCCGGGAATTTTCATGCCCTTACCCACCAATAGGCTAACTTTTTCTTCAGTAGTCATTTTGCTTACCAATGCTTTTGCCCTGGTAATATTATCATTTTGAGCCTTGGCTACAAGACCTATAATAATCATTGTACCACAAACCATTAATTTTTTCATTTTGACAAGTTTAATTGTTATCATTGTGTCATTAAGACACAATGATAATGCAATTATTTATTTTAGCCAATTTTTATTTTTTATAAAGAAGAGTAGAACTAATTTTAGCCCCATGAGTTTTGAGAAAGAAATAAAGCATCACTATAGCAAAGGGCATGAAATATATTTGCGCAATATTTCGGTGGATTGTGTAATTTTTGGCTTTCATGAAAATGAATTGAAAGTATTGTTGTTACTAGCTAAGTATGCAGGTATTTGGGCTCTGCCCGGGGGTTTTATTCTGAAAGAAGAACACATGGATGATTCGGCCAAAAGAATATTAAAAAACCGAACTGGATTAGATGAAATTTTTATGCACCAATTTCATGTGTTTAGCCAACCTGACCGATCTAGCAAAGTAATCAATCAACAATTTCTTAAAAATGTGGGCGTAGAAATGAAAGACAGTTGGATGTTTGAACGATTTTTGAGTGTTGGTTATAGTGCCTTGGTAGATTTTACTAAAGTACAGACTGCACCTGATGAATTTGATTCAGCCTGTAAATGGTTTAATGTAAACTCGCTGCCTGATATGATTCTTGACCATAGGCAAATTTTAGAAACAGCATTAAAAGAACTGCAATTAAACCTCAATTACCAACCAATTGGATACAACCTCTTGCCTGAAAAATTTACCATGCCCGAGTTACAAAAACTATATGAAACCATCCTTAACAAAAAGCTGGACCGCCGAAATTTTCAAAGAAAGATAATGGCCACAAATATTTTAAAAAAGCTGGCAGATACTAAAAAAGGAGTGGCCCATAAAGCACCGGTTTTATACAAGTTTGATTTGAAGAATTATAAAATTGCTTTGAACGTGGGCATGGGGTTTACGAAGGATAAAGTTTTACCTAAAAGCCCTTTCTTTTTAAAGTGACTATTTACCCGAAACCTCTTTTATTTTCTACCACTTATTAATAAGGGGTTTGAAAAACTATTATTCTCAATGTTTAGAACATTTTTTCAAGTCCTTATAATAATTCTAACATTAAGATTTTAACCCGCTCTGCCGCCATAAATTCTTATATTCGTAAACCAAACTTTCTAAAAACCAAGCTTATGATTGCTCAAGACAAAATCACATCAGGTTTCGATATCGAAATGCTGATGGGGGAGGATTACATTAAGTACCTGTTGCTTACCTCCATGGAAACAGGAACGCTGCCATGGTTCAGTATATCAAAAACAAAAGACAGTTTTGGAAATGTTATAAAAACTGATCACACCTTTACTCACCCGCCTGAAGAGCTTAATGAAAAAAGGCTTTACCCTGTTCATCCTGATTTTGTGGGTAACGAGCACCCATTCCTTGATTTAGTAACCACCGTTTATTCTGCACAAGAAGATGAGTTCAAGGTTACCATTTTAACTGATAATGAGCTCGGTTCTAACATACGGGTTAAGGTATATCCAAGCATCATAACCGATACTAACAATCCTGCTAAAATTAAGAAGCAGATTGAAAACGTGCTGTCTATGAACCTCGATATTAAATTGGGGCTTTCACACGACACACCTTCAGAAGATGGGTTAATAAGGAATATAAAATTAAAAGTTGAGCTGCTTGATATTAATGGTGACCTTATCATTGCTGCTGCTTCATTTCATGATGAAAACGGCGATCCTGTTTTTTCAAAAGAAGATACCCTTGCCAAAATGAAAGAGGATATAGACCGGGAGGCACCTTTCTCTATGGCAGGTAATGGTGCGTTGCAGGGCATTGACATAAAAATATTTCCTGCAGAAGATGAAATACCCGCAGCTATTGGTGTATACATCAATCTTGTATTGCAAAAAGGGCCTGACAAAACAGATTTATTTGAGCAAAGGGGAAATGTGGACGATGCACAAAATTTTCTTCCGAAGGATTCTAAAATGGCTTTTGGAATTCCGCAGGCATCTTTTAGCCGACTGGCCAAAAATCTGTTTCAACAAATGGCGGTCCTAAAAGAAAATTCAACAACAGAATACCACTATCCTTTGATTGATGGCGATGAGGAAATAGGCAAAATAAAAGGTGTAAGCATATATGCAGAAACTAAGCAAGTCAATAATGGACCAATACAGTTTACCAATGTTTTGGTCATAGACATTCATGGTGAGTATGCGTTAAATAACCTGCCCGATCCTGATTTCAATCTACGCATTAGATTGATACCCAAAAACAAAAACGGCTTAATGGAATTTGATATAGATGTAGATCTTAGTTTGAGTCCGTTAGCTAAACTGATTGTCATATTATTGGAAATTGCACTCACAATTGCAATGCCTTATCTAGGGGCAACATTACTGTTGTTCACTGTTGCAGCAATACCCATTGCCGAGTATGTTTTCGCCAAAAAAGCTGCTGATAAAGCCGATGGACAATTAGATAATTCTTCGTTTCTTGATGCACTGCCCCATAAGTTGGTAATAGAGCGCCGACGTTGGGACCCTTTGTACAATACACTGCATCAACTGGAAATAAAAGCGGACAACATAGCCGTAAACAATTTGGGTTTTGCCTTTAGCGGTGGAGATATTTTTGTAGGCCGCAGGTTTGAACCGCTTGACAACACAGTCATTCGATCTGAGGTAAGAGATTCTGTAAATCACATAACAGGTTTACACTACCGGGTGGCAGATTACAACAGTTTTGTAAACAATGATTTTCAATTCATCTTTCCTGCTGTTGACCGGCTACCTTATACAGAAGTGTTGCCGCCACAGGGGTTTGAGTCATTTCGTATTCACCTGACCAACGATCAGATACAGGAGCGGGTAGATGCTAAAAACAGGTTGCTGAAAAGTATCCCTTACCAACCCAAAAGAATTGATTTGCAGGATGGGCAGATTTTTAAAATCATGGCTGCATCTGACCTTGAACTGGCAGAGATAAAGAATACTGCAAGGTCTTTGCTGCGCAATGAACTGACTGCACAAAATGGAGCTGCCTACCGCACAAAAGCCATTACTGAATTAACCGCAGAACTTGGCCGTACACCCGATGAAACTGAGATAAAAGACAGGGTAAAAATATTTGTTGATGCAGATATTGCTGTTGCTTTACCCGCCCGTTTCGAAAAAGAACTTGACCTAAGAATGACCTTTGATTTGCAGCCATCAGAGTTTGCACAGCTACAAAAGAAAGAACTTTTGGTATTAGGAAAAGAGCAACTCGAAATTATAGAAATGAAACGGGACGATGGCAGCCACACCATTTACTACCGTGACATCCGTTATCACCCAAGTCCCGAACCACAACCAAGTGATAATTTGCTGGCATTGCCGAAGTATAAGAGTTAGGTGGAGATAATTTAATCTTTTATGAAAAAAGAAGAATATTTTAACACCAAAAAGTTAAAAGGTAAAATTATAAGTTGAAAAATAAAATGTATTATTTTAAATTTAACTTAAAGTCATCAATGTTAGATTCTAGTGATTGGCTAAATTTAATTTGAACACTTTTTCTATTTAATTTGATTAAATCCCAAACTTTTTCTCTCCAATTGGATAAGTCGTAAGGCTGATATTTATGTATCATTAAATTTTCGGAATCAGAAGTTATTAATATATATCCTTCTGAATTATTTATTTCATTTGGGTTAATAATTATATGAGGGATAACAAATACTGGTTCATTTAAGCAAAATACTTGTATCCAAGTTTTATCATTGACAATTTCTAAAAATCTATTTACTTTATATTTTAATTTTAATTCTTCATTATCTTTAGTTTTTATTTCTTCTATTTCTTTTTCTTCTAAAAATTTATCGAAAAATTTAAGTTTTTCTGGATTTTCAATATGTAATTCTTTTACAAGAAGATATGATAATTTTCTCCAAAATAAAATAGCAATATTTTCTGTTGGAAAATTAAACCTGTATTTAACAATAACATTTTTATTTGTGTAATCTAAAATTGATTCAATTGTAGTCTGTCTTATTTGTAAAGAATATTTGTCAGGATCGGCCTCTAATTCTATTGGCCTACTTGTAAATATTGCTACATAGCCAGCTCCTCTTTGCGACTTCAATAAATCTTTAAATGTTTGAATTACCTTATTGTTTACATTTTTATGGTTTATTGAGTTTTTGATTGAATTAAAATATTCAATGCTTTCAAATACTTTTTCTATTATGATTTCTGCTTCCTCGTAATTATCAATACGGTTTTTAATTAATAAACTTAGGGAATCCTTATAGTCGCTTGTTATTTTTCTTATTCCTGTACCAGAAATAAGATGAGAAACATAAGATTGAAGCTTATTAATGCTTTTAATGAAAGTTGATGGATCTTCAGAATCTTCAAAATATTTTGATCCATGCGTTTTTATCAATAATGTGGATAACTCCAATCTGTTTTTAAAAAGGGATCCTTTTATATCCACCTGATTATCAAATAGTAATTCAGCGGGGGTTTGCATATAGAGTTCAAATTTAGCAACTTTTTTTTATTTTTTTTATAAGGATTGTAATTTAATACAATTTTATTATATTTTTGCAATTGCGTGTAATTGCATTAATTAGTAAATAATTTCACGAAAATTAGCAATTTAATTGCAATTTTATTTTTTGAAATTCTAAATAATGAAATATTGAATATGATTGAATTCGAAAAAAGAACATTATCACTAAGCCACAAATTGCCAATAAATAAAAAAACCATTTATGAAGTTTAAAATCTTGTCAATAGATGGGGGTGGAATAAAAGGACTTTATTCCTCTACCATTTTAGAACATTTAGAAAAAAAATATAGCGGAAGTTGTTCCGATTATTTTGATATGATGTGTGGCACTTCAACCGGCGGTTTAATTGCATTGGGACTATCTTTAAAAATACCTGCCTCTGAAATTTCGAAAATTTATTCTGAACACGGGAAAGACATTTTCCCAAAACAAAACAAACTTCTAGGTCTACTAAGACAAACGATTTGGAGTGGTAAGTTTAGCGACAAGCCATTGAGAAAAGTTTTGAATGAAATTTTTTCTGAAAAAATTATTGCTGAAAGCAATAATCTTCTTTGTATTCCTTCTTACTCTTTCACTGATGCCCGACCTTGGATTTTCAAGTTCGACCATAAGGAAGGCGGGTTGGATAGAGATAACAAAGCAAAATATGTAGATGTGGCGTTAGCCACATCTGCTGCTCCTACTTATTTCCCTTTAGCTGAAATAGAATCTTACGACTACAAACAATTTATTGATGGTGGTGTGTGGGCAAACAATCCATCGCTAATCGGATTGATTGAAGCACTCACTTATTTCGTGGGAGAAAATAAAGCGTATGATGGAATACAAATACTTTCAGTAAGTAGTTTGAATAGCACTGCTGGCAAACCGACTGGATTAAAACGCAACAGGTCTTTCATTCAATGGAGAGATGATTTGTTTGAAACTTCCATGATTGGGCAAAGCAACTTTACAGATTATTTTCTTTCAAAACTTCATGAACTTACGGGCATACCAATAGAATATACTCGGATTCCTTCCGAAGCTATTTCAGCCGAACAACAACACTTGGTTCAACTTGATGTTGCTACAACAGATGCAATTCGTCTAATAAAAGGAAAGGGAAATGACAGGGGGACTTTAGCAAGTAAGAATGCAGAAATCGGAAAATTTTTTCAATCACAAAAAACATATAAAATAAAATAAGATGGCAAATTGTAACGAACATTTTGGAGAGTATAACGGTGTAATCAGATTGACCAATACCCGTAGAAAAAAGTTGAAAGGTTCACGAAAAGAACTTCGCAACAAAGTAAGAAAGTGGTTTAAGGAAAATAAGCCAGATGAAACCCAACCGAAATTTAGCGGACAGGGGTCAATGTCAATGGACACAATCATAAACCCGATACCAAGAAAAGTAATTGATGGAAAAGAAGAGGTAACGAAGTTGTATTATGATGTGGATGATGGAATTTATTTTGAAGGAGATAAAAGTATAGCTGACAGACCTACGCCTGCAACATATCATAGTTGGGTTTATGATGCGGTGAAAGGTCATACCAATACTGACCCGATTGATAAAAACACCTGCGTTAGAACTCTGTTTGCTGACGGGCATAATATTGATCAACCAATTTACTACAAACAAGGAAGTGTTCCTGAACTGGCTCACAAAAAACTTGATTACATAGAAAGCGACCCGAAAGCATTTACAGAATGGTTTAATGAGAAAGCAGATAAAGAACCTCAACTAAGAGGGCTGGTTCGCTATGGTAAAGGTTGGTGTGATAAAAGAGAATTTGATAACGAAAGTAAACCGATGCCCAGCGGTTTAATCATTACAATTCTGTTTACTGAAAATGTTGTTTTTAGGAAAGACCGTGATGATATTGCTTTGAAAGAAACTTTGATTGCAATTCAAGCGAAGCTCACTAAATCTTTTGAGTGCAATCGTCCAACTACTCCGAAGGGAGAAAATCTATTAAACCCAAATTTTGCAGTAAAATAATTTATGCCATAGTGTCTTAAATTTGGGGATGGCTATTGACTATGAATACAGTGATAATTTGGTAACCCCTTGGGGTGGTATGCATGAGATGAAAAAGCTGATGGATAAAACAGGCATCAGTAAAAAGCTACTTGAGCTTGGCTTACCTGAAGGTAAGAGCAATAATTGTATTGATGCTATCAGTATTATAGAAAGTTTTTGGGTAAGCATATGGATTGGTTGCTTTAGGTTTAGCCATACAGCGGTTGTCCG
>JAYTDC010000084.1:0-13573 GCA_043736115.1 Segetibacter sp. | reverse complement strand
TTATCGAGAACCCCATAATATAGATAAAGGCTACCGAAGATTCCGTTCAACATGGGTTTCATCCTTTGCCCGTTGGGCAGGACGAAACCTTAGTTATTATCGGCAAACTGCTCTCTTTACGCTTGTTAATATTAAAAAATCAGACATTGTTCTATGTTTGCTGAATATATAATCACAGTTAGAATGGAAAGAAAAATTACTGGAATTGTCTATAAATACCATAAGATAAATTCTCATCTTGAGAGTTTATTTAGAGACAAAAATATTTGGCATTCGCCAGCCGATAGCTTTAATGATCCTTTTGAATTCAAAGCGATAATAACTGAAAATACTAATCCCGAAGAAATTAAAAAATGGTTTCAAAGCACTTCTCGAAAATTCGAGGAAGAAACTTTGGATAAAATCGTAACTGCTTGGATGCAAAGAGATAGTAAAGAAATGACGGAATGGTTAAACAATACATGTCAAGACGTTTTAAAAAAAGGCGGCGTGTCATGCTTTTCCCTTCGCCACGATAACTTGTTAATGTGGGCACATTACGGAGATTATCACAGAGGCGTCTGTTTGGAATTCAATGTCGAACATGATCAAACTTTTTTTAAAGATGTATTGGCAGTTAATTATAAGGAAGAATATCCGAAAATTGATTTCATTGGAAACCCAAAACATGCAATTCCTGAAATAATAACTAACAAATCTATCCATTGGCAGTACGAAGAAGAATATCGCTCTTGCAAAAAAGTTCATGGTGCAATTCCTTTTAATCCAGAAGCATTGAGGTCTGTAATATTTGGTTGCAGGGTGGATGAATTAACTATAGAAAGGAATATACAAATGATCAAAGATGTAGGCTTTAATCATGTCAATTTTGTAAAAGCAAGTCCGAAAAATGATTCTTATGGTTTAGATTTCAGCTATTCAGAGGTGAATAATTTCGATCAAGAAGAAATTCCTGGTAAAATGATACTTAAAAACAAGTTGGATGGAAAAGAAATGCCCATTCGTTTTAAAATGAAAAAATCGAAAGACAACTGGGATTTGGAACAGGACGATGGCATTTAATCCACTATTATTTAAGATGCAATGATGCAAATCGGAGTATTGCAGTTGCCGATAAAGCCCCGTGTTAGCTGCAATCGCCGAGTGCAACATATTTAATACCTTTATAAGCAGTATAAAATTAAAGTATGTCAATTTACGGTTACGAAATAAAAAATTCGTTTGATTTTTTTAAAAAATTACTTGACGAACGTGAGGATTATTTGAAAGATCCAGCATCGTCAAGATTTGCATTGAATGTCGCTCTAACCGCTTGGCATTTGCATGAATGGATTTTTGAAGAGTACAAAAATTTGTTTATTTCGCAAGGACTTTTAAAACTTGAGGATTTTAGGAACTTTCTATTTCAAAGATGTCGAGAACTTGAAAATTTTAGAGACTTAGCAGATGGCTCAAAACATTTTACATTAACTCGACGTGATTCAACAATTCTAAAAACTGAACTTCGAGAAGCTGACAGCCATTGGGGATTTAATAAGAAATTAGAAACACCGACTCTAATTGTTGTTACAACTCCGGCAAGTATTGGAATGCAAATTACATTTGATGATTTGCTTTA
Organism: Segetibacter sp.; assembly: GCA_043736115.1. Taxonomy (GTDB): domain Bacteria; phylum Bacteroidota; class Bacteroidia; order Chitinophagales; family Chitinophagaceae; genus Segetibacter. Next base: position 11,955 of record JAYTDC010000084.1, on the reverse strand, counting down.
TGTTGTCTCATTTTTTTGGTACAGCTTTTTTAGGAGTGAACTAAGCTTAAAACAAGAAGCAGACGCTTTAATGCAGACCTATACTTTTTTTTAATTTTTATACTTTAACCATTGTAGAGGTCCGAACAAATTGCAGCTTACGAACAGGTATTTGCGATGGCAGGGGTTTCCGAGTTCCGTCCCCCGAAGCAAATGCCGATTAAAAAACTAATGTACAAATTATGTTTTATAGTAAAACAGATAACGTCCAGCCAGGATATACGGTACAACAACGAACGGAAGCCGATTGCGCCAACGTCGAGCCCTGCTATCGCAAATACCCTTGTTATCGGCTGCCCTTCTGTCCGCAAACTTTATAGTCGCTGGAAAATACATTGGTCAAGCTCCTGATACACATTCATATCTTCTGTGACAAATTGAGAAAGAGTAAGCTTGAAAACTTCGTGGTTAATACTGGTCGTAATTCCACAAAAGTTTTTTATTCTATTAGTTTCGTCTTTCAAGTTTTGGTCGGTAACATTAGTTACAAAGTTATCATATTCGACTTCGTTAAAGATTAATCCGCTTTTCGAGCAATAGGCTTTTAATACTTCTTTATCAAAAAGGTAATTTTCAATTTCCCATCGTTTCATTATTCTAAAGTTCTGTTGATTATTTTGCAAATAAAGCTGCCTGTCATTCTCTGTATTTGGTTTGCCTGACGAAACATCCCTATCTTTTAAAACTAATATTTCGATATCCGAAAAGACCTTTGTCAATATTGCTAAAGCTATTTCGCTTCTTTGGTCAAGTTCAGTATTACCGCCACTTGAAATGAATAGTGTATCGTGATATTTCTCGCCAAATATGTTGTTGAAGACCTTTGCGTCAAAACCTTTTTCTTGACCATTGCTTCCTGGTTTATCTCTTCCTTCGCAGTAAACTATTCTTTTCGGACTTACTAAACCAGTTAAGTCATCTAAAGCAGTTTCGAAAATTTCTTTCCATTTTGCAAGTGATTTTTTAATTGGATGAAGTGTTTGTTGACTGGAAGCCCAATTAATTCCGCTTTTAAATTGTATTATTTGGCACTCGTCCTTAAGGTCTTCCTGTAAGGCTCTTAAAAAGCCGATGCTATGCGTCGCAATCCATATTTGACAATCCTTACCAATAAGCTTATTTATTTCCAGCAACAGCTTTTTTTGGATTGAGGTATTTATATGCAGTTCAGGTTCATCTAACAAAAATATGGTTTCGTTGTATTCTTCTTGTCTTAAATACAAATCGAGCAACATATCTGTAACTTCTTTTTCACCAGAGGAAAGAACATTAAACTCAAATCCTTTGGGATGGTCACTTTTTTTAAAAAACATTGTTCCTTGGTTTGATTCGATGTTCCCCATGCTCATAATTTCTAACTCAAGACAATTCTTAAGTGAAGCATTTAAATCTCCAATGATTTTTGCTTTGGCTTGACTTGGCGTACAGTCTTGTTCGTGAAGATATTTATTGAATTTGATGTAAAGTCTTCTATAATTTTCTTCCATTTTATCATCTAAGTCTGAAGTTGCTGTAGCTCCATAATTATTTAGCCGCATTTCAGATGTAGCTTTAGGTTGGGTGACTTTAAGATTGCTGTTATATCTATAGGGGCTTCGAAAGGAAAAAATTGTTTGCTGTTTTCCTATTTCAGCCCTTTCTTGCTTTAAATCATATAAAGAACCCTTTTTGTCGAATTCTATTATAATATTTCTATAGTCGAAATTTGGGGTTTGGGTCATCGAATGATAGTTATAGTCTTTCCCACTTTTATTGCCTATTGCACCCCAAGCATTATTGTGAAATAACATTCCATCCAGTACACTGCTTTTTCCGCAACCGTTTGGTCCAACAAGAGCAATAATTCGTTTAGGCTCGTCTCCTAAATCAATTGTCAAATTGTGAAATCTTTTATAACCGTTCTTTAATTGTATTTTTTTAATCTTCATTCTTCAGTAAGTTGGAATAATAAGTGCTGTCAAAAAAGGGTTGCCGATAACGCGTTCATTTACACTATTACACGCAACTTAATTTTATAATTATTATTGATTTTCACCAAGTTAGTACTACACTTTTAACTTTGCAATAGCGCCAATACAACATTTCTTATTTTCAACATTTATTCAAATGCTAAACTACAATTAATTATAATAAGATATTTGTGCTTAAAAATATTTTTTTAGTTTTGTAAACTTTTTCTTTTGTAACTTGTCTTTTGAATTATAAGAATTTTTTAAAACTAATTCTTTATCCCTAAGACCAAGGTCTAAAAACCCCTAAGAATCAAAACATGCATGGTGTGTAAAAATGCCATGCATTATTGTTTATAATCAATAACCTTAAGTAGTTTTTAATATAATTTGACTAATAATCTAATAGATACCTACTCATATTTAATACAGGGGTTTTATAGCTGAATTTATAAACAGGTCCTTTTTATACTTTTACACGGCTGAAAAGCACAAAAACCGGTCATAAAGCAGATGTATTATAAGGAGTTAACACAACATTTATAGTTGTTGACTATACATTTTACAGGTAATTTATATATACTCTACTGCCTGTTAGCATAGGCAAAATCTATACTTTATACACACGCTGTTGGTATGTTGTATATTGGTTGTGCGCATTTATTTTATAGGTCATGGTCATTGTTTGTAAATGTTACACCAACAAAGTGTATGTGTTGCAGGTCTTTTACTTAAAATAATCTTACATTTTTATTGTTTTTCTATATACTATTTATTGTTTAGGGCAGTTGTTTTTGTTGTTTTCTAATGATTAGAGTATATAGTTTACTTGGTATTATTTCATAGAACGCAATGTGAATAAGGGTTTTATAAAAATTATCAGACTTTTGAACTCAATAATTAATTAGAAATCATTTTCATTTTCATTTTAATAAAATTAAATTACAGGAGTTAATTTAATTTTATATTTTAATTGTCAAAGGTTATAATAAATTTATTTGTTGTTCGTTTTTTGAAATAACAGGCCCATAAAAACCCTGTATTTTAATAAAAATGAAAAATAATTCAAAAGTGCTCATAAACTTTATGAGCCCGGGTACCGCAGCACAGCGACTGCTAACCTTAGCAGACAATGTAACCCAAAACATGAAAGACAACCCACAATTTGCCACTGCTGCTGAAAAAGTAAAAGCTGTAGGAGTAGCCCGGGAATCTTATGCCAAACAATGGAGTATAGCAAGTACGGGTACAAGTGCTCAGAAACAGGAGGCTAAAGTTGCAAAAGCAACGTTGCAAAATGCGCTTAAGTTATTGGCCATAGATATCAACTACGTGGCTAATGGTAGCCGTACTATGGTATTAACCACCGGTTATGAAATTAGTAAAGAAAACATTTCACGTCAGGTATTGGGTGCTATTACCGGCCTGTATGTTAATCAGGGTGTAAATGCAGGTGAAGTAATAATAGGTTTTGATGCGCAAAGTGCTATACAGGGTACAGGCGTAGATTATGCTTATACCACTAACTCTGACACTGCTACCGTATGGACTACTGTACCTAATGGCAGGAAAACAAAACTGACCCTTTCAGGTCTTGTACCGGGTAGTGTAATTACAGTTCGTGCATGGGCAACAGGTCCACGCAATCAATCAGTTGTAAGTCAGAGTGTAGTTACAGTATCAGGTTTTAACCAAACAGCCAAAAAAAGTAGAATGAGCAGATTGAGGGCAGCAGCATAAATAAAATGTTGTATACTTGCAAACGGGCATTTTTAGTATACCAATGAAAAGACTTTTTCCAAAAGAAAGGGTCTTTTTTTGTTAGGGGTAGTTTTGTAATTTGTTAGTTGTTAATTTTGAGGTTTATCTTTCTACTTTCTACTAACTACTTTCTACTCATAAGTTGCCGTTTTCTTCTAGCATCTAACATCTAACATCTAATATCTAACATCTAACATCTAACTAAACCCTCAAAAACCCCAACTCATACACCATCGGTTGTAGTTTTTCTGTAAGGGCTTTATAGGCTTCTTCAAAAGGTTTGAAGCTGACAGGAGGGAAGTCGCCGCTTGTTATTGTTATGCAAATATTTAAATGCAAATTATTCTGGCTCTATTTTTTCTATGTCATTATTTGTAAAATATTCACCGTTTGGCAATATAAGCAAGGAGGCATTTAAAACTTTTGCGTGTTGTAGCTCCTTGCCATTTTTTAGTACAACTTTTACTAGTTGATAGCCCATTCCTGTTTCGGGTAGTTTTAATAATTTATTTGACAGGTTATTTGGGAGCGAAAGTGTTTTCATACTACCATGGTGTTTGTGTTATAAAGGTAAGGGAAGATGTCCCATTTTCAAAAAATGCTTCTCTGCCGCCACCCCTTTTTCCAAATGCTTGCTCCACAGTGCCACGTTGTAAAATATCTTTTGGAAATGGCTGTAGGTAATATGCCCATTGAATGTCTAAATCGGTAGGTAGTGCATATCGCTCCACAGCATTATCTTTTTCTGTTTTGCACCTTAATGCATCAGATGCCATGGTGGCAAACGAACCGGGTAGGAGGCATTTATTTGTTTTGTCAATTCGTATGTCATCTTCAAATGCAGACAACCTTACAAATAGTTCATCACCATTGGCATTTTCTTTTGCACTGTCTTTTGCAGATTTTTGCTGTGTATAGTTTTCTTCTAGAACCAAAAAATCCAATTGTTTTGCGGAACTTACAACATCAAAGATTTTTAAATCAACTTCTCTTGCTTGTTGCAATGCTTTTTTAAAATTAGTATTTATTATTGCTTTAATAATGTTCCTGTATTTTAATGCGTTTTCGCTTATTGCCAACTGACCATTTAGCACAATTAATTTTTGATTCACGTAATTATTATTCCCCGTTTTTATCAATTGGTAACCCATCCCTGTTTCAGGCAGTGTTTTTAAGGTTTCAATATTTGATTTAGACAATTTGCTAAGCAACCAATTAGTCATAATTATTAATATTTATCAATTAACCTTTAACTCATAAAATTAAACCCTCAACCCTCAACACTAAACCCTAAACATTAAACCCTCTCTCAACTCTTCAAAAACCCCAACTCATACACCATTGGTTGTAGTTTTTCCGTAAGGGCTTTATAGGCTTCTTCAAAAGGTTTGAAGCTGATAGGAGGGAAGTCGCCACTTGCATTGCGGGCTTGGAGGGCTTTGCGTATCTGGTACCAACCTACATCGGGGCGGTTAAGTTTTAGTTCGTCACGTACGGTGTGTACATCTGTATGGGCAAAATAGGCCTGCCATAGTTTTTTGCCTTGGAGCCCCACCAACCTCCCCAAAGGGGAGGCTTCTGCAAAAAGCTTTGCCTTTAGTCCAAGGGTTTCTTCTTCGGGTTTCTTAGCCCCTCCTTCGGAGGGGTTGGGGAGGCTGTACTGCACCATAAAATCACTCTCAAACCTGTCGGGGCTGCCGACTTCTTCTTCGGTGTAGGGGATAAAATGATTTACTATGCTCCACTTTTTGCCATTCCATTCTAGATCGTTTGCACTGGCGGTTAGGTTGCTGCCGTTGAACAACATCCACACCAGACAATCACTTTTAAATTCATCACTCAATGGTTGATCGGGTTGAAGGAATTGGTCACGGTCATTTAACCATGTGGGTTTGATTAATCTTCTTACGGAATAAATTATTGCAGCTTGCCAAAGGTTTTCTTTGGTAATATAAAAACCTCCACCAGTATTATAAACCGAAGATAAAATTGCAGTTTGTTGACCAGCATGTTGAACATCATTTCCATTGCTTAGCAAATACCCGATAGCATTATCAATCCACAACGTAACTTTTGCTTTTCCTTCTCTTGGCGAAACTGCATTTTTAAGAGGAATATTTGTACAATTTGTTTTTAATCTTGGAAGCCAAGAATTCAAGAAAACATCATTAGGTAAATTGAAAAATTTTTTTTCTCCAATTGGTGTAGCATTCTTATCCAAAACATCTAATTCTATCTCTTTAATAGGGTTTGCTATTTTAGAATTGTTATTTGTTTTCCAAATTAAAAACCCAATAGGAAAGTTTCCAGTTAATCCATCAAATGATTTACTATGCACCACAAATCCACCTAAATATTCAGCACTCCATAATTCTCTAAACTTTTCAAAGTTTGGAGCGTTTACATATTTTAAAGTACTAAACATTGCGACTATTGCATTAGGAATTTCAATTGCTAATCTTGCTAAAAATTGAACAAATAATTCACGTTTCGCATAACCATAATCCAACATGATGTTTGAAATAGTTGTTTTAGAAACATCCGTTTTCCCTTCTACATGAATTTCGGAGCTAACATTTTCAGCATTAGTAGCCTCCGCATACGGCGGATTAATCAATACCAAAATCTTCTTTCCTTCGGCAATGGCTTTGCGCAGGCCTTCGGGTATTTTGTTGGTAAGGGTGTAATCTATTTTGCCATCATCGGTTATATCGTCGTTCAGGTAGTCGTATTGAAAACGTTGGGCTGCCACACAGGTTTTGGTGGCTTTCATTACATCTACATCGGCCTGGTCCAGCGTACTCATGTATATGTTGCGTGGGTTGCTGTGTTTTACTTCCAGGTTGCCCACGCCGCAGCACATATCCCATACAATGTATTCCTTTTGCCAGTTGTTGCCCAGTGTTTCGGTTAGTTTGTCGTATGCTTTGTCCACCACAGCAAGCGGTGTGTAGTAGGCACCTTTAAAGCTGCGTTCGTCTATAGGTATCAGGCTGTCCCTGCGCTCCAGCAGGTAATCCCTGTATTCAGATTTTGGTGGTTTGTGGTATATGGCCCAAAACTGCCGGTAGCCTTCTTTGTTGCCCAGTTCATATACACTGCCACCCAGCAGAAACACAGGTGCATTGTTTTTGTGCAGTAGTGCAGCCGTCAGGTTGTCGTGTGTGGCAGTAGTGCCGTCGTGCATAATGTCAGCAAAAAACAAGAGGGCATAATCTTCTTCTTTTACCCCTTTTATTTCGCGGCCAATGTTGGCCACCCATTTGTCAAACACCTGTTTCAGGTTGTCGGGTGTTATTTGTGTACGAATGATATCGCCTTTCTGAATAGCGTTTTTAATGGTGCTTATAAATTCCTGTTCGTGGGTTTCTATTTTAAAACCTACAAAGTGGGTACCAATGTGTGCAGATATAGCATCCAATGCCTCCTGTGTATAGCTGCTTGCACTCTTGCCCCATTTTATGGTCTTCTTTTCGAGAAATGGTTTTACATCAGCCGTCTTCATAATCGCGGCTTTCCTGGTATCTATCACACACAAAAACGGGGGCACATATTCACCCTTGTTAAGCGCCTGTTGCACATAGTGCATCAGTTGGGTAAACATGGCGTAAGTGCTGTATTTGCTGTTGTCTTTGGCCTCAAACCATATTTCTTTGGTCTGTATGTCTATCAGGTTTTTAGAATAGCCCTTTAGCCCCAGTGCTTTTATGTAAGCATCTTTTACATCTTCTTCGCTACGGGCTTGTTGCAGTTTATCGTAAAGCGTCATTCGGTTGTGCCTGTTTTATAGAGGCAATTTACAGGGAAAATGTGAACTGGGAATTGTTAGTTGTTAATTGTTAATTGTTAATTGTTAGTTGTTAAGTGGTTTTATCTTTCTACTTGCTACTTACTACTTGCTACCCATACGTTTCCGTCTAACATCTAACATCTAACATCTAATATCATAAGTTAGGTGTAAAGTGTTAGGTGGTTTTATCTTTCTACTTTCTACTAACTACTTGCTACTATATCTTCTAAAGTTTTCTTTACTTACTAATTAATACATCTTAGCGTGGGTGTTTAAATTTTAAAACGTTTGTTCAAATTTACTTAAGCAGCAGGTGATAAACCTATAATTCTAAAGACAAAATTTAATTTTTTTGTAACCTAATTATGCTCCCACATACAAAAAAGTGCTTAATTTTATAAGCGAGTAGGTTCAATTAAAATATAGTTAAGCGCTTACCATTCTCTTCACCACAAAAAATACAATATCTCCATTGTTATTTTTTGTACAAACTAATTGTTTATGAAAAAATATTTTCCCTCATTATCAGCACTATTTATTGTCTCATTATTACTGTCCTCAAACTCATTTGCTCAAAACAACCTTGCAGCAGGGGATATTGCCATTGTAAGTTACCAGTCAGATACTGACCCAACAAATACCTTTTCTACATCTGTACTTGATTTTGATGACCGGTTCTCTATTGTGGTGCTTAAACCGGGTGGGCTTGCAGCCGGTACCGTAATTTATATTACCGACAGGGGATGGAATGCAGTATCAAACAACTGGCTTGATGAAGCTTACCCCCCTTTTACTTTTGGAATAGGTTCTGAAGCCGTTATTAAATGGGTAGTGCCGGCAGGAGGTATTATACAGGGAAAAGAAGTTTTCTTTATAGGCAAATATCATGATGAACTGCCTGCGGGTTCCGAATATTATCAGTGGTTTGCCTATTCTGATGAAAGCGGAACCACCCCGCTTGGTACTATTACCAATGAAACACCTATTGTTCCTACGAGCATTCCACCGCCCAATGGTTTTACAGATGGTATGAGCCTTTTTAGCGCCGGCGATAATATTTTAATTTTTCAAACAGGTCCGCCTGCAGGTGCCCCTACTAATTACGATGATGCAACAAGAAGATTTATTACTGCCATACTTGCTAATATCCGTCCAACAGATGTAGGAACCCCTACCAGTTATGCATCCTGGGATGTAGCTCCCAATGTGCAGAACGAAAGCAGTATTCCTCCGGGTTTGGTAAACGGCCAAACATGCTTTCTGATGTCACCGGGCCCTTTACCCCATCCAACAGCACCGGTACCCGGAACTGTAGAACCCGATAATGGAAAATTCAGCAATTGTGCTTTATCCAGTGCAGGTGCCTGTACGGCATTGCAGATGGCAGCCATCATTTATAATATTGCCAACTGGACATATAGCAATAGCGTCTTTCCTGTAGGCACATCAAGCAGTAAGTGTACTTACACACTATCATTGCCAACCCCTACTATTACCCCAGGTTCGGCTACCACATTTTGCACAGGTGGATCTGTTGTGCTATCATCCAATTCTGCAAGCGGCAATCAATGGTATGTAGGCGGCAACCCTATTGGAGGTGCAACCAATCAAACTTATACAGCCAATGCAAACGGAACTTATACAGTGGTGGTAACTTCTAACGGGTGCAGTTCTTCGCCTTCTTTAGGTACGGTGGTTACAGTTAACCCAACCCCATCTACCCCCACTATAACCCCGGGTTCTGCTACCACATTTTGCACAGGTGGATCTGTGGTTTTATCATCCAGCTCAGCCAGCGGCAATCAGTGGTATGTAGGAGGTAACCCCATAGGTGGAGAAACTAATCAAACGTATACCGCCAATGCAAACGGTACTTATACAGTGGTAGTCACCTCGGGTGGTTGTAGTTCTTCATCTTCTTCAGGTACATTGGTTACAGTTAATTCAACACCATCCACCCCCACTATAACCCCCGGTTCCGCTACGACATTCTGCACAGGAGGCTCGGTTGTTTTAACATCCAGCTCAGCCAGTGGCAATCAATGGTATGTTGGTGGTAACCCAATAGGTGCTGCAACCAATCAAACTTATACCGCCTCTACAAGTGGAAATTATACTGTAGTGGCTACTTCGGGTGGTTGCAGTTCAGCTTTTTCTTTGGGTACCGTGGTAACAGTTAATATACCAACTACTTCTGACACTACCGCCGCAGTTTGTAATAAATTTACCTGGCACGACAGCACTTACAAAATCTCAACAGATGCAGTGTGGCATACAACTAATGCAGGTGGTTGCGATAGTACAAGGACGCTGCACCTCACTATTTTATCAGTTACATCTATCACCAGTAAAACAAATGCAACATGCAATAGTACTGCTACGGGTTCTATAATAGTAACACCAACATTTGGCGTTAGCCCGTTCACCTACCGTATAGGTACTGTTGCAACTTATGGTGCATCGAACACATTTAACAGCCTCCGGGCGGGCAGTTACAGGGTATCTATACTTGATGCTAACGGTTGTGCTGGTGTGTCTGACCAGGTCATCATTACACAGCCTGTTGCCATTGCCGGCACTTCGGTTGTAACCAATGCAACCTGCTACGGTGTAGAAAACGGGTCAATAACCGTAACACCAACTACAGGCACAGCACCTCATACTTACAGGCTGGGCAATACCGGTTCGTTTACTTCACCAAATGTTTTCAATAATGTAAAAGCCGGTGCTTACAGGCTATATATACAGGATGCAAATAGTTGTATTGGCAGTATTGTAGTTACACTAACCCAACCAACCAAAGTGAGTGGCACCGCCACCAAAAACGACGAAACCTGCCCCGGTGCCAGGAATGGTTCTATAACAGTAACAGGTGCAGGTGGCACACTGCCCTACACCTATAGGTTTGGCAGCACAGGAGCTTATACCGCTACCAATACATTCAGCAACCTGAAAGCAGGAAGCTACAGGGTTTATGTAAATGATGCCAATGGCTGTAGCGGATTTTCTATCCTAACCACAGTGGGGCAAACATCGGGTTCGTGTTTTACAGCAAGGACTGGTTTGCCGGTAATAGAACCATCAAATTCTAACCTTAAAGTATCCATATCACCCAACCCAAGTAGCCACCAATTTACCCTTCAGGTAAATTCAACCAGAAAAGAAAGTGTGCAAATAAGGGTAATGGATGTTAACGGAAGAACAGTTCATACTATCAAAGGAATATCTGAAAAAATGTATCGCTTTGGCGAGCAATTTGCTCCGGGTTTGTATATGATTGAAGTAAGGCAAGGGGAGGAAGCGAAAACTTTGAAAGCGGTTAAGAATTAAAGCCTGATTATAATTAGAAAGCGCAGCCGCACTAAAGTATAGTGCGGCTGTTTTTTAGTGTCAGGTGATATGTTGTGCGGTGTAAAGTGTTAAGTTATGCGGGGGTGTTTTCGTCTAACATCTAATATCCAAAAGTCAGGGGTTATGTTTAAACCAACGTTATGAACCTTTTAACCCTTTTAAACATTAAGTTGTAAACCTTAAACTATGAACTATAAGCTATGAAGTGTTAAGTGTAAGGTGTTAAGTGTTATGTTTGAACCAACCTCTTAAACCTCTTGAACCTTTTAAACCCTTGAACTTCTTCTAATAAAAAATGGGATCTCTTTTCAAAGACCTCACGGGGAACAGGGGGATAATTATTTATTAGTTGGTTATGTTTTATCCTTTTTACGATTTATATCACCAATTGTTTCTTCAACTGAATCCTGGGCATCTGGATTTATTAGTTTTTCATCTTTCTTATTTTTCCAGATTAAAAAAATAATGAGGGCTATTGCAACTACAGCAATAAGGCTTATTGATATTATGTTTGACATATAAAGATTGCGTTAGGGTAAAATAATTACTAATTATTCTTTATGTAAGTTACGCAATATTTATTTAATGTTTTTTTTATAGTGTATTTGGCAGCTGTTAGTGAAGAAAAATCAACAGCTTATATTATGTGCAGCAGCCTGCATTGTGCCTGGGTTTGCAGGTGAGGAACCAAAAACTATGACCTCCAAGCTATGAACTATGTGTTAGGTGTTTGGTGTTAGGTGTAAAGTGTCAGGTGTTATGTTGTGAGGGGGTTTTATCTTTCTACTTTCTACTAACTACTTACTACTCATAACCCTCTTGAACCTTTTAAACTCTAAACTCTAAACCCCAAACCCCAAACCCTAAACCCCAAACCCTAAACCCACATGGGCATTTATTTAATAATAAAGATTCTTATGAAGTATATGATTTGATTCTATCAATAAGTTATTGAAAAAATAATTTTTTTAACCCAAATTTTGCAGTAGAGCTATCCTGTAAGACTTAATGGCAGTTTTGTATTTTCAATAAATGAGAAAAGGCTGTCGTACCACTTCCTCCTTT
>JAYTDC010000083.1:0-1974 GCA_043736115.1 Segetibacter sp. | reverse complement strand
AAGGTAGACAACAGCGCTAAATTGCTGGAAGCTGCAGAGTTTTACAGCCTGGGATTTGAGAAAATATTTTTTGTAAGCAGTGCAAGCGGTAGCGGTACAGGTGAAATATTGGATGCATTAGCAGACCTGATGCCCGCTATAGATCCGGATGCTGAAAATGCTGTGGATGCGTTGCCCAAATTTGCAATTATTGGTCAGCCCAATACCGGCAAATCTTCGTTGCTTAATGCATTGGTAGGACAGGAGAGAACAATAGTAAGTGATATAGCAGGCACTACAAGAGATACCATACATACCCACTACAATCTTTTTCAAAAAGAATTTATATTAATAGACACTGCCGGTATAAGACGTAAGACCAAGGTAAATGAAGACCTTGAATTTTACTCCGTAATACGTGCCATAAAGGCGATGGATGAAGCTGATGTATGCCTGCTTTTATTAGATGCTTCAAAAGGTATAACAGCACAGGATTTGAATATTTTTAGCCTTGCAGTAAAAAAGGGAAAAGGCATTGTTGTGTTGGTAAACAAGTGGGACCTTGTAGAATCTAAGGAAACCAACTCGGCCCGTGACTACGAGAAATTGCTAAAAGAAAAATTGGCACCGTTTACTGATGTACCTATTCTGTTCATTTCAGTAAAAGAGAAAATACGAATCATGAAAGCTATGGAAATGGCTTTGGACGTGTATGAAAACAAAATGCAGAAAGTACCAACTTCTAAATTGAATGATGTAATGTTGAAGGCGGTAGAAGCCTACCACGCCCCGGTTGTAAGAGGTAATGCAGTCAAAATTAAGTACATTACCCAATTGCCAACGCATGTACCTTCCTTTGCATTTTTCAGCAATTATCCCGATGATATTAAAACACCTTATAAAAACTATCTTGAAAATCAGTTAAGGCAGAATTTTAAATTTACAGGTGTACCCATAAGAATATTTTTTAGGAAAAAATAGGGATGTTGAAATTATTAAAAAGCCCCTGACATTAAGTTCAGGGGCTTTTTTATGCAGCATAAAGAAGCTTTAATATCTTTTGATTATTACGCAACAGTCTCTGTTTATGCTGCATAAAAAATATTACAATAACTCGGAATTGCCTTTTATCTCTATGAAGACGTATAGCGGCAGAACTGCACTTTTTTGGGAAAATAAGTACATAGCCGAGATGAAATAAACTAAAATAAAAACATTAAAAAGAATATTATGGAAAAAAGTATGTTATGATAAATATTAGTAGTTTAGCCAATGAATGGATATTGTAAATTTTATTAATTTGGATTGACCCAACGACAATTTAAAGTTAATAACGTTAATTGATTGATTGTCATAACGTTTTTCTATAATTTCATTTAATAGGTGAAAATAGTTGCTTTGTATGTCATTCTAAACAGCGTCCCATTTAAATTCAAACTAACATGACTTTGCCAACACAACCCCACGCTATTTTTAGCACATTGCAAGGCACACAAAATTCCGAAACAAAGCTAATAAAGTCTGCAACGGGACAAAGAGCTGCAATTGCCAACGCACAGGGAAAGTCCCTAAAATTCAACGGACAGCCCATAGCTTCTCTCTGACTACCCATTAACCATATCATTTTCGTATTTTGCTAAAATATTGATTTGACATACTTTAAAACTAACATGACCGACATAAAGAATTTAGAAAAAACCCTGTGGACAGCAGCCGATAAGATGCGGAGCAATATGGATGCTGCCGAATACAAACACGTTGTGTTGGGGCTTATTTTCTTAAAATATATTTCAGACGCTTTCAGTGAGTTGTATGACAAACTTTCGGAAGGTAAAGGGGAATACGAAGGTGCAAACCCCGAAGATGCTGACGAATACTTAGCGAACAACATTTTCTTTGTGCCTGAAAAAGCACGTTGGCAATTTCTGCAAGACAGAGCCAAACAACCCACCATTGGCAAACTAATTGACGATGCAATGGATGCCATTGAAAAAC
>JAYTDC010000082.1:0-9546 GCA_043736115.1 Segetibacter sp. | reverse complement strand
AAAAAGTCTTCCGAAGAAAACCATTATTAGTATTTGCTCATACAGTTATATTTTTTTAAATCAATTTTGGTCTGCCTTATAATTCCATTTGGTATTATTTTTTCCAAACACAACCATTTTCTAAACTTTTGTTATGTAGCCAATTATAAACAAGTAAATAGCGGAACAAGTAAAGCAATTAACTTATGTTTATTTGGCAACCCGGCCACTTGCCTTTCAAAGTCCGGATTTTCATAAAATAAGTCGAAGTGATCCAAATGACAACTCAAATGTTAGCCATATTACAACCTGAAATATTCACTATTATAAATGAAAAATGATGGCATTTTTTGGCCCTTATTTTCACTTTAATAATCCTGTGTTTACTTTATCATTTTAAATGTCTTCTTTTGATAACCATTTTGAATCATTAACATATAAATGCCATTTTGTAAAGCGGTAGTATTAATCTGATGATGCGTTTCTGCTTTATTCATCTGTCGGGAATATATAATCCTACCAGTCATGTCTATCAAGGTAATTACGGATTGATATTCTTTAGCAGGATCCATAAAAATATCAATCTGATTTTTAAATGGATTTTGCAATACACGTGCATTTTTTAAAACAATTTCACCATTTGTAATGCTATAATCAGTTGCTGCATTTGTTATAGTCAGGTTGTAGTCCTCAACTTCCCCGTTACTAAAAGTGTTGCATGCATTACTGATACCTTTTGGGCTCATTTTGACACGCAGTGTAGTAGCTGATAATAATGCTGATGTTGGTACAGTAAAAGTGGAAGTAAAGTTGCCTGAACCTGTTTTAGATGTATTAACAATAGTTTCTCCGGCATCATTAAAATCACCATCTACGTTATAATCTATAAACATTTTCCAGTTTTCTTTTATTATTGATGCACTGAAACCTGCACTGAATGTGATGGTATAAGTAGCTCCACGTATTAGATTAGTAGATACACCTGTATTAATATATCCACCTGGTTCAGCAGCAGAAATTCGGTTGATGCTTCCTAATTGAATAAAGTCTATCCATTCTTTTGTGTTATTGCTGCCGTTAGAATTACAATAGACTACAGTGGGTATTTTAATCGTCTGAACTGCAGAAAAACTACTGTTTCCTGATGGGCACGTAGCACTTACCTGATATTCATAAGTATTTCCGGGAGATAATCCATTGATCAATATTGATGTCGCTGTTATTGTTGACGCAGTCCATGTGGTGGCTCCTTGCAATCTTCTTTGAACAGTATAAGATGTTGCACCCGATATTGCCGGCCATGATATAATAAAACTATTGGTAGTAGGAGATGACGCTGCAGGAGCAGGTACACCACATGCAGCCAATGTACTAAAACTTTGAACTGTTGAATAATTGGAACAATCAACTGTTCTCACCCGCCAGTTGTAAGCTGTGTTAGAGGTTAAACCATTAAGTGTTGTATTTGTCGCAGCAGTTACCAGCACTTCGGCATCCCATAAAGATACAGAGGCAATTTTAGTTGAAACATAATAATCAACTGCGCCTGCAACACTTCCCCAGCTTATATTGGCAGAATTTGTTGTTATTCCTGTTGTTGAAAAATTAACCGGAGCGGCACAAGTATAAAGCATAGATATCGTATCCCTTCTTATGTGATAACCATTGTCTGTACTTACTTCAAAAACTATATTGGTTCCATAAGTGGTAGCAGGATCTAAGGTGAAGTTAAATGCATTGTTCTGTGTTTGAAACATAACCGAACTTGCTATAACTTTTGGAACATCAACATTTACAATATAGGAGGTAAGTGGTGATAGAGAAACTGTATAGCTTGCAGGCAAAATGCTGTAATTTTTTAAACTGAATGGTATTGTTCCTGTAGTGGATGAAAAGGTAGCCGGAATATTGGGTGTTACCAATCCATATTTTGTAGAAACTTTCATCAGGTTTTTATTCATAACAATAGTGGAGTTGCACAACGGAATTATCCTTGATGCTGCCGGGTAAAATCCGTCGCTTGAAGTACCCACCTCCGGTGTAAATCCATAAACTTTTCCTTTAGTAGTTTGCTCGCCATAACCCCAGTCTTCTGCACAGCCACTTGCCAGATAGTTTAGCATGGAATAACAATTGCCATACGGGTAGGCATTATCCTCTGTTAAAAATGCAGACAACTGATTAAACAGTGGCACCTCTGGATTGTTGTTTGGAGTAATGTAGGAATAGGGATAGATCAATAAATCACTATAAGAATGAAAATTGAATTGAGTAATAAATTGACGGGTATTGCAAAAATCCCGCAGCATAATATTTTCTTTCTCCGAAAAAGGTACGGTACCGCGATATGTATCTGAATTGGGGGTTGTAGAAGACCCTGATCCGCCCCAGTTATAACCATAATTACGGTTGTTATCTACTCCAATAGAATTGTCAGCATTCAAATGCCTGTTTTTGCGCCACATACTTCCACCACTGCTATTTTGTGTATAATTATAAACATAGCCATCGGGGTTAACACAGGGAACTATATATAATTCGGTACTATTAACAAGGGCCTGAATCTCTTTGTCCGATTCGTAATTTTCAAGCAGGTGCCACATAAAAAAAATCAATTGTGTCATGCTAATAGGCTCCCTTGCGTGATGCACTGCATTTAAATAAACTTCCGGTTCATTTTCGTCGTTATCTGCATTGTCACTTAATCTTACCATAAACAAAGGCCTCCCCTGATCGGTAGTGCCCAAAGTGGTTTTTACTGTTATTAGGTTGGGGTATAATGCCCTCATCTCATCCAATTCATTTTGCATTTCTTCAAAGGTGAAATGTTTAGCAGCTCCACCTACAGTACCATAGGAGCCACCTGTCCCAAAATGAACAGGTGTAGGAACAGTAACAAGATTAGATTGTGTTTGGCTGCCAGACTTGCTATCAATTCTTGCATTATAGGCTGCCAGATTTTTCTCAATATCACGGATGATATAGTTTATGCGGATATGGTTTTTTTCAAGAAGCTTTATGTCATTATCAGACACCTCTGCCTTTAGCACATTATTCTTGTATTCAAAGTGGTCTATATCCAAACCTGTAGCCATTAACTTATGAAATAGGTCATGAGATATTTCAGCCTCAATACGATGGTATTGTACTTGTTGACCAAAACTGAATTCGGTAATAAAAGTGAAACATACAGCAAGTAATAGAATTCTCGTTAGGTTTGGCTGCATACAAAATTTCTTTAAAGGTTATGAATTGAAATAAGGATAGGGAAGTTAAGAAATTTTTTTATTCTACATTTCTATATGAAAGAGAAAAATATTTTTTTCAAAACCCAACCTTTTCCTTACCCATTGTTGTATAACCATTTGCTAGCTGGTAAATATTGAAGCAATTTAGATTAAAAAGAATAAGCGCTTTCTTCGTTGTATCTTTTCTGCCTATCGGTATTTACACAGCAAATCCCATCCTTGAAGACCATTTATAAGATTAAAATCAACTTTATGGCAAATGTATTATTTCCCTTTCGCGGATATTTAAAATCCTTTGTGTTTTGTACTGTTCTTTCGCTATTGTTTAGTACTGCAACACAGTCGCAGGTTATACAGTGGAGTACCTACCTAAATAGTAGTGGTAACGACAATGTAGCCATAATAGTAAAGGACAATGCAGGCGACATTTATGTTTTGGGTGCAACAGACGGAACCGATTTCCCCACTTCTCCTGGTGCATTTCAAACGACTTTTGGGGCTGGCAGCACAAACAATTTGACCATCAGCAAAGTATCAGGCGCCACAGGTAACCTGGTATGGAGCACCTATCTTGGTGGAACGAACGAGTTTTTAGCGGCTTATACCATGTCATGGGATTCGGCAAGCAATTCTATTGCTGTGACTGCTTCTTCTCAATCGTTTAACTACCCTGTTGTGAACGGTCAAAATAAAATAGGCGGATCGACCTTTGCGCCTGTTTTTTCGCAGCTAAATGCGGTAAATGGTAGTGTATTATACTCAACCTATTTGTTTACCATTGAACCCTATGGTAACAGCGGATTTAACGGATCTAGAAAAGTATTGTTTAAAGATGGATATGCTTACTTTATGTCTGTAGATGCTAGTATTCAAAAAATCCTTGTGTCAAAATTTAATCTGCAAACTCATCAGTTTGTTTATCAAAAAATAATCGGGGGAAACAATCCACTTGCTATCGGCGATAATTCTTTCTTTGTAGCTTATGGCTGGGATATCAAGGTAGAAAGCGGGGAAATTTATGTTTCGGGCATTACAACTCAAGATGATTTTCCTACGACGACAGGTTGCTTTCAGCCGGTTTATCCTGCGGGTTCGGTCCGGGCATATTTCATTCTTAAACTTAACGCAGTAGGCGATATTGGTTTTGCAACGTATGCAGGAGGCTACTCAGGTAGCGATGTAAACGGTTTCATTTTAGATTACACGAAATTGGCCATAGACAGGAAATATGCTGCCATGGGTGCAAGGTTCGATTCTGCAATGCAGGTATCGGCCAACGGTATTGCGCATAACAATTATGAAATTGACAATATGGGCATAATCAAGTTGAATAAGAACACAGGTGCGTTAATCCATTTTACATATATCGCACCTACTAATGATTATTATCCCATTCACGGCATAACCAGCGCCAACAATGAGTTGGTTGTGTATGGCACTACTACCAGCACTTATTTGCCGGTAACAAACAATGCCCTGCAACCACGCAACTCACTTGTAAACAGCAGCCTAGGGGGCGTAGGGGATGGCTATTTTATACACATAGATTCGTCTGACAATATTGTTTATTGCTCCTACCTGGGCGGCGATGGCGCCGATTACTACTGGACCGATCAAATGTCAATAAATAAAGACAATATTTGTTTTACGGGCTATACAGGTAGTACCAATATGATTACCACTCCCAATGCCACTCAGTCGGTCAATAAAAACACCTTCCCAGGAGCTTTGGAAATAACAATAGCCAATTACAACCTTTCTTCTAAGGCAATTACCTATTCGAGCTACCTGGGCTCCAATGTGGGGGATTATTTAAGGGCTTCTGAATTTAGCAACGGCAATTTGTCTTTTGCTTCGCTTGCATCATCAAATACCACAACAGGTTATTTTTCGACAGATTACCCGATTTCACCCGATGCTTTTCAAAAAACGATGATCGGTACAGGTTTCAATAACCCTAACGGCTATGATGTACGGCAATATGTTGGTAGAATAAATATTGAAACTGGTAAGCTAGTGTACGGCTCCTACATAAGTTCACCCATAACCGGAAATAATGGCGAAGGACCAAACGCTATTGTTACCAATGGGGATGATATTTTTACTGCGGGTTACACTAGCTCAAATGAATATCCGGTAACTGCGGGTGTATTTAATACCACTTATAAATCCAACAATGATATTTTTATTACCAAGTTATCGTTGTGCTACAATAATGTAATCAATGATACGCTATCGCCAAAAATGCAGAAAGTTTGCGCCAATAGTAAAGTGAGCCTAATAACAGGTTCTGTGCCGCAATTGGGTAATACACCTACCATATTGCGCAATGGCGTGGTGGGGGAAAGCCAAGCCAATCAAACCAACTTTACGTATCAATGGCAGGTAAGCACCGATAGCCTTACCTGGAATAATATACCCGATGCTATTGATAAAGATTATACGCCAGAACCTGTGTTAGCTAGTTCCTATTTTAGGCGTATAGCCAAACCGGCTTTTTGCAATAACACGGATACTTCTACCGTATCCACCGTTTCAATAAATGGAAAAATACCCGTAAAACCTGATGTGGGTGGAGATGGTCAATTTTTTACGTGCCGTAGCACAAATATCACCTTAGGCACACCCGCTCAAACGGGAATTATTTATAGTTGGTTGCCTGCAAACAATTTATCAACAAGCAGTACTGCGCAGGTGGTTTTCAACAGCCAAAGAAATGGCGCTTTTACTTACATTCTTACCTCATTAGATAGCAATGGCTGCACAGCGAAAGATACAGCCACTGTGTTTAATTATGGTGCCAATGCCGGTCCAGATAAAGCACTTTGTTTAGGTAAGCCTTCGGTAATTGGAGGAGCACCGCTTTCGGGTCTTGCAGGTATGAGTTACAACTGGACACCGGCTACAGGCTTAAGTTGCACCAATTGTCCTCAACCATTGGCAACTGGAATGGGTAACAATTATGTATTAACAGTAACCATGCCTTTACTATCGGGAGGCACCTGCACTACTAAAGATACTGTACTGGTATATCTTGGCGCTTCGTTGCCAAACAATCCTGCTGGAAATGATCAGGTTGTTTGCGCAACCGACTCCGTCATTTTGGGCACACCAAGAGTATCTGGCTATAATTATTATTGGGCATCGGGGTGGTATCTGTCTGCTATAACAGATACAGCACAGCCCGTTTACAATCAATTTCATGATGAGCTTTCACCCAATTACAATCCGGTAAATTATATTCTTACAGCCACAACCAATACAGGATGTACAGTAGTAGATACCGTGAGTATTTATGTATTACACTTAGATTTACCCCCTTATTTTTTGTGCCGCCCTTCGGCTATAGGCATGAAGGATTATACCCGGGGAGAAGCAATCTACGAATGGTTAGATGTGACAAGTGGCGTGGAAATGCCAGTGGCGCCTGGCGAACTTTCTTCCACCAACACCTCTATGTCCACTGCGTTGGTGACTCCCACTGTAACAACAGATAAAACTTACAGGCTAAAAATGACCTGGCGGGGAAAAACCTGTTCAAAGGATAAAGTAGTCTCCTTATGCAATGGCGGCTATACTTGTAACGTGAGGATAAAATTCAAATCAAAAAACAACTGCCCAACAGTAACAGCATCTGATAGCCTTACGCTTTCAATAGCTGATCCGGATCCCAACATGGATTATTACTGGAGCCCCGCTACCGGGTTGAATACTACAACTGGTACAACAGTAAAAACCGGGGCTACCTCAGTAGTTGTTTACAAAGCCATTGGTATTTACAGGTATGACAACACCATATTTTGCTTCGATACCATTAAGGTGAATCCGCCAAATGCTTTTGCTCCGGTGTTTCCTGCAAGGGATACTCTATTGTGTAAAAATAGTGTGGCAAATATTGGGTTACCGACCATTGCTGGTCTTGAATATGCTTGGACTTCATCTACTTCATATGGTAGCATAGTTTCTATTGTATCCGATCCGCAAATAACTGCTACAGAAAGTATATTTTATTACGCAAAAGTGACCGACCCGGGTACTGGTTGTTTTACAAATGATACCGTTTTTGTTAAAGTTCCTGTTTTGCCATCCAGCCCTTTAGATACTGTAAATTCGTGTAGCAATGGCGGATCTATTATTGGTACACCGGCCATACCAGGTTTTGTGTACAATTGGTCGCCAGCAGTTGGATTGAGCAATGCAAGTATTGCACAACCAAAAATAATTTTCAACAATGCCAATATAAATTATGTAAGGGTATGTACCGAGCCAATCAGCGGTTGCAATAGCTTAGACGTGGTATTTGTGCAGCACATAGATACGCCTACTATTACTTTAGTGCAGCCACTTCCAATTTGTCAGGGAGCAAACAGTTCGGTAAAAATTGGCAATTCGAAGCTAGACAGTGTAACCTATAGTTGGACTCCTTATTTAGGTTTAAACAATGCCAACATTGCACAACCCATTGCAAGCCCAACAACCACTACCACCTACACCCTAACAGCCACCTTTGCAGGAGGTTGTGCAGCGGCAGCGGTTGCTTCGGTCACGGTTAATGTATTGCCAAGACCAACTGCAACTGCAACGGTCATCAACAATTGCATCACTTCGCAGTTGAGTGTTAACAGCAATGCAGCTTCACCAACTTATAGTTGGTCACCCGCTACCGGGCTTGATTCAACCAACACAAGCAATCCAATTGCAACAGTAGCTTTCCCTGTTTCATACAGTGTTGTAGTAACTGATACTTCTACAGGTTGCGCAAACACTTCCAGTGTGTTAGTTAACCCGGGTGTAAGTGCCAATGCCGGTGGAGACAAAACATTGTGCAGCGGCTCCACGGTACAGATAGGCACTACAGGCGAACCCGGTGTAAGTTATAGCTGGTCTCCAACTGCAGGATTAAGCAACTACAACACAGCAATTACACAAACATTGCCAACGCTTCCAATTGGTGTGTACAAATACATATTAACTGCCACAGGCCCCAACTGCACCAAGTCAGACACAGTAGAAGTAGTTGTAAACAAAACACCGCAATTAAGTATTGATAGTTCATTTGTTATTTGCAAAAATGCAACCATACAAATAGGCACAACTTCACAGCCCGGTGTATTGTATGTATGGTCACCCGCTACAGCACTTAGCAATGCATATAGTTCCAATCCCTATGCTTCGCCTTCTCAAACCACCAGCTATACTTTAACAGCCATCAACCTGCTCAATAGCTGTGCAGTATCTGCCAATACGGTGGTTACTGTGAATAATACAGGTGCACCTGTAGTAAATGCAAGTGCCAGCAGCATGTGTACAGGAAGTAGTGCCAGTCTCTTTGCAAATGTTGGTAGCAGTGGTTCATTCTCCTATGAGTGGACACCAGACTATTACTTTATCGGAAGCCGCTTTATCAGCAACCCGATAGTATCACCCGATGTAACAACAACCTATCAGGTATTGGTGACTAACAATGCCAATGGCTGCGCCAATACTGCGACAACGACAGTAGTTGTAAAGGATACCTGCAACTTGCTCCCATTATTATGGTTAGATTTTGTAGCCCGTTTAGAAAATAAGGATGTCCGCCTGACATGGACCGTTGCTATGGAGCAAAACAATAAAATGTTTGTGATAGAAAGAAGCAATGATGGAAGGTATTGGACTTCTATCGGCACCGTCAAAAGTCTTGGCAATACCGAACAAAGAAGGGAGTATGAAAGCTATGACATGAGACCAAATGAAGGAGTCAATTTCTACAGGATCAAACAAGTTGATTTTAACGGAAGAGCAACCTATAGTGTTGTAAGACAGGTAATGGTTATCAACCAACAGTCAGGCCTTGTGATATATCCCAACCCTACAACAGATGTAGTTCATTATGTGATACCCAACTTTATATCAGCCGGTCATTATGAGTTGCGGTTAACAGGTATTGATGGTCGTTTGATTCATAATTATACCACCACCAACAGCCAGGGTAGTCTATCTATGAAAGCTTTACCGGCAGGAGTGTATGTGCTTGGTATAACCAATAACAAAGGAATGAGTGATAACAAGAAGATAGTGTTGCAGAAGTAAGAGAAAAGTGCTGATTATACAATAAGACCCGCTCCTAATTAACAGGAGCGGGTCTTATTGTTCTTGCTACAGTTATGCTTAGTACAGCAACAAATTTTCTAAATCTACAAAGTTTTCTTCTTTGTGTGTTAGTAAAAAGAAGCAGGTGAGTAGCGCCGTTGCATGGTGTTATCAGGCTGACCGAGAACTATTTTGTTGTAAAAAATCGGAAATTTCAGGAGTTCAACTTTTGCATTGTGTGAGTTCG
>JAYTDC010000081.1:0-10570 GCA_043736115.1 Segetibacter sp. | reverse complement strand
TGTTGATTAACACAACTAATAGCCCCGTTAATGTAGTATATGCATTTGCAATTAATCAGTATGGGTGCAGTGCTACGCAGAATGTAACGGTAAGTGTTAGACCTTCACCTGCGCCAATTGCCCCTATAACAGGAGTACCTGCCGTTTGTGGAAATAATACTTCACAATTGTCCACCACAAGCACTGGCGGTACATGGAGTAGTGTTAGTCCGGGTATTGCAACTGTAAGCAATACAGGTTTGGTTACTCCGGTAAGTGCGGGAACAACTACCATTACTTATACGGTATCAAATGGTTCAGGCTGCAGCAGTAGTGCATCGGTATTATTTACTGTAAGCCCAGCACCAACTATTGCGCCAATTACAGGTGGCAACAGTGTATGTGTCAGCAATAGCAAACAATTAAGTTGTGCTACACCGGGTGGTACATGGAGCAGCAGCGATGTTACCAAAGTAACCGTTAATGCTACTACAGGTGTTATCACCGGCGTTGCAGGCGGAACTGCAGTAATAACCTATACAGTAGCACCTGTTGGTGTGGGTTGTACGATATCTACATCGGTTACTATTACGGTATTAACCACATTACCAACAGTGGCATTAACACAGGGAAACAGGGTAGTATGTTTAGGTTTGAGTTCACAACTTACCAATGCAACAGCCGGTGGTACATGGAGCAGCAGCAATCCTGCTATAGCTTCTGTAAACAGCACGGGTTTGGTAACAGGTAATGCGGTAGGTACATGTAACATACTATATACCACTGCACCTAACTCGGCCGGTTGTACACGTACATCAACTGTGTCTTTTGCAGTAAGGGCATTACCAACTGTGGCACCTATAACAGGCGGTAACGGTGTTTGTGTTGGCGGTACAACCCAACTTGCCAATGCAACAACAGGCGGTACATGGAGCACAAGTGATGGTGCAACTGCTACGGTTAGCAACACAGGTTTGGTTTCAGGCGTAGTGCCAGGTACTGTTATAATAACCTACACAACCCCTGCAAATACAAATGGTTGTGTTAACTCAACCACATTTACCATGAATGTAAATCCTGCTTCGGGTATTACAGGTATAACGGCAGCAAACAATCCTGTATGTAGCAATAAAACAACCACACTTACTGCGGTGGGTGTTACAGGAGTATCTCCTGTAGTTACATGGTACAGTGGTCCGGGGGGCACCGGAACCAATTTTGGTACAGGTGTTACTTTGCCAAATGCAGTTGCAGGTGTTTATTATGCAGTAGTGACCAATGCCTGTGGTACAGCAAGTGCAGAAGCATCTATTACAGTTACAAGCAAGCCAATAAGTACTTCAGATACTACTGCATCGGCTTGTAATTCGTTTACATGGAGAGGAACTACGTATACCAACAGTGGCACTTATAATCTCATACTAACCAATTCGGTAGGATGTGATTCTATCAGGACCTTGAATTTAACCATTCGTAAGAATACACTGACTGCTACAATCACCAATCCGTTGTGCTTTAATGCAGCAACAGGTTCTATTAGTGTAAGTGCTACAGGCGGCACAGCTCCTTATCTGTTTAAGAATGGTGCATCAGGTGTTTATAGCACCAACAGTACATTTACAGGATTAAGGGCAGGATCCTATACAATCTTTGCACAGGATGCTACAGGATGCGCAAGCAGTCAGGTGTTTGTAATAACCCAACCAACTGCAGTAAGCGCAACAGCAACTAAGGTAGATGCAAGTTGCCCGGGTGCTGCAAACGGTTCTATTACTGTAAATGGTGCAGGTGGAACAGGGCCTTATACTTACAGATATGGAAGTACAGGGGCATTTACATCGGTCAATACTTTTAGCAATCTTAAAGCAGGTTCTTACAGGGTATATGTAAATGATTCAAATAACTGTACAGGTTATTCCATAGTGGTTGTTGTAGGGAATGCATTACCAACATGTCCATTGAGTCCGGTATTTGCAAAAGCGACTCAACCTATAGGTGAAAATGCAGCTATGAGGATTTCACTTTCACCAAATCCAAGTGGTAATATTTTCAATCTTATGGTACATGCACCTAAACAAGATGCTTTAACTATTCGCATATTTGATGTGAATGGAAAAATTGTACATACTGTAAAAGGCATGCCTGAACAGACCATACGCTTTGGCGAAGGTTTTACAAGCGGCACTTACATGGTTGAAGTAAGACAAGGCGATTATATGAAAACTGTAAAAGCGATAAAAATTCGCTAGGTTTAGGGTTAATAATAATTTCAATTGTAAAGCCGTATCATGAAAATTGATACGGCTTTTTTTATGGCTTTAATCATAAAATAAATGATTAAAATCTTGTTTTAGCTGCAAAAAAGAGTTAACTTTAAGTTCAATCTGAAATGTAAAAAAAGCTTCCACATTTCCAGTATCTGCGTAAAAACACGACTTGCTGATTATTCAATAATTGGTGTAGGATTTTATTTTTTTTCGAATTCTCAAAAAAATCGATTACTCATAAAATTATCTATATGAAAATTGCAATACTAACTGTTTTAATTTTTTTACCATTTTCATTTGTGGTTTCCCAAACCCTGGATAAAAATTTCCCCAGTACTGACAATACGATTGCTGCTACATTGCTTAGTGGCGATACGCTATATATTGGCGGAGATTTTACCTATGTTTATACTCCTGCCCGGGGCTTAGCCCGATTTGTGAATGGTAGTATAAAACCCGATGCTACTTATCCTCAACTTGGAGGCAGTGATTATATTCAGGCAGTAGAACCTGATGGTGTAGGCGGTTTATACCTTGCGGGATATTTTGATACCTACAATGGAATAACCCTACCGAATACAACGGCTGTTATTCATTTGCTTGATGATGGTAAATTAGATCCTGCTTTTGGAAGGGTTAATGATAATAATGGTTATACAATTTCAGCCCTAAAACGTAAAGGTTCAAGATTATATATTGGCGGAACATTTACCACAGCCAATATACCGGGCAGAAACTATTTTGCAGCCTTAGATGCTTTTACAGGTGCTTTGCTGCCCTGGATTCCCGATTTTCCGGATGGCTATGTTTCTAAAATTGATGCAACAGATTCTTTGGTGTTTCTTGGTGGTTCATTTGCCAATGTAGGTAATATTCCAAACAATTATTTTGCAGTATTAAAGGCTTCGAATGGTCAGTTAATTAAAAATTTTCCTCGTTCTGATTATAACTACACAAACAGTTTTGCTGTTGATGGCAATACTTTGTATGTAGCAGGCCCCTTTACCGTTTTACAAAATACTGTAAGATCTTTGGCTAAGGTTGATACTACCTCAGGTTCTTTGGATCTTAATTATCCCTTTACTGATGGATATATTTATGCAATTTATAATGATGGCACCGGGGGTTACTATATTGGGGGTAGCTTTAATAGAGTTGGTAAGGAAAACCGAACAAACCTGGCTCATATTTTATCGAATGGAACTGTTGATACGGCTTTCAATCCCAATGTTAATGGTCAGGTAAATTGTATTACAGCTAGTGCCGACACATTGTATTTTGGGGGAAGCTTTAGTATTGTAAATACAAAAACCAGAAATAATGCAGCTGCCATTAGCAGAACACGGGGCATACTTGCCACCTGGAACCCAAATGCAAATGGTGCAGTAAACGCAATAACGATTTACGGTAATACCATTTATTTAGGCGGAAGTTTTACTAAATTGGGTACCCCTATCAGAAATTATGCTGGTGCAATAGGTATTAACAATGTACTATCAACTACCTGGATTCCCAACCCCGATTCCTATGTTTTAAGTATGGTAGTAAATAGTAGCGGAAGTGCTATATACCTTGGGGGAAGTTTTAGCACCGTAAAAACGCAGACCCGATCTTATGCAGCAAAAGTAAATACTACAAACGGTGATCCATTATTATGGTATCCTCAATTGAACAGTACCGTTTATTGTATGGCCCTAAGTGGTAGTAGTCTTTATTTAGGAGGAGCATTTTCTACCGTTAATAATATTCAGCGATATAATATTGCAGCAATCGATACATCCTCCTCGTTATTAAATAGTTTTCAGGCAGACGCAAATGGTATTGTAAGGGACATAAAAATATATAATGGTAAAATTTATGTAGCAGGCGATTTTACAACTATACAAGGCCTTGTCCGATCTTATGCGGCAAGATTCAATGTTGCAACAGGCATAGCTGACAACTGGCTTAATGGAGCAAAAATCAATTCTTATATTTTCGCACTTGGTTACAGCAATAGTGAGGTTATTTTGGGAGGGCAATTTACCTCGTATAATCCCATACCCCGACCTTATATGGCGGCTATTGATTTAAGTCAACCTAATTATCCACTTACAAACTGGACTCCAAATGTATTTTGGAGTTCCTTCTCAACATTAAATGGATTCATTCATAATGGTCACGATTTAATAATAGCAGGTACATTTGTTTATCAGGAAAATGGAAAAACCATTAACAACCTAATTATATTAAATGACTCTACAGGAACAATTTCACAATCCATATCTCAATATCCCAATAATGTAATCAGACATATTTCTTTGTATAACAATTCACTTGCGTTAACGGGTGATTTTACCGGGTTTGTAAATGTATCAGATGGCTCTGCCTATAGCAATGTTAGCTATCTTAGTGCTTATGACCTTAACACATGGCAGGTATCAAAAACTAATTATTATCCGGATAATAGTATTTACAAAATATTTACTGATCCTAACGGAAGATTGATTGTAGCAGGTGGCTTTAACCGAATGAATAATATTAGCCGAAACCGATTGGCAGCAATAGATATTAATTCAGGACTTGTAACAGATTTTAACCCCAGTGCGGATGGAAGTATTTATGCGCTGGCAATAAAGGATACCACCCTTTTTGCCGGCGGCACATTCGGTAATCTTAACTCTAATACAACTCCGGTTGTACGAACCTATCTAGGCGCTGTAAGTACTAAAACCGGTAAGGCCACAGCATGGAATGCTAATGCAAATAGTTCCATCTATACCCTTGCAATAAAAGATTCTATATTGTATGCAGGGGGATCTTTTACAACATTTAAAGGTGCTGCAAGAAATTATGGAGCAGCGATTACTACAACCGGTACAGGTACGGTAAATGGATGGTTGCCTAATACAAATGGTGCTATATGGACTATTTTACCACATAACAATACCTTATTTATCGGGGGCGATTTTTCTACTGTGAAAGGAGTTTCCTTAAACTATCTGGCACAGGTAAATAACAGTACCGGAGCACCAAACTCCTGGAACCCATCACCCAATGGTAGCGTTTACTCCTTTGATAGAATTGGCAATAAGTTTTATGCAGGAGGTAGTTTTTATACCATGGGTACAACCCCCCGCCTTAGTCTGGCCTCTTTTGATACTGCCACCAAATCATTAACAACTTTTGATGCTAATATTAATGGTAGTGCATCCATTCAGTCTGTTATCGGATGGGGTAAAAACTTAATTGTAAGAGGACAAAGTTTAAGTAATATAAATGGCGCTGACCGTCAGTATTTTGGAGCTATAGATTCTATATCAAAACTGGCTACATCATTTAATCCTTCGCCAAATTATTCTTCTTACGTAGGGGCTAAATTTATGATAGGAAAAAATAAACTTTTCTACGGTAGTGGATTTACTCAATTGTATAACAATCCAATAAGTCCAAATTATTTTGCAGTATTTAACCTTGAGCCACTCAATCAGGTATCTGCCCTAACTTTTACCAATCTTACTCCAACAGGTGTAAAAGCGTCAGTAACAAGAGGCAGTGGAGATGGAAGGATATTTGTTGTAAGAAGAGGGAATTCACTTCCAAACAATCCTGTAGATAGTATGTGGTACACAGGTAATAGCACTTTTGGAAATGGAAGTAAAATAGGAGACAGCAGTTATGTTGTTTACCGGGGAAATTTAGATAGCGTGACTACAAAACTTTTACCTAATAAAAAATATCAGTTTGCTGTTTATGAATACAATGGAAATGGAATAGGTGCTGATTATTTAACTAGTCCGGCTCTTACCGGTACAGTCACAACACCTTGTCCTGTTTACAATTTAAAAACAACACCTGCAGATTCTGTTAGAGTTTGTCCCGGAACTACTATTGCATTGACAGCACCCTCCGGATTCAGCAGTTACCTTTGGAATACCGGTGAAACAACTGCTGCCATTACAAAAGGTGTAGGTGTTTACACAGTTGTCTTCGCAGATAGTAATGGTTGTGCGGGAAATGCTGTTGTAAATGTAAAAGCCTATATAAAACCAAATTTAGGTAAAGACACTACTTACAGGGTATGTTTAGGAACTACTGCTAACCTGACTACATTGTACAATACGTCAGGCTATTCCACAGTTATATGGAGTACACCACGGCCTGACAGTGTAGGTGCAGGTAAGGATACATTAATTGTTATTAATAGTAGCGGTTGCAGTGATACAGCTGTTATAACAGTAGTTATAAATCCTAAGCCTAATTTGGGTAAAGACACAACAGTAAGTATATGTGTAGGATTTACAACTAACATTCGCAAGCTATATGATACTACAGGTTACGTATCTAAAGTTTGGAGTACATCCAAACCCGATTCAGCAACAGCAGGTAACTACACACTAATTGTTACCAATAGCAGTGGATGTAAAGATACTGCAAACATAACGGTGGTCAATTATCCTAAACCTTACTTAGGGCGGGATACTGGTTACAGTATTTGCAACGGTAGCACTACAAACCTTACTACCTTATACAATACAAGCGGCTATACAGTAGTATGGAATACCCCTACGCCTGTTACTGCGGGTGCAGGTAATTACACTCTTATTGTTACCAATACAAATGGTTGTAAAGATACAGCGTTGGTTAGTGTAACAACAAACCCAAAACCAAATCTTGGTAAAGACACTACTTATAAAATTTGCCGAAATAACAGTGCAAACTTAACAACATTGTATAGCACAGTGGGATATAGTACAGTAGTATGGAGTACTTCTCGTCCTGATAGTGTAGGTGTGGGTAATTATTCCGTTATAGTTTCTAATAGTTTTGGATGTACAGACACGGCATTAATCAGAATAGATTCTATTGCAGGTTATACCATTTCTGCTACAGCCACCTCAACTAATGCGGGTTGTTTTGGTGGGGCATTTGGTTCTATTTCTGTTCTGCCTGCAAACGGGGTATCACCATATAAATATAAAAATGGGTTATCGGGAATTTATCAGTCATCCAATCTGTTTAAATCACTTAGGGCGGGGGTATATACCATTTATATTCAGGATTCTAACAGATGTTCAGGCAATACTGCTCCGGTTACTATAACTGAACTGCCAAGAATAACAGCAACATTTACTAAAACAAATGCTACCTGTATTGGTAAAGCTGATGGAACTATAACGGTGTCTGCAACAGGAGGCAGACCACCTTATCAATATAAAATAGGTTTAAGCGGTGTTTATAAAGACGGACCAACTTTAACTGGCCTAAAAGCAGGAACTTATACAGTTTACATCAAAGATTTAGCAGGATGTACAGGCTCAACAAGTGTTGTAACTATTGGACAAAATAATGTAACCTGTTTGCAAATAGCCGGCAGTATAAAAGTTAAGCAAACTACAACTTCAGGCTTGAAACTTACCTTGAGTCCAAACCCAAGCAGCAGCGAATTTATATTGTTTGTTCATTCAGAAAAGAATCAATCTATTCAGGTAAGAGTTTTAGATGTTAATGGCAGAAGCAAATTTGAAACTATAGGTATGCCTGAAAGAAATTTCTATTTTGGTAATAATTTTAATAATGGAACTTATCTTATAGAGGTAAGACAAGGGGAGGAGATAAAAACAATTAAGGCTGTAAAACTAAAATAGAGATAATAAATTATAGCAGTTTATTAAATTAGAATAACCGGTATGCTTTAGAAATAAACTTTTCCTAACAATAAAATACTAATTATATGTACAAATTTTTGTTTACTCTATCGGCGATTTTCATATACGCAATACAAATAAATTGTGAGGCTCAATGGCAATTAACCGGAAATAATAATGCAACCAATACTTCAATACTCGGAACAACAAATGCTATTAACTTAAGATTGACTACCCGGAATGTTACCCGTATGACAATTGATTCCAATGGTAGAATAGGTATTGGAACTACAACACCTTTAAATATTTTAACTGTTAAAGGGGCGGGTAGTACACCGGCTAATTTATGGGCAAATGCGGGAGCTCCATTGTTTGTTGGTTTTGGGGAAAATACTGTGGGTAACGCCGATTTTATATTAGGGATGGGTGCACCTGCTTATAATGCACGTCCGGTATTTATAGGTCGAAAAAGCAGAGGAACACTGGCCAACCCTAATGCTGTTGCTGACAACGATTTCCTTATGTCCTTTTTATCTTCAGGATTTGATGGTTCCGCCTTTCAAAATCCTGCTGCAATAGATTTTTTTGTAGATGGCACACCAACAGCGGGTAATGTTCCTGCAAGAATTTCTTTTGTAACCGGTTCTAATAGCACTACCCGTGCCGAGCGATTAAAAATAGGCAATACCGGAGATTTTTCTTTTAATGGTAGCCAACTTACGTTGTCAAAAAGTACAGGAGATGTTGCTATAGGTAGCGGTAATCTTTTGGTTGCTAAAAATTCATTTCTGCAGGGTAAAGTGGGTGTAAATGGTGATACATTATTTTCAACTGCTTTGACTGTAAATGCTAACAATTTATTGTCTGGTATAACTGTTAACAACCTTACAGATGGATTGGCTTTGTATGCGAATAAAACAGGCAGAAACCAAGGACTGTATATAGTTAAAGAAAGCAAAACATCAGTAGCCGCTTGCATTGTAGGCGAATCAACAGGTACATCACCGGGTATTGAGGGTTATTCAAAATCCAATACTGCTATGTATGGTCAGAGCGATAGTGGTTATGCAATGCATGCACTTAGTTTTAATAATATAGGTATTTATAGTGAAACTCAAAACCCCATAAGCTATGCAGGATATTTTAATGGTGATGTTTATAGTACCGGAACTTATACCAGTTCTGATGCAAGATTAAAAGAAAATATTCAGGATGTGGATAATGCATTGAAAACACTAAGTATGTTGCAACCCAAAACTTACACCTTTAAATCTGATGGTAGTTATTCTGCATTGCATTTGCCCTCAGGTTTTCACTATGGGTTATTAGCGCAGGATCTTGAAAAAAGTTTTCCTTCCCTGGTAAAAGAGACAGAAGTATTTATTAAAGACATTAATAAAAATATTCGTGAAGATAAAGAGGTAGTTGCCGGTAAAAAGATTAATTATAAGGCGGTAAATTATATAGAGTTCATCCCTTTGATGATTAAGGGTTTACAGGAGTTAACCCTTGAAAATGATCACTTAAAGAAAGCCAATGAACAACTAACCAGAAATGCCGATGAGTTTAAACTGCAAACCAACAATACAATAAACGATTTACAACAACAAATCAACAGCTTAAAAGAATTAATTACTGGTAAAAATACTTATTCAAGCAACTTTGGTAATCAGCAAAAGGGGTATGAAAGTACCTTACAATCTACTACCGAACTTGGCCAAAATATACCCAACCCTCCAATAAATAAAACCACTAAAATAAGTTACAACTTACCTGGCAGATCTTCTAATGGAGAAATTATAATAACAGATATCAATGGAATTAAAGTAAGACAGTTTTTAATCACCCAGGGGAGAGGTGTACTGACTGTAAATACAACTGAACTTGCATCAGGTACTTATTCGTATACCTTATTTGCAAATGGTAAACGGGTCGCAACCAAACAACTCATAATAACATCAAACTAAAAAAGGTGAACAGGAGTGTTTAATGTAATTATTAACAAATACCATGCTGATGTTTACAACAAAAAGATAAAGCCGCCCATTGCTACATGTGGCGGCTTTATCTTTTTGCTAAACCCTAAACTCATAACTCTAAACTCATAACTCTAAGCTCATAACTCTAAACTCATAACCCTAAACTCATAACCCTAAACTCATAACTCTAAACTCATAACTCTAAACTCATAACCCTAAACTCATAACTCTAAACTCATAACTCTAAACTCATAACTCATAACTCCCCAATCACTTCCCCTTACCGCCTAAAATAATTCTAAGTGTATGAATCATGATTTTGAAATCAAGCATTAGCGAAATGTTTTCAATATACACCAGGTCATATTGCATACGATCCACCATTTCTTCTACTGTACTTGCATAACCAAACTGTACCATGCCCCATGAGGTAAGTCCGGGTTTTACTTTTAATAGGTACTTGTAGTATGGGTTGATGGCTACTATTTGGTTGATATAATATTGCCTTTCAGGCCTTGGCCCTACAAGACTCATTTGCCCTCTGAGTATGTTCACCAACTGTGGTAGCTCATCCAACCGCCATTTGCGCATAAAACGACCCCATGGAGTAATTCGTTTATCATGGTCGCTTGATAGTGCAGGGCCTTCTGTTTCTGCATTTTCGTACATACTTCTGAACTTATAAATGTTAAAGGGCCTGCCCTTGTAACCTACTCTT
>JAYTDC010000080.1:0-25771 GCA_043736115.1 Segetibacter sp. | reverse complement strand
AAAGGTGGCTCGCCTTCCATTACGCATAGTTTCTTCAGAAATAGCAACAACATTGGTGTGTACAATAGTTCACCAAACACAATTTTTACAAGCAATACATTATTAAACAATCCAACAGGGTTTTATAACGTAAGCGGAAATCCTGTTTTAACCAACTGCAATATTTACAACTGTTCCAACTATGGAGTGAATAATGTCAGTGGAAATATCGCCGACACCGTAGATGCACGCAATAGTTATTGGGGAACATTTACCGGTCCTTATCACCCAACACTCAACCCCACCGGCACAGGCAATCAGGTGAGCAACAGGGTAAAATTTCAACCATGGATACAACAGCCATTTATATTTTCATTTAGTCCAGTTGTAGCTGGAAATGGAGATAGCGTTACTATAAAAGGGGATAAGCTATCCAGTGTTACAACAGTAAGTTTTGGAGGTGTTGCAGCAAAGTCATTTATAATAGTTTCGGATAGTGTAATTATAGCTATAGTAGATACAGGTGCTACGGGTAGTGTTGCAGTTGCTTCACCGGGCGGTACATCAAGCCTGGCAGGGTTTACATTTTGTACACCATTCTTGCCTGCTGTAACAATAGCAGTTTCACCCAACGATACTATTTGCGCAGCTACAGTACTCACTTTCACAGCTACACCTTTAAACAATGGTTATGCACCCTTATTTTACTGGACTAAAAATAATATAAAAATTAATGGAGCAACTACATCTACCTATTCAACAGATTCCCTGCAAAATAATGATACGATTAGATGCGTATTGGTTAGTGATGCACCATGTTCTACTGAAGATACAGTAGTAAGTAATCTGATAACTATTACAGTAAATCAACCGTCTAATTCTACTACTTACGATACAATCTGTTTAGGCAATACTTATACCTTTAATGGCACAGGCTACACTACAACGGGTATTTATGTTGCACATCTTACAAATGCAGCCGGATGTGATAGTAGTGCTACCTTAGAGTTGTATGTAAAGGCTACAAGTAGTTCTTTAACTTCTGCAAGTATCTGCCCGGGAGATAGTGTTTTGTTTAATGGAATCTATTACAAATCACAAGGCATCTATCCAATCCACTTTACCAACACCGTTGGCTGCGACAGCATCGCAACACTTAATCTTACCGTAAAAGCTACAAGCAGTTCTACAATCCTTGCAACGATATGCAATGGTGACACCTATGTATTCAACGGAAACAATTACACAACAGCAGTAACCGACACCATACACTTTACTAACAGTGCAGGTTGCGACAGTGCTGCTATTTTGATACTTACCGTAAATCCTGTAGTAACACCAACAGTTACTATTCAACAATCACCGTCCAGTCCTGTTTGTACCGGCAGCAGTATTACTTTTACTGCCGTTCCGGCAAATGCAGGAGCGACTCCAACCTATCAATGGAGTGTGAATGGAGTAAATGTGGCTACAGGAAATGCCTTTAGCTCAACTACACTTGAAAATGATGATACTGTAATCTGTACATTAACTACAACTGAAACCTGTGTGACAACATCAACCGCAATCAGCAATCAGATTGTTGTTAATATAGCTGTAATACCAACAGTAAATGTTGTTGCAAGTGCAGACTCGGTTTGTCCGGGAATGCCTGTAACACTCACTGCAAGCGGGGCATTAACTTATTCATGGGCTGCTGCCAATGGCTTGCCTGCAAGTACAGGTGCAACTGTAACAGCATATCCAACAGAAGCAACAACTTATACTGTAACAGGATTTAATGGTTGTACTGCTGATGCTACTATTTCAGTTGGTATGCATTCTGTTCCTGTTGCTGAAGCAGGA
The DNA here is from genome assembly GCA_043736115.1 of Segetibacter sp. Lineage (GTDB taxonomy): Bacteria > Bacteroidota > Bacteroidia > Chitinophagales > Chitinophagaceae > Segetibacter. The sequence goes on along the minus strand of JAYTDC010000080.1, from coordinate 23,947 downwards.
AGCGACCAAACTATATTAAGAGGAAGCAGCGCAACACTAACTGCAACCGGAGGGGTTTCTTATTTGTGGAGTAATGGCGAAACAACTGCTTCAATTGTTGTATCACCGGCTAACACTACAAGTTATATCGTTACAGTAACCAATCAATTTGGATGTACCGACAATGATACAGTTATTGTACATGTTAACTTCTCCTCACTTACAATTAGTAATTCATCTTACAATTATGGCGATGTTGTTTTAAATATGCCTGCAACCTTTACTTTGCAAATTACCAACAACGGAACCCTGCCAATTGATATTGATAGTGCATTGGTATCTCCTCCGTTTAGTGCAGGATTTGTTACCCAATCGCTGCCCGCCGGAAATACATTGAGCATCCCTGTTACCTTTAATCCGCAGGCAACACTTATTTATCAACAAAACCTTTTATTAAAAACCGGGGTAGGTAATTACAATATTAATTTAAGGGGAAGAGGTATAAACCCTGCACCTGCATGGACTTTAGCACCTGTTTCTATTGATTATGGAAATGTAACAGTAGGTAATAATTCGATAAGAAATTTTTTGGTAACCAATACCGGCAATGTGCCTGTTAGCCTTGATAGTTTGCTCTTCGCAAATACTGCATTCACAAGTACAACTACTATTCCTGCAACTATTGGTGTTGGTGCAAATAAAATTGTTTCAGTTTCGTTTAATCCTACGGCTATTGCTTCCTATAGTGATATCCTGAAAGTTAAGTCTACAACAAATGGAATCAACCAATTGCAGGTGTCGCTTAACGGGTTTGGTTATGTTGCCGGAACTCCACCACAAATTACCTACCTTCCATCAGCCCCTTATAATGGGAATGTGGGTGTAAACCCATCTGTTGGGCAACCGGGCTTATATACTTATAGGATTATTTATAAAAGTCCGGTAAATATTGCTCCGCAAAATGGATACCCAACCATAGGTATAGATAAAAATGGTGATGGTGATTTTATAGACCCTTCTGAAGGCGTTTATTCAATGACCAAACTAGATACAACTTCTGATTGGGTTAATGGTGAAGTGTACACCTATTCAACCAATATTACCAATGGCAATACCTGGGGCTATCAATTCTTTGGAAAAGACTCTTTGGGTAACAATGCAACAGCAATAAATACGGCATATAAATCAGGACCGGTAGTGACTAATCAAACCCTTGATTTAAGCATTTATGCCAATGATATTTCTTTTAGCAAACAAAACCCTGCGGTAGGCGAAACCTTTACAGTGTTTGCAAATGTGCATAACAATACACCTTATAGTGCAAGTAATGTAAACATCCGGTTCTATACAGATAGCCTTTATTATGGCGAAACAACACTACCATTCATTGGGCCAAATGGTACAGCACCGGTCAGTATGAATTTCAGCTATAATACTGATGGATTCTATCCCATTAAAGTGTGGATAGACAGTGCAGGCGCCTTAGCAGAAACCAATGCCCTGAACAACTATGCAATCAGACCTATCACAGTTGGACATTTCTCTATACCGGGAGCTATTAACGTATCAGCAACGTCATCTGTGCAAACTTGTCCATCAGGAGTTGTTATCAGTGGAAACGCCTTCTACACAGGATTGAACCTGCAGGGTACGCCACCTGCATTAGGTGCAACGGTATCTGTTACTGTAAGAGATAATAATGGTGCTGTTGTAAACACAGGGGATACATATACTGTAACAGGTGGTAATTGGAGCATTTACTTTGGTAGTTTAAATTGTGGCAGCACATATAGCTACACCGTGAGTATAACAGACTTTACCCTTACGGGTAATATTGGTGCAGCTAAATCATTCACTATACCATGCGTAACATGCAATGGTGGTGGTGGTGGCGGAACCGGCAGCAATGTGTATAGTATGTACACCGGCGGCGGTTCATATAGCCCATGTCTTGTTCAGAATCAGGCGTTCAATTATACAGTGCCGGTAGTAAACAATGGCAATAAAACTACTTACAACGATACGCTAAGGGTATATGCTGATGGCTTGCTTGTACAAACGTACACAATGGATTCTTTGATTGCCGGGCAGTCTGTTTCGTTCAATACGTCATTAACACTTAGTGCAGGGAATCATACATTATCTCATACTTTGATTTACAGAAACCCTTCTACACCGGTGTATGATTCTGTATCAGTAGTTGTGAATGTATTAACAGGTATGCCTGATTTGTATCTTGCCAATTTCTCACAATCAAATGTTGGGTTTACGGTGTTGAATGTAAATGGCATTGCGTGTATTCCTGCCGCTACTACATACATGTATATTTATGATTCTGTACCTGCTTCGCCAGGGTATGTGTTGGTAGATTCTATAGCAGCCCCTTCTTTAGGTAGTGCATCTACATTATCTTATGATTTCAGTATGTGGAGCCGTGGTCAACATTTCCTTAAATTGAAAACTGATGGAAGAAACGATGTTGCTGAAACGAATAAAAACAATAATCTTTTATATGCTGCCATCACAATTAAGCCTGACTTCTACATTACTGATATAACACCATCATCTAGCCATGTAAAACAGGGTGATGTCATCAACTTTACTGCGACAGTAAACAACAGAAGTGTGGTTGGCGGTCCCTTTAAAGTTGAATTTAAAATTGGCAATACTGTTGTTGGTGCTAAAAAATCAATCACAAGCCTGGGCTATAACAGCAGCACAATAGTAGTTTCAGACCCTTACATTGTTGCAACTAATTGCCCTGAATTATTAAAAGTTACAGCAGATGCAGATGATGAAGTTGATGAATTGGATGAAACTAACAATGCCGATTCGCTTCTTTTGGGTGTTGACCTTATAGGAGGTGCTATTTGTAATTCAACCGGCTCTTCTTGTAATCCATACACAGTAGTAATGGGAAGTTCTATACAGGCTTTTGCACCTATAACCAATAGTGGCAGAAGAGATGCAGATACTGTTCATGTAAGGTTCCAATTTGAGGGCACAACTATTGGATATGATAATGTTTCAAACATTGCAGCAGGAACTGCAAAGTATGCTTCATTGACACATACCTTTAGTACTCCCGGTCTTAAAGTAGTAGAAGTTTATCCTGATTATGACGGGCAGTATTGTGAAACCAATGAAACAAACAATATCGGTAATATATACATTCAGGTGCTAAGTGGGTTACCTGATTTGAGAATTCTTTCGCAGGATATTTCACCTAGTAATTTAAACCCTAACCCGGGTCAGCCTATCACTATTGTTTCTTCGGTCCATAATATTGGTACAGTAAAATCTGAACCGACTGTTGTGCGTTTTAGTGTAGATGGGGTGCAGTTAGGAAGCGATGTAGCTATTGTAGGCATTGAACCCGGACAAGATACTACTGTGGCAGCTACTGCAACTTACACAGGCACATCAGTAGGGCCAAAAATATTAAAAGCATGGGTGGACAGTGCACAGACAATGGCAGAGTACGACATTTCTAACAATGCAGCTACAAGAGCTGTTATAGTAGGCGCTGCACCTGATTTTGCAAGAAGTATAAATGAAGCTATTTCATTCAGCACTACTGATTTTCATAGTGGTGATGTGGTTCAATTATGCAACTACATAAGAAATTATGGCGGAGATACCGGTACCGCATTCCTTAAATTTTATTTTGTAACACCAACAGGTGGAAGACAATTGATAGACAGTGTACAGTTTACCCTGAAAGACAGAGACAGCGCAAGGGTTTGTACCAATTGGACAGCCACAGCAGATTCAGGAATGATTGTAACAGAAATAGCCGGTTCTAATCCACCTGAATTTAATCTACTTAACAACAGCGACAGCATAACATTCAAAGCGGAACCTGCAGATACCATTAAGATTTGCGCCAATGATTCTGTTACTATTTATGCGCCAACAGGCTATGCAGGATACAATTGGAGTACCGGTGATACTACCAATCAGATAAGGGTAGGAATAGGTCATTATGCATTGGTTGTAAAAGATGCAAGTGGAAATTATTTTACCGCAAGAGATACACGTGTATTAATAAAAACCGCACCAACAGGAATAACTCCTGCCGGGCCATTGCATTTGTGCAGTTCGGATTCTGTTACTTTATCAATTATTGGAAGTGGTTACAATCAAATTACATGGAGCAATTCAAGCGCCAATACTTCAATTGTTGTAAAGGCAGCAGGAACCTATAGTGCACTTGTAACTGATTCTGCAGGTTGCACCTATAATCTGCCTGCGGTGGTAGTTACACAAAGTCAGCCTGTGATTCCTGTGTTAAACCCATCAGGTACAGTAAATACCTGTAACGGACAAAGCGCAACATTAACATTGGTTAACGGACCATACAGCGAAGTGTTATGGAATACCGGTGCAACTACAACTGCAATAACCGTGAATACTTCAGGTAAATATGCAGTAAGCGTAAGAGATAGTTATGGATGTCAGGGTGTGTCAGATTCTGTAGTTGTTCATATCAATGCAACACCTCAAATTACGCTAAGCGGTTCGGCTACTATTTGTTATGGAGGTTCAGTTACACTGACTACAGCCGCAGCAGACAGATACCTATGGAATACCGGCGATACAACACAAAGTATTGTTGTAACTGTTGCAGGACCATACACTGTTACTGCTTACCATGGAAATTGCAGCAGTACCTCAGCTACTGCTACAATTAAGTATCGTGCATGTGGTGCACCATTAAACAGGAAAACAAAAAACATTACAAGTTATACTGCAAGGTTGTTATGGAGAAGCGTTCAGTGTGGTAATGGATACGAAATAGAGTATCGCCGATTGGGAGATACTGTTGCTATTCCTTTAGCAACTACAGATACAATTGCAGACCTTACAGGCCTTACACCTTTAACTCCTTATCAGTGGAGGATTAGAACGGTGTGCGGCCCTGTTAAAAGTGGCTTTACAACCTGGGCAAACTTTACTACATTGGCGGGTATTACAACAAGACCAAACCTTGGCAATGATACCACGGTTACTAAATGTCAGGGCCTTACAATTAACCTAAACAACGTGTATGTAACAGCGTCATATAACTATGTAAACTGGAACACACCAAATCCGCAAGCTGCTGAAACCGGCACCTACCGGCTTATTGCAGGTAACCAATATGGCAAAGATACTGTTATGGTAACAGTTACTAATAATCCAAAACCTGTTATAGGTAATGATACTACAGTGTATATCTGTACAGGCACCGTCAGAAGTATTGAGAACCTATACGACATTTCATCTTATGCTGCTGTACGCTATAGCACCACAAGACCTGATATTGCAAGGGCAGGAACTTATCTGATTATAGTTTCCAACACTTACGGTTGTGAAGATACCGCACAGATTACTGTATTGCCCGAGCCGCCGTTTGTACCTGTTGTAACTGCATCAGGACCACTTACTTTCTGTTATGGAGATAGTGTAACACTAACAGTTGCAGGAGACAATATTGTACAATACAATTGGAGTAATGGATTTACTGGAAATCCTTTGGTACTAAAAGCATCAGGTTATTACAGAGTTACTGTTACCAATCATCATGGATGTAGAAAGACAACAACATTTACTTTGGTAACAGCGCAAAAGCCACCCACACCGGTCATTACTACTAACCCTGCCATAGTGAGCAATGTATGTCCCGGTATAACTGTAATGCTTACATCGTCTGCAAGTAACAATCTATGGAGTACGGGTGAAAATACCGCAAGTATCAGTGTAAATACTGCAGGATTATATACTGTAACTGCAATTGATAACATAGGCTGTACAGCAAGCAACCTTAAATACGTAAGCTATAGAAGATGCAGCCCGCCAATTGCCTTTTCTACTACAGCTATTGGCACCACAACTGCAACGCTCAATTGGCAGTCGGTACCATGTATTAATAGTTATGAAGTTGAATACCGTATAGCAGGAACACCAACTTACACAACTGTTGTTGTTGCCGATACCTTTGTAAACCTAAGCAGCCTTTCATCATTCACTAAATATGAGTGGAGAGTAAGGTGTGTCTGTGCTACAGGCACAAGTACTTATTCTGCTGTAAGGAATTTCAAAACAGCAGTATTTACCCGTGATGTTTTTGTAAAAGCTACACAAAGCAACACCACAAGCGAAGGCGTATTTGTAGAAGTATTTCCCAACCCAACAAAGGCAAATGCCTCGCTTAGAATAAAAGGTTATACAGGCAAATTTGACCTGACTATTACCACCGCCGAAGGAAAACCCTTATGGCAGCGAACACAACTAAACAGCAATACAGTTTTGCTTCCTGAAATAAACCACTCCGGTGTTTACTTTATCACCTTTAACAACGGAAAAGAACAGAAAGTGTTGAGGTTGTTGGTGGAGAGGTAGGTTTTAATCAATCGGTCATTAAGTCAGTGATATAAAAATGCCGGAGTTTGTCTCCGGCATTTTTTGTTTGTGGACTGAAATCTATTAGTTGTTCAATTTTTTCTTTTCTTTTGCAGGTGGCAAAAAGTTATCAGCTGTTATTACTTTCTTGCCTGTTTTTTGCTCTAAAGCAAGTCTTGCATCTTTGGCTATTTTGCCGCCTTTTTTTCCGGCAACTGCATTTTGTTTTACGCCTTTTGCCTTTTCAGTTTCTGCTATTTGTCTTGTTGAGAGTTCTGCCAAAGCTGTAAAAATCAGTTCAGCTTCGGTCATGTGGTCACGCAGATTTTGAGATTTTAAACCTTTCAAGTCTTTGTGTTTTTTAACCGAAAGCCCTGTCCATTCCTGATGAATGATGTTGGTTAAAAAAGCAAATTCATCCGATTTTTCAACTCCGCTTTCTTTCCAGTAATCGGTTAGTTTGTTTCGGGTTTCTTGTCCGGTCATTCTTTGCTGAATCCACTTTTCGCTTCTGCCGAGTTTTTGCCAATTTTCTCTGGCACGTTCCAAACTCATTGCGGGGTCTTGCATTTCCTGCATTCTTTCATAGCCTACCTTCGCAAGCCATTGCTTAAATGGCTCGGCCTTTGGGGAAGGGATTGATTGGATAAGTCGTAGTAATGTTTCTGTATCAGCAACATCCGTTTCACGCATTTTTCCATCATCGGCCTGTAATTTCAACCGTACGATTTTATCGTACACTTCACTTCCTTCTTTTGTTAGTTTCTTTTTCAGGTCACTCCAATAGCGTTTAGGAATGCTGCTACCAGTTAATATTTCTATTACATCTATCACAGAGAAATACCAGGTTTCTTTTTCCTCATCCCAATGGGTGCGGACTTTTTTGCTTTCAAATAGTTTGATGTCGGGCATAAATTACATGCTTAAGATTTTGCTAACTTACGAATTTCTTAGCTGCTTTGAAATTGAAAAAGATGTTTGCGATTACGAGAATTGCTAGGGCTGTGAGAAAGAAGTAAATTATGGGTATTAATTAATTATTAATATTTCTTGTTCCAAACCTTTCTTGTATTTCTCAATCAACTTCAACAAAGCACGAATATTTTCTTCTTTAATTTCATTTATGTCAAACTGAATTGCTTGGTTGTTGTAGTTGTCTCGATTGCCTTTGGCTGAAAGTTTTTCTTCAATGTCTGTCGGCAAATAAAAACTTGCTTTGTCCCGTAAGTGTTTCTTAAACTCATTCATGTAAATATTCAGTCCCGCAAAGTCAAAGTCTCCAAAGTGTAAGTAACTGTTAGGAATTACTTGCAACCACTTAATTAAATCCTTGCTCTGCGGATATCTTGAAACAAATAGAGGTCTAATATTATCAAATAGTTTTTTTTGTTTCTGAATGTGTCGGAAATTTTCAGGGTTTTCAATTCCGATTATTGTAATGTCGTTGGAAGGAATGAAGCTGTCATAATCGTAAATGAAAGTGAAAGTTCCATCTTGCGGTTGAAGTGTAATTTGCCTCTCGTTTAAAATACAGTCAACTGGCTGAAAGCAATTCACTAAAAAACCTCTGAAGGTTCTGATTGATTTTAGTTTTGAGTTTGAAGAAACTTCAATTGCTTCCCCACGACTTAAATCTTCTTTCTTACATGCGATAATATAGTTTTCCAAATTGTCAATACCGAAATGATTCTTCAAATAATCAGGAAGTGAACTTTTGTTTGAAAGATAGATTAGTGTTTTACTTCTTCCTTGAATTTGCTTTTTTAAAATTCCATTATCAATCATTAATTCAATAACAGAATGCTTAAGCCTGCTGAAAGGAATTTTTTCTCCAATCTGCATAGCGATTAGTTTTTCTGCTATTGAAACAGGTAATTTCATGCTGAATATTGTGTAAGTATCCTCTTTACCCTTGTAATGCTTTTCTCGTCTTTGCTCAACTTGTAAATGTGGTCAAAGGCAAGCGCATCGTTCTCTATTGGCGAACCGCTTACCAGTCGAATGTTTCTGTCTTTAGCAAATTGCAAAATACCCCTCACATTGTTCGGGTGAAGTTTTCCAATTTCATCCATCATACAATGCAATTGAAAATCTTTGAACTTCTTTGAAGCACCTTCTTTGAAAACATTGAGTAACATGATATTCAACATGGCCTTTACCAATACATCTGTTCCTTCCGAACCAACATTTGCCAGTTTATCAACCCAGCCAGAATCGTTATCATTCTCAATAATCCTGAACTTCAATTCAAAAGAGTCAGCAAGAGAAATGAAGTCCTTCTTCAATTCATTGATCTTCTTCACAAATTGTTTGAGCAAATCAACAGCTTGCTTATTTTTCTTTTCCTGATTCCCGTCCGAGAATAAATTACGTTCACCCAATTGTGAAATGTTTTCATCGCTGTAGTTCTTGATCATGATGAGCAACTGAACAATTTCATTTTTACTTTCATCAACCTTTAATTCAATTTTCTTGATAACGCCAGCAAAATTCTTTTTGTCAAAATCATCATTGATTTTTCCAATGATTTTCTGAATTTCTCCTGAATTAGAAACCAAACTATTTGTCTGTGTCGCTATTGTTGAAACAATCAATGCAAATCGCTCATTCACTTCTTTTTCTATTCTCTCAATTTTTCTTTCCTCAACAAAATCAGAAAGCATTAAAGCGAAATCCAAAAATGATTTGTCGTCTGTCAGTTGCTTTTTGAATTTGAAAACATTGTCGTCATTAAATTTTCCTAAGAAGTCAGTGGTGGTGGTTCTTAAATCATCCTTCCTTGTTCTCAGTTGCTGATTTTCTAAATCATTAACCTCGTCAATTAAAACTTTTGCCCGCTTATCAGTTTCGTTTTCATCAGTCGGATTTGAGAAATACTCTTGAATAGTTTTGAAGAATGTAAGCTCTTTGAAATTGCTGAATGCTACGTTGTCTTCTGTAATTAAGTCCGACTCTTTTTGCAAGCTTTTAATCATTTCCAAAACAACTTCCAATTCCTTGTCAATATTTTCCTTTTGTAGTTTGTGTTTCTTATCCTCTAGTTCTAACTGCTTTTCTAATTTTTGCTTCTCGTTTTTAAACTCGTCAACCTTGTCAAAATAATCTCTCTTATCTTTTTTGTAATCGGATACGGTGTCTCGGTTTTCTTCTATGAATTGAAGTTCTGCATTAACCTTTTCCAACTTTTTATCAATTTCTGTCAGTCGTTCTGTGTCTCCTCCTTTTTTTGAAAACTCCTTTTGCTTTTGAGAATTGATTTCATCTTTTCGATTCTTGTTTGTTTGCTGTTCAGCCTCAATTTCAGCTTCGATATCTATCAAGAGTTGGGTTACTCTTTCACCTTCAGTTTTTATCTTCTTTTCCCTTTCTGCTTCTTTTGTCTTAATTGATTTTGTCAACTCACCTTCAACTCTGTCCACTTCACTTTTTGCATGCAACTCTGCTGTTGTAGCTTCTCCAATTGCTAACTCGGATTTTTCAATTTGAAGTATCTTTTCACTTTCCGCTTTTTTAGCAAATTCGTTTCGCTTTACCATTGACTCATCTTTCTTAGTTTGATTTTGCCCTATGTAGTATTCATTTTCTTTTATTGAATCTTTCTTCTCTCTTATTTTGGGCTGATGCTTCCTTTTAAGATTGTCTTTATCACTTTCAAATTTTTCTGTGAGCTCGGAAATACTTTTCTTTAAGTTGTCAATTTTTTCTTTAAGCCCAACTTTCTCATTTTCATAATCATCAACTGTCTTAACGGTTTTGTTGATTTCACTGAGGTCAATTTCAATTCCATAAAAATTGTTTGTCTTGCCTATGAATTTTGGAGAAAGAAAAGTGTTGAACAAAACATTTTTTTCGTCAATCACTTTTCCAATTGTGCTTTCCCAATCGGGATATTGTTCTGTTAGCCAGCCATAAAATGAACTCTTGCTGTTTTCAATGTAGGTTTCAATTTCTGAAATCTTGTTGGTTGCTTCTGTAATTTGTCCGTCTAACTTTTCTTCTTCTCTTTCAGAATTTTTCTGCAATTCCTTTTCATCAAGTTCCCAATTCTTTTGAATTGTTTCAATTTCTCTTTTTGAGTTTTCATTTTGTGAAGTCAGTTCCTTCAAGGTATCAACATTTCCCTTTATTTCCGAATCAAGTTTTTTGATTTCATCTTCAAAGAAACGTTTGTGTTTTATTCCCTCTCTTTCAATTTCCAACTTTTTGGTGTCATGCTTTTTCTGCTCCCAAACTTCTCTTGTGTTATCTATTTCTTTTTTATGCTCTGTACGTAAATCAGCTATTTGTTTGTCAAAACTCTTTCTCGTTTCCGTTTGATAATTGAGAAAGTCAGAATTGATTTTGTTTTTTTCTGCTTCTTTTGCATTGAGAAATTCCTTCAGTTGGTTTTCCAACTGGTCAAGCATCACTTGAAACTTTTGTGCTAATTCTTTGAACTGCGTTGTAAGTAATTCCTTTTCGTCAAGCAACTTCTTCTGCTCTCTCTCTTGTGTTGTTTTCTTTTCAACTCTTAGAATAATCTGATTGATGTTCTTCTGCCGATAATCTTCTGTGAGCCGCTTTGCTGTTTTCAGATTTTCATCCTGAACTCTAATGTCACCTTTGATTTTATCTTCTTTTGTTTTGAAAGCACTAATTAACTTGGTCAGTTTGCCTGTCAAAACAGTTTCATTATCCTTCTGTTTATTTAAACGCTTTGTGAGTTCGGGTTCTTCCTGCTCATTCCTATTTACTGCCCAAGCCAACTGTTTTGCAATTTGAATTTTTTCTCTTTCCAAACTCTTAATTGCAATGTAAAGTTTGGAGATAGATTCTGCTTGAGCCGTTGCGGTTGGGGTTCTGAATTTTCTTATGTCAGAAAGTTGTGCTTCAAATCCGTTTAAGTGGTGTGCATGTTGGTTCAAGTCAATACGAAAATCATTATCCAAAGACATGATAATAGTTTGCTTAATGAACTCCGCTTCCATTTTTGAATTGAGGAATACATTCTGAATTGTCTTTGGAATGTATTGATAATCCTTGCTTTCAAGAATAGAGTATCGTTTTAATTCCGTTTTCTTGCCGTCATGATTCCCGTAAAGAATATCTCTGTATTCTTTATGCTCGTCAATTTTTCTCTTGGTGTAAAAAACTTTGTTGCTGTCAAGGCGTTCCGCAATGCCTTCCCAACTATCAGAAACATTTCCATTTTCACTCACAAAATATTTGCTATTGTATTCACCGTCAAAAAATCTGAAACAAACTTTGTGTTGGGAATTGTAAGCTACTACGCAGAACTTGCCATCATCACGAACTACTTCATAAACGATATAAGCATTTGGGTCCTTGAAATAGTAGTCGGTATAACTTTTTTTTTGCTTTGGAATTCCTAAACCTCCAGTGTCTGCATTGTAGAAGAATAAAATTGCTCGCAGCAATGTGCTTTTGCCTACGCCTTGTGTGCCTATAAAATGCACATTGCCGTTAAGATTTATTTCGGCATAGCGTATTCGTGCACTGTTGATGAATATGATTTTATTCAGGTATCTCATGTTGAACTTCGTCTGGTATATTGATATTGTTTATGAGTTCTTCAAGATACTTGAAAGATGAAAGCACTTTGTATGATTTCAGAATTTCATTTTCTATTTCTGCAAAGCCATCATCGCAAAGTGTTTTCACAGTTTTGTTTACCACTTCGGGATATGGAGTTCTCTCATCCATTTTGAGAATACCTTTCAATCCATCCGCTTTGTTTTTCAGAACAGCTTCAACACTTATTTTAACTGCAATTTCAGCAGGGGAAAAACTAGAACCCGAAACGAAAGCATTATCAAATGTTTTGAAGAAGTCAACAATGTCAATCCATTTACAAGCTGCTTCTAATTTTCTTTCTAAGTCCGCTTTTGATTCATCCTTTCTTGAGAAGTGATAATACTCGTCTCCCTTTTGAAGAATGAAATTGATTGAATAGAAATAATCGTAAAGCTTTTCAAAGTTTTCGTTATCATCAAGAATCTCACACAACTTTGAAATGCGGCTGTCAGAACTATTGGAACAAATGAATTGGCCTTTGCTTAATAGCTCAAATATTTCTCCTGTTTGTTTTGGAACATTCATGTTTGTTTTTATTTCGGATAAACTAAAGCAAATTCAATATTGTCTTGCTTTTCAAAACTCTCTGATACTTCAAATTCCTCTTCAAAGATTGAAATTATTTGACAATAAATAGTAACTCTTTCGGCAAATAAAACTTCTCTTGGAAACTGGTATTCATAGATGTAGTCAAATAGATGTTTGCCTGATGTTGCAAAGTTCTTTTTCACTTCATGCAAGTTGATGTGAATTTCCTTTTCAGTTTCAGATTTCAATTCTTCTGATGAAAGATTTTCAGCAGCAAGTTTTTTGGTATTGATGCCCGATTTATATTTACTACTTATCTTCTTGATTAACTGGTAAACATCGTCTCGCTGCAAATTCTCTAATGAAAGTTTCAGAGAATAAAACGGCTTCATTTCAAAAGCAAGCGAATGAGTGTTTGACAAAACTTCATTTATGTTTGTCTTGTGTTTAATTTCAAACTGGTCTCTCAAATACTTCAACTGTTTTAACTTCTCAATGAACTTGCTTTGGTATTTTATCTGATTGATATATTCAATGATTTGCCTTCTTGTTTCTATAAGATTTTGTCTTGATTCAGTCAATTTCAAAATCAATTCAGTCTTGATGTGTTTGAGTTCTTCATCGGTTGCTGTTTTGAAAAAAGTTAGTTCATCTTCATTTAACAATTTTTCGGTCTGAACAATCATTTGTTGAATAGCCTCCAACTTCAACTTGTGATTTTCAAGTTTTGAAAGTTTGGTTTTGTAATTCGGTTCGGTCTTGAATGCGTTTTCAATGTTTCGATTCAGATCAACAATGTTTCTCATTGTTGTTCTTCCGATTTTACGCAAAGCAGATTTAACATCTTTCAAATATTTGAACCTCTCGCTGTCGCTTGTTGCTTGCAGGTAGTAAAGCATGTATTCATCTTTTACCTGCCTAATGCTTTCGTTAATGTAGGACGTGTTGATTTCCTCATTAACTTCCAAAATTTCCTCAAAGAATTTTAGAAACTGGTCATCAAGTTCAAGAAGATTTCCGTTTTGTCGGATAATGTTCTTGCTCAATAAAAGTTTAATCAAATTGTCTTTATCTCCATCAAGAATATCAAGTGCATACTCATGCTTGTAAAGCAGTTTCCGCTTTTCAAACATCTCAGCCAAAATCTTATTTCCTCGGCTAAGAGTGTTAAGTAGTTCTCGTATGGAATTGAAATGATTCAAGTTTTAAAAACATTATTCCTATGCCATTCAAAGTTATTCTTTAATGGAAAGTAGTTGTTTAACTTCGGCAAAGTGATTTGTTGATTTTCAAAACCTTTTATACTATAATTAGTTTCATTTTCCGTAAAAGTTATAGAAACAATTACCCGATAATTTTCATCTATCGCTATCAGCCCCCTGTCAAATGCTCGGTGAAGGTTTGGGCATAACGCAATTCCATTCGTAATTGTATCATCATAACTTTCACAGAAGGGTACAATATGGCATGCATCAACCATAGAAACAGTTATAATTGCATCTATTTTCATACCTGATATACAACAAGTATAGTTGTATATTTTTGGTATTTCTCTTTTAAACAAACTTCCTCTTAAAAATATTTCCTCTTCATTTTGTTGCTGAATTAACTTCTTAATCTCATTCCTATAATCGGTTGCATCTTCTCTTAAAATTTTCCCTTCAATATCATCAAATAGTTTTTGTTGGCCGCTATCTGAATTGCTGAAATTATTTTTTGTAGCGGGAAAATATTCATCCAATAAAAATTGTTGCAAGATGCTGTTGCTATTTTTGTCTTCCATCAGCGAATGTAAATCATCTTCAATTACTGCATATTCAACCGCTGCATTTAGGTTAGAAAACGTTTTCATGATTGAACCCATTTGATTAATGTTTTCAAATCCATTTTTCGGAACAAGTTTCCAGAACTTATCACTCTTTAAATAGTAAAACGGATATGAAATTCTGCATTCATGATTGGTAACAACTAACAAATTCCAATTGGATTTAAATAATGCAACTAACTCTGGTGTTATGTAAATTTTGTTATTAGAAATTAGGCCATTCTGAAAAGCTTGTAATATAGAGAATAATAAAATAGGTTTATGTGGAGCAATACCGTGTGATCTAACTAGGTGAAGTCTTTTGAATGCCCTAAGATATTTTTGTATTATTTCCTGCACACTTTGAATGTTGTAGTTATTTGCGATTGGGTTGTAACTCCTTTTATCAAAAATTAACTTTACCAGTATTTGTAATCAAGGCTTTGAACTAAATAGAGTTTAATTACTTTTTTATTCGCAAACGAAGATAAAAGTTCGACGCTAACAAATAAAAAATAATATTTTACCATTTACCTTTATAAAGTCAGTATAAATAAACCCCTCTACAATCCACACAAAAAATCTATCTTTCCCTCATGTGCGGTATAGCAGGCATATTATCCCATAATACAAGCAAGGTCAGCAGGCAGCGTTTGCAGGCTATGACAACTGCAATTGCCCACCGTGGGCCGCAGGGAGAAGGCTTTTGGGTCAATGAGAATAATACCGTGGGCTTTGGTCATCGCCGGTTGTCCATAATTGATTTGAGTAATGCAGGTGCGCAACCTATGCATTATAGAGACAGGTACACCATTGTTCACAATGGAGAAATCTACAATTACTTTGAGCTCAAAAATGAGCTAATAAATAAGGGCTATCATTTCGCTTCACATACCGACACCGAAGTGGTGTTGGCTGCTTATGATTGTTATGGTAAAGATTGCCTGCAACATTTTGATGGCATGTTCGCCTTCGCCATTTGGGATGCGGTTGAACATACCTTGTTTTGTGCAAGGGATCGCTTTGGAGAAAAACCTTTTTACTATCATTACGATACTACAAACAATGAGTTGGTTTTTGCCAGCGAAATGAAAGCATTATGGGCAGCAGGTATTCCTAAGAAAATGCGAAGCGAAATGCTGTTCAATTACTTAACCCTCGGGTGGGTGCAAAGCGCAGTCAGTAAAGAGTTGACTTTTTATGAAGACATATTTTCACTGCCGCCTGAGCATTGTATTACCTATCATTTTCCACCTGACAACAAAGCTAATTTCACCATCAGCAGTTATTGGGATTTGGACAAAGAAAGCAAAGTTCAAGGCCAAACTGATGAGCAATTGCAATCCACTTTTATGGATTTGCTCACCACGTCTGTAATCCGTCGGTTACGCAGCGATGTTCCGGTAGGTTCAAGTCTTAGTGGCGGTTTGGATAGTTCGTCTATTGTAGCAATCATCAATCAAAAGATTGGCGATTCTACCAAACAAAAAACATTCTCTGCTGTATTTCCCGGTTTTGAGAAGGATGAATCGGCATATATACAACAAGTAGTTAAGCGGTTTGGTGTTGACAACTTTACAACTACTCCTACAGCAGAAAATTTTATACAAGACTTTCAAACCCTTACCCATCATCAGGAAGAACCGTTTCAGTCTGCAAGTATATATGCGCAATACAAGGTGTATGAACTTGCAAAACAGCAAGGCGTCACCGTCATTTTAGACGGACAAGGTGCAGATGAAACTTTGGCAGGTTACACCAAATATTATCATTGGTATTGGCAGGAATTAATTGCGGCAAGGCATTGGAAAACGGCAAAAGAAGAAAGAAATTTAGCTACGCAAAATGGGCAAAAAATTGATTGGGGTTTCAAAAATTATATCGCTTCATTTTTGCCACAGGTGGCTGCTAATCAGTTGGAGAAGAAAACCTACCACCAACAATTGCATAACAAGGAACTGACCAAAGATTTCATTCAACACAACAAAAAGCGAAGCAATATTTACAAACCCGCTATTTTCACACTGAACGATGTTTTATACTTCAATACCATGCAGTTTGGTTTAGAAGAATTGCTGCGCTATGCAGACCGAAATGCTATGGCGCATGGCCGTGAGGTTAGGTTGCCTTTCCTAAGTCATCAATTGGTAGAGTTTGTTTTCAGTCTTCCCGCTCATCATAAAATAAGAAATGGCTTTACCAAATATCTGCTGCGGCAAAGCATGGATAAATTGTTGCCTCAATCAATTGTTTGGCGAAAAGATAAAGTTGGTTTTGAACCCCCACAAAAAGCATGGATGCAACATCCTGCCGTTACAGAATACACGTATGAAAGCCGAAAGAAATTGGTGCAGGAAGGCATCTTACAATCATCAGTTTTGCAAAAGCCAATCCGCTTTCAATCTGCCCATGAAGCTGCAAATTTTGATTGGTGGTATTTGTGTGCAGCGCAGTGTTTGTAAATTTATTTTGTTTTTTTTACAACAGTGAAATGCCGAGGATTGAAAGAACAAATGAGAAAAGAAAACAGACTTTGTGTCCTCTGTGAAATACTCCTGTAGCATCTCTGTGGTTAATTTTTGCTGTGGGCTAATACATTAATTTTACAAAGCTCAAAATCAATAATTCCAAGTCTATATAAATAAGTCAAAATGGTACTAAAAATAATAAAAACCAAAAAGGATTATCAAATCTATCTTAATTGGGTAGATGAAATGTTTGATAAAAAAGTAAAACCTAATACACCTGATGGCGAAAAGGTACAGGTAGCACTTTTACTTATAAAGCAATATGAAGATGAACATTATCCTATACCGGTGCCTCATCCAATTGATGCTATTAGGATGAAAATGGAGGAATTGGGTTTAAAAAATAAAGACTTTGTTGGAAAAGTTGGAACGAAAGGGTATGTATCTGCATTACTAAATAAACGTAAACCCCTCACTTTAGAATTGGCTAAATTATTTCACCGGGAACTTAGGATTCCTCCGAACGTATTATTATCGTAAAGTACTCATGAATGTTTCGCCTTTATTTACAAGCTACCAAATTTCTTTAAAATCAATATCCGTAATACAGTCATCCTCAAAAGTGAAACGGTGGCTGAAATCTCTGCCTTTGCTTTTTAACTCATAAACACCATTTTCAATTGCATAAACTTCCACTTCTTCTGTATCCGGAGAGACAATGAGGTAGTATTTTACGCCTTGTGATTGGTATAGTTCAAACTTTGTATGGCGGTCTTTTAATGCAGTAGAAGGAGATAAAACTTCGACTACCAATGCAGGTGGAAAGTCAAGAAATTTTTTATTTATTTTTCCGCACACAACTAATAAATCGGGTTCAAGAATAGTATCATTCTCTATCACATAATCTAATGGAAGGTATGCTTTGCAATCTTTGCATTTTCTTAAAGCTATTCTAAATTCACTTGCAAGATTAAGTGTAACGTATTGATGTTTTGGCACAGGGGCAGGACTCATTGCATAAGGGATTCCGTCAATTAATTCCCACCTCCCTTCCCAATTCACCCACTCTTCGTAAGTGTAATGAGGTAATATTTTAACAGGAATAGCCATTCAGAATCTTTTTCCAAATTTAGCAAATGTTACATCATTATTCAAAACAATTCTCCTTGCCTGTACAAATCAATTAAACAAGCAGTTAGGTTAAAGGAAAAATGAAAGAAGATGCCGTACCACAATGTATTGTATCTGCGTCGCAGCATTCCAATAAAGACTCCGAACGGGATTAACCATATCAACGATATCAAACTAAGGTGCATAATGGCAAATAAAAAGGCGGTGACAACTACTACCAATTGCTCATCTAAAAAGTTGGAACAGTAATTATACATCACTCCTCTAAAAGCAATCTCTTCAAAAATAGCAGGCATAACTGCTATAGAATAAACCATGATGAGAATTGGGAAAATGTAAATTTTGTATGCTCCATAGTAGCTAACATCATTGTTGAAAAATGTGACGTTCAACTCCCTTACCGTAAGACTGATAAGAGTAGATGCAACTGCAGCAAGTAACACTACACCTGCCAATAGGTACCACTTAAAATTATTGAACTTGAAAACTTCTTTTAATTGAAACCTGTTTTTCCAGGCAAATATTGTGGTTACCGCCGCAAGCAATAATTCCACCCAAAACATTTCATCGTAGGTGTTGATCCAATCGCTGTGTTTTACATATAAACAGAAGAACAGGTAAATAAAATAGAACAGAAATATTTGTCGCAGATCGGCATTGTTATAAATGCTTACCGATATAGATTCGTGGCCAAGGTAAGCACCACAATTAAGGCAATAGCGATGATCGTCCTGCACTACGGTTTCACATTCTTTGCAATAAGGTTTTACTTCGTAATCTTCTTCCACTTGTTATAATTTGGTTTCTTCTTCCAACATTTCTGCATGAAATGCAGCTTTAGTTCCCTGCCACAAATAATAAATAAAGATACCTTGTAAAAAGAGAATATAAAAGGCGTATGTGCTTGATTTCTTTTCTATAAACTCTGACCATGTAGTGATAGCGGCAAAAGTGAGTAATATCATCAGCCCTATTAAAAATGAAGTAAATGGTTTTGCCAACGACCACCTGCCAAGACCTGCATACATGGCACATAAAAATAGCATCACTATCCCTTTTATATAAGTAGCATTATCATTAGAAAAGGCATAAAATATTCCAAGTCCTAAAAAACCTGCAAGGGTGTAGAGTGCATTGCGGGCCTGTAGTAATTTTATAGCACAACTTTTCTCAATAGCCTTTCGTCTGTTTACCCTTAGGTTGTAAATATTCAGATTGTCTTTGTTGGGGTGTATGGGATAGCCACAATTGGTACAAAAATGATAATCAATACTATTGATGAACTTACAATTAAGACAGGTGAGCGGATAGTTATTATGTGATGTATTTAATGGTAATAACCTGCTCTTAATAATGGCAGCTTTGGTATTAAATGCAGTAAAATATTCAGGAATTTGCATGCCCTGCAACTTAAACAATAATCTGCAAATATGTTTAAATTCTAAAATTGAATGGATTAGTTATTTGAGTGGAATGTCTCTTTTGAGCATTTCATTTCTGTTAGCTAAATCCCATGCAGTGTAATAAATCAGTTTCAATCTTTTAGCCATTAACTCAAAATTAATTTTATCAACTGTATCTGTTGGTTTGTGATAATCTGCATGTGTTCCGTTGAAATAAAAAATAACAGGTACTCCTTTTTTAGCAAAGTTGTAATGATCGGACCGATAGTAATAACGGTTGGGATCGGTTAGGTTGTTGTATCGTCTGTCAAGGGTTAATTTGGTGAATTTTGTATTTAATGAATCAGTTACTTTTTTAAGATCGCTGCTCAACTTATCATCACCTATAATATACAGGTAATTAGTTGAGTCCGTTTTAATTTTAGGATCAATGCGGCCTATCATATCAATGTTTAAATCGGCTGTTACATTAGTAAGGTTTTGCGAAGGATGATCTGTAAAAAACTCACTTCCTAGTAATCCTTTTTCTTCTCCACTAAAATTTATGAATACCATTGTGCGTCTTGGGCCGTGTCCGTCATCTTTAGCTTTGATAAATGCTTCTGCTAATTGCATAACTCCGCATGTACCGCTTCCATCATCATCAGCTCCATAATAAATTTCTTTGCCTCTTATACCTAAATGGTCATAATGACTACTTATAATTACATACTCATCTTTTTTATCTGTTCCGGGTATTACTGCAATAACATTGCTGCTTTGCAGCATAAGTGTTTTTTTGCTTACGGCATGTGTAAATTTAGTATCATAAGATCCTGTAGGTATATTTTTTATACTTTGTAATAATTGTTTAGGATTCATACCTAAAATACTATGAGCAAGATCGCTTGTTACATAGATGACTGGTATGCCAATATTTAAGTTGGGCTTTTTCAAAGACATTTTGCCTTTTGTTTCCGAATAGTCTTTGCGGGGAAAATCAGTTGACATTACAACGATTCCCTTAACCCCAAGGTCTAATGCAGTTTGTAATTTGCTTTTTGTAATAAATGCGTTTTTGCGTTCAGAGCTTATAACACCGGGGCTTCCTTCAATTACAAGTACCCACTTATCTTTTACGTTGAGATCTTTATAATCATTTCTTGTAGAATCTACCTGACCATAAGAAACAAACACAATTTCTTTTACATCATAATTTCCGTTTGCTGATGAAGAAATATTTACACTCCAATCCTGATTAAAGATAAAAGGCATATTTCTTATTGTAAATGAAGCGTCAATTAGGGTATCCTGATAAATAGGAAATTGCATTTGAAAACCACCTGTAGTACCGGGGATTAATTCAAGTTTTTGATAAAAGCTTTCAATATATCCTGCAGCTTTTTTTTGTCCGGGGGTAGTTGTTTCTCTTCCTTGCATGTCAGCACCTGCCAGTATTGTAAGTTTTTCTGTAAGCCCCTTAGGGGTAATGACATTAGCATACTTTTCAGAAAAATCTATGACCGGCTTTTGTGCAATACCGCTGATGGTAAAAGTAGAAAAAATTACTATTATAAATGTTCTCATACTATTTCTTTATGAACAGGCTATTTTATTTATCCTTGTGAGGTGTCGTCCACCTTCAAATGAAGTTTTTAAAAAAAGATCTATAATATCAATAGCTTGTTGCAGGCTAATAAACCTTGCAGGTATGCATACAATATTAGCATTGTTGTGCTTTCTTGCAAGTTCAGCAATGTCTTTTTGCCAGCAAATAGCAGCTCTTACTTGCTGATGTTTGTTGGCAGTTATAGCTACACCATTTGCGCTGCCGCAAATAAGTATTCCGCATCCGCAATCCCCATTTTCTACCGCTGAAGCTGTAGGGTGGGCATAGTCAGGGTAATCTACAGAATCTTTGGAGTATGTGCCAAAATCTGAAACTTGGTAACCTGCATCATTCAGGTGTTTTATAATTGCCATTTTATACTCAAAACCTGCATGGTCTGTTCCTATTGCTATGGGTATTCTTAAATCCAATTCAGTTGTCATAACGATTTTTTTAAAAGATAATTGCAGTTGTAATTTAAATTAACTAATCCTAACTCCATTCCTCATTATCCTTTTTTATCATTTCCTTATAAGCTCTTTTTGATACAACAATGCTAAATTGATAAAGCAGGAAGAGTGGAATAAAAACCAACATTTGGCTTGTCCAATCAGGACTTGGGGTTATAACTGCAGCTACTACCAATATTATTACTATTGCATACTTGCGGTAAGTTTTAAGAAAGTCAGGTGTAATTAATCCTATTTTTGTAAGTACATAACTTAATACCGGAAGCTCAAATGAAAGTCCGCAGCCAATAATTATATTAACTAAATTTTCTAAATAATCATTAAGGGTTGGTTTAGTTTCTAATAGTTGTGATGTACCAATAGTATAATTAGAAAGAAAATTAAAGGTAAACGGACCCAGCAGGAAATAACCAAATGCCGCACCGCTAAAGAAAAACAGTGAAACAAAAAAGATGCTTCCTCTTGTGCTTTTAATTTCTCCCGGGGTAAGAGCAGGTTTTATAAAACGCCACAATTCCCAAAAGACATATGGAAATGCTGCAATAAAACCACCTACAAAAGCTATGGTTATACTACTCATAAACTGACTGCTAAACTCCGTAGTCTGCATTTTAATATGCATAGGAGGCATACATAGTGCGTTGCCCAAATTTAGCCAATGACTTAGATCGCAGAAGGCTATATAACTGACAAAGTCGTTTTGTAGCGGACCTGAAATAACTCTGTCAAAAACCCAGTCTATTTTTATAAAAATGAGTATAGCAAAAAACAATATAGCAATTAAAGACCGCACTATGTGCCATCTTAGTGCTTCTAGATGATCTACAAAGGCCATTTCTTCACCGTTGGGTCCGGTCTTATTGAAAATGCTACTCGCCATGGTTAGTTATGCCGTAATTTTTGCTAAAGTCCGCAAAGATATTGGTTTGGTCAATGGCGTTCATCTGTTTAATTGTTAATTGGATACTGTTTTTTTATTTATTTGGGGATATAGAGGAGGAACTTATAAACTTTTTATTAAAATAGATTTTATCCTTCACATCAATAATTTAATCGGGTAATTTCAAAAATTGAGAATAATGAACTCTTAGAAATATGAAGGAGTGTTAATAGAAATATAGCCATAAAAAATTTATAATATTTTTAATTTTACCATTTCTATTCTTGTATCACTCACATTCAATATCTCAAATTCATATTTGTCAATAATAATTCTTTCTTTTTGTACGGGTATAGTTTCGTGTTTTCCTATTATAAATCCAGAAAGGGTTTCAGATTCTGAAACAGAAAATTCAAGTCCGTATTTTTCATTTATATAATCAAGCTCTAACCTGCCACTAAAAAGATATACATCGTCTGCTATCCGTTTTTCAACAAACTCTTCGGTATCATATTCATCTTTTATTTCCCCAAAAATTTCCTCTAATACATCTTCCATGGTTACAATGCCTGCAGTGCCCCCAAACTCATCCACTACCCATGCTATACTTTTTCTGTCTTTGGTAAATTTGTTAATAAGGTCTGTGGCACTCATACTCTCGGGCACCATAGGTATTGGTAATAGAATGGATTGAATATTAGCAGGGCTTTTAAATAAATCTAACTGATGTACATACCCTACTATGGTGTCTATATTTTCTTTGTAAATAACCATTCTGCTTAGCTTGGTGTCTATCATGTGTTGCTTAACCTCATTAATGGAAGTAGAAATATCAAACCCTTCTATTTCAGTTCTTGGTACAAGACAAGACCTAATTTTAACCGTAGGGAGAGATAGCGCATTTTCAAAAAGTTCAGTATTCAACTCTTGACTTTCCTGATCCTGATCTTTATTCTGTTGAAAAAAATGTTCAAGATCCCCTTTACCAAAAGCTTCATTTCTGTCTTTGACCCTAACATTAAAAACGTATTTGAGAATATATTCAGCCATACTTACCAACACACTTGCAATGGGGTAAAATATACGATAAAAGAATTTTGTAACAGGGGCAAAAAACGATAACAAGGTATCATTTTTAGCCCTGAAAATTGCCTTAGGAACAAACTCTCCAAACACCAATACAACAAACGTAGATATGATTGTATTTGCTACAAGACTGATGTAATTATTTGTAAAACCCAACCTTTCCCACAAGGGGTTAAGCAGGCTGTCGAACAATAGTCCATAGATAACAAGAAAAATATTAACACCAATAAGGCAGGTTCCTATAAACCGTGCTGGCTTTTCCATAAAACCCGATAATATAATACCACTGTTTTTGCCCTGTTTTTTTTTGAGTTCGATGCTTAATTTATTTGCTGTTACAAAAGCAATTTCTATACCTGCAAAAAAGCCAATAAAAACAAGCGCAAGGATTATAAAGAAAATGGTAAGGTACAATTCGTTCATACACAAAAATAATGCGAATAAGTTAGAGTAAACATCATTAGCGTTGCGTTGTTATCACCCTTAGTTCTTTGAAAGTATTGTAAATATTGAGTTTGCAACGATTAATCACCTAAGACGATTTGATTTTTTATTGAGAAATAAAAATGCAACTTGCTGAAAATCATTTGTTTATGAATGGCGGCAAATATGTTTTCTCACAAATAATGGATTTAGTCTCCTCCACTTCCTT
>JAYTDC010000079.1:0-31447 GCA_043736115.1 Segetibacter sp. | reverse complement strand
AGCCCCCTGCTATTGAAAATTTCAAAAGGGTAGCTGTAAAATCAATAACTCCAACAAAATTTATGGCCTAATACTAGTTTTGTCGGACAACAATGGTTCCTATCATAATTTACTAAATCTTTAAACTAACGTACAATCTTTTCGTCTTTATTTTCATCAATAGTTTAGAATAACGAATTAATTTATTTGACTTTACCCTATTTCTTGTAATAAAGTGATTTAAATTTGTAAGTATCTAATAAACTTAAGTAGATATGAGATTAAAGCTACTATCTTTTTTATTAATTTTTGGAGTAACAGCCTCCTTTGGGCAATACAAAACTAAAAATGTTGACCAATTGGTCAATTATGCCAATACAGGATGGAAAGCTATTAGGAAACAAATTGATACTGCTATTAACAAAGTTGAGATAATGCCTGTAGATACCAATCAGGCAAGGGATGCAGTTTATGAAGTACAAATTGGCACCGAATCTCCATTAGGCACAATAATTTATATGACCGGTGGCATTTTGCTCGAAGATGGATGGATTAGACTTTTAGGCTCAGGCAGCAACAGACTTACCCGTTCCATTTCTTCCTGGAATAAAGGCAAAACATTTACAGAAGTGGGTGAAAGACCGCCTTATTTACTGATAGCAGATGATGCCTTAGGTGGTTTTTTTGCACTTAATACCGGTAAGCTTGGTAATGATATAGGCAAAGTATATTACCTGGCACCTGCAACTTTACAATGGCAGGCTTTAGATATGTCAATTCCTGATTTTTTACATTTTTGTTTTGATGGTGATTTTGAAGAATTTTACAAACCATACATGTCCAAGAATTGGCATTATGAAGTAACCAATTTGCCTGCTGATAAATGTTATAACTATACCCCACCCCTGTGGTCTAAGGAGGGAAAAAAATTTACAAAAAGTGTCAGAAAATACATTTCTGTTGAGGAACAGTATAACTATAATATTCAAATGAGAAGTAAGCTGGGTCTTGATAAAGAGGAGGAAGATGAGCAACAACTCATGCCGAGAAGGTTTTAATATTTTGTTATCAATAAAAGATTTACTGAACCTACCTGTAAGGTGAAATCTCAATTCCTTTTAGCTTACGATACAACTCTGTAGCATAAAGGTCTGTCATTCCTGAAATAAGGTCAAATGCATTCATCACTTTCAGGTATGGTGATGTTGTCTCTTCAAACTCGGAGTATTGTCTCGGAAACAATTTCAACACTTTTTCGTCCTTATGATCGGCTTTTTGTTTTAGTAGTGGTGGAATAAACAATGCAAGCAATTCACCCATAACATTGTAACCTGCTATCTCTATTTCCAACACACTTTCATGGTTGTAAATTTTGTCGGCAGATAATTTCATCACTTCATTTAGGGCGTTGTATTTTTTTTCAATAGCACCAACCAATGTGTCATTAAAATTTCCTTCAATGATCGATTGGCGGTTTCCCCAGAATATATCTACAGATTTTAAAGTTAACAGGTTTATGGCTTTGGCCCTTAGGTAGCTAATGCGCTCATTTTCATCCTGAATTTTTTCACAGGTTCTTATAGTTCTTTCTTGTTCACTTTCATCCAAAGATGCAATGACATGTATAAATGAACTTTTTACCAATTCATGTGAAAGGATGCCCAGTCGGTGCGCATCCTCCATATCTATAATGCTATAACAAATATCATCAGCGGCTTCTACCAGATAAACAAAAGGATGTCGCTTGTATATAAGTTCATCGTTACTATCTACAATCATCCCCAACCGCTCTGCAATGTCTTTTATGACCGCCTTCTCTGATTGAAAAAAACCATATTTCTTTCGGTGCTTAAAGCCTTTGTTGATAGACCCTGACCCGCAAGGATATTTTAGGATAGAGGCAATGGTGGTATAAGTCAGCCCAAGGCCACCCATTAATTTTCCTTTGAACTGATGAGTTAAGATGCGGACAGCATTTGCATTGCCCTCAAAATTGGAAATATCTGCCCATTCTTCATTAGAGAAAAAAGTAATCAACGGTTTGCCCTCAATCAACAATTGTGCATTATCAATAAAATAAGCAGAGATAGCCTTTTCGCCTGAATGACCAAAGGCAGGGTTGCCAATATCATGTGCAAGACAACCTGCTGCTATGACATTGGCAAGTTCGTATCTGTAGAATTCATAGCCTGCTGTATTGCGGTCCATTTCGCTGCTAAGCCGCTCCCCTACCATGCTGCCCAAAGACCTGCCTACACTTGCTACCTCTAAAGAGTGAGTCAATCTGTTGTGTACAAATGTGCTTCCGGGCAGGGGAAAAACCTGGGTTTTATTTTGTAATCTCCTAAAAGAAGAAGAGAAAATAATGCGATCAAAATCCTGCTGAAAGCCCGACCTGTTTCCCTGTGTAGTTTCCTTCTGACCAATACGTTGTGTAGTAAAAATGGTTTCCCAATTCATAGGTACAAAGTAATGGGATAATTCATCAATTTGAAAATGCACCCAATTAAGATTATTAAAAGGGCTAAAAGAAAGGTTTTGCGATTAGATAACTTGTTGCCTGACTATCTTTGAACCCGAACAAAAAACACAATGCAGTCAGAAAAATTTTTACTTCGTGGTCAAACATTTTGGCTGTCGCCGGATAGATGTATTTATTGGGAAGAGCAAAAATCATTGATACTTTCTGACCTTCATATTGGAAAAACGGGACATTTCAGAAAATCGGGTATTGCAGTGCCTCAAAGCGTTTTCAAAGAAGATATGCAGCGGTTGGTACATCAGATTCAGTTTTATAAACCTGAAAATCTAATAGTTGTTGGCGATCTGTTTCACAGTACTGAAAATAAAGAATTAGACTTTTTTAAAAAATGGAGAAATGATTTTTCGGAATTAAATATCCAATTAATAAAAGGCAACCATGATATATTGAAAAATGAATGGTATAGCAGCGCAAATATTAATGTTATTTCCAAACATCTCTTTATTGATAACATTTGTTTTGTACATGATATTGCAGAAGCTTGTCCGCCTACTGAAGTTATTCCTTATTACATCAGTGGTCATATTCATCCCTGTGTTGTATTGCGTGGTTTGGGTAAGCAAACCATTTCTTTACCTTGTTATTTTTTTTCTGAAAATTATGCTGTACTACCTGCCTTTTCAAAATTTACAGGTGGAGCTGTTATTGAACAAAAATCTACCGATAGTGTTTTCGCAATTATTAATGCCAATATTTCAAAAGGGCAGTCTGCAAGGGTTATGCGTGTTTAATTACGAAATTCAATTTCACCAAACCTACTGCTAAATAAAAAAATCCATTACCGATTTGTCACTAACAATCGCTTACTCCCCAGTTTATGCCCATCCGCTGCCTACGGGACATCGTTTTCCTATGGCAAAATATGAGCTTATACCCGGACAATTAATACATGAAGGAACTATTAGTCAGGAGAATATGTTTTGTCCAAAACCGTGCAGTGAATCTATTATATTATGGACCCACGATAAGGAATATCTGAACAAATTGCTCTATCAAAATTTGTCTGCTACCGAACAACGAAGAATAGGTTTTCCCCAATCACCCGAACTCACACTTCGTGAATTAATTATAACACAGGGTACTATTGATAGCTGTCATATTGCTTTAGAAAAAGGAATAGGCTTTAATGTTGCAGGTGGCACCCATCATGCTTTTGTTGATAGAGGTGAAGGGTTTTGCTTATTAAATGATCAGGCTGTTGCTGCTAATTATTTGCTTAGGAAAAAATTAGCGAAAAAAATTCTAATAATAGACCTGGATGTTCATCAGGGAAATGGCACCGCAAAGCTTTTTGAAAACAATAGCAACGTCTTTACTTTTAGCATGCACGGCAGGCACAAATATCCATTTCATAAAGAAAAATCTGATCTTGACATTGCTCTTGAAGATGGCACTGACACAAAAACTTATCTTCATTTGCTGCAACATAATTTGACAAAAATAATTGAAGAAGTACAACCTGATTTTTGCTTTTATCTTTCTGGTGTAGATATATTGAATACTGATAAATTTGGAAAACTGAATGTGACTTTACAAGGCTGCCAGCAACGAGATGAATTTGTATTTTCTTCACTAAAAAGAAATCAAATCCCATGTGTGGTATCTATGGGTGGCGGATACAGTAAGGAGGTGAATATAATAGTAGAAGCACATTGCAATACTTTTAGGGTTGGGCTTGATATGTGGGGGTAAAAGTTTTTAGTTTTATAGATGCTATGCAGATTGCGTTTGCTATTCATGAAGATTAATTTTCTAAAGATCGCTCACTTGTTGCCATTGTTCAAATGTCATTTCAAATTTTATTTCTTTAGCGCCGTGAGTGCCTACTTCGACCCAACCTGCTTTTCTATAAAACTGTTCAGCACGGGTATTAAAAGCTGTACCTAACCAAACTTTGTTTTTTGTTTGTGCAAAATACCAATCCACCATTATTTTGTGCAGTTGACGACCAATGCCTTGCCCTTCAACTGCAGGATCCAGAAATAAGGCCCAAATATTATTGTCTTGTAGATCGGCAATTGCAAAACCCACAATATTATTGTCTATCTCACAAACCCAACCTTTTCCCCTAACCGTTAAAAACTCTACACAATCATCGTCAGTAACCAAAGCAGGATTAGACAAAGTATTTTCCTTAACTGAATTTCTTACAATTTGGATCTGTTGTATGTCTGCAATATTTGCTTCTCTGAAAGTCATGATTAGAAAAAATTAAAAAGAAAAATGGGAACCTGATTTGTTTACGAAAACCCTGTTTATTACTTTTACAGTCAATAAAGTTATAACAACACCATTTTAGCAAACCAAATTCGAAAGCCTGCATTTGGTTATTCCTTTTGATTTAATAATGTTGTTTGCCCGTTAAGTAATTTCCATCCGTCTTGTCGTTTTACTAAAACACCTGTTTCTACAAGTGAGTAAATGATGGCTTTGCCAGATGTATTGGTCATGGTTGATTTAAGCAGACCTGTATAACTTGCAATACTTTTGGTCAAGGGAATAATTCGCAAAGTGTCAAAAGAGTTATCGATTGATTTGAAAAGTGGTGCATTTTGTTTAAGCACTTTTGAAACACTATCAAAAGAAATAGAACTTGAATATCCGGGGGGAACCCAAAAGAAATCTGAAAAACTGTCCAGATATTTAAACTCTGCTAAGAGTCCTGATTTTCTGATGTCGTTATAATAGTTGTCTAATGTCTGCCGAACTTCCCCAATAATAATTACTTTCTCATTTTCATTTAGAGAATTTGATTCTCTGCACGAAATGATGGTTAATAATGTAGAAAGTATTAGTAGTGTTCTTGCCATATTTGGTTGCCGTAAATCCAAATTTATAAAGTAGGTATTTCCCATTAATGCAGTACCAATTTTTAATTGGTTGATGTTTATTTATAAGCCTTACTTGCAAAATGCCTTTTATTAAAAGCAGTATTAGGAAGCCAATTCGGTTATTGATTAAAATGAAATTTAATTCAAAAACTGTTTCATAGTTATTAAGACCCTCGTAATATCATCTCCATTTTACGACCCTTTGCCAATTCATCTACTAACTTGTCCAAATACCTTACCTGTTGTGTTAATGGATTTTCAATTTCTTCTACTCTATAACCACAGATTACTCCAGTAATAAGGTGGGCATTAGGATTTAGTGTAGTATTCCGAAAAAAGTTTTCAAAAGTTACTTTTTCTTCAATGAGTTCTTTCTGCTTTTTATTATCATAACCTGTTAGCCATTCAATTACCTGATTCAACTCTTCTTTCGTTCTGTTTTTCTTCTCAACTTTTGTGAGGTAAAGGGGATATACAGAGGCAAATGTCATTTTTGCAAAACGCTCATCGTGGTTGTTTTTATTGTTCATACCTAATGTATTTAAGGTTCTGAATGCAATTTATTTCAACCTTTCTAATTGTCCTTTTCTTTTTACTATATTTTTATAATCCCACTGAATATCTCTTGATTTTTTTAGCCAACGTTTTAGTTCATTTGTTTTGATTTGTTCTAGGGTGTTGAAGAAAATAGAAGCGTCTTTAAAATTTTTACCTCTAATGTTTAAATTTTCTTCGTCAAAGTCGGCACCACTCCAAAACATCAATCGCCAACCGGGTTTTTGCTTATTGTAACCAACAATTGGGTTCCCTTCTAAAAACCAAACAGGGTGTGCATGCCAAATTTTACTTTCTGCTTCGGGCAACTCACTATCAATAATAAGAGCTAGCAAGTTGCAAATTGCTTTGTCGTCAGGGAGTTGTTTGTTGTTATATGTTTGGATGTCTTTGTTCATGTGGTTTTGGCTTTGCATATGCCTGACTTATAAATAACTGTATTTTGTTCAAGGGTGGCTTTGGAATTCCATCCAAAAAATTTTACTTGAAATTTTAAAAATGAAATTAAGACTAAAGTTGTGATTTGATTATCCTGACCGAACCATAAGAGGTTTTCAACTTGGTGATGTTTTGCTTGACACTTGAAACTCCACATTTTTAAAAAATCATTTTTATTCTTATCTAGTTCTCAAATTTACTTGGAAAATATTTTTGGATGTTTTTATCTAACCATAACTGATCATTTTTCCTTGTTAGGCTAATACCTAATATAATTCTATCATCGTAAATATGATAGGCCAGTTCTCTTCCTTTGTCATTATGTTCGTAGCGTATTAGAACCTTCTCGCTGTTAAATTTTTGTATCCTCCAAGAACTACCAAAATAATAACGGATGACAACAGGTATTAAAGTTAGAGTGTCGGTTGTTAGAACTGATTTTCCATTTATTAAAACATATTGTTTGAAGGAGTGTTTCACAGCCATATCCTTTAAATAATCTAAATCCTTATCTTGAATGCGATATCCATTTTTATGATTTTTATTTAAAAAGATTCTGTCAATAGAGTCTTTAAATGGAAAAAATATTGCCTCTTGATGTGGTTTGGAATAATAAAAGAGAAGAAAACCTTTCTGCTCCTGCACTATATATTTTTTATGAACAAGGAATTTGTAATTACAAGAAACAAAAAGAAAACAAAGTAACACGAAGCAGTAAAATTTCATACGCTTTTCATAATATTATTACGCAATGCTAATTTCTGTAAAATATTTTGGAAGGTCTAAATAGAATTATTTTTAGCACATACAGCTCCACCGAATTACCAATAGCAAACAGGAGCTTGTGAAGTTCTAAATTTATACCCTCTCCGCAACAGGTTCGGATTGAAATTTAATTTAATGAAGTTAATAACTAAAACTTAAAGTTGTTTATCAAATCAAACTTAAAGTACACTTGCCACTTCCGAAAAGTGTAAAATAAAAAAACAGTAAATATTCAAGCACAATGATTGTTAACATAAGTGTACCAAATCAGACATTTCAAATCACACATCTAATTCATCTTCTTCTTCATTGTACTAACCTGTTCCTGCAAATTGTTTACAAGGCTTGCCAATTGGTTTACATCCCAACGTTGTTGCACGTTTGCTTTAGCAATAATCATTTGTGCCTGCCATAGTTCCATAATGTCATCTACATTCAGTTGGTAAGGTTCAAATATTGGGTTATCACTCACCAATGTTACTTTACCCTTGCTTCTGTTATTTTTTTGAACTCTTTTATAAACTATGCCATCATTTTTTGAAACTACAATATAGGTATTGCTGTTTTTTACATCTTCTACACTCTCTACTTTTTCTCCCACTATTACAGAACCACTTTGGGTGGGCAACATGCTATCGCCCAATATCTCAAAAGCCCGGTAACTTCCACCTGCAAGAAATGGTAAGGTAAAAGTATTCAGTTCATCAATAAAGTCGGGGTCACCATAACCTGACAAATAACCTGCTGCTGCTTTTATGGGTACAAATTGTATCTGATTATTGGCTTCAGATAACTTTAACTGCCTACGGCGCTCCATAAACGAACCCCCTTTTGCATTGACGAAGTCTTTTAGCAACAAATCGTCTAAGGTAGTTTTAAACATACTACCGACTAATTCAAGAACCTCTAAGCGGGGGTCAGCTCGTTCTTCTTCATATGCGCCTAACAGCGATCTTTTTATTTTAAGTTTTGCAGCAAACTCTTCTTGTGTCCAACCGCGTAGTTTACGCAGGTATTTTAGGTTTTTACCGGCTTGTGACATATTTAGACTAATTTATTTAGCGCAAGTTACTAATAAAATTAGATTTTAGAAAAAGTTTGGTATTTAATACATTCAGCTAAACAACAATCGACACAGCCTTTACGTTAATCGGGTTTGATGATCAAAATAAATATTTTGGCATCATTATTTTAATAACCACTTTTGCACCCCCTTATTAAAGAAAATATGGCAATAAGAAAAAAAGAAGAAATAGCAACTTCAACAAGATTACTCCCGGGTCAGGGACCTGAAGCAACTCATATTAACACCAAAGTGAAAGCTGCCAAACAAGGCGATCAAACTTTGAAAAAAGAAAAGAAGAAAAGCACAAGTCCAAAAGAAGATCCAATTATTTTGGTTACGAATGACGATGGGGTATCAGCACCCGGCATAGCTGCTTTAGTAGATGCAGTAAGAGGGTTAGGAAAGATTGTAGTTATTGCACCCGACAAAGCACAGAGCGGTATGGGGCATGCTATTACAATTGGCTCACCTCTACGTATGACCCGTGTACATGTATTTGGCGATGATATAGAAAGTTATTCATGCAATGGAACACCGGTAGATTGTGTAAAACTTGCCGTAGATAAAATTCTTCATCGTAAGCCGGATATCTGCATCAGCGGTGTAAACCACGGGGCTAATCATTCTATTAATGTTATATACTCCGGCACTATGTCTGCTGCATTGGAGGCATCAATAGAAAGCATTCCAAGTATAGGTTTTTCTATACTTGATTATAGCCTTGAAGCTGATTTTTCAGGGCCAAAAAAGTATGCCCGTTTATTGGTAGATCAAATCCTTAACGGCAAACACATAGACAAACATTTGTGCCTGAATGTAAACTTTCCTGCCGTAAGTGAGAAAGCATTGAAAGGATTAAAAATTTGCCGTCAGGCCTATGCCAAATATGAAGAGAGTTTTTTTGAACGTATAGACCCACATGGCAAGAAATATTATTGGCTAACTGGTGAATTTGTAAACTTTGACCGTGGCCGGGATACAGATGTTTGGGCTCTTAATCACAACTATGCAAGTGTAGTACCCGTGCAGTTTGATCTTACGCATTATAAATTGAAAGAGAAACTGGAAAAATCATTTAATTTAACCCTCAAATGAACAAAGACAACCTAAGGTTTGGATTAATTATTGGTTTCATAGCACCCTTTGTTGGCATGATGCTTTATTATCTGATCCAATTTAGAAACCTTCTTACTGTCAGCGAATTCTTTCATATTATTTTAGTTGAGAAAAGATTGCTAACCGCAATTGTGAGTGTTTCTTTGGTAGCCAATGCAGTTGCGTTTACCTATTATATTAACAAGCGCAAAGACCGTACTGCCAAGGGCATTTTTATAGCCACGTGCATTTACGGAGCTGCTTCTTTGTTGTGGAAATGGGTGGTGTAGATTAGAGTTATGAGTTTAGAGTTAGAGTTATGAGTTTAGAGTTATGAAATTAGAGTTATGAATTTAGAGTTATGAGTTTAGAGTTATGAGTTTAGAGTTATGAATTTAGAGTTATGAATTTAGAGTTATGAATTTAGAGTTATGAGTTTAGAGTTATGAGTTTAGAGTTATGAATTTAGAGTTATGAATTTAGAGTTATGAGTTTAGCGTGTCTGCTTTAACGTTTTAAGTTTTTCAACTCTCACACCACATCCATAGCTTTAATCTCATCTTTATAAGCCTTTGGTAGAATTGCTGATTTTAGTAAGCCGTCAATTTTTACTTTTTTTGTTAATTTATAAGCCCATAAAATTGGCTGAAGCAATTGGATCTTATTAAACCCTAATAATGCAGCAACCCTTTTAGGCATTACCATTTTCTGCCCTTCCACCAACAAAAAATATCTGTAAATACCAAGGTGCTTTTTGTATTGTCTGAATAAATCTTTTGTAAAATCACTTTTGATTAAGTCCTGTTGCAAATGCGCTTCACGGGCACTTATCCATTGTGTATAGGACATCGGAAGTTCTTTTAATCTCATTCTTACCCCTACCCTGTAAAAAACGTTAAAGACTTCTTCTTTTTCTGTTAGATTTAAATTTCTTTCCAAAACCTCAAAAGAACTGATGGAATAATGAATGAGCATAAAAAGCACATCACGATATGCCCAATCGGGTATTTTGCCTCCCCTGCTGTTTTCTACAGCAGTATGTATGGCAGCAATTTTATCAATAGCGGCATTTGCAGCCTCCATTTCAAAAAACACAATTTGACGGGCATAGTTAACAGTAGAAAACAATCTACCAAGCGGATCTTTGGGTAGCTTTCCGGTAAAATAAAGCCAATCAACAGCTTTGTTCAACGCAAACTCTGCACTTGCACCGGCAAAAATGAAAAGTATAGTATCACTTTTACCCCAGATCTCTCTTACAATGGATTGCTTATTTACGAAATATTGCATTACCGATATTGTTTCACAAAATAGATCTTAGTAATAAAAGCCAACATGATACCTATCTACGTCTTCGCCTTGATGTTTTTTTGGGTTTTTCGTCGTGTGGTTTTAAATCATTTCTAAGAGTTGTATCTGTTGGTATTACCACATCGCCGGTCAGGGTCTTTCTAAGATTAGCAAGGTAATTATCTTTATAATTCATTGATTGTTCCAGACTATCGGTTTTCATTTTCAATGCCTGCAATTCATGCCGGGCACCCATACTGCCATAACCCGGCAAGTATTGTTTTAAAGGAGTAAAAACAATAAGTGCCACAGTAAGACCAGTCAAAAGCACAAAAATGCTACTGAAAACGATATAAACACTTAGCCTGGACAGTTTAAAAGTGACTACTTCTTCATAGGTATCATCGTTCTTAATTACTAGCCTATAGCGGTTTCGCAGTTTTTTTAGCCCAGATTTTATTTCCAGTTTTTCCATATTTTTTTTACCAGAAACTTAAAGGTAGCAAAAGCTTGTTCATTACCCGAAGGGTAAAATGAAAAATAACTGTATTTTTAGCTTTGAAATAATAGGGTAATTGATTTTTATTGAAATTATTTCAATGAAAATATAAGAAAGCATAGGTTAAAAAATACAAAATTTTAATACATATACGTTCATGGCTTAACCCTAAACAATTAAATTACACAAAAATTATCAGCACTAAATCCTGCATCACTTTTTTGTGACAGGATTAGCTATAAATTATAATGATGTTTATAACCAAATTTAAAAAAGTTTGCCTTCCAAAAAATGATAAGCTT
Organism: Segetibacter sp.; assembly: GCA_043736115.1. Classification (GTDB taxonomy): domain Bacteria; phylum Bacteroidota; class Bacteroidia; order Chitinophagales; family Chitinophagaceae; genus Segetibacter. The sequence continues at coordinate 20,085 of JAYTDC010000079.1, read as the reverse complement.
ATTTTGCCTTTTATACTGGCAATTCTTGGCTGTACTGACTTGCTTGCCCAACCCGGAACAGAGATAGAAATTGAGAAACCAAAAAAGTACGAAAACAGAAAATTGGCTTCGGAAAAAACTACTGATAAAAAAATTGGATTTGGTAAAAAAGTTTATCAGAATACTGTAACCCATTATAATTACTATTTCAACGCCAATCGCAGGCTAAATGAATTGGTTGAAACGGCAAAAACTTCTTTTAAAGACGACTATACTCTATTACTCCCTTTTTACAATTATACACTAGATGCCACCTCGTCTAACAAACAAGAATTGGACAGTATAGTCTACAAATGTACTGCCGGTATTTTACTCCATGACTTGCGCAACAGTTGGATAGATAATATGTTTTTACTATTAGGTAAAGCATATTTCTTCAGAAAGGATTTTGATTCTGCAGGGCTTACTTTTCAGTATATTAATTTTTCTTTCTCACCAAAAGAAAGTGGTGGTTATGATGTACCAATAGGCAGCAACTCAAGCAACGATAAAGGAGAATTCAGCATAGTTACTAAAGAAAAGAAAAGCATTTGGTCTAAGCTTACAAGCCGGCCTCCTAGCCGCAATGAGAGTTTTATCTGGCAGTCCCGTAATTTTATAGAGAGAGATGAACTGCCCGAAGCTGCAGGTATTATAGAAATTTTACGGCACGATCCCAACTTTCCCAAGCGCCTCAACAGCGATTTATACCAAATACTTTCTTATTGGTTTTACAAGCAGCAGATTTATGACAGTTCCGCAAATTACCTGACCAAATCTCTCGACCTGGCTGAAGGCGGGCAAGAAAAAGCCCGATGGGAATTTCTTGCAGCCCAAATGTATCAGCTTAGCAAAAAAACCGAGGATGCAGTGAAGTATTATGAAAAAGCAATGCAACATACCACAGACCCCATTATGGATGTGTATGCAAGGCTTAACAGTATAAGAATTAAAAAGAGTGAGAAAAAAGATTACCTGCAGGAAAACATAGATGAATTGGTTAAAATGGCTAAACGGGATAAATATGCCAACTACAGAGACATTATTTACTATGCAGCCGCAAATATTGAACTGGAAAGGAAGAATATTAAAAATGCTCAAAGTTTTTTGCTGAAAAGTATTGAAAATGCTTCCAACAATCCTGCACAACGTTCACAAGCTTTTCTTTTGTTGGCAGACATGAATTACGATAGTAAACTATATCCTGCATCTAGCCATTATTATGATAGTTTGGATGTAGCCACACTTACAAAATCTGCAGATACGGCAAGGGTTAACTATAGAAGGCCTCCTTTGAAGATTATTGCTGAAAATGCGGAAATCGTTTACAAACAAGATAGCCTGCAGTCCATTGCAAAACTTAGCCCCAAACAACAGGATTCTGTTATTAAAAAACAACTGAAGTTGTTGAGAAAAGGTAAGGGAATTAAAGATGAAGAAACTACAGTTAACACTGCTGTTCAACAAACGGCTGATATCTTTAGTAAAGCTGAAAAGGGTAATGACTTTTATTTTTATAATGCTTCTACAAAGGCAAAAGGATACAGTGAATTTAAAGCGAAATGGGGGGAAAGGCCCAACGCTGATAACTGGAGAAGAAAATCGGCATTGGACAAACAATCTCAACAATTTATTGATGTAGATGATGTTTCACAAAAATCACCGGTAGATAGCAGCAGTTCTGCACCGGAGGATTCTTATGAAGGTATGCAGGCCAATATACCAAGGACTAAAGAGAAAGTTGAAACAAGCAATAAAAGCATTATGGATGCTTTGTATACCATGGGAAAAACATTTCAAAATAATTTGGAAGAATATCCTGCTGCAATTGATACTTACGAAGATTTGCTGAGGCGTTTTCCCAACTCTCCTTACAAACAGGAAGTTATGTTTAACCTGGTGTACATTTATAAAAAGACTGGCAATCAATCAAAGTCAGACTACTGGAAAAGACAGTTAGAAAATGATACTACAAAAAGCAAATGGTCTGAAATGATTAACGGTTCTGCACCATTAAAAGATTCAGTAAAGAATAATCCGGCTACAAAAAAATATGAGGATATCTATAAACTTTTTATTGAAGGAAATTTTGCACAGGCTATTGCAGAAAAGAAAATAGCAGACAGTCTTTATAATAAATCTTTCTGGACACCTCAATTACTTTTCATAGAATCCATCTATTATATTAAGCAGCAGGAAGACAGCACAGCCATTAAAGTATTGACTGATTTATCTACAGGTTTTGCCGGAAACCCAATGGCAGAAAAAGCAAAGGCTATGATAGAGGTGCTGAAGCGCAGAAAAGAAATAGAAAGCTACCTTGGCAACCTGCAGGTAACAAGGAATGAAGATGGTAAACCTGTTTCATCAACTCCACACGACCCTGCAGCCAACCCAACAAGGACAACTGCTGGTAGCAGCACTTCTGTAAATAAAACAGATTCAAGTATTGTTAAAATAAATCCTGTTATTACAAAAGCAGATTCTGCAAAAGTAAAAGCAGACTCCATAAAAGTAAGAGGAGCCACGCCAATAAAGCTCAACAAGTTTAGCTATGTGGGCGACTCTTTACAATATGTTGGTGTTTTGTTAGATAAGGTTGACCCCGTGTATCAGAGTGAAGCAAAAAATGCATTTAACCGTTACAACAGGGAGAAATTTTATGCACAACAAATAGATATTTCAGCTGCTAAAATTGATGACAGATATTCTATTGTATTAGAAGGTCCTTTTGCAAATGGAACAGCTGCTATGGATTATATAGAAAAAGTAAGGCCAATTGCTAAGAGTAGGATTTTGCCTTGGCTTTCAGCAGAGAAATATAGCTTCATTATTATTAGTCATTCTAACCTTGAAACTTTAAAAGACAATAAAGATATTGAAGGATATAAACAATTGTTGCAAACGGCTGTTCCTGGAAAATTTTAAGGTACTGATTTTTAATACCATTATTAAGGCTTTACAGTATCAATCAATTGTCAAAACAATTTACCAATATCGTATCCATATATTCCTAATATAGAGCACCAAATTTATGAAGGCAAAAAAAAATAGTATAAGCAAACCGGTACAAATATTCTGGCGGATCGTGATAATAGGATTTGGTTCTTTCGTTCTGATAATAATGCTTGCCAACTGGGGCGTATTTGGCAAAATGCCTTCTATACAAGATCTTGAAAATCCAAGCGCATCTCTAGCTAGTGAAGTGATAGCAGACGATGGTACTGTTATGGGCAAATACTATCTGGAAGATCGTACTAATACCGATTTTAAAAACATAAGCAAACATATCATTAATGCATTAATAGCAACCGAAGATGTACGTTTTTATAATCACAGTGGTATAGATGGAAAAGGTGTGGCAAGGGCATTGGTGCATCTGGGTACAGATGGTGGGGCAAGTACTATAACCCAACAACTTGCATTCAATCTTTTTAACGGCAACAGGGCCCGAAACCCCGTAACACGTATCATTCAAAAAATGAAAGAATGGCTTATTGCTGTAAAACTTGAAAGAAATTTTACCAAAGATGAAATTGTAGCATTGTACCTTAATACAGTTCCTTTTAGCGACAATGTGTATGGCATAAAAAACGCTGCAAAAACATTTTTTCAAAAAGACCCCGAAGTTATCAATATAGAAGAAGCTGCCGTTTTGGTAGGTATGGTAAATGGTCCAACAATTTACAATCCACGACGCAACCCAAAAAGCTCGTTGGAACGTAGAAATCTGGTATTAGACAGAATGGTTACAAGCGGCTACCTGCCCGAAACACACGCAAGAGAACTAAAACTAAAACCTATTGCCATCAATTATAAAAAAATGGATGAAAGCGCAGGGTTAGCTCCTTACTTTAGAATGGTATTGGGACAGGATATGAAAAAATGGTGTAAAGAACACAAAAAGCCCAATGGAGAAAATTACGATTTGTACAAGGATGGTTTGAAAATCTATACTACCATTAATCCAAGAATGCAGTTGTATGCTGAAGAAGCAGTAGGTAAGCACATAAACTACATGCAAAAAATACTGAACTCACAGGGCAACATAAGAAATGGCGAAGTTTGGAAAGGCCATGAGGATATATTAGAAACTGCCATGAAAGCAAGTGAGCGCTGGAAAAATTTAAAAAAAGATGGTATTGAAGAAACTGAAATAAAAAAGACTTTTTACAAAAAGGTTCCGATGAAGGTATTTGTCTGGAACTCCACACGTGAAAAGGATACCACTATGACTCCCTATGATTCTATAAGGTATCATAGACAAATGCTACAGGCAGGCTTTATGGCCATGGACCCAATAAGTGGCGAAATAAAAGCATGGGTTGGGGGCATTGATTTTCGTAGGTTTAAGTATGACCATGCAAACTTAAATACCAAAAGACAGGTGGGTAGTACAATAAAACCCTTGTTATACAGCCTTGCAATAGAAGAAGCAGGATTTACCCCAAATACCATTGTAAATGATGTTCAACAAAACTTTGGTAGCCTTGGCTTAGTACCAAATACAAGCAGTACTTGTACAGGACGGTCTATGCCTATGGCCAATGCGCTTGCATGGAGCCGCAACTGTGCCTCTGCTTATATTCTAAAACAATTAGGTAACAATGGTAATGATGCTGCACACCGATTTGCAGAGTTTTTAAGGAAATGTAATTTTCATGCTAAGATAGACCCATACCCCTCAATTGCCTTAGGTGCAGTAGAACTGAGTCTTTATGAAATGATGCAAGGTTACAGTATGTTTCCAGGACGTGGATTTAATGTAAAACCAATGATGATAGCCCGTATAGAAGATAAAAACGGAACAATTTTAGAAAACTTTTTGCCTGCACAACGTAAAGAGGTGATCAATGAAGTAACAGCTTATTCACTTGCACTGATGATGCAGGGAGTAATACAGCACGGCACCGGTCAGCGTATGAATGAGTTTGGTATAGGCGGCGAAATAGCCGGCAAAACAGGTACGACTAATGACAACAGCGATGCATGGTTTATGGGTTATACGCCTCAAATGCTTTGTGGTGTTTGGGTAGGTTGCGATGACAGATTTATCCGCTTTAATGGTAAAGTGGGCGAAGGTGGTTCTGCGGCATTACCTATATGGGGATATTTTTATAAAAAGGCGCAGGCGGATAAAACGCTTGGCTTAGATGTGGATGCTAAGTTTTCTAAACCCGAAGTAATGAGCAATGATGTAATATTTGATTACCTCAATACCATCAATGCACAAAACACAGCTCCTGCCGAAGGCGAAGATGTAGGCAATGGAACTTCTGAAGATTATATAATACCAAGTGATTTACCGGAAGATGTTGGTGCAGAAAGCGAAGTACCGACAGAAAAAGTAAAACCGGCCATAACACTTGTTGAAAAACCTACAACAGAAAATGCACCTTCAACTTCAACTGAAAAGAAAGCAGAGGTAAAAGAAGAAAAAACCGGTGGATTTTTGGGTCTGTTTAAGAAAAAGAAAAAGAAGGAGGAAGTCAAAAATGAAAATCCAAAAGCTGTAATGCCTAAAGGAGATGAAAAGCAGCGGAGGAGGTAGCGCTTAATTTTAGAATGTGATAATTAATGCCGGAGTTTTAGCAGAGATATTTTTTTGTAAAAATTGTCTCATAGTAAAGCATGAGCTAAACCTTTGAGATGTAATACAGATGATTGTACTTAGTCCAGACACACTTGAATTTCAGAAAGCGTTTGTTTTAGGCAGACGAGTTCAACTTTCAGTTGTATCTGTTGTCTCAATTCTATAAATCTCGTCAATTGTTTTACCATCCTTGTCTTTCCATTCAGTCCAACCATTTGCTCTGCGACCTAATACGGCAGCTGCAGCAGCACTTGGAGACCCAAATACAAAATCTTCAGCAAATACATATACACCAGCAGCTGGAATAAGAATTTTGTCATCAAATAACTTTTTACGCATTCCTGTTACCCAAGTACCAGCCGTCTTAGTCTCGTCTTTATTTGCTTTGGAGCCTTTCAGTACAACGAAACCATCATCTATCATCTCACCTTGAGCAGTTGCATCCTTTCCTTTACAATAAAGAAGTTCCTTTTTCTTTGATGTTGACTTTCTTATATCTTCAAAGATTGGAAATCCACGAGTTGCCAAAAGAATTTTGATTGTTTCAAAGTTGTCTAGCAAATCAGCCTCCATACTTTCAGTAATGTATGGTTTTGCAGGAGCAGACTGATTGTCCGTTTCGTATCGACCAATTTCATTTGCCGTTTTTATACTAACGAGTTCAAGGTATTTAACATGAGATTTAGTAAAAGTGTTCGACTTTGATGTAATAACGACAGCATAATTCCAGAAGTCTTTTGCTTTATTGTGCATTTTTAGACGCTCAAAACAATCCTCTGTTTCACCGATATAAGAAATGGGTTTTGCTTTATCTTCATTTACCCCAAAAAGAAAATAAATGCCATACTTTCTCACTTCTGATCTAATACCACATTCTGTAAGCTTGTTTCTGGGAATAAGAACAGCCACAATCATTCGATTTGTTAAGTCCGCTATTTTGATACTTGTCGGATTACCATCTGGCAAGAAAATTTGGATTGTTTGTGGTCTTTGTATCATTTTTCAAGTGTTTGTTTAGGTTGTCTAAAACACAACACCCCATTAGCATAGATAAGATTGAAGTGCATATTATAAACTGAGATTACCAATAAGCATTCCCCTACACCAAATTCCTTTTAGCTCTATTTTTTCCCGGACGGGGTTGCTGATTTTTTTTTCCCATCCTGTTTTTTCAAGATTTTGCGGTATTGACGGGTTGGGGGACAACCAAAATTATCAACGGAACCGGGAACATCAATGCATTTGTCATCATCATCATTAATTCCATCACCATCAGTATCTTTAGTAAGGCATCCATCAAATCGGGCTAAACCCGGGGTGTCAGGACATTTATCGTCATCATCATTTATCTTATCACCATCCCTGTCGCCGGCAGGGCACCCTTTGTATTTGATAAGTCCAGAAACTGTAGGACAATCGTCTAAATCATCGGCTAAACCATCATTATCAGTATCGGGCATTGGGCAACCATCAAACTGAACAACTCCTTTTTCATCAGGACATTTATCCAAGGAATCAATGATTCCATCACCATCAGTATCTATCGGCTTTTTAATTAGGGTATCAGGGGGTGCTACAATAAAACTATCTCGTTGAGCAATCTTATTGTCCTTTTTCTTAGAGGTTTTATTATTATTATTATTTGATTGTGCAATCACATTTTGCGAAGCAAAAAAATAGATAGCAATAAGTAAAATAGTGAATGCGCTCTTTCTTAAAATAGGATATAACATTAGAACTATTGCGTAAATTAATCAGATGAACTTTCGGTAGATATACCTGCATTTTGACCCAAAACCTCAACTTTCACATTGGTAATACCATCAAAACCCCCCAAAACTGCAGCTGCGGTTTTAGTAAGGTCTACAATACGTCCCATTTTAGCCATGCGGGGATGCATACGGTCATTAATGCGTACTATAACCGATTTCATATTGGTAAGATTAGTAACCTTTACCCATGTGTTGAATTTAAAGAAATTAGAAGCAGCAGTCAGATTGCTGTGCTTAAAAATTTCTCCGGTTGCTGTACGGCGACCCTGAAACATATTTGCGTAAATAGTTGCTTTGCCTTTTAAAGTTTTTCCAGTTTCTACATTACCTTGCTGCGCCATTGCAAATACCGGTAGTAATAAACATAGAATGATGAATTGCTTCATTTTTGCCATTTTTAATGTTTCAAAAATTAAATACTTATTGTGTGGACGGGGCAAAAATAAGGGAAAGAGCCTTTTTTTAAGCCTAATGATTGTTATAAGTTGTTCACATATTATTTATTCTCAAAATGTAACATCTTCTGTAAAACTCAAAAAGCTTCAGGTAATCAGAACGGTTGAAGCTTATAAAAAAAGTGTTCAAACTGATTCGGACAATCGAATGATTTTATTAAATAATGTTGACAATCAAATAGTTACGGATTTAAAATATGGAACTGCAAACAATTTTACAAAACAGATTCTTTACCATAAACCAAAAGCATTTTTAAGATATCCTGTTGCTGTTGCGTTAAAGGAAATTAACAATTTTCTTCGCAAATCCGGATATGCTTTAAAAATTTATGATGCATATCGTCCTTATTCTGTTACTCAAAAAATGTGGGAAGTAGTAAAAGACCATCACTATGTGGCTAACCCGGCCAAAGGAAGTGGTCATAACAGAGGTGCATCTGTTGACCTTACCTTAATAAACCTGGCAACAGGTAAAGAGTTACCCATGGGAACAGAATTTGATGATTTTACTATTAAAGCCGGCCATTTATATACTAAATTACCAAAGGAAATATTAGACAACAGAAAGTTGCTTAAAACCGTAATGCAACAGCATGGTTTTGAAGCTTTGAAAACGGAATGGTGGCATTATATATATAAAGGAAGCCAAAAATTTGAATTGTTAAATCTCAACTTTGATGAGTTGGAGAAATTATAACCATAAGTGGAATGCATTTCATTAATGAGATCAGAAAATAAATTTCTTGTAAGAAAAATCTCATCAACAATAATAATCCTTAAAACAATTCTGCATGAAGCTTTTCTAAAGCTTCAGCTTTAAACTGTGTTGGAACCAATAAAGACACGTTATGCTTGCTACCGCCATAACTTGCCATTAGAATTGGTATTTTGCTTACTGCAGAAAATATTTTTACCATCACATTTGGTGAATGAAGTATATCATTGCCTACTATAGTTACTATAGTTTGATTTTCTTCAACCGATACAACACCATAAGCTTCTAATTCTTTAGAAACCTGTTGCAGATTTTCAGAATTATCTATAGTTACAGAAACGGCTATTTCTGATGTAGTAACCAAATCTACAGATATTTGGTATTTCTCAAAAACCTCCAATATTTTTTGTAAAAATCCGTAGGCCATCAACATTCGGCTACTCTTAATATTAATAACAGTAATGCCATCTCTTGCAGCTACAACTTTTGGTCCTATACCTTCTGCCACATTTTCAATTACGGTACCTACACTGTTAGGTTGCTGAGTGTTGAGCAATTTTACTGGAATTCCATAATGTCTTGCAGGCCAAATGGAGGCAGGATGCAAAACCTTTTCGCCAAAATAAGCTAACTCTGCAGCCTCATCAAAGCTAAGTTTGGTTACAGGTGTTGTACTTTTTATAATCGTAACATCATTGTTTTGCATGGCCGGTATATCTGACCATATTTCGCAAACAGATGCACCCATAGCAGCAGCAATTGAGGAAACGGAATAGTCGCTACCTCCAATGCTTAAATTATCTACCTCTCCTCTTATATTTCTGCAAAGCGATCCTTGTGTTATAAATGTTTTGGTATCAGGATATTGGTTCATCAATTGTGTCAGCTTCACTTTTATGCTGCCAATAAGAGGTTCACCATATTTATCTGTTTGCATAAAATCCAATGCAGGAAGCACTACATGAGCTTTTCCCAATTCATTCATATATGCAGAAAGCAATAGAGTACTCATTTGCTCACCTTGCGATAAAATATCTTTACTTAAAGCATGGCTGTAAGAAATTTTAAGCACAAACTGCAAAAAGGAGAAATGCTCTTCTATTGCTTTGTTAGCTGCAACTTTTGCATCGTTGCTCTGCAACAATCCGCTAATAAATTCACGATAAAAAGTCTCCATTTTTTTTAGGCTGCTTTTAGCCTGACTGCGGCGGTAGTGCTGCAAAGCATCTATAAGATCTCTAAGTGCCTGTGAAGTTCCGGCCAATGCACTTAGTACAACTATTACAGGCTCATCATTGTCAGCAATTATGTTTACGATTTCCCGCATTCTTTCAGGACTACAGAGGCTTCTGCCGCCAAACTTCATTACTTTCATAAGACTGATGCTTTTTTAAGTAGTGCAAATATAGAGGGGTAATGTGAAAATGGTATATTTTGATAGATGCGTACTCTAAAGAGCAATTCTATATTTTTTCATTCGTGACAATAAACTTTTAAAAAAAATTAATTACTACCTTAAAATGATAATTCTCTTTGATTATTCATGATCAATAATCTTTTATCGAAGAAAGTGTTCAAACAATAACTTTGCTCAATTATTTTTTAGTATGAAAAATTTCATTTTAGTGTTATTTTGTTTCTTTTGCTTTTCTTTAAATGGATTTAACCAAAAACAAAATGCAGGTGCATTATCCCGTCCAAAATTAGTTGTTGGCATAGTGGTAGATCAGATGCGTTGGGATTATTTATACCGCTATCATGATAGATACACTATGGGAGGTTTTAAAAGATTACTCAATGAAGGCTTTACCTGTGAAAATACGCTGATACCTTATTTGCCTACCTATACAGCACCCGGTCACACCTCCATTTATACTGGCTCTGTGCCTGCAATACATGGCATAATTGGTAATTTTTGGTATAGCAAAACAATGAGAAAAAGTACTTATTGTACAGATGATACGGTAAGCACAGTAGGCAGTACTTCTGATGCAGGTAAAATGTCACCCAGGAATATGTGGGTCACTACTGTAACAGATGAATTACGTTTGGCTACTAATTTTCGTTCTAAGGTAATTGGTATTGCCTTAAAGGATCGGGGTGCAATTTTACCAGCAGGTCACGCAGCAAATGCAGCCTATTGGTTCGACAATGTAAATGGTGCATTTATCACCAGTACTTACTACATGAAATCATTGCCCGATTGGGTCAATAGGTTTAATAACAGAAAACTACCCGACCAATATCTGAAGCAAAACTGGAACACACTCTACCCTATTGAAACCTATGTGCAAAGTACACCGGATGATAAATTTTACGAGGGTATAGTACCACATGAAGACAATACTTTTCCTCATAATACAGAAAATATAACCAAAGACAAATACAACACGCTTAGGTATACACCCTATGGCAATACATTAACAATAGATATGGCTAAAGCGGCTATTGAAGCCGAGCATTTAGGTAACTCTGCAACCACAGACTTTTTAACCGTTAGCTTTTCATCAACTGACTATATTGGTCATGCATTTGGGCCAAATAGCATAGAAGCAGAAGATACTTACTTACGATTGGATATGGACCTGTCTGCATTCTTAACTTATCTTGACAAACAAGTGGGGAAAGGTAACTATACGGTATTTCTTACAGCAGATCATGGAGTGGCACATGTGCCCGAATTTTTATTAGAAAATAATATACACGCAGAAAATGTAAGGGATAGTATAATTAAAACATCGCTTAATGAAATGGCAGAAAATCGGTTTAAAATAAAAGATGCTGTTGCATATATTATAAATGATCAGATTTTTCTATCTAAAAATGTTGATGCTGAACAAAGCGAAGCTATTTCAAGTGCCATGGTGAAAAGGATAATGGAATTTCACTTTATAGCCAATGCGGTTAATCTATGTGCGGTAAGCAGTGCTACACTTCCTGAGGTGCATAAGAATATGCTGGCAAACGGTTACAATCAAAAGTTAAGTGGCGAAGTTCAGTTCTTTTATAAACCACAGTATATAGAGGGCAGTTACAAAGGCACTACTCATGGTTCGTGGAACCCTTATGATGCACAAATACCGATGCTTTGGTATGGTTGGGGTATACAAAATGGGAAAACAAATCGGGAAACTTATATGACAGACATTGCGGCTACCCTTGCAGCCTTGTTGCACATACAAATGCCAAGTGGTTGCATTGGAAAAGTGATTGAAGAGGTTTTAAAGAAATAATTATTATAATTTACAGGTTCCCACAATTTGTAAGTGTAGCATAAACATAGAAACCCTGACTATTGAATTTTGTGAATTAAAAATCCGCATAAAAAATGCTCACCTGAAAAAAGTCTCCCTGACAATTTGCAGATGATTAGATTTGCTATCAGAAGAAATACAAAATGATAAAACTGGAGTACTTTGTAAAAGAGGATTTTAAACAACTGATTGAATGGGTGAATAGTGAACATCTGTTAACCAACTGGGCAGGTTCTTTGTTCAGATTTCCGCTCAATGAAGACAGCCTGGAATGGTATATACAAGATACAAATGATCTGGAAACATCTGATGCATTGATTTATAAGGCGGTAGAAATAGAAACCAAAAAGACGGTGGGTCATATATCTTTGGGAGGTATCAGCAGAAAAAATAAAGCAGCCCGTATAAGTAGGGTTTTAATTAGCGATGAAGCAAGGGGCAAAGGCTATTGCGATAAAATGACTAATGCTATATTACAAATTGGTTTTGAAGACCTTCAACTACACCGCATAAGCCTTGGCGTTTATGATTTTAATCGTGCTGCTATACGTTGTTATGAAAAGTGCGGATTTGTAAAAGAAGGTCTTATGAGAGATGTACTCCTTTATGAAGACAATACCTATTGGAACCTTTTAGAAATGGGTATTTTAGAGCATGAATGGAGAGAAAGGAATGATAAATAACCACATACTTGTTAATAAAGTTGAAAAAGCAAGTACACAATGCACCCACCTTTTTTTTCTACATCACCCTTAATAAATCAACTGCACCCATCCTGTTAATGGTCTGTTCTTTTGATTGGTAGTTATAACGTAGTAATAAGTACCTATTGGTAGCTTTGCACCTTTGTTGGTTCCATTCCAAGGTATTTTATAGCCTCCCACTGAACTAAACACTTTTTGACCAAACCGGGTAAATACATTAACAGAAGCTTCAGGGTATGCTGCCAACTGTCTGATTATCCATGTGTCATTTATTCCATCATTATTGGGTGAAAATACATTTGGAATAAAAATTGGTTTTACTCTGGGTAACACCTTCACCATTACATAATCAGTTACGGTGCATTTGCCACTTTCTGTAACTGTAAGCTTATATTCAATATTTCTAACCCCATAAGCCATTGCAGTTTTTGTTGTATCGGTAGTAATAAAATATAGATTGGGCGACCATTTGAACGTGGGATTCAATCCTGTAGTTGAAGCATTTAATGTAGCTGTATCCCCTTCGTATATTTCAACATCACTTCCTGCACTTACTATTAACGCTGGGATAACAACAACATTGACACTAGCCTCATTACTTAAACATCCTTTAGCATAAGCAATAACTTTATAAACTCCCGCCTGATTTTGTGCAATATTATTTACAACCACTGCACCACCTGTTTGTGTCTGACCATTAGGCATAGTCCACTTGTAAGCATCTGCATTACTTGAATAAGCAGACAGGGTTAAATGATCCTTTACACATACCGGGGCATTGCTATTAATGACAGGTAATGATGGGTTGTTATTTACAACAAACACTAAAGTAGCAATAGAATCGCATCCCGTAAAAGCAACTAATGTATCGATATAAGTTCCTGATGAAGAATAAGTAATTCCATTCCATAAAAATGGAAGTTGATCTGCACAAACTGCCATATTGTTTGTACTTGTTGCAGTCGGATATACATTTAAAGACAATCTTGCAAATGAATCACAACCTGCAACATTGACAAAGGTTGCAATATAAAGACCTGAACTGTTGTATGCATTTCCACTCCATAGGTAAGGTAATTTAGAATTACAAATTGATACAACAGTATTACTGCCCGAAGTATCTTTTACGGTTAGAATTAGCTGATCAGTAGAGTCGCAACCAACAGTATTTACCAATTGTTTTATATAATTACCGCTTACATTGTATAGCGTTCCATTCCATAAATAAGGCAGCTGATTTTTGCAAATGCTTACTTTAGAAATACCTGCTGTTGCAGTATCAACTATAAGAATAAGTGTTGCAATTGAATCGCATCCCAAAGCATTTACCAGTGTTTTAGTATATGTTCCTCCTGCACTGTAACTATTGCCATTCCAACTATATGGAAGTAGTACAGCACAGATGTTAACCCTTGTTGTACTTGAAGATATTTGTTTTATTCTTAGGGTAACATTTATGATAGAATCGCACCCTTTAGAATTGATGAGTGTGTCAGAATAAACTCCGGCTACGGTTACCTGTACACCCCATGGCAAAGTAAAATTTTGGCCGGGGCAAATAGCAGCAGCAATATTAACCACAGACTTCTGTATAGCATGAACGTTTATAGAATCTCTCACTGTACAACCCGCAGTGCCAAAATCAATATCTACAAAATACAAACCCGGGTTACTAATGCTAATTATTGCCGACTGAAGTCCATTGTTCCAGGTATAACCTAATGCACCTGGAACGGTTGCATTTAGTAAAAAAGGTTTACTTAAGCAAACAAAGGAATCTTTTCCTGCAAATGGAACAACAGGCCCTACCACAATAAAACTATCTCTGTTTAAACAAGATTTATAACGGATATCATTGTAATAAACCCCATTGTTTTTAACCATAATTGAAGCAGTTGTATCACCGGTGCTCCAATTATATCTTTCGCCAAAACCCCTGCTGCTTTGCAATACAAGAGAATCACCTGCACACAATACTCTAACTGTAGTTTGAGGTATTACCGGATTGTTATCTACTACAATTGTATCTGAAACGTTGCAGCTATTGTAACTTACATTTACGTAGTATGCATTTTGGCCGGGCATTGCTGCTAAAACATTTGCATTCGTGGTACCATCCTGCCATGTATAAGTAGAACCTGACCAGGATGTGGCATTCAAGGACAAATTCCCAGTACATAACAAAGTATCCTTACCTAAATACAACTTAGGACGTCCAGGTATAACTAATGGTACAATTGTGGTATCTGCACCCCCACAGGCAGTATTGCTAACAATCAACTTTACATTGTAAGTAGCGTTGGTTGATAAGACCGGATAATTAAAAAAGGGTGAAACAGCAGTTGACGTCTGACCGTTGTAGTCAAAGTCCCATTGATAATTGATAACGCTTCCAAAGGTGGAGTAATTGTTAAAACTTACCGCAGTATCAGTATTGCAATTAAATGTTGGCACAAAAAAAGAAGTAGCCAAACAACTGGATACCGGCTTACAGGAATCACTATGTTGAGTAGCAATGAGATGAAGGGTTTCTGTTCCTTTTACTAAATCATTATTAGTAGTTACCGGAGTAAAAACCTGTATAAAATAGCTACCATTGGCCAGGCATTTATAGGTGTTTTGAGTTCGGGAATCCTGTACACAACTACCGTCTTGCATAGCATTACAGTTTCCTATCATCATTCTGTATTGAATTTCTGTTTGGCTTACGTTTGTATTAGCGGTAAGAAAAGTTGTTACATCAAGTGTATCTGTTCCTGCAATATCTATTCTAAACCATGTAGTTTTATATTGTGCAGTATTTGCCTGTACAGGGCAGGATAGCACAGTTCCAAATTCACCAAAATCGGTTCCTATTGTATGACAATCTATGATTGCAGAAACAGTATAGTTACCGGCACCGTTTACAGTACAAACAACAGGACTGCTACAAAAATCACCCACATCTTCTACAATTCTAATTTCAGGAAATACAACCTCATTGACTTTGTTACAGCCCGAAAGAACAAGATAATAAGTACCTGCAGAGATACAACCACTGTCGCTGGTCTGATATTGCAAACTATTTATTGAGGAATCACCCGGTATAATCTGCCTGAATAGCATAGCACCCGAAAAGCCTGAAACTCCATTTTCGTTTAATGAAAAATAGACATGTCCGGTTATGGTTGTTTTAAACTTATACCATAAAGTTTTGGTGGCACATACATCTGCAATAGGATCTGTTGTATCTCTTGATGCACAAGTATAATTATCAGGCTGTCCGGTAAATGTACCGTTGCCCAATAATCCTAAATCTGAAGCTTTGCTATAATGATCAAATTTTGGCTGAACAACATTTACAGAGTCATTTAAAACTGATACTTCTATCTGACTGTTGGCAAGTCCTTGCACAAGCACATAATACCGCCGTGGTACTGAATTACAGGGATTGCGAAAGAAAGTTACAGTATCGCTACCGTCAAAGCAAGTACTAAAAATGGGATTTTCGGTTACTAAAGTTAAACCTTGTGCAAGTGTAGAATCTACCAACCCATTAGCTACAACCGTATTAAAAGGAAGAGAACCATTCACATCACTTTCATAAATAGCAAACCTGTTTTTGTAAAGGTTATTGCGAACATTAACTTTTACATTTCCTCCCTCGTTAATTACAAAAGTGTACCAAAGATTTCTTAGCGGAAATGCACTATGAAAATTACTATCAACAAACACATGATTATTTACACCCGACAAATAAACATTTGGACTATACTCCATATTACACAATGATTCTGACGGGTCACCTTGACCTCCGCCTGTGGTGCAATAAAAAAAATCATTACTCGGTGCCCTTGCAGCATTTAAAGGGTTTACATCGCCTGTTTTACCATAATGAAAAATACTATCCGGACTAATAACACCAAAATCATAAGCTTTTTTTGCAAAATCAAATCTTGAAAAATCTACCTGATTAATATGTATTTCAGGGCTTACACTATCGCAATTTTTATCATCACTACCAAATATTACAAGGGTATAAGTGCCTGGTTGCAATTTGCAAAGCTGTATAAATCCAAAAGAAGTAAGACAGGGTTGTATAGGAGTTATACTTCCAAATAAAGAAGAATCAAAACGAACATCTTTATTAAATACCTCTGCAGTGTATCCTTTTGTATTAATTTGCACAAAGCTTTCCTGTGTAGTTTTAAAAACATAATAAGCTACCCGGTTTAGTGTTTCTTTACATACCACTAAAGGATGATTAAATGGTGTATCTTTTGTACAATTAAAATTTTCGACCGGTAGGTAATGACTTGTTCCTGTTACGGGATAAGCGGCGCCTGGCTGTGGAATCCATTCTACCAAAAATGGTTTTTGGGTTATTGTGTCAATTGAAGCTCTGTAAGGTCTGTTATATTTAGGACCTTTGCAGGTAGGCATAAGTGTTATTGTTACCCTGTCTTTTATTCCTACTGAACTACCGGTTGCACCTACATCAACATTGGGAATTGGATTTGTAAATGATGGCCCCATACCATAAGACACAATGGTGTACCACCCTACAGGCAATGCAATACATGAATCGTCATCCCCCGCATTTATAAAACAGTCCCATTTACCCCATACAGGCACAAGACCTGATAAGCCATTAGATACTTTTCCTTTAAATAAAGTTATAATTCCTCCGTTGGTTACTATACAGCCATCAAAATAAAGTCCGCTGATTTTAATAATGGATGCTTTATTTAAATAAAATTGTCTATAAATAGCTTTTGTAGCTTTTAAAGAATCACTGCCACAGGGTTTATATCCATTAATATCTATTGCATTATCTCTACATGAAAAATAATCATCTCCACTATAAACTAGCGTATTGTTATACACCTGCATTGTATCTAAGATGCTACCCATATCCTCTGCTGTGGAAGGACTGTAATGCTTAGTCTGAATGGTATCAAAAGTAAATTCAGACTGTTCAGTTAATCCCGAAAAGGATTGATTTCCTAAACCAACAAAAGTATATATACCCGGCGTTATGCAAGCTTTATTATCTCCGCAAATTGGGTTAGAATAAATACAATTTGTATAAGGAATAAGACCTGAAATTGTATCAGGATAGGAAAAAGCATTTTGCGCAGCTGCCAGAAAACTTGCATCTCCCTTATATAATTTATGAGTACCGTTACCTGCAACTTTTAATGAAATGACACCACTGTCGGCTACTTTGAACTCCTTATAAATTATTTTATTAAAATTTGTATCACACCTATCTCCAGCAGGGCGTACTGTATTTGCACAACCAAATGTATCTACTAAAGAATTATAAGTAATACCAAACTGCAATGGCAGCATGGCATTAATTTTATCATAAGCATTTACATTCTTTAGTGAAAATCTATTACCGGGATGGACAGTAGTAACACTCAATGATGCATTTATATTATCTCCTAAATTTGATAACATACATGAATTAAAATTACTTATTGGATTGAAGGCATCTGTGCCTGATATTTGCAAAGTATAATTTCCTGCTTGCAAACAGTCCAAAACAAGTATATCCTGACTTTGACCAATTAAATTACTGTTCTGCAATGATGCGCAATTACTTGAAACAGGCTGTCTGTAAAGCCTAATCAATAAAGCAGAACTACAAGTATCTGCCCTTGATGTGCTTATAAACAAATTGGCCGATTTATTTAAAGTAAAAGTGTAAAACGTACTTAAATTATATTGTATTCCACCAAAAGAAATACCTGCTGCAGGCAGAGCATCTCCGCAGGGGTTCAAACTGTGCCTACTATTACAGCTTAAATAATCTGATAAAGAACTTGCTCCATTTGTTAACACCCCTAAACGGTTAGAAGAAGGCATTGCTGATAATATTGGTTGCGGTGCCTGTGTTGGAGCTGCTCCCTTTAATACAAGTTCTAGCTCTACAATGCTCCTGAATTTATTTTCGAAAAACAATTGCAAAGAGTAGGTGGTATTTGCCTGCAATTCTCCACACTTATAAATTTTATAACCACCAGAAGCAATGGTATCACAGTTACCTATATTTACCAATGAACTAATTGAACTTGATACTACATTGCCCTTATACAGCTTATAGCCTATTGGTTTATTTAATCCACCAGCACCAAACTTTGTTGTGAGTGCTAAAATATCAAAATAAGCAGGCGTGGTAAAGGTATGCCAGGTGGTTTTATTATACTCCTGTGCGTCTAATATGCTACAGTTTTCGTTGTTATCTTCTATAGATTGACATTCGGCAAAATAACTTACTGCATTAGAACCTGTTGACAATGTGCCAAATGAAAAAGCATTAACAGGATGATCGTATACTGCACCAGAACTATCAGAAAGTGATATTTTTATTCTAAGGAAACCTAGTGCATTGTTATTAGATGAAACTTGTACCAAATAATCACCTGCCCCAACACAAGGATGATAAGTACTGCCAAATTTTGCTATGGGCGTAAACTCTGTACTAATATCAGCGGCAGTTGGCAAACATGAAGATGTTTTATAGACTGCAAACCCAATATCAGACTGACCTATAGTAGTACCCGATTGCTCAAGCGCTACTCTTACTGATCGTGTTGTTGGTAGTGTAAACTTATACCAGGCAGATTTTCGGATAAGACCTGAAGTTAAAATTACAGGAGCAAATACTTCACCGGATTGAATAGTGGCACTTGAAATATCATGAACCGAAGAAAGAAAAGTTCCAAAACCGAAACCATTGTTTGTTATAGGAATTACAGCTGCATTTGTGCAATTGTCATTAACAGGTTGTGCATATAATGAGTTTGTAAATCCACAAAGGTGTATTAACAATAGAAAACCACAGATTTGCTTTATCCAAATTCTCAAAACAGTGCAGCAATTTAAAATCAAGTAAATATAAAATTAAAAAAAAGAATAATGACATTACATAATTAACATCATTGTATCAGACTTTCAGAGTAGAGGTTTTGATTAAAACATGAATAATTTATATTCAAAAAGCTTTAACAAAGCATCATCTACAGTATTCATTAAAAATATTAGAATAATAATTTAAGATAAGTATTCTGGTGGTTTGGCTGCTTTAGTTACAAATAATCCTATGTATATTTCTGATAGATTAATCTGCTATTTTATGTTCATTTTTCTATAAATATTTTATTACTCAATTACTAAAGCCTCATTATAATTAAATAATCCATTATTCCAGATAATAATGTATTCACCTGCGGGCATACCTTTTATATTCATATTGGTTTGAAATGACATTGGTGCAACTGATAACCTTCTCAATATTTTACCTGACATATCTGTTAAATGAAGTTGGGTAACAGCTTTTGTAATCGGGTGTATTATTGTAATCTTGTCCTTTGCAGGGTTAGGATAAATGCTGATTTGTCCATCAATATTGGTGCTTATCATCCTTATGGGGCTGTACTCAAACTTGCCGTCTTTGTCCACTATTTTGAGGCGGTAGAAATTGGTGGGAGTGGTGAGCGGTGAGTTGTCAGTAAAGGAATAATTGTGTACACTCACAACTGCCAACTGACTACTCACAATTCCTATTTTATTAAACTCCCTGCTAT
>JAYTDC010000078.1:0-14240 GCA_043736115.1 Segetibacter sp. | reverse complement strand
GAAAACAAAAATCTGTAGTACACAAACCGCCACCCAAAAATTTTGAAACCCACGTTACAAACCAATTTTTAGAGTAAAGGGCTGCAATGTGGGTTAAATTTACCCATGAAAAGCAGGACTGTGTCCAGTAAGAAATTGGGGTGTTGGGCTTTTATTTATTCTTTGTACTTTTATTTCTTTATTGGGCTTCAGTTCCGGGCAGACGGGATTCCACACCCGCAGCAAGCCATCTTAGTTAGCTGCAAGCAATTTTCTGCCACTATCAATAAAATTTAAAATGAAAGAATTACAACTTCCTAATAGAGAGGGGAAAATTGAAAAAGAAGTATTAAGCATAAACGATAGCTTAGTGATTATTGGGGCTAATGGTACTGGAAAAAGTCGGCTTGGACACTATATTGCAGCAAATCATCTAAACACTGAAAGAATATCTGCTCAACGTGTATTAATGCTAGATCCGAATCCTCCATTTAGGAGTTATACAGATGCATTACAGCATTTGAATTCAGGTAATGTGGATGTTACTATGCTACAAAATGACTACACTAATCTCCTGTCGGTATTATTTGCCAAAACGACTTTAAGAGATAGTAAATTCGTTGAACTTTATAAAACCCATACTTCTGATAAGAAATTGGAAATATCAGAATCGATTATTGAACAGCTTATACGAATTTGGAATACCATTTTTCCACATCGAAAAATAAACTTCAATGACAATACTATTAATGCAATTGACCAAGAAGGAAAAACTTATGTTGCAAATCAATTGAGTGATGGAGAAAGGGTCGCAATTTATTTGATAGCTAAATGTATGTTAGCCCCTGAAAAGGCATTTATTGTTATTGATGAGCCAGAGTTACACTTGCACAAAGCGTTAATGACCCGACTGTGGAATGAAGTAGAGAAAGAAAGAAATGATTGTTTGTTCATTTACATAACTCATGAATTAGATTTCGCAGCTAGTAGAGTCAATGCTACAAAAATTTGGCTAAGAGAATACAGCTTAGAAACTAATGTGGGGAATATTTGGAGGTGGGATATTGTACCTGATGCAGAAGGTTTTCCCGAAAATTTGTTGTTAGAAATTATAGGTAGTCGAAAACCAATCTTATTTGTAGAAGGAATTAAAGGAAGTTACGATCATGCTATCTATCAATATTGTTATCCAAATTATACTGTTATACCGCGTGAAGGTGCAAAAAATGTAATCACCTCGACAATAGCCATTAGAAACAATCAAGCTCTACATACAATTCATGCTTATGGTTTAGTTGATAGAGATTACAGGAGCGATGCGGAAATTGAGACTCTAAAAAAGAATGGTATAAAATTTATCGAGGTAGCAGAAGTAGAAAATTTATTACTGATTCCAAAAATTTTAAAACTTATTGCAAAGCACATTGTCTTCGATGAAGAAGATATTTACAAAAAAGTTTCCGACTTTATTTTGAACTCCTTAGAAAATAACTTGGAAAAGGAAATCTCTTTCACAACTTCTTTAGAAATCAATTTCAAATTAAATGCTCTAAACACAAAACAACAGGGATTGGAAAATATAAAGAAGGCAACAACTGATTTAGTTGCTTCAATAGATTTTGATGAAATTTATGATCGTCATGCTACACTTTACCGGAATATAGTAGAAACGAAAAACTACGATTCAGCTTTAAAACATTACACAAGGAAGGGACTATTATCGGAAGTCTCAAATTTTTTTGGACTACGCTATGAAGCCTACTCATCATTGATTTTGCGGCTATTGAAAACAGATAAATCTCAAGAAATTATTAGTGCTTTGAGAGAATATTTGCCTAGTGAAATGAATTTGGAAACTTAATTTTTTTTACCCTTTTTGCCGTTACAGGTGTTCTTCACCTGCAATAAACAGCAAAACATAAAGCAAAAATCAGAAAACCTTTTTACTTTAGTAAGGGTTCTTTTTTGCCCTTGTCGGTGTTGCAAAAATAAGCATGAAGACAATCCCGCTGTTGGTGTATTCTCACCTGCAACAAACAAGACAACATAAATAGCTGTTGGTCAAAGCCTATCACGTTACTCGGTAAACACTAAAAGCGGGGGGAAAAGAAAGTGAAACACAACACGGACAACACCATTAAAAAACCACTGCCGAAGTGACAGTAGCACCAAAGCCCAATCAGAGCCCCCCGCCGCTATCGGTATAATAGCATTTGTGGCATCTGCTGCATCAGGCATTTCTATTTTTCAGAAATGGATTGTACCTAACAGGTATTTCCAAACAATTATTATTGATAAATTTGTAAGTGTTTAGCTTATCAATATTGAATCTTTAAAGCAGCTTCCTAAAACTTAAAATAAACAAACAACCTTCCGAAGTTCTTACTATCATTTTCTATGCGGTGGTACAATGGTTTTATGTGAGGCATTTGTAAAAAACGTTCAACCTTTTTGCGCAACTGACCACTACCCTTTCCGGGTATAATTTCTACTTCCCTTATTTTTTTGTCAATAGCATCTTCAAATGCTTTTTGCAACGCATTGTCTATGGCTTTACTATTGTTATAAATATCATGAAGGTCAAGTTTTATTCTGGCCATTTTTAGTTGGAATAATATAAGAGAGAGACAAAAGTACAGCAATATTAAACCTTACAGATTTTGATTTACTATTCAATATAAGTGAAAGAAAACTTAAACCATTTTACTTATCACCTGTTTTAAATCTAAAACAAACAGAATGGCGTAACTTAACATCAAGAAAAAAGAAAATGAAAAAGTCAATACAAATCATACTCCTTACAATTTTGGTAGGAGGCTGCACACAGGCACAACCAAAGAAAACAGCTAAGAAATTTGAAGTTACAAAAACTACTGTCGAGTGGAAAAAACAACTAACCCCTGAACAATACCGTGTAACACGTGAAGAAGGTACCGAACCTCCTTTTAAAAATGCATATTTTGATAACCATGAAAAAGGAAGTTATAGTTGCATAGGCTGTGGTCAGGTATTATTTAGTAGTACCACAAAATTTGAAAGTGGAACAGGTTGGCCAAGTTTCTACCAACCTTTAAATCAAAAAGTAGTAGAACAAAGCCGTGACGAACAATTCGGTATGGTGAGAAACGAAGTGCATTGTAGTCGCTGCGGCAGCCATCTTGGTCATGTGTTTGATGATGGCCCCAAACCAACAGGGCTTCGCTATTGCATGAATTCAGCGTCGCTAAAATTTAGTAAGTAGCTTTTTATGAAAGAGTTTCTAATCTTCTGAATCCTTTAAAAAACTATTCCTTTTTTATCAGTAGTATACCCTGCATTAATTAAATCCTGTTGCTTAATATCGTATAGCAGAATAACATTTCTATATAAGCCCGTGGGATTCATGTTTTGATACCACAGATATGGGTTTTTATCCTGCAATCTGGTGTTCACAATATGTCCCATAGGTATTGCAAACTTTCCCTTAGTGGGTTCTGATGATGGTTGATTATACTCCGGATGATCTATCATGTATTTGTTTACACTTGAATCTGATTGGCCATAATCTACACTTGAGTCCATCATTATTTTGTAAACCTTTTTCTTGTTTGCAACCAACTCATTGGTGTATGGAATGATAAACGGATAATATAAAACAACTGAGATAAAACTATAAAGGATTAAGGCAGCAGTTGCAATTTTATAAGACAGTTTCATTTTACAAACTTCATACAAGACCTTTCCCAAACCAATATATATTAATGGATAAATGACCAATAAATGCCTTATACCGGTTTGAAAATTATTGAAGAAACTTAAAATAATTCCATAAAATACAATTGGTAAAAGCACGAATAAGTAAGTCTTATTTCTAAAGTGCTGCTTACAATTTCCTAAAAATAGCACAACACCGAAACACAATAAAAGCAAAATGCCAATTGGCATTTTAAAGAAGAAAGTAACGATGTAGTAATACCAATATCCTCCATTTACATTCAACTGTCCAAACAGATATACGCCGCTGTAAGTACTTTCAACTTTTCCTGCACCCAGCTCTGCATGAGCTTTTATAAGGTCAATGGATTGAACATAAGCCTTAGGAAACGGAACAGGCATCCAATGCAAATAAGGCAACCCGTCTTGCAAGTCATTCAGCGTCTTACTCTCAAAAGCATATTTCCCGAAGGGTATAAAAGTGTTTGAAAAATAAAAGGAGATATTGATTACCAGCAGTACAATCAACATGAAAATAATTGCTTTAGCAAAAGCATATCTGTTGAGTTTTGATTTCTTTTCATTCCAATAATATACTATTGTAATTATTGGCAGGAATAACACAACAAATAAAAGCGTTTGCTTTGTAACTATTGCGATACCCGTGTAACAAGCAGCCATCATAAACTGTCTTCTACAACCTGTAAGTAAGTATTTGCGGTAGTGATAAAGTAGCGCAACTAAAAAAGCACCACAAGCAAGATCGGTTGTTATGAGGGTAGAATAGGCCAAATAAAGCGGATCAAAAAGCAGCAAAATAAGTGGAAGCCACCACCCTTTTGCTCCGTACATATCCCAGCACCACTTGTAAACATAAAAGGCAGCAAGAAACGAAAACAATATCATCATATACCTACCCTCCGCCTGATCCTTTCTACCGTAGTCTGTAAGCTTATAATGTGGATTTATAATTTGCCTTACAATTCTGGGAATCCAACACACAGCAACAACTGGTGATTTACTGTCGTCAAGCGGAACCACTCTATCGGGCTTACCATGTAGCCAACGCTTTGCGTACTCTATGTATTGAGGTTCATCATAAGTGATGTTTTGCTGTGAAATATAATAGTAGGATGCAACAGTATGAACCAACAACAATAATACAAAGAGCAATTGCTGACCTCTTCTATAACTGAATATTGACTGGTTCATTTTAATAATTATTACGAAAGTATAAAAAGATGTGCGTAAGGGCAGGTTGTTTTGTGTAGTTAACTCCAATCCTGGGATTTTAAGATCATCATTACCTTTTAAAAAATTTTAAAAAGAATGAATTCATGGTTAAAGAGAGGATAAATGAAGTATGAAATAATTTTCCTGGTGTATTTCCCAAACCATTAAAATATTTTTCTGTTAACTTTTTGCTTCAATTAGTATTTCTTTGCTTAATGGTATATTACCTCATTGTTTTTTTGGCTTCTATACTTATTGACACTATTCCATTTATTGGTCCCCCTGCATGGATTGTAATGGTTTATTTTCAGATGCATTATGGGTTAAATATGTGGTGGGTATTGGTAGGTGGTGTATTGGGATCAACTATTGGCAGATACCTGCTAACACTTTATGTACCATGGTTAACAGCAAAAGCAGTCAATCAAAAAAAGGATGAAGATCTTGCTTACCTGGGGCAAAAACTTAACAGCAAAGGTTGGAGGTTACAAATGGTGGTGTTTTTTTATACACTTGTTCCAGTACCAACCACACCATTATTCATGGCATTAGGTATGTCAAAAGTTAACGTTATAAAAGTAATGCCTGCATTCTTAGTAGGTAAATTTATAAGCGATATGTATATGGTTTATACTGGCAAAATTGCGGCAGAAAATGTAGGAGAAATAATGAATGGATTCATTACCTGGAAAGTATTACTAGCAACAATAGCATGCATATTATTTTTGTGTGCCATGCTCTTTATTGATTGGAAAACATTGCTGATTCAAAAGAAATTCAAACTTAGTTTCAAAGTCTGGAAATAGAAATTGCGATAATGATTTATAGTTTGAAAATATTTAAGCCTTAACAAACAAGGCAAATATTTTTTCCTACAATAATTTCAAATTATTCATTCCTCCATCTACCGCTATAATCTGACCCGTAATCCATGTTGCTTTTGATCCAAGCAGAAAATCAATTGCACTGGCAATATCTGTTGCACTTCCCACACGTCTTAAAGGATTTCTTTTTTGAGATGCTTCTAATTTTTCTGGAGTATTGATAAATTTTTCTGCAAGTGGTGTATCAGCAAGCGATGGTGCAATACAGTTAACCCTAATGGCAGGCGCAAACTCAGCAGCTAATGCTTTTGTAAGCCCTTCTATTGCTCCTTTGGCCATAGACACAGAACTATGATAAGCCATGCCTGTAGCTACTGCAACCGTACTTATAAAAACAATGGACGCCTGTGTACTTTGCTTCAGGTTGTTAAGGTAAGCCTGAACAAAAGCTACAGCTCCTAAACTATTAATTTGATAGTCATTTATAAAATCATTCTGAGACAACCGATTAAATGGTTTAAGATTAATTGTACCCGGAAAATAAACCAATCCATCAATAACTTCTACTATAGAAGGAAAGCTTGCAAAATCATATTTCTCAACTTTATAAAAACTATCATAAACAGTATTTTCAGATTTGGTAGATATGCCAATCACTTTGTGCCCCTGTTCTTTTAACAATCGGGCAGTTTCCAAAGCAATTTTACTGGATGCACCTGCAAATAAATAGGTATTCATACTCATTTTCTTTTAGAAATTTTATTTGATGTTATTGTTCGTTGTTGATTACTTTTAAATCTATCTATACCACCTGGTCGGGTTTGCATATGCTTGGTTTTACAAGCTTCTACCCTCTTTCGCCATAATTTGTAGCTGCTAAATTTTAGGTTCTTTTTCATCAACTCTTTTACAGCAGCTTCATTAATGCCGAACTGAAATTTGATAGCATCAAACGGTGTTCGGTCTTCCCAGGCCATTTCTATGATTCTGTCAAGATTGATAGGTGAGAAAACGGAAATTTTTTCTTCTTTTTTAATCGCTTCATTTTTAATTTCCATATAGGCCATAGGTGATGGCAGATCACTATACTGACAGGTTAAATTTTCTGTAGCCATAAATTTCTAAACGATTTGTTGCTGTCATAAACGGCAGCTTGTTTATCAATATTAAAATACCTGTTTTCTCTTGGGTCGTTACCTACACCTGCTACGTATGCCCAGTTACCCCAATTGCTGCACACATCGTAATCAATTAGTTGCTCCTCAAAATATGCTACTCCTAAACGCCAATGAACTTTAAGGTCATTACACAAATAACTTGCAACATTTTGACGTCCTCTGTTACTCATAAATCCCGTAAGCTTTAGTTCAATCATGTTTGCATCAACAAAATCAACACCTGTATTACCAGATATCCAGTCATTGAGATCTTTCTGTTGATTGCGAATTACAAAACTTTGTAATTTACCTCTTATACCTTTTGAAAGGAAAAATTTATTGCCATGTTTCATCATCATGAATCTAAAATAATCTCTCCAAAGTAATTCAAAAATGACCCAGTAAGTAGATTCATTTGCTACAAATTGATCCTCAAATTTTTTAATTTCAAAATAAATTTTTCTGGGTGATAAGCATCCTAAAGCTAACCAGGGTGAAAATTTTGTTGAGTAGTTTTCTCCAACCATCTCATTTCTTGTTTGCTTATAATGTGCTACAAAACCTGATTCAAACAAATAATAATGGAGTCTTTGTAATGCTGCTGTTTCACCTCCTACGAATTTGATTGCCATTCTGCAATCCTCAACTATTGCACTACTGGATAAGTTACTCAATAAAGGTAATTCCAAAACTGGCAATTGCGGTGATTTAATAAAGGCGGGTGCTTCAAATATAGCCCGTACATTAGAGTGCTTTTCCGTTTGTTTTCTAAAATTTGTAAATATTTCAGGAATAACATTTACCTGAAAGGGCAAGTCATCAACATGAAACAATTCATTATTTCCTATTGTTATTAATTCACAATTAACTTTGCTTAAAGATTCTTTTACAAGTGCCAACTTTTGAACTTCTTCAAAACAAAATTCTGTTTGAGAAAATATTTTATTAGCATCGAAAAATAAAGCAAGAGAAGGTAATATTTCTTCGGGTTTACCTTTTACAGTCATGAGACCCGAACCTACTGTACGAAGATTTTTATCCAGATTGCTTAAGGCTTCCAATAAGAACTTTACCCTGAATGATCCGGTTTTATTAAATCCAAATTTTGTTGTAGTAAAATGATCATCATCAAAACAATAAACAGGTATTACTATATCGCTTGTCTGCACTGCACGGGTAAGTGTTTCATTATCATGCAGCCGTAAATTTGATTTAAACCAAATAATAGATTTAGTCACCTTAGAATATGAATTAATAATTGTGTAGATTTATTAGTTAGTTATTTATGCATTCTGCAT
This sequence comes from Segetibacter sp., assembly GCA_043736115.1. GTDB lineage: Bacteria > Bacteroidota > Bacteroidia > Chitinophagales > Chitinophagaceae > Segetibacter. The sequence goes on along the minus strand of JAYTDC010000078.1, from coordinate 6,056 downwards.
TTGTCACTACAATATTTAACGTCATTCCAATTTTTCTCCCATTTCTTTCTCCAGGTAAATGGCAGAATACAAACGGGGCATATTTTGGTTGGCAAATGTTCTTTTTTAACATTTTTCATTAGTCATGTAACAAATAACCCTGCTTATTGTTTTATGCCATTGAAAAAAATTATGAAAAAGGCATATAGAAATTTTTCAAATTGAATTTATTCATTTTTGATTCAATAAAGAGTAACTTTCAACACAAATTTATAGGTAATATGAATGTTGATATACCAATAATTAAAGCATCTGGTCAACAAGTAATGTTTTCCACAGCTAAACTTCGCAAATCATTACAAAAGGCAGGGGCCAATCACAATCAGATAGAAGAAGTAATTGAAGGAGTTTCATCTAAATTATTTCACGGCATTACAACAAAGAATATCTATAAAGCAGCATTCAACATTCTAAAAAACAGTTCACGAAACTTAGCGGCAAAATATCATCTCAAAACAGCCATAATGGAATTAGGCCCATCAGGCTATCCATTTGAAAAATTTATTGGTGAAATATTTAAACATCAAGGTTACAGCACAAAAGTTTCAATAATTGTTCAGGGCAAATGTGTACAACATGAGGTAGATGTAATTGCTCGTATTTCAAATACCCAATTGATGATAGAATGTAAATATCACAACCAACAAGGAATTATTTGCGATGTAAAAATTCCCCTTTACATACATTCAAGATTTAAAGACGTAGAAGCCAAATGGATTGAGAATGCTGCTAAAGGAGATAAGTCCACTTATCACGGATGTGTTGTAACCAACACTCGTTTTTCAAACGATGCAATACAATATGGCAATTGTGCAGGTTTAAAATTATTAGGATGGGATTACCCTGCAAAAGGAAGCCTAAGGGAACAAATTGATAAACTTGGGTTATATCCAATAACCTGCTTAACATCATTGACCCGAAATGAAAAACAATTCTTGCTTAATAAAAATATTGTACTCTGTTTAGAATTACGGGATCATCCTCATTTACTAACTGATGCCGGATTAAAATCTACACGTTTAGATGTAGCTGTACAAGAGATTCTTCAATTATGCAGGCACATAAATACAGTCAAATAATTATTACCTCATAAAATTTTCAATATAAATATTTATGCAAGACAATACCTCCTCAATTAATATGCAGTTTTTGGGAGCCGCAGGTACAGTAACCGGATCAAAATATTATATACAAACACCTCGAAAAAATATACTTGTTGATTGTGGTTTGTTTCAAGGATTAAAACAACTAAGAGAAACAAACTGGAACCCGCTGCCCATAGATGTAACAAAGGTTGATGTAGTATTGCTAACTCATGGCCATCTTGACCATACAGGATACTTGCCCAGATTGGTAAAAGATGGATTTGCAGGTAAAATATGGGGCACAGCACCCACAATGGAAATAACAAAAATAATTTTACAGGACAGTGCTAAAATTCAGGAAGAGGATGCCAAAAGGGCCAATGCAGAAGGGTTCTCAAAACACCATCCGGCATTGCCACTGTATGATATGAAAGATGTTGACAAAACACTGCCGTTATTTGAATCTAAACCCTTGGATACCTGGATAGAGATTAGCGAAGATATACACTGCCGGTATCAATACAATGGTCACATAATTGGTGCTACATTTATTGAACTAAAGATTGGATCAAAAACAATTGTTTTTTCAGGTGATATTGGCAGAGAGGAAGATGTATTATTGTTTCCACCAAAAAAACCACAACATGCAGATGTTGTTTTGATGGAATCAACTTATGGCAACCGACTTCATCCTGAAGATTCAGAAGAACATCTGACAGCAATCATAACCAGGGCAGCAAATGAAAAAGGTACAGTTATAATTCCAAGTTTTGCAGTTGAGCGAACACAAGTGCTCATGTACATAATATGGAAACTAAAAATGAATGGAACTATTCCAAATATACCGGTATATATGGATAGCCCAATGGGAAGTAAAGCATTAGCTGTATTTGAAAATAACTTATCCTGGCATAAATTATCACTGGAAGAATCAAAAGAAATGTGCAAAGACATAAAGCTTATTGAAACAATACAAGAGACTTATAAACTTGCAGAAGCAGGTCATTCAAAAATAATAATTGCCGGTAGTGGTATGGCATCGGGTGGTAGGGTACTTACTTATCTTGTTCAATATGTAGGCAAACCTACAGCTACCATTTTATTGGTAGGGTATCAGGCAGAAGGTACCAGAGGAAGGAATTTGCTGGAAGGTGCAAAAGAAATTAAACTCTACGGTAAATATTTTCCCGTAAGGGCAAGGGTTGAAAATATTGATGGCTTATCCTCACATGCAGACCAAAAGGGTTTAACTGATTGGTTAGCTGAACTTGATAAAAAACCAGAGCAAATCTACCTTATACATGGAGAAACGGAAGGTGCAGAGGGATTGAAAAATAAAATAAAAGAAGTCTATGGTTGGGATGCAAACATTCCTAAATTGAATGATGTAGTAACCATTGATAGGTAATGATAGTTGTTGATATATTTGCACCCTATTAATACAATACTTTGAAACTCAATCACCCAAAATTAGTTGACCTTTTGCAACGGGCTTATTCTGCCGAGAAAGCTGCTGCATTTGCTTATCAGGGCCACGTAGGTTCAGTAAAAAATGAAATTGAGAAAATTGCAATCAGGCAAATTGAGTCAGACGAATGGAATCATCGTAAAGAAGTGCTGACCATCATGCAAACTTATGATATCCCTGTTTCCAGATTGCATGAGTTAAGGTTTCACATCATTGGTAAAATCATTTCTTTTAGTTGTTACATTATTGGCTGGTTTATGCCATTTTATTTTGCAGGAAGTTTAGAAAGCGGAAATGTATGTGAATACTTTAGGATGAAGCAGTACTTTAATGGATTGGGCATAAAAGACCATGATGAAGTCTTATATGAAATGGGTATAAAAGAAAAAGAGCATGAGGTTTATTTTCTGGAAAAAATTAAGGAGAATAAATTGCTTCCCTTCTTTGAAAAAATATTTTCATGGGGCAATAAGAAAAGTTTCAACAACGTAAATCTTGATGAGAAATATCCTGTAGAATCTTCAGATGTTTATTGCAGGAAATAAATCAGGGCTTACATTGTAACTGCAAACCCTGATTTGAAAAATTTAGAAACAGATGTTTGTAAAGAAGTTATTCTTTCACAATTTCTTTCACTAAATTTTCTCCGGTTCTTTTGTTTACAATTGTAAGGAAATAGTTTGCTCTCTGCAATTTGCTTAATTCGAGTATTTCAGGTTGATTGCATGTAGCTTTCTTTATAATTAACAACTTACCACGTATATCTGTTACCTTAACATCAATGTTATCATCTTTAGCTGAAGCTACCGTAAAATGTACAAGACTAATTGCAGGATTGGGGTACATTGCTTCAATATGCATTGCCGTATTTTCGGCAAATTTTACGGCAACTATTTTACTATACATCCAATTGTTATCTTTATAAACTTCTTTTAAACGGTATTGATAAGTTGTAGAACCATGGGTATTTTTATCTATGTAACTATAAACTGCATCTGTATGTTTAGTAATCATAGTGAGTTGCTCCCCGTTGTCTTTACCATTGTTCCTTTCCAGTATATAATGGCTAATGTCAGACTGGTTGTTCACTCTCCATTGTAGCTGTATAGTATTCCCTTTTACGTTAGCACGAAAGTCTGTGATATGCAATGGCAAAGTGTTTCCCCCACCCACAGCATTTGCCAAAACAAAATCGCCAAAAGAAGTAAAATTTGCGGAAGTAGTGATACTTCCCACAGGCAACCCCTTACCTGTACCACCCAGATTTACCCATTGCGTTCCAACACCTCTGGCAATTCTAAGTTTGAGGGTGTCACTTACACCATCATTAGCCGTATAAGGTAGTTGCAAAGAAGCACTTAAGATAGTTGAAGCGGAAGCCTGTCGAAAAATATTAAAATATCTTACCGATGAAACCTTATTAAGTGTAGCGGGCAATGTACGAGCAGCAGGGGCACTATCCTTAATAGTAAAAACAAAGTGCGTTTCTATACTGGGTGATGTGCTTGTATCCTGCTTCACAGTAAAAACGACTGGCAGGTATTCATTTCCTTTACCTAATGGAAGGGAAAAAGTAATCGGCACACCAGTATAAATGATACAATCAACTTTTCCATCTATAAACCTTGAGGAACTTTGCCCTGTAAAGGTTTTTCCATATTCTGTTGCTACAAAATTGCCATTACCTGTCACAAGTATTTTTCCATTAATAAAATTCACTGAACCATATGATTGTGTTCCTGTTATTTCCAAATTTTTTGAGTTGTTTAAAACCATTGATGTATTATAACCACTACCATTAATTTTTTGTGCCCTACTGCCATCAAAAGTTATTACAGGGCTAATTCCGCCATTGTTTGTAAGCGAGTCAAATTTATATTCTACAGTTTCAGTTCCTGTTTCCCATTCCAAAACTGTATTTGCATCAACTATTAAGGATCCGTTACAGACTAAATCGAATCCTGCACCATCATGTAGTGTAAGAGTTGAAGCTCCCCCGACAAAAACAAGATGGAGCGTACCGCCACTATCTATAACAACCTGATCAGCTTTTGCAATAGAATCAGAAGTAACTGTGTGCCCAATCCTGATGTTTATTTTTTCGTTTGTAAAAGTAGGAGGTGTTGTTGCATTTATCCATATAGTGCCCGAATATCGTTGCCATGTAGAAGCAACTCTCCAAAGACCTGTAGTAACAGACCTGTAATCACCTGCTGTTTGAGCTAACAACATGGTTGTATTGCTAATAACTGTAGTTGCAAATAAAAGTGCAAGAAGTTTTATCATAACAATAAATTTTGGTTACATAAATTTACAATTAATAAATCGATATCAGATCAACTCCTAATTAAAATGTAGTTTGAAAATTGTGAACAGCATCGGTTCTTTTTGTTACCAAAAGATACGCAAATATTAAGGACATCAATAAAACTCTTATAGAAAAAAAATAAAAAACTGGTATAAAATAAGTACTTGCAAATGAAAATATTTTACTTAATTCTTTTTATAATTTCATCTTTTAGCTCTACGGCACAGGTCATTTATGGCACCAACAACTATATTGAATATCATCAAGGTAAATTGCCTGTAGTCATTTCTGTTGCGCATGGAGGCAATATTTCACCAACCAATATACCTGACCGTATATGCAATAACCCAACGTTAGTAACAGATTTAAACACTATTGAATTAGCCAGACAAATAGATACCAGTTTATTTTTTTTAACCGGCTGCCACCCACATATTATTTATTGCAACCTAAAACGTACAAAGGTGGATTGCAATCGTAACCTGGCAGATGGTGCCTGCGGCAATTCAGATGCAGCTATAGCATGGACAGAGTTTCACCATTTTATTGATACAGCAACATTACTTGCACAGAATCAATTTGGCGGTAAAGCATTTTATATTGACCTGCATGGACACGGACATACTGTACAGCAACTGGAGCTTGGTTATTTATTGAACAGTGCCGAGTTAGGGTACGGCGATAGTATTTTGAATACTGTACAATACATAGGTTATAGCTCAATTCAAAACCTTGTAGCAAATAATGTAAACAATTACACACATGCACAATTACTACGAGGCTCCTTTGCTTTAGGCACTTTACTCACCAATGCAGGCTATCCATCTGTACCAAGCTTTCAAACACCATCGCCGGGTATTAATCCATATTTTGAAGGTGGGTATAATACGGCCAATTATACCAGTTATGCTATGGGCAAAACAGTAAATGGCCTACAGATAGAATGTAATTACACCAATGTCAGAGACAGCTATGTAAACAGAAAAGGTTTGGTGATTCATTGTCCACTGTATTAGTAAAGTTTTTGAAAATTCATCAAAATATCAACCTTGACAATTGTTCGGTTATACTTCCTGTTACATTACTAAATTTCAAAGTAACAACTAAAGAATGTTACACAGATATTAATTGGCAAACAGCCAACGAACAAAGCAAC
>JAYTDC010000077.1:0-26384 GCA_043736115.1 Segetibacter sp. | reverse complement strand
TCCCATATTTTTACGCCGTTATCATTCAGGTATTTTATATTGGTATTGCCTTGCAAAAACCAAAGCAATTCGTAAATAATACTTTTTAGATGAAGCTTTTTAGTAGTAACCAAAGGAAACCCTTCATTTAGATTAAAACGCATTTGGTAACCAAAAACGCTTATAGTACCTGTACCTGTCCGGTCGGTTTTTACTGTTCCATTTTCTAAAATATGTGTCAGGAGCTGATGATATTGCTGCATGTTGCAAACTTACAGTAAAAGACATAAAATTATTGAAACAGTCGGCTTAACTAACATAAGCAGCAAAAAGCTAAATGAACTTTCTAACTTATAAGTTAACGCAAAAAATCGCATTGGCGTAAACTAATCAAAAGTTGAAATGAGTAATGAATTCCATAACAGTAAGGTAATTGAATGTTTAAAAGCATACCCCTACGGGGTAACATTTGAATAGCCATGGGTGAAGCCCACGGCAGTAAAAGTCAATAATTATTACAACCCTGAAAAGGGTTGCACTAATGGCATGCTTGGTATTGTGTACCTCCCGAAGTTGAAAGTAAAACAGGTCATTTTATTCCGCCGGTTTCACCAACGGAAATTCAAGTTAAAGCCTTTCAGGCTTTTTAGTTGATGATAATAAAGTAAATCGGAATTAAAAATAACACAACAATTTTGCAAAGAGATTCAAAAGCCAAAGACCAAAAAAATTGAATAGTTTACATCACTTCCCCTTTCTGCGCTTAATCTCATTGTTAATCAATCCCAGTTCTCGACCCGTTTGGCCGCTTACACTACTATTTTCCTGTGCACGGCGCATCAGGTAAGGGATTACATCGTTTATGGGGCCAAAAGGCAAATATTTGCTGACAGAAAAACCTGCTTTTGCAAGGTTAAATGTTATATGATCGCTCATGCCATACAACTGCGAGAAATGTATATGAGGGTGATTAAAAGAAAGCCCGTTTTTCTCCAATAGACTTGCAGCAAGCATGTTACTTGCTTCGTTGTGGCTTGCAACAATACACGCAACTTTATCAATATGCTGAATACAAAATTCCACCGAAGCATTATAATCTTTGTCCGTATCGGCTTTGCTTGCCTGAATAGGTGATTTTACTCCTCGTTGTGCAGCTCTGTTACGTTCCTTTTCCATATAAGCACCCCGCACCAACTTAACACCTAACACAAAATTTTGCTGCTGTGCAATGCGGTGCGATAGTTTCAGAAAATCAAATCTGTCGTGACGATAGAGTTGTATGGTATTGTAAACAATAGCCTTTTCTTTATTAAACTCCTCCATCATCTCCATTGTAAGTCGGTCAACCGGGTCTTGTATCCAACTTTCTTCAGCATCTACCAATACACCAATATTTTTTTCTGCAGCAATGCTACATATTTGATACATCCTGTCTTTCACCCTTTCCCACTCTTCTTTTTCTATTTCATCATCATGTATGCCCGATCGTAATCTTGGAGCTTCATGTAGGGTTTCCAACAACCCAAAACGGGCAAGGCCGGTAACCTTTATACTTATGAAAGGTATATTAGGCTGCAATGCGGCATATTCTACCACTTTAATAAATTCTTCTGTAGCATTATCAAAACTATCCTCGCCTTCCTTGCCTTCTACACCATAATCCAAAATCACCTGCACATCAAAACGGCTTAGAACATCTGCTACAGCTTTGGTTTCTTCAAGGGTTTCTCCTCCAACAAATTGTTTGAAAATGGTATTTCTAACAAGGCTTTTTATGGGCAAGCCGAGTTTCATAAAAAAGGGGGTAATCCGCACACCTGCATCCACCACCCACTGATATCCCATAGATGAAAACAAAAACTTAGCACGTTTCAATTCCTTATCAGACTTGTAAGCAAACGCATTTTGGGTATTATCGAAAGAAATATTCATAATGGCAAATTCAGTGCGAATATCGGAAAGGGTGTTTAGAGTAAAAAATTATGTCTTCAATTATTCATTTCTAATATGCAGAAGCAGCAACATTTGTTCATTTCTCTGCAATTGTTTCGGGCTTTACGTTCCAAGTCCTCATTACACTGCGTTTCATTCCGGTCTTTCCACTACAATCCCGGCTATATGCAGCGCCAAATCCTTATTCATCTTTTCCAACAAATATTTAACCCCTAACTAAGATTGTTTATTGTTAAATATAGCTGCATTTTAAGCATTCCCACTAGATTTAAAACAATGAATATTTTCATCAACATTCAACATTTCCTGGCACAAATCACCAAAACTTTTCATTAGCTCTTTTTCTCCCCTACTTTTGCCGAAAATAACACTACAAATGGAGCCCAAGAAACCGTCAGATAGCTTTACCATAATGAATGAAATAGTGCTCCCAAACGATACCAACACCTTTGGTAACCTTATGGGTGGCCGATTGATGTATTGGATGGATATTGCCGCAGGCATTGCAGCGGGCAAGCATTGCAATTTTCCAAGTATGACTGCAAGTGTAGACAACCTAAGTTTTAAGAATCCGATTAAGCTAGGCAATGTGGTACACATAGAAGCAAAGGTTTCCCGGGCTTTTACTACCTCTATGGAAATACACATAAAAGTTTGGGGCGAAGACCTGTTGCACCAATACAAATACGAAAGCAACGAAGCCTATTTTACTTTTGTAGCCCTTGACCCATACAACAAACCCCGCCCCGTACCACAACTTATTCCCGAAACTCCTGAAGAAATAAAATTATTCGATGGCGCACTACGCAGAAGGCAACTTCGACTTATCCTTGCCGGCAAAATGAAACCCGATGATGCGAGTGAATTGAAAGCGTTGTTTGTGTAAGTGAATATTTTGAAATGGATATTTCTTATAAAAAAAGCTACCGTTTATGGGTAGCTTTTTTTTAGGTTTATATGAACTATTAGTATAGGCGGTTTAGTGTGCAACAATCAATTTTTGATTCGTAATTTGTCCATCTACATTCATGCTTACATAGTATATTCCGATAGCCAGTTTTGCTATTTCCTGTATTTGTTTAATGGTGTTGCCTGCACTTAACATTGTTGTGGTCTTAAAAACAATTTTACCAGATACATCTACAATGGAAATTTGAGCAGTTGTATTTTTTGTTGCGGGTATATTTAAGGTAACATTATTATTTGCCGGATTGGGATACATTTTTATCTGGCTGCTTTGATTAAGGCTCTTTTGATGGGTATTTTTATCGCCTAAAAATGGGTTCGCATTAGTCATTTTAATATCGTCCATAGCCAAAAAGAAAAGCCCTTTTTTGGGATCACGTACTGATAACTCCATACAATACACACCTTGTGGTACGGTAAAACTACCGCATACTTCTGTCCAATCAAAAGTTACTCTTCCCCTGCCAATTTCTTCACCATCAGCATAGAGTCCTACAATGAAATTTGCCCCATCGCCAAGATTTTTTAATAAGGTTACACTTACACAAAAATTATACGTTTCTCCCGGTATAACAGCCATATTGCTGTACCATATTCTATCTGTTGTGGTAGTGCTGGTATGTGCTGCAAAAAAGCTGTTTCCGGTCTGTGGTTGTATATTAAGATAACCACCACCACCAAGTTGCTTTACATTGTTCACAATTTGGTAAGAGCCATTTCTAGGTAACCTAGGGTGTAAATCTGAACCAGCAGATTCTGATGAAATATTATCTCCTCCTGCCTCAAAACCCCCAAAATATTCATTGGTAATAGAATACAGGCTGCTATTGCAATTACTAGCGGCTATTTGTGCATTAGTTGTTAAGGAAACTGCTAGAAACAAAGAAAATAGGATTGGATAAAGTTTTTTCATGATAATTGGATTTTATTAATTAGAACTTAAAAAGTAAATCAAAATTAAAACCATTTTAATTTTTAATTAAGGCAAAAAGAGTTGATTTAAATACAATATCTTGGTAATCAATTATTTACAATAATTCTATAGTTTTAAAAAAAACTTTAAACTTCAAATTTTTATTAAAAAATATCATTTCTTTTCCATCATTGGGAAAACTTTTCTCTCGTTGACAAAGAGGTACTTATTTATACAAAAATATTAGGCATAAGAATAAAATCTATGCTTTTTGAATTAAATATTAAAGAAATAAAAATCCGGTTGCATTTAATACAACCGGATTAAAATTTTATACCCAAACTAGCTTAAACCACTTATTCAGGCTTGCCTGAAGCATCTCTATGCTCCGCTTTTATTGATTCCTCTACAGGTGCTTTTAATGAATCTAATTTTTCAGCTTTCATTTTTTCAATTATAGCTTTATTAATAGAAGAATCAACCTTTGTTGCCGGCACAATAGCCGGCTTTGTTGGTTCGGTATGTTTACTGCTTACCACCTGAACATCAAACAACAGGATAGAATTGGCAGGTATTCCTTTTGGATTAGCACCACCACCCGGCCTTGCCTGTGGGCCATAAGCCAATGGAGAAGGAATATAAAGTGTTGCTTTACTTCCGGTTTTTAATAATGCAATTCCTTCATCCCAACCTTTAATTACAGCCCCTTTTCCTAATACAAATTCAAATGGTTGTACGTGTTTAAATGCAGTGTCTTCATTGCTGTCAAATTTGGTTCCATCGAGTAGGGTTCCGGTATAATTCATAGTTACATTATCACCGGTTACCGGCTTCTCGCCACTACCTTCTTCCTTTACAGTATAATACAAACCCGAAGGAGTTTTAATGGGAGTTATTTTTTTACTGGCAAAGTAAGCCTTCAAAGCTTTATCATCTATCACCATTTGCTTTGCAGCAGCAGCAACTTGTTTAGCTTGCTGTTCTTTCATTTGCTTCATAAAATTAGCCTGTTGTTCCTTCTGAACCTCTTCTTTTGGTTTTATAGAAACAAGCTTTATGAAATACTGCATTTTATCTCCCGACTTTATAAAATCTGGTTTTTTACTTTTTGAATTTTTAAATAATGCATCGGCATCTACCAAACATACTATGCTGTCTCCGGCTGTCATTTCCATAATAGCCTCTATTAAATCTCCTTTAAAAGAGGGCTTTGCTACACCATATATAGCAGGTTTCCCTTTAAAAGCCTGTGCAGTATTGTACATCAACCTGTTGTTGCAAACCGATTGCATATTCAGCATTACCTGATCACCTTCCTGCGGATGAACTTTTGTAGGCTTATTAATAATAAACGCATACTGCAACTGTGGATTTAGTTTTTTGTAGGCATATACAGGTTGAGGTAGCGGTGCTTGTTGTGGAGTTATAGTCACAGCCTTAGTATTGGGCTGTGATAAAACTACAAGACTGTACAAACAAGACGAGATCATTAAAAAGGTTCTTTGATACATACGTTATGTCAGTTTATTTTATAATTAAATTATTATTTAAAAAAAACATTAAAATCAATTGTTGCTTTGAATTTTATAAGTGGGCAAAGGTAGAAAAAATGTTTTTTCCACCTAAACGAATAGTAAATAGCAATGTTAAATAAATAGACCATACTTTAAGTATTAATAAAACGAGTCGCCATTAAGGAATGAAAACCAAAAACTAAAACAATTATATTTACAACAATTTAAAGTATAATTTTTTAATATCCAGTTGGCATTGAACAATGTTAAGGTTTTTAAAAATGGATAACTCCTACTGCATCAAAAACATAAAAATGAAACTAACAACACTCCTCCCATTACTGCTATGCTGTCATTTAGCTTACACACAAAATAATTTCAAAGAAATCATCAGTAAAAATGCTGATAAAATAGAACAAAAAGTTATTGAATGGAGGCATAATTTCCATCAACATCCTGAATTGGCTAACAGAGAGGTTAGAACTGCTGCCATTGTTGCCCAACATCTGCAATCATTGGGTATTGAAGTTAGAACCGGTGTTGCAGTTACAGGTGTTGTTGGTATATTAAAAGGTGATAAACCGGGTCCTGTAGTTGCTTTGCGGGCAGATATGGATGCACTGCCTGTAACCGAGAAAAATGATTTGCCATTTTGTTCTAAAGTAAAAACCACCTACAACGGAAAAGAAACAGATGTAATGCATGCCTGTGGACATGATGGACACGTAGCAATACTGATGGGTGTAGCAGAAATTTTGTCGGGTATGAAAAAGGATCTGAGAGGAACAGTAAAATTTATTTTTCAACCTGCCGAAGAAGGCGCACCCAAGGGTGAAGAATTTGGAGCACAATTGATGGTAAAGGAGGGAGTTTTAGAAAATCCTAAAGTTGATGTTATATTTGGTTTGCACATGCGGGCACAATTAGAATCAGGTAAAATAGGCTACCGTCCCGCAGGTTCTATGGCCGGTGCCTGCGATTTTAAAATTATAGTAACAGGAAAGCCTTCACACGGTTCTACCCCATGGAAATCAGTTGACCCAATTGTAGTAGCTGCAGAAATCATAAACAGTCTTCAAACTATTGTTAGCCGTAATGTAGATCTTACAGAAAATCCGGCAGTGGTAACAGTTGGTTCTATTAATGGAGGCAACCGCTTTAATATTATATCTGAAGATGTAGAAATGCAGGGAACAGTCAGAACATTTACTGATGCTGATGAAAAACTCATCTTCGAACGCATCAGACAGATTGCAACAAAAACAGCAGAGGCAGCAGGTGCTACAGCACAGGTTTTTGTACCTTATTCAGTGCATTATCCGGTTACTTATAACAACGTAGAACTTACAAATGCAATGCTGCCCACTTTACAAAAAGTAGCAGGAATGGATAATGTGCAACTCATGTCTGCCATTACAGGCTCCGAAGATTTTTCCTTCTTTGCTAAAAAAATACCCGGTTTATATTTTTTTCTTGGCGGATTACCTAAAGGAACCGACCCAAAGAATGCAGCTCCACATCATACACCAAAATTTATAATAGACGACAGCTCATTTAAAACCGGTGTAAATGCCTTATGCAATTTGGTGTTTGATTATATGGAAATGAAAAAGAAGTGATGGTAGAGTTATGGGTTATGGATTTAGAGTTATTATTATATACTTAATGTTCTATTGCAAGAACCAACCCTAGTTCAATATGTATAAAGTGTATCTACAGGCCCGTTTAGTTAGTTAACTTTAATATTCTTGCCATAAAAGCATTTATGTTATCATATCTTTGATAGAATGGTGTTTTTTTTAAAATCAATTATTTTAATAAAACACTAAACTCTTTTTCTAAAACAAATAAAAATTAAACTCTGCCTTTTCAATACTAAGGTTAATTAAAGTAACATAATTGACTATCCTCTTTTCCGATTACATTACTCTAGCGATGGGCCAAATAAACAGGACAACTTGTAGGGGGTAGTTATCCAATTATTAGTTCTTTAGTTGTAAAATTTCTATTATATTTCAATCTAAAATGAAAACAATATTTCTTGCTGATGACGATGATGATGACAGAGAATTCTTTGAGGAAGCACTTAAAGAGATAAACATACAGACAGAACTAACCATAGTAAAAGACGGAGCAGAGTTAATGAACACTTTGTCTGAAACCGTTAGCGATCCACCACCACCACACGTTATCTTTTTGGACCTTAATATGCCTCGAAAAAATGGTATAGAATGTTTAAAAGAAATCAGGGAAACGCCAAAGCTTAAAAATATTCCCGTAGTAATATTCTCTACCTCTGCTTATCCCAATGCAGTGGAAACAACTTATACATTAGGTGCAAATTGCTATATCTGCAAACCCAATTCTCACCAACTTTTAAAGAAAACAATTGAAACTGTATTATCCCTTAATTTTTGGGAGAAAAACCAACAACTTCCAAAAGAAAAATTTCTCTTAGCAATTTCATAATCCATATAAAAAATGATAAAAAAAGAAAAACATACCCGGGTTAAAATTGTTTTTCTTATCGCGATCACTGCGTTGATGTTACTATCCCTTTTTTCTTATCTAAGAATTAGAAACCTGATTGATGAATCTGTATTAGTAAATCATACACAAAAAATAAAATTAGAACTCAATAAAACACTTTCCATTCTTCAGGAGGTAGAATCTAGCCAACGGGGATACATTTTTACAAAAGACTCTGCTTTTATTCCTCTTGTTGATTCTTCAAGGGTCGCACTAACCTTACATCTTAATAATATTAAAAGCCTCACCAATGACAATTTATCGCAGAAACAAAATGCTCTAATATTGAGAACCATTGTTTTTAATAGATTAGATTATCTCCAAAAAATGTTGAACGATGCTAAAATTTCAACATTAAGTACTCAAAGATTTCTAAAAGGAAGAGAATTAATGAGCGATGTGGTAAACCATATTGCAGTGATGGAAAAAGAAGAAGAAACATTATTGCAGAGCAGAACCTCTTCAATGAATAAATCAGCATCACTTACACCGTTGTTAACTATTTTTTTAATTATAGGATCCATTTTGATTCTTGTAACATCTTATATAAAAATCATTAAGGAACTAAGAACATCAGATTTACTAAAACTAAATTTAGTTCGTAGTAAAAATGAGTTACAATTAACAAACAAATTACTTATTGAAAAAAAGAATGAAAAAGAAAAAAGAGCAAAGGAATTAATCATTGCAAACAAAGAACTCATTTTTCAAAATGAAGAAAAAGAAAAAAGAGCAGCGGAATTAAACATTGCCAATAAAGAACTTGCTTTTCAAAATAATGAAAAAGAAAATAGGGCAGCAGAATTAATCATTGCTAACAAAGAACTAGCTTTTCAAAATAAAGAAAAAGAAAAAAGAGCCGCAGAATTAATCATTGCAAACAAAGAACTTCTTTTTCAAAATGAAGAAAAAGAAAATAGAGCAAATGAATTAAGTATTGCCAACAAAGAACTTGCTTTTCAAAATGAAGAAAAAGAAAAACGAGCAGCCGAATTAAGCATTGTAAACAAAGAACTAGAATCATTCACTTACATCTCCAGTCATGATTTGCAGGAACCATTACGTCAAATACAAAACTTCTCTTCCCGCATTCTTACCACTGAACAGCAAGGCATGACAGATAAAGGCATTATTTATTTTGAAAAAATAAACAATGCAGCTAATCGCATGCAAACACTTATTGCAGACTTATTGGCTTATTCACGTACAACAATTGCAGAGCGAAAATTTGAAATTATTGATTTGGGGATAATAGTAGAACAAGTGAAGTCAGAATTTCAGGAGACTATAGAATCAAAAAATGCCATCATAGAAATTGGCGAAATGTGTTCAGCGTTGGTTATCCAATTTCAGTTTAGACAACTCATGCACAACCTTGTTGGCAATGCATTGAAATTTTCAAATCCTGACGTTCCACCTCATATCAAAATAACAAGTTCAATTACAACCTATGCCCAGACAAATAGTTTACCCCTGAACCCTGAAAAAGAATATTGTCACATCAGCATTACTGACAATGGTATAGGCTTTGAGCCACAATATAAAGATCGCATTTTTGAAGTCTTTCAGCGTCTGCACGACAAGCAAAAAATATCAGGTACAGGTATTGGGTTAGCCATTGTAAAAAAAATTGTAGAAAACCACAACGGCTTCATTACCGCTACAAGCCAATTAAATGAAGGTGCAACTTTTGATGTGTATATTCCGAACGGGTAGAAAGGAATGTTATAGGAAATATATTCTCATTTTTTGATAAAGTAATCATTTTTTACATTTTATTTCATATCGAGAGAGAATAACCAAGCAGAAAATTACACTTTACCATGTAAATAAAAATAATTTGATTCTGTATTATTGAATTTGTAATATTACAGAACAAATATTTATAAAATGAGTTATAGCTATTCAAGTTTTATAAGTTATCGCAGAAATTTTGGGGATGAGAAATTTGTTAAAAAATTTAAAGCAATCATTGAATCTGAGGCTGCAAAGGTAACAAACATTTCAAAGGTGTTTTTTGATGACGATTCTATAAATTGGGGAGAAGAATTTGATGAAAAAATTTATCTCGGTATTCTGGATTCTTATTTCTTCATTCCTATTTACCACAATAGCTATTTACATGAAGATAATCTTTGGTGTGCAAAAGAACTTTTTCGTGCAATACAAGTAGAAAGAAAAATCAGGGAAACGGCTGCCCCAAACTATTGTTTTATTCTACCAATTATAGACAGGGGGTCAGCCGACGATTTTCCCGACTGCATGAGCAAAAAAAACGGGAAGGACATAAAAAAGTTTCGACATCATGTACTCAATAATACGACAAGTTCTACTTTTGAAACATTTAAAGACAATGTATATAACATCTTGTATTCAAATTTTAGATTACTAAATAAGGATATAAAATTTCGCGAAATATGCGTTGATATTGAAACCCCCTCTGACGATGAGATTAGGGCATGGATAAAGGAACAAAAAACAAAAGAAAATGAAAGTGAAGCCAAACGTTTACCAATATTGACAAAATAGTGAAAACTGAACAAAATAATACAGAGAAAGTCGGTAAAACAATTACGTTTTACTCTTACAAAGGTGGCGTTGGCCGAACCATGTCATTAGTAAACATTGCGTGCCTGATAGCAAAGCAAAATAAAAAAGTACTGTTAATTGATTGGGATTTGGAAGCACCGGGCCTGCATAATTTTTTTAAACAAACTAAGCCAAAAGAAGTAAACGGCTTTGTTGATTTAATGACTGATGTAATAGCAGAAACTAAAAAGGAAAGTGCAAATAATGAAGTAGCATATGTTGAATTCCTTACTAACAATCTCCATCAATACATTCAAAATGGTATTAAAATAGATAGGAGCGAATACAAGCTTGATATAATTACGGCTGGTAAATTTGATTCAGATTACACCCACAAGCTAAATCAAATTGATTGGATAGCTTTTTATAAAGAATCGCCCTCTTTCTTTAGGACTTTTGCCCAATACCTTGAAACCCAATACGATTACATTTTAATAGACTCCCGGACAGGGTTATCAGATACAGGTGGCGTATGTACCATGCTAATGCCGCAAATCCTAATCGTTGTATTTGCATTAAACTCGCAAAACCTTGAAGGTGTTTTTGATGTTGCAAAGCAAAGTATCAATTATCGTTTTGATTCCAATGATTTCAGGGATTTACGGGTATTGCCTTTGCCTTCCAGAATAGACAACCAAAACTCTGCAGACTTGGGATTTTGGATTAATAAGTACACCCTCAAATTTGAAGAATTGTTTAAGGAAGCATATTTATTGGATGAATGTAAATTGGTAAACTACTTTGACATTGCCAAAATACCTTATAAACCTGAACATGCTTATGGAGAAAAATTACCCGTATTAACAGAGAGCTTAACCAATGATTTATTCATATCCTTTCACTATGCCCAATTCTATAATTTGGTTGAGGATGATAACCCAATTTGGGAAATACTGTCAAAAGAGGAATTAGAGATAAACAGGAAACTGGCTAATACCCATTTTCAGGAAGGCGTACAATTATTTTATGCTAATAATTTTGAAGCAGCCAATATTCAGTTTGAAAAATCTTGTACTCTTGATTTAAGGAATGAAACCGCTTTCTTCAATTGGGGTATTACTTTAGGCAAATTGGCAGAGAACAAGCAAGAGAAAGAGGTGGAAGAATTGTACCATCAATGTTTTGAGAAATACGAAAAGGCGATTGAAATAAAACCAGACTACTACGTAGCCTATAACAACTGGGGTACTACTTTAGGAAATTTGGCAGAGACCAAACAAGGGAAAGAAGCCGAAGAATTGTACCATCAATCTTTTGAGAAATACCAAAAGGCGATTGAAATAAAACCAGATTACAACGTAGCCTATAACAACTGGGGTACTGATTTAGGAAATTTGGCAAAGACCAAAGAAGGGAAAGAAGCGGAAGAATTGTACCATCAATCATTTGAGGAATTCCAAAAGTCTATTGAAATAAAACCAGAAAACCACCAAGCCTATATCAATTGGGGTACTGATTTAGGAAATTTGGCAAAGACCAAAGAAGGGGCAGCAGCGGAACAATTGTACCATCAAGCATTTGAGAAATTCCAAAAGGCGATTGAAATAAAAATAGACAACCGCGAAGCCTATTACAACTGGGGTACTTATTTAGGAGATTTGGCAAAGACCAAAGAAGGGGCAGCAGCGGAACAATTGTACCATCAAGCATTTGCGAAATTCCAAAAGGCGATTGAAATAAAACCAGACAACCATGAAGCCTATAACAACTTGGGTACTTATTTAGGATATTTGGCAATGACCAAGGAAGGGGCAGTAGCGGAAAAATTTTACCACCAATCATTTGAGAAATACCAAAAGGCTATTGACATAAAACCAGACAACCACGAACCCTATAACAACTGGGGTACTTTTTTAGGAAATTTGGCACAGACCAAAGAAGGGAAAGAAGCGGAAGAATTGTACCATCAATCATTTGAGAAATTCCAAAAGGCTATTGAAATAAAACCAGACTATCACGAAGCCTATAACAACTGGGGTACTTATTTAGGAAAATTGGCACAGACCAAAGAAAGGAAAGAAGCGGAAGAATTGTACCATCAATCATTTGAGAAATACCAAAAGGCTATTGAAATAAAACCAGACAAACACGATGCCTATAACAACTGGGGTACTTCTTTTGGAAAATTGGCACAGACAAAAGAAGGGAAAGAGGCGGAAGAATTATTAATTGAAGCACTCGAAAAATCGAAAAAAGCATTTGAGTTAGGTGGCCATTGCTATAATTTGGCATGTGTGTATGCTTTATTAAAAAACAAAACAGACGCTTTGTTCTATTTAGATATGAGTTTAAGCAAAAAAGAAATTTCTGTTGTTTCTGTAGAGAATGATGACGATTGGGAGAGCCTTAAGGATGATACTGATTTTAAAAATATCCTGGAAAAGTATCGGTAAAACATTCCCAGCTAGCCCAAGTGTCACCAGCAATATTTAAACTTGCCAAATCAGTTAAATACAACTCCAAACCGTAAACTCTAAACTTTAAACCCTAAACCCTACCTTCCCTTTCTTTCAATAATCAGTAAGTTTGCTGCATTAATTAGTATATGCCAACAGATTTAAGAAGAGAACAGGCCCTTGAGTATCATGCAAAAGGAAGACCTGGAAAAATAGAAGTAGTACCCACCAAAGAAGCCAAAACACAACGTGACCTTTCGTTGGCTTACTCACCGGGTGTTGCAGAGCCCTGCAAGGAAATAGCTGCCAATAAAGAGAATGCTTACAAATACACCGCCAAAGGCAACCTTGTAGGTGTTATTACCAACGGTACTGCTGTATTAGGCTTAGGCGATATAGGCCCTGAAGCCAGTAAACCTGTAATGGAAGGTAAAGGGGTGTTGTTCAAAATTTTTGCCGACATAGATGTTTTTGATATTGAAATAAATGAAAAAGACCCACAAAAGTTTGTTGATATAGTAGCCTCACTCGAACCAACTTTTGGTGGTATCAACCTGGAAGATATTAAAGCACCTGAATGTTTTGAAATAGAACAAAAACTTCGTGAAAGGCTTCGCATACCGGTTATGCACGACGATCAGCATGGTACTGCCATTATTAGTAGTGCCGCATTGTTAAACGCACTTGAAATTCAAAAGAAGAAAATTGACAAAGTTCGTTTTGTAGTAAACGGTGCTGGTGCCGCAGCCATGGCTTGTGTACGTTTGTATGTGTCTTTGGGTGCAAGACCCGATCATTTTACCATGTTTGATAAAGATGGCGTAATACATACAGGCCGCACAGACATAGAAGACGAAAAACGAAAATTTGCAGTTAAGGGTGCTGACAATAATTTAACCAAGGCTATGAAGGATGCTGATGTTTTTCTTGGCTTAAGTGTAGGTAATGTTGTTACACCTGAAATGATAAAAAGCATGGCAAAAAACCCAATAGTTTTTGCCATGGCCAACCCCGATCCTGAAATTTCTTATTCGGCCGGTATTGCTGTACGTAAGGACATAATTATGGCTACCGGCAGAACCGATTTTCCTAATCAGGTAAACAATGTGTTGGGCTTTCCTTACATTTTTCGCGGAGCGTTAGATGTGCGGGCTACACAAATAAACGAGGCTATGAAACTGGCTGCTGTAAAGGCATTGGCAGAATTGGCTAAAACACCCGTTCCAGATATTGTAAACATGGCTTACAACCAAAAAAGTATTGTATTTGGCCCCGAATATATTATACCCAAACCCCTTGACCCACGGTTGTTAAGTACTGTAGCCCCGGCCGTAGCACATGCAGCCATGGAAAGTGGTGTTGCCCAACACCCCATTACAGATTGGAAGGCTTATGAGGTAGAACTGAATAAGAGATTGGGATTAGATAATCAGCTGTTACGCATATTGAGCAACAAAGCACGTAATAATCCTAAGCGTGTTGTATTTGCAGATGCCGACAATCTTAAAATACTAAAGGCAGCACAAATTGTTTACGATGAGGGTATTGCTTATCCTATTCTTTTAGGTAATGAAAAGAAAATTCGTGCAATAGCACAAACAAACAAAATAGATTTAACCGAGTTACCAATTATTGACCCTACAAGCGATGACGCTGAAGAAAAGAGGAACACTTTTGCTGAATTGTATTTTGAAAAAAGAAAAAGAAAAGGGGTCAATTTTTACGAAAGCAAAAAAGTAATGAAAGACCGTAACTACTACGGCAGTATGATGGTAGAAACCGGAGAAGCTGATGCAATGATCTCCGGGTTATCAAAAAACTATCCCGATACAATTCGTCCGGCGTTGCAAATAATAGGGCAGGAAGATAATGTGAAAAAAATAGCGGGCATGTATATTGTAATTACTAAGAAAGGGCCGCTGTTTTTGGCAGACACCACCGTAAACTTTAGCCCTACTGCAGAAGAACTTGCTGATATAACAATAATGGTAGCAAGAGAGGTTCGTTCTTTTAATGTAAGACCAAGGATAGCTATGTTAAGTTATTCTAACTTTGGAAGTAGTAACTCTCCGGAGGCGCAATTAGTAGCAAATGCAAGGGAAATAGTCAAACAACGTAGTCCGGATCTGGTAGTGGACGGAGAAATGCAGGTAAGCCTTGCATTTAATAAAGAAATTTTACAAGACAATTACCCATTTAGCGAATTGGTAAATTATGATGTAAATACTTTGATTTTCCCTAACCTTTCGGCAGGCAATATTGCATACAACCTATTGAAAGAAGTTGGCGGTGCTGATGCAATAGGTCCAATTTTGCTTGGTTTAAAGAAACCTGTTCACGTATTGCAACTGGGGAGTAGTGTAAGAAGTATAATTAATATGGCCTTAATAGCAGTAATAGATGCACAGGTAAAATCAAAAACTGATACTGCCGTAGAAGTTAAGAAAAGTTCATGGTGGAAAGGAAAGAAAAAACAATAAGAAGTAAAATTGCCAATATTTCGTGTTGCGAAAAATTCATAACTATACATTCAAAATTCATAACACATAATAAAATATGAAGTTTTTCTCAAAATTTGGTGAATACCTTCTTATGCTAAAGGGCATGTTCACATGGCCTGAAAATAAGAAGATGTATTGGAAAGAGTTTATGCATCAATGTGTGGAAATTGGGGTTGGTTCATTACCAATTGTGGTAATTATTTCCCTTTTTCTTGGTGCTGTTACAAGTGTACAGACAGCTTATCAATTAGTTAGTCCACTTATTCCCCTAAGTACAATTGGTCAAATTGTTAGAGACAGTATGATTTTAGAGCTTTCTCCCACTGTTGTAAGTATTGTATTGGCAGGTGTGGTTGGTAGTAAAATAGCCAGCGAATTGGGTAATATGCGCATTAGCGAACAGATTGATGCATTGGAAATCATGGGAATAAATACCAAAGCATATCTTGTTTTACCCAAAATAATTGCCGGTCTTGTAATGATTCCTTGTCTGATAGCCTTATCAGCATTTCTTGGCATTTGGGGAGGAAGAATGGCAGCAAATGCATCAGGAATAGTAGCCGCAGATATTTTTGACATTGGTCTTCGCTCTAACTTTAAAGCATACAATGTTGGGTTTGCCTTAGCCAAGGCGTACACTTTTGCATTTATTGTTAGCAGTGTACCTGCATATTATGGATATTACGTTACAGGTGGTGCATTGGAAATTGGTAGAAACAGTACCACATCAGTTGTTGTTAGTTGCATACTAATACTTGTAGCGGATTATGCACTTGCTGCTTTATTGCTTTAGATATTTTTGATGATGGTAGCATGAAAAGAAGGGCACGACCCATCAAGGAACCGAGCTAACGAGAAATGAAATAACGAGAAATGAAAATGAACCGAAATAATGATTGAAGTAAAAAATATAAAGAAAAGTTTTGGGGATAAAACAATACTAGAAGACATTAGTGTAGTAATGGAAACGGGTAAATGTAATCTTATCATAGGCTCCAGTGGAAGTGGCAAGACTGTTTTACTCAAATGCATAGTAGGGTTATTTATACCCGATAATGGTGAAATTAACTTTGATGGACAAATCATGAAAAATCTTTCAGTTAATGAAAGGAAAGAATTACGTCAACAAATAGGAATGTTATTTCAAGGGTCTGCATTGTTTGATAGTATGACCGTAGAAGAAAATATTAAATTTCCCCTTGACATGTTTACTACACTTCATCACAAAGAAAAAATGAAGAAAATAAATGAAGTACTGGATAGGGTAAATATGATTGGCGCAAACAAAAAATACCCTTCTGAAATCAGCGGAGGAATGAAAAAAAGAGTAGGTATTGCAAGATCAATTGTTTTAAATCCAAAATATCTTTTTTGCGACGAACCCAATTCCGGACTTGATCCACAGACTTCACTTATTATTGACAAATTAATTAAGGACATTACCACAGAGTTCAACATTACAACTATTGTAGTTACACACGATATGAATAGTGTGATGGAAATAGGTGACCACATCTTTTACATGTATCAGGGTCGTAAACAGTGGGAAGGTTCAAATAAAGAAATTATCCATAGTAAAGACGAAAAGCTTAACGACTTCATTTTTGCTTCAGAATTTTTACAGGATGCCAAGCAAATGAGACAACTAGATGATGCAGAAAGTAAAAAGTAAATTTTGAACCTTCACAAATTTAGATTTACACAAATTGTATAAACAAAAACCACCCCAATTGAGGTGGTTTTTGTTTATACAATTTTTTTATATTAATTACCTGACTTTAGCAGTAAATTTTCCATTTGTAATGGGTACTGAAGTAAGCGTAGCATTTCTTGCTGTACCTGTAAATGTACCTGTTATAATCTTGTTTACTTTATCATAACTGATAACAGTAACAGTAGTATTAACGCCAACATCTAAAAAGCTTGCAGTATATATTACAGATGCTGTAGAAGGTGTTTTATGAAATAAAAATGCAGCAGGGGTAGAAAGACTATTAGTCATATAAGTACCGGGTCTTACTGTGTCAGCAGTAAGTGGTACCCCAATAAAGAAAGAACTATCACCCGTTGCATAAGACTTACCCCATACACCAACACCCGGTACTTTTATAACACCCGAGCTGGTAACGAATGGTAGAGAATCAATTTTTGCACTATCTATTGAACCATGATAAAATGGACTGCCCTGATTAAACTGCCAGGCAGAGTCAGCAGCAGTAGGTCCGGGTACAGTTGGTATAGAGTCTACAGTAAAAAATATGGTACAACTTGTGGAGCCTGCTGTTACTCTTACAGAGTCCCTTTCGCCCCTGATTGGAGTTCCGGTTCCTCTGAAAATAATGACCTGATTAGGACCTACATTGTTAAATGTACCTGAACTTTTAAAAGTAATCCCATTAATTGTTTGTGTAGTTAAGTTGTAAGCACCAGGAAATGTAACATTCATATTCATGGTGAAAATATTGGTATTGGGATTTAACGCGACACCTTGTTTATAAATTCCCTGAAAATTAAAGGCGCACTTTCCGGCAGAATCTGCAATAGTGAATTGTGCACTTTTACTGGGAGTATCTAAAACTGCAACTGTAAATGAGCAGAAACTAGTATCGAATGTAACCAGAAAACTTGTGTTTCCTTTGGCTATAGGACGACCTACAGCCTTTAATTTTATTGTTTGCAGACCTGTGTTAATCATATAACCTGAATCATAAAATGAAAAACCATTTTCTGTTTCAGTTACAATTTTATACAACCCCGGAGATTGAAAAGTAACATCTACCAATACATAATTGCTATCTTTCATTACGCTATCCCTCACATATTGGCCACGAACAATATTAGTATCACACTGTCCGGCTACACTACCAAGATAACCAACTGCGCCTCCACCCGAAAAGCCGGTTTCAAGGCTTAATTCTTTGGAACAGGCAATGAAAAAAAACATTGCGGTCAAAAAGAATCCTAAATACTTTAATGTTTTCATGTGACAAAGAAAAAGTTTTTTGTTGAAAGATAACTCCTGCAAAGGATATTTATTGTATTACAAACGCTGCCTTTAACATTCAGGAATAAAAAAACACAGTTTCTATTATGAAATAACTGCAATAATCCAGATATAACTAATTTTAAACTATTTCAACTCCCCCACCATTTCAGCAGGTATTACCCATTGATCAAACTCTTCCGGTGTCACATAGCCTAATTTTACAGCCATCTCTTTCAGCGTTGTACCTTCTTTGTGTGCAGTTTGCGCTATTTCGGCGGCCTTATAATATCCTATTTTAGTATTAAGTGCAGTAACCAACATCAGACTATTATCTACGTGTTTTTTAATATTGGTTTCTATTGCGGCTATCCCGGTTGCACATTTATCATTAAAACTTACACAACCATCACCAATTAACCTTGCACTGTGCAGGAAATTAAAAATCATTACCGGCTTAAATACATTCAGTTCAAAATGCCCCATAGAACCTCCAACGTTTATTGTTACATCATTTCCCATAACCTGTGCAGCTATCATAGTCAATGCTTCACTTTGGGTGGGGTTTACTTTGCCCGGCATTATTGAAGAACCCGGTTCATTATCAGGAATAAATATTTCGCCTATACCGCTTCGTGGGCCACTACTTAACATCCTAACGTCGTTGGCAATTTTCATTAGGCTTACTGCAACCGTCTTTAATGCACCATGCGCTTCTACTATTGCATCGTGGGCTGCAAGTGCTTCAAACTTATTTTCTGCTGTTACAAAAGGCAACCCTGTCAACTGTGCAATATGTCTGGCTACATTTTCTGAATAACCCTTAGGCGTGTTAATACCTGTACCTACAGCTGTGCCACCAAGTGCAAGTTCTGTTAGATGTTCCAGGGTATGAGTGATGGCTTTAAGACCATGTTTAAGTTGACTTACATAGCCGCTAATCTCTTGTCCCAATGTAAGTGGGGTAGCGTCCATAAAATGGGTACGACCAATCTTGACCACGTTCATGAACTCTCTGCTTTTTGCAGCTAGTGTATCGTGCAGTTTTTGAATACCCGGCATGGTCACTTCTGCCAATATTTTATAGGCTGCAATATGCATAGCCGTAGGAAATGTATCGTTGCTGGATTGTGATTTATTTACATCGTCGTTGGGGTGCAGGAACTTTTCTTTGTCGTCTAGTTTGCCACCTTTTATCACATGACCCCTATAAGCAATAACCTCATTTACGTTCATGTTGCTTTGTGTACCACTACCTGTTTGCCAAACAACCAATGGAAACTGATTGTCTAATTTTCCTTCTAAAATTTCATCGCATACCTGCCCAATAAGTTCACATTTTTCTTTAGATAAAACACCGGCATCAAAGTTTGTAAGTGCTGCTGCTTTTTTTAAATAAGCAAATGCTTTGATAATTTCTTTAGGCATTTTATTAATGTCCTGTGCTATCTTAAAATTCTCTATGCTACGCTGTGTTTGTGCACCCCAATAAACGTAAGAGGGTACTTTCACTTCGCCCATTGTATCTTTTTCTATACGGTATTCCATAAATTTATTTTTAATATTTATGCGGCAAAATTATAGTTTAATGGAATAGATTGTTGTTGAGTTACTTTTGGATATCACACAACAGATTCTGATGGAATAATAATGCCCCTTTCATCATTAATTTTCAAACGATAAATTATAGCTATCAGAATAAAAAACCAATAAATAAACTTAACCCACAGGTCCTAAAAATTTGATCTAAATAACTAAGGCGCTCACATTGGAACGCCTTAGTTATTTCACTAATTATTTTACTTAAAAATGATAACCAACTTTAAACCCAACATTGAAATTAAATACAGTTTGCTTATACGTTGATACGCCTTCAAAACCTGATTGAGTAGCAAAATATTTGTTTCCCGAAACATTTCTAATACCCAAAGCCGTAGTCCATTCTATAGAGATTTTATCGTTCAGCGCCTGATTACCAAAATGAACCATAAAGTCCTGTATATTTTCATTTTCATCTTTCATAGATCCGGTTTGTTTGTAAGCGTTTATGCCGTCAGCTACTACTCCCGGAATTTGAAAATTATAACGGTAGTAGTCTAACGAAAGACCAAGAAAAGAACCTTCCAAACCATCACTTTCAAAATAAAGCCTTGGTTGTACGCTAAGCATATAACCCATTTTTACCTGACGAAAGTTAAACTTATAGATGTGTTCAGATACATCATCATAAGAATTTTCGTAGGGGGCAGGCAAACTGTATTTTATATTATCTGCATCTTGTGTAGTGGCTGTTCTAAAGTAGTTTTTATTGGTAAGCCCTATCCCTACCTGAAGTCCAAGATATTCTGTGAGACTTCTTTCATACAAAACGGGAAAAGTTCCACCAACAAACCCCAGCGGAGCAATTTTAATTATGTTGTCCTCACCTGATTTTTTATGCTTCTTTTTTCCGGAAGATGATTGATTAAAAATGATAACTGTTGTACTATCCCTTAAATTCTTTTTTGATTGTGCAATTGAGCTATTTGAAAATTGTAAAGACAGGATAGAGAAAAGGAGAACGAATAATTTTTTCATTTATTAAATTTATTATTATAAACTGCGACAAATGTAGTTTCTTAGCTGCCAAATAAAAAACAAACATGAAAAAATATTTATTGTTAGGTTTTGTTGCTTTAGGAATTTGCACAGCTAAAGCACAAAAGGTAAAAGTCTCCTGGGGAGAGGTGAGTAAAATAGAGTTGAATTACAACTCATTTGTCAATGGTCAGGGAAGCGATATGATTAAGCTATGTATGGAAAGTCATGGTGGTGGCTTATTTAGCAAAAAAACAATTACCCCGGTATTAGCAAGATACAATGATAAACTTGCAGAGTTAAATGTAAGAAAATATGAAGTTGAAGATAATGGTATCAGTTTCAATAATTTGCTAAGCATAAAAGGAAGGATTTTCATGTTCACCAGTGAGTATGATAGGGAATCAAAATCTACCAATTATTATAGTCAGGAGATTGATATAAAAAACTTAAACCCTATTGGCAAACCGGTTAATTTAGGTTCTTTTGAGGCTTTAAGCAGAACTTCTACAACATCTGTTGGTTTTATCATTTCTAAAGATTCTTCAAAGGTTATGGCTTTGGCGCTTTCTCCTTATTCCAAAAAAGATAATGAGAAATACTACATGGCTGTTTACGATAATACTATGAAGAAAATGTGGGACAATACTGTTGAACTCCCTTACAAGGATAAGTTTGTAAAAGTATTAAGTAGCATTGTAACCAACGATGGCAAAGTTGGTATCATCATTAAGCACTACGATCAGGAAGTAACAAAAGAAAGTGTAAGGGGAGATGATAGTCGGGTACCTTCTTACAAAACCAAATTTTTGTTGTATGAAACTGGCAACAAAACACCAACAGAATTTCTGCTCAACACCAACGATAAGTTTATTCATACACTTCAGCTTACAAATGATTTAAACAATAATCTTACCCTATTTGGTCTCTACAAAACCAAATACAACGGATACGTTTCAGGATTTTTTACAACTAACATTAATAAATTAACCAAAGAGGTAACTTCATCAAAAATGGAGGCATTTCCTGAAGATCTTGTTGGTCAAATAAAAATTGATAAACAAGGAAGTGATAAAGAAAAAGACCCGGGTTTTTCAACTGCATTCCGATTGGGAAAAATTATAGATCGTAACGATGGAAGCAAAGATTATTTATTAGAATATGCATTAGAAGTATTTCATCCTGGTAGTTACAATGGAAAATATACGACCCCATCTTATTGGAGTTATGATTATGGTGATATCATTGACATCAATATTAAAAAAGATAACAAAATATTCATAACACGCATACCTAAAATGCAATCCTCTATCAACGTAAGAATTTATAGCAATTTTCAAGCATTGCCTTATCAGGACAAGCTGGTATTGTTATACAACGACGAAAAAGATAATATAGAAAGAGAAATTGCAAAAAAACCCGATGATGTAAGAAAGTTTGGAAAGAGTGTACTTGCAATGTCGGTTATTGATGCAAAAGGAAATTTGTCTAGATCAATTATATATGATCATCGTGAAATGGATCTTACGACCTGCATTAGAGAATGTACGCCAATTGATGATCACAGAATAGGCCTTTATGCACTAAAAGGTAGTGGATTATTTTCAGCTGCAAAAGATATGATTGGTATATTGGAGATAAACTAATCCAAAATAATCTGATTAACTTTGATAAAGGCGCATTTAACCTATGCGCCTTTATTATTTTTTGAAGGTTTCAAAAACGGGCATACTTATTTTACTTTCATAACAAATCAGTTTTATGAAAAATTCCTTTACCAAAATTTACTATTCCATTTTAGCATCCATTATACCATTTTTTATAAGTTGCCAAACAGGTACAAAGCCAAAACAGACGACCGAACAGAATACAGCTTCTGCCGGGGAATTGTATAATAAATATCATCTGGATAAAATAATCTTACCTCAAGGATTTAGCATTTCACTATATGCTGAAGTACCAAATGCCAGAAGTATGTGTTGGGGTGCAAATGAAACCTTGTTTGTAGGTAACCGTAATGGTGATAAAGTGTATGCCGTAAAAGATGATAACCATGATGGTAAAGCTGACAGGGTTATAATAATAGCACAAGGTTTAAACACCCCCAACGGTGTTGCATTTAGAAATGGAAGTTTGTATGTAGCAGAGATTAGCCGCATACTACGGTTTGATAATATAGAAGAAAACCTTGACAATCCTCCTAAGCCTGTAGTTGTCACGGATAAATTTCCAGACAAAACCCATCATGGGTGGAAATACATAGCTTTTGGACCTGATGATAAACTGTATGTACCCGTTGGCGCACCATGCAATGTATGCGAGGCCGACTCCATTTTTTCTACCATAAACCGCATGAATTCTGATGGAAGTAATATAGAAATATTTGCAAAAGGGGTAAGAAATACTGTAGGCTTTGCATGGCATCCACAAACAAAAGAATTATGGTTTACAGACAACGGCAGAGATGAAATGGGTGATGACCAACCCTATGATGAATTGAATTATGCGCCCCAAAAAGGGATGCACTTTGGCTTCCCCTATTGTCATCAGGGTAATATCCTGGATCCTGAATTAGGTAAGGGTAAAAATTGTTCAGATTATAGCACCCCGGCACGTGCACTTGCACCTCATATTGCTGCATTGGGAATGGCCTTTTATACAGGTGGCAAATTCCCGGAATCTTATAATAACCAAATATTTATTGCAGAACATGGCAGTTGGAACCGTTCTACACCACTCGGTTATAGAATAAGCCTTGCAAAACTTGAAGGAGATAAGGTAATTGATTATTCCACATTTGCAAGTGGTTGGCTTCAAAAGGATGGAACAGTCTTAGGAAGACCTGTAGATGTTAAAGTAGCCAAAGACGGCGCTTTGCTCGTAAGTGATGATTATGCCGGTGCTATTTATAGAATTTCTTATAAGTGAGCTGTAAGTTTAGAGTTTAGAGTTTAAAAATAATAACCACTTGAAGCTCTTAAACCTTTTGAACCATTTAAACCTTTTGAACCACTTAAACCTTTTGAACCTCTTAGAGCCCCAATTTTTCCACTGCCCCTTGCGCTGCAGTTTGGCTTGCATCTTTCTTGTTATAGGCCCTGCCTGTGGCAATATGTTCACCGTCAAGAACAGCGGCAATGGTAAAAACCCTTCGATTATTTTCAAGTTTTTCGCTAATCATTTCAAACTCCAAAACTTTACCATTTTTGCTGGCCCAACCAATAAGTTTATTTTTGAGGTTTATATCAATTTGCTCAAGGTCGTCAACATAAAGATGAGGTATAATCATCTGTTTGGTGACCCATATTTTTGTTTTGGTATAACCTTTATCAAGATAAACTGCACCCACCAAAGCTTCAAGAGTATTACCAAAAATCTGACTACCTTTCAGCGAACCGTCAATTTTATTATAAATGGTTAATTTCTTTAAACCAACTTTTATTGCTAAATCATTTAACTGTTGGCGGTTAACCATTTTGCTTCTCATTTCTGTAAGAAAGCCTTCACCTTTGTAGGGGTATTTTTTAAAAAGATAATCGGCTACTATAGCACTTAATACAGCATCCCCTAAATATTCAAGCCGCTCATTGTTCTCATCTGCATTTTCCTTTACAGACCTATGACTAAGCGCCATAGTATATAACAAAATATTACTCGTCTTTATACCGAGCACATTTTGCAATTGCTTTTGTAAAGTTTCAATATTTTTTTTACGGCCTAAAAACCTATCAATGAATTCCACAATGTTAAGCTACATATTTTTTCACGATTACTGCTGCATTATGACCTCCAAAACCAAAAGTATTGGAGAGGGCAGCATTTACTGTGCGGGTTTGTGCTTTATTGAAAGTAAAATTAAGTTTGGAGTCTAAATCAGGATCATTATTAAAATGATTGATAGTAGGAGGAATAATACCATGTACAATACTTTGTATACAGGCAATAGTTTCTATAACACCTGCAGCACCCAAACAGTGACCTGTCATACTCTTGGTACTGCTGATATTCAACTTATAGGCATGATCGCCAAAAACATGAGAAATTGCCTTTATTTCTGCACCGTCGCCCAAAGGAGTTGAGGTACCGTGAGTATTTATATAATCTATATCTTCAGGTTGCATACCTGCATCGCTCAATGCAGCAAGCATAACATTCTTAGCCCCTAATCCATCCGGGTGTGGAGCTGTAATGTGGTGTGCATCAGCAGAAGCACCGCCCCCTGCTATTTCACAATAGATTTTTGCCCCACGGGCTATTGCATGTTCCAATTCTTCAAAAACCAAAATTCCAGCCCCTTCACCCATTACAAAACCGTCACGGTCTCTATCGTAGGGGCGACTTGCCGTTTCATACTCTTCATTTCTTTCACTTAGTGCTTTCATTGCATTAAAGCCGCCAACACCAGCTTCGCTTACCACTGCTTCGCTGCCTCCAGTTATAATTACATCAGCTTTGCCAAGTCTTATATAATTAAATGCATCAATCATAGCATTTGTAGAAGATGCACAAGCACTTACAACAGAGAAATTAGGTCCGCGAAAGCCGTGTCTAATAGAGATATGCCCTGCAGCAATATCCAATATCATTTTTGGGATAAAGAAGGGATTAAAACGGGGAGTTCCATCGCCTTTGGCAAAATCAATTACTTCATTCTGAAAAGTAATTAAACCACCAATACCGCTACCCAATATTACGCCAATGCGATCGGCATTCATGGTTTCTTTATCAATTTTAGAATCAAGAATAGCTTCGTCACTAGCTACAAGTGCCAATTGGCTAAAGCGGTCTATTTTTCTCGACTCTTTTTTGTCAAGGAAGTCGGTAGGCTCAAAATTTTTAACCTCGCAGGCAAATTTTGTTTTGAATTTTGATGCATCAAACAAGGTAATTAAGTTAGCGCCAGAAACGCCATTGATTAATCCTTGCCAATAATCATTGAGGTTGTTGCCAAGCGGTGTAAGTGCACCTATACCTGTAACTACCACTCTTTTCAATTCCATATATTGCCTGCAGTTTTTTAAGTTATAAATCCGCCTGCAAACCGCTAAAATTAAGGGTTACAGGCGGATTTTTAAAAATTATAGCCTAATAAGAGGGAAAGAAAACCAATTATTTAGCATGCTCTTCTAAGTAGGTAACAGCCTGACCTACTGTGGTAATGGTTTCAGCCTGCTCATCAGGAATAGAAATATTAAATTCTTTTTCAAATTCCATAATAAGTTCAACGGTATCTAAGCTATCGGCGCCTAGGTCGTTGGTGAAAGAAGCTTCAGTTGTAACTTCTGCTTCATCTACACCTAATTTATCAACGATAATTTTTTTGACTCTTGTAGCGATGTCTGACATGTTTGTAATATTTAGTTAATACGCTGCAAAAATATACTTTTTGTGATAAAAAAAAATAATAACTAATCACATCTCATTACAGATAAATATGGAGATTTTAAAGTTTGTTTTCAAGAAATTATATATCCTAAATAAGAC
>JAYTDC010000076.1:0-8787 GCA_043736115.1 Segetibacter sp. | reverse complement strand
AACTTCTAGTTCACGCCGAACTCACACAATGCAAAAGTTGAACTCCTGAAATTTCCGATTTTTTACAACAAAATAGTTCTCGGTCAGCCTGATAACACCTGCAACGGCTAAATATGAACTCCTTGCAACACTCCACAACCCCGGCGCCAACAGTTCCGCAGAAGAAGGACTGATGCTTGTTTTAAAAAACTAAGACCCCAACAAGAATGACAAGCTGATCATGATCGAAAATATTCCCTTACAAAGATTATTTAAACTGAAAGATGGAAGGGTGTTTAAAAAAGGCGAACGACCAAGAAAGCGCTACAAATGTGAAGAAGTAGCGAGTAAGCGTTTTTATTTGTTCAGCCCGGTTTATGAGATGGAGGTGATTGTCGACCTTATTGGCAACCCATAAAAATTAAATTAAGCACTCAAAAGTACAATCGGCCTTAGATGGAGACCCTACTAGTTCTTCTGCAATAAAACCTCTTTAGGCCTAATTGGGCGATAAAATATCCTCTTCAAAAAGTTGTTGTTTCCATAGAATCCTTCCTTTAATTTCAAAAATCTTTTTTCAAAATATTCATAGGAAAAATATGCTACGCAGCAACTTAAAGGCAAACCTATTGCAACTCTTAGCAGAGAGGCCGAAAATCCTGTTGGGTTTTGAAAGTTTAATACTTTCCAAATAATGATGTTGAGCACATAAAGCACTATGGAATGAAGCATGTAAAGTCCGTAGGTGTACTTGCCCCAAAACGAGAAAAGACGATTGTTGGAAAACTTATAAAATGAATGGGAGGCAAAATTTTGCTCTAATATGATAAATGCAAAAAACAAGACGCTCAACAGATGGGCAAATGGATAACTGCTGTGTCCTTCTAAATGATGGTCGCCATACAAAAGCCATCCAAAACCAATCAAATAGACTGCGACAATTTTTTTTTTATTTAGTTGTCCGAAAAACAGTTTCAATTTACCTGCATCATAAAAAAACATGTATGCAGTCAATCCACCTATTGCCAAATCCATGGCAACACTAAAAGTATGAAAGTATAAAACGATGCTATCATTTCCGTGCAAAAAACGAAAACATAGGCTAAGGAAAATAATCACTGCAAAGATGTACAAATAAAATTTTCGTGGTATCAACGAAAACAACAAAGGCCACACCAGGTAAAACTGTTCTTCGATGGAAACTGACCAGGTAACTGTAGACATAAGCTGACCACCTGTGTCGGTGTTACCCTTTATATTAATGACATCAAAATTTGAAAGGAATGTGTAATAATAGGAGGGTGTCATTGCCAGGCTTAATTGATTGCCCAAAGCGGATTTTAACAGGGGATAAATGATTACAGAAAAAATGATAACAACGTAGTACAATGGCCAGATGCGCAATCCTCTTCTAACGTAAAAGAATGGAATATTTATTTTACCATTGACCTCTTTTTCCTGTAGCAGGAGATATGTAATTAGAAAACCACTCAGCACAAAAAAAATGCTTACGCCGCTGCCACCATAGCCAATTGTTGATAATAGCCTTTCAATAAAAGATCCTTTGATATTAAGCAGACTAAAGTCGTAAACAACTGTGTGGTGTAAAAAGACCATTAAAAACGATAAAAAACGAAGTCCGTCTAAATTAGGAAAATAAATGCCTCCACTTTTTTTGTCAACGCCCATGCTAGTATCAAGGTGGTGGTAGTTGAGGGTGTGAGTAAAGGAATTGCCGGTTTTCATAATATTCACCCCACATATCTACATGATTATTTTAAAATTTGTTTCCATGCAATTACAATGGGGCAAAATGAAATTTGTAGGAAACAAATACCCTGCAGTACAATAACATTTTCATGCCAATGTGTACTGCTTTAATCCCTCGAGCAGGTTCCCATAGGTACTTTCACCTTTAATCCTTTTCCATAAAATCTAACATGGTCAACACTTGTAGCCATGGATACCGCACACAACAACACACAGGTTGTCTTCATTTTCCACATTTAATTGTTTTAATACGAATACTAAAACTATGCCATTGGGCAGGCAGATAGATGGGATAGCTTTTTGGGTAATTGGAAGCAAACGGAAAGTCCGCTGTTCCAATCTTTGTTCGCAAAAAAACATCTGCAATGGAAAGAAAAGTAGAAATCCCGGTGTAGAGCTGGCTTGTCAAACGTAAGGTGTTTAAGAAGTTTTGGGGGTTGAAACGTTAGGTTTCATTACTGGAATATCTGATCTTTAACACAAAACTATGCAAAGAGAATCAAGCAAAATTAAGGTTCTTATAAATTCCAAAATTTGCTCACCTTATAGGTATAGTATAGAATCACAAGCAGGAGAGATAGAATAACTATGTTGAAATAATAATATAAGTAGTAAGTTAAAAACCCGGCAATCAAATAAAAAGAGCAAATACAAATTCTTAAAATAATTTTTCTATCTCTTCTCATTTTGTACTATTAATTGCGATAATTTTCTAGGTTTATGAAGCAGTGTCAATAAAAAAACGTCAACTTCAGTTTACCACGAAAGCAAAATAATGATTTATAGTTAAATGCTTAACATTTAGCACAATCTATTGCATATTGACTTTTACCGGACAGAACTTTTCCCGATTTTTCTTCGGGAGTCCTGGTTTTTTTAGGTTTAAGTACGCTTCACTTAAACTTTAACTAGCGGGGTAATGGGTTACAATATGCCCGGGCGGCTATCCTTGATTAAATATTGTAATTACCCGTAGAGGCATATCTTTGGCAACTTATATTTTGGTTGTACAGCTACCGCTTCTGAAAGGACGGAAACAAATACGCTACAGCCATGAGTAAATAATTCACTAATCTTAAATTTAATTGTATGTCAAAAAAAACAGATCACCCCAAAAAGAATAAGCCTACTAAAAAGAAAAGCTCGGCACAGAGGAAACCGGGTAGAAAGAAATAATTACGGTAAGGTAAAAACACAGAGAGCCCGGTTTACAACGCCGGGCTTTTTTTTTCGCCGTTGTTGGGGTTTTGGTTTAAGACTTCTGGCACCAGGTTTTCCTCACCAATAAATTGTCCTATCGGTTTCGCTATACGAAGACTTTGAACAACCGAGACTACGTAGGAACACTTAGGGAGAAGAGCTTTTAATTCATCACCAGACACTGCGGACCCGCAAAAGCCAGGGGAGGAGACCCCACAGGGCAATGTCATTAAGTTAAGGATTAGCGCTCCTGAGGAGCGCCGTGTTTATAGTCAGTCAAACCCAAAAGCTTCTTCAACTCCCTAGGAGTTGCGTAAAACACGGGGCACCTCCGGAGCCTTGTCGCCTAAAAACCCCTGTTTCTATAAACACGAAGCACCTTTGGTGCTTAACTTAATGACATTGCCCCACAGGGACAAAACATTGAGCTGCAATTTCTAGAAGCCAGATTTTATTCCGGACGCAACTTGTCCCGATTTTTCTTCGGGAGTCCTATGTTTCATTTTAGATTTAAGTTACGCTGCGGTTAAACTTACACCAACAACAACACTTACTATAGCTGGGGAAGAAAAGTGCAATTACTATTTAGAAGTAGAGGTGCCTAATCTTTTGGAAAGGTGAGAAACGTATTAGCGAAGTTATTTGATAGTATTGCAATACGATACTTAAAAATTAAAGTAAATTAACAGCACCATAAAGGCATAAATTTGTCAGTATTTTAAAATCTAAACCATACAAGTCATACTTGCACACTGCCGGACTCATCATATTTTTCATACTTGCCCTCATCACACTCGGGGCAACTATATTGCCTATGTTTCCTTCCAAACAATGGTTCATCCGGGTTTTTGATTACCCCAGGCTGCAAACATTTTTTATAGCCGTGGCAGCAATGGGGTGGTATTTAATTTTTTATTTTAAAAAAGGAAATGCGGGTTTTATTTGTGCATTTATATTTACCGGCGTTTTAATTATACAAGCAGTTAAAGCATGGCCATATACGCTGTTAAGCAAAAAACAGGTGTTGATGGTTGATGCCAACGCAGACAAAAAAGCAGAAATTAAATTTGTAATTTCAAACGTTCTGCAACCCAATACTGATTATAGCAAAGTGCTGGAAATGGTCAATAAAAATAATCCCGATATTTTTATTACAACCGAGTCTAACAGCATCTGGCAACAAGCACTTGCTCCACTGGAAGATCAGTTTCCCCATCGGGTGATGGTGCCACAGGAAAATACCTACGGGCTGCATCTCTATTCAAAATTACCGTTAGAGGGTGCCACTGTACGGTATTTGGTGGAACCTGACATCCCATCAATAAAAACAACGGTAATACTGCGATCCGGTAGGCGCATCACTTTATTTATATTGCATCCAAGGCCGCCGGTACCATCAGAAGCAAGTGATAGCAGGGAGCGGGATGCAGAAATAATAATGGTAGCCCGGGAAGCTAAAAAAGTAAAACAAGGTGTTATTGTAGCAGGCGATTTTAACGACGTGGCATGGTCAGAAACAACGGAGCTTTTTCAACAAGTAAGTGGCCTGTTGGACCCTCGCCGCGGTCGCGGATTTTACAATACATTTCATGCAAAGTATCCCATTTTTAGATGGCCGCTAGATCATCTTTTTCATAGCAGCCACTTTAAACTGGTACAATTAAACAGACTCGGCAATGTGGGCAGCGATCATTTTCCGATGATGATCACCCTCAATTATATTCCTGAAGAAAAAGCGGATCAGCCAGCAGTAGAAGCCAGCAGCGACACCAAAGAAAAGGCTGATAAAACAATCAAAAAAGGTACGCAGGATTAAGGTTCGCCTGAGAATTGATGAATAGAATGCTTGCCCTGGTTTTTCCGCCCCTGTTAGTGTTCTTTACCTACAGCTTTTTATCTTATGTTGCTTTTGGCGGGTGAAAGTTTTAATCCCGTTTTTCGGGAAACACCCGCCAAGGCGTTTTTGCTTCTTTTTAAATACGAACAAGGGCAAAATGGACAATCACACCGAGTAAATGGAACGTAGGTTTTCTTGCAGGAGACGCCACGCCGACAAAAACAACCGAGCCTAAATCGGAACACTTAGGGAGAAGAGCTTTTAATTTATCACCAGACATTGCGGGTTCCCTGCTTACCCGCAAATGCTAGGGAAGGAGACCCGACAGGGCAATGTCATTAAGTTAAGCAACCTTGTGTTGTAAACCCTTTTTTAAGGGTGAGAAAACCCATTGATATTCATTCCGAGGGTTGCTTCCACGGCTATTCAAATAACTCTCTTTTAGGATAAGAAGTCCTTAACTTAATGACATTGCCCCCAGGGACAAAAACTTCTTCCGCTTCCGGCGGGCCAGTGAGCCCAACGGTGTGAAGATTTTGTTTATGAAAAAAAAGCACACAAAATATTTTCTCACAAATTGAATAGCCTTCGTTAAAACCTGGGTTGGCTACCTGCATACTGGTTGGGGAACAGTTTGACACTGGATGCTGGAATGCTTACTGAATAACGAGTTTGCTTATAACAGTTTCCTTATTTACAACTAAACGAAGTATATAAATTCCTTTTTTAAAAGCGTTTAAATTTACCACGGTAGTAAAAGCAGTGCTGTTTATTTCACCGGCATATAGGTCAGCAACCCTTTTTCCTGCCATATCATACGCGGTAACGGTAGCGTTGCCTTTTAAATTCCCAGAGATATTAATAGTAGCTTCTCCCCGGGCGGGATTCGGGTTTATAAACATACCTATGCTTGCATTTGCTGTTAAATTAATTAAGATTACTTCAGAATATTTTTTATTCCCATCCATATCAACCATCGTAAGTCGGTAATAATTATATCCATGATGCGGATCATGATCGATAAAACCATATCCATGCCCGTTTGCATCGCCTTCCGCGTTTATATTTCCCAGGGAAATAAAATTCCTGCCATCCGTACTTCTCTGTATGTCAAAGTATTTTCCATTGATCTCCTGTGCAGTTTTCCAATACAGGTTTACATAGCCGTTCTCCTCTCTTGCGGAGAAATTTTCTAAAGTGATGGGAAGTACGGACAGGGATTGTGCCCATACTGACGTCTCATCGGTTCCCAAAAACAGATTGCCGTTAAAAATGGCCATGCTTAATGAATTGTTACGGGGCAGCAACCCAACATTGAATAAGCTCCACGAATTACCGGCATTATCACTTTTATAAACTCCCAGGTTCGAGCCGGCAAACAAACTCCCATTGGCGGCAACAATCGAATTGAAATGGATGATGGCCGGTAAGCCATTATTTACCGATACCCAGCTCGCACCATCGTTATTACTCTTATAGATCCTCCTGTTGTCGCGGCTACACGCAAACAGGTCATTTCCCAAAACCGTGATGCCCGTAATAGTGATCCCGGAGTTAAGGCCAGCTACTGCGGCGGTCCAGCTAACACCAAAATTGGCGGACTTGTATAAAGCATTAAAAGCCCCGGCGTATATGACCCCTGATTTCTCACAAAAGGAATAAACCTGGTCTTCCTGTACACCAAGGCCGGTGTTGGACTGGGCCCAGGTTAGCCCGTAATCTGTGCTGCGGTAAATTTCGCCTACGCCACTTGTGCCGGCAAATACATATTGGCCTGAAGTCATCAAAACATTTACGTTGACAGTTTCCGGTATCCCGACAGGTCTCCTGAATGCTGCATCAGCAGGTGTTTTAATATATAGCCCAAGACCGCCGATAATAACATTACCTCCGCCTTTGACCACTGTACTGATATGTGGGCTGGGCAATAAACCTGAATCTAATGCCGTCCAGTTCTGTCCTCCGTCTGTAGTAAAAAATATCCCATCGCTTCTGCCCATGGTCCAGGTTCTTGTGGATGCATATAATGCCGTGTTCCCATCGGCAAAAAGCGAAGTAACGGAGGTATTGGTGAGACCAAGTATTTTTCTTTGCCAGCTGGCACCGTTATCCGTTGTTCGTGCAATGCCTCTTTCATATCCTACAAATATACCTGCAGACCCTGCGAGGAAACAAAACACTGACAATGGTTTCAACCCATTCCCTACTATTTGCCAGCTTGCCCCATTGTCAACAGACTTGAAGGGGACGCCCCCGTTCGTTCCACAATAAATATCATTCCCTGCCACCAGTAATTGTGTAGGCCAGTCAGCTCCAGGAATTGCCGGCGTCTCTTCGATCCAGGTAGCCCCAAGATTGGAGGAACGGAATAACCCTACATCATTAAAACTCTCAACGGTAACCCATAGGTCATTGTTTTTTACTGCCAAGTCGACCACTGAAGGAAAAACGATCAACCCATTGTTCACCTGGGTCCAGTTTATTGCGTTTACCGGTGTACGGTATACACCGACAGAACCGCCATTTCCCGTTAAACCACTATATAAATAGGATTCCAGCTGAACAAATGACCCTACAATAGCGACTGCGGGATATCCTGTATTGATTGCCTGAAACGATGCAGCTTCATCCACTGACCGGTAAACCCCGCAACCATCACATCCCACATATAAAGTATCGTGTGATGCAAACAATTTGGTCATAAAGGATACCGGCTTAATTACCTGGGTCCAGTTCAATCCATTGTCTGCACTCCTGTACAACTGGGAGCCTGCGCCATATATATAATTACCGGTAGATGCAAAGGTTGATACAAAGACCCCGTCATCAATACCGTTTCCTGAATGTAGCCATGTATCCCCATTATCAGTGCTTCTGTAAATTCCGCCGTATGTGGCGGAAAGGATAACCCCATTCTGTTCAATGAAGTCCACGACATCCCCGCCCCCGGGGCCGCGGGTTTGTATCCATTGCTGTGCATGAATATAAGAGGATAATAAAATTATGATAATAAAAAACGGGATATGAAACTTCCTGTTTCCTTCCCGTTGTAGTGTAAAAGTCAGTTTCATAAAAATGGGTTCATTTATGTTTCAAAATTAAACAATTCTAAAACACGTGCCAAGCCATTCTGGATGCCTGATATCTTATGGTATAAAAGAGCAAAATGATAAACAAAGTAACCCTCCGATTGAAAAACGAATGCTGCTGCAAAAACTTCAATAACCAACCCAAAAATGCAGTTCCTGTTCAAATATTTCTGTATCCTCTGCAAAAAACAAAACAGTAACGGGGAAAGAAAAACATTCAGATTGTGTACCGTTTCTTTAGAATTGTAAATGTCCGGATTTTCATGAATGAGCAAATCATATAAATATGCCATTTTATAAGCTGCATTTCTGTCAGCTTCGTTATCATTTGCCGAATGATATACTTCACTTCCCCAGCTAGGGTAAGTGTTGCGGTTGGTTTAAGTTTAAGCCCCTGTCCTGTCTTGTGCAATAGGGTTACCCAAAATCAATTTACAGTCTGACATTTCAATAATTTTCAAAAATAATATCTGAAAAGTTATTTACGCTAATCTCGAGGTCTGCGACCGGTAGAAAGGGAGGTTGTTTACTATCTTTTGCCCTTGCCGGTATTTCCAAAAAAATCAAGAAAGCAACGCCGTAGCAGGTGTTCTTCACCTGCTACCAACAACAAAATGTAGATAGCTGTTGGTGAGGAACACCCACAGCGGCGAAAAAGGCATGGTGCTGAACGTTGAGGCAAAAGGTGTCTGTAAAGACATCAGGTAAGTGTAAGGAAGCTGAACGAAAGTAAACCGACCGAAGACGTGTCGAAACGGCTCCTCGTTGTTAAATGTATTTTTGCCCTTGTTGGTGTTCCAAATTTCAACCTGATAGCATCGCCGTTGCAGGGTGTTATCAGGCTGACCGAGAATAATGAAGTAAAGCAACAAATTTAGTTTTCATGTTGTCTTATGCGCATGGAAAAATTCA
>JAYTDC010000075.1:0-28433 GCA_043736115.1 Segetibacter sp. | reverse complement strand
GGCAAAACCAATCACCAATTAAAAGTCCCGTAGGGACGATATGTGTTTGGAAAACCATTTGGCAAACCTGTCCGTCCGGTCAGGGGGCATTTCGTCCCGCCTTGTCGGGACTTTAAAACCAAATCAAAATTTGGCTCTCTATCGACATTTCATGCCTAACTGCACTTTCAACCCTTTATTTGCATTAATAATTAAACTGTATAAATAAAATGCCAATGAAATATTATTCATTGGCATTTTCACATTTTAATTTTGTGCTTTGAAAATAGTGATTGCTTGAATTAACTAATTGATTTTCATCATTTTAATTGCTTTAATTGTATCAACCGTCTTTGTAGCAATTTCTTTTGGATTTTTTGATAATATAGCAGTGCCTACTTGTACTAAAGATGTTGCTATATTGATTGCATCTTGAACTGCAAGAGCTTTTTTAACTGCTTTTTTAACTGATTTTGTAATGTCCTCTAATTCAGAAAGTGAATTTTTTACATCATCAAATACCATAGAAGTCCCTAACATATTTATATCACCTGAAAATTGTAAGAGGTTTACTTGCATATCATACAACACATTACGTTGATCATTTGAAAATTTGCTTCTGTTTTTTTCAATATAGTCGCCTAAAGCGTTTGCCATATCATGAAAATAATCTGACAATTTAAAGACGTCTTGGGTATCAGGATTTATCATATAATCAGGAATTATTTCATATTTATTGTTTTACACTCGCAGCCAGGCTTTGTATATCATCTGCATACCTTTTAGCAAGGTTTTTTAAGCTTTTGTCTTGTAAATGTTCTCGTTGTAAATAAAGTAAATGATGCCCCTCTTTTACTTTGCTAATTAAGGATACATAGCAATCGAGCAGGCTTAAATGATGAAGGTAATATTTCCTCTCATTAATAAATTGTATAACGATCAACTGCTTCAAAACTTTACCGGTAGATGAATCGTCTAGTTGTTGCTTAAGATTGACCTCATGTTTTTCATAATCGATTTTAAGCTGTGTTCTCAATCTATTGTTTAATAAGTAGATAAAAGTATCCATTAGATCTCCAAAAACCGGATCAGCTTGCTCAATATATTTTTTTAATTCACTTTTTCTGTAAAATGATGTTGCAATTGTGGCCAAAAAATTCCCCGATTTGGAAATAATGGCCGTTTGTTGATCGTTCAGCTTTAACAATGGATTGCTTTGCAATGCACCCGATAATCCGGAAGCATCATAAATAAATTGTTGGTTGTTACTTAATTGTTCAATAGCCCTTAGGTAGGCTATAATAGTAGAATTAATTTGCCAGATGGCGCTGTCTGCTTTAGAGGCTATTTGAATACAGTTGCAATTGTATTGTGTATCTATTACACCTTTGCGCATTTGTTGCAGATTACAATCCCTATTACAATATTCATTAAAGCTATATTGTAGATGATCAATTTTTTGGAGAGAATTAATAGATGTAGAGGAATATTCCTTTATTTCTTTTAAAGAAAGGCAACCGGAGCATATCCCAATTGTCATCAAACTCAATAGCAGGAATTGTATTTTCACAGTAGTTAGTTTTTGGTGAAAAAATTTTCCAACATAAAGTTAGGAATAAAAATTAGGTAAGCGTAATTAAGGATTTTGAGTATTGATATTGAACTTCCAAACCTATTTCATATTAAAGCGTTAATCAGTTGCAAGACTATTAAAATTTATTTAAGTCATATTTAATGATAATATTCACACTATGTGTATAATGTTAGTACGGAATTTGAAGGGTGTATATTTATATTAGCATAATAATAGAAGA
Organism: Segetibacter sp.; assembly: GCA_043736115.1. Classification (GTDB taxonomy): domain Bacteria; phylum Bacteroidota; class Bacteroidia; order Chitinophagales; family Chitinophagaceae; genus Segetibacter. Next base: position 26,640 of record JAYTDC010000075.1, on the reverse strand, counting down.
AAATTAGTCAGTTTAAAACACATTTTAAAACTTAAAACCAATTTAAATTTTGACAGAAAAAATCATCAATTTAGAAACAGTTAATCCCATTGATTTTTTTGGTGTAAACAATGTAAAACTGGACCTTTTGAAAAAGAAATTTCCTCTGCTTAAAATTCTCAGCCGTGGCACACAGATAAAATTGAGTGGGGCTCCGGAACAAATTGAAACAGCGAGAGAGAAAATTGACCTTATTCTTCAATACCTGGAAAGGAACGGAAACTTAAGTGAAAACTATTTTGAACAAATTTTAGGTGGTGACGATGCAGAAGTTATTGACAACTTTGTAGAACGCAACCCCAATGACATTCTTGTATTTGGCCCTAATGGCAAAACGGTAAGGGCACGAACGGCTAACCAAAAAAGAATGGTTACAGCAGCGGATAAAAATGATATTGTTTTTGCAATAGGACCTGCAGGTACCGGTAAAACATATACAGCAGTAGCTTTGGCTGTAAGAGCTTTAAAAAACAAGGTTGTAAAGAAAATTATTCTTACAAGACCTGCAGTTGAGGCAGGCGAGAATCTTGGTTTTCTTCCCGGCGATCTGAAAGAAAAAATAGACCCTTATCTAAGGCCGCTTTATGATGCATTGGACGACATGATACCCGCCGATAAGCTTGGCTATTATATGAGTACAAGAACTATAGAAATTGCCCCACTTGCCTATATGCGTGGCCGTACATTAGATAATGCATTTATTATTCTTGATGAGGCGCAAAACACAAATGATCTTCAGTTGAAAATGTTTTTAACACGTATAGGTGCAAATGCTAAAGCCATAATAACCGGCGACCCTACTCAGGTAGATTTGCCAAAAAACCAAAGAAGTGGTTTGGAGAAAGCAAGCCGGATACTTAAAAATATTGATGGCATATCACACATAGAATTGGATGAAGAAGACGTGGTAAGACATAGATTGGTAAAAGCTATCATTAGAGCGTATGATAAGGAGCATCAGCATGAACAGGTTCATGGGTTTCAAGTGACTCCGAGGTAGTAAATTTTGTTTTTTATTTAAAGAACCCCTTTTGCATTAGTTTGATAATTTACAGATTATCTTACAGATGTGATTGGGGTTTTTTTCTTAGGTTGTGGTTAAATTTGAATAAATTTTATGAATTCATTTGGCAGAATATTCAGGATACAAATATTTGGTGAATCTCACGGAGAGGAGGTTGGGGTTATCATAGATGGTTGTCCGTCAGGGTTAGCATTGTCGGTTGAAGATTTTGAGGTAGAAATGAACCGTAGAAAAGGAGGGACTAAAGGAACAACCCCTCGTACTGAAGATGATATACCATTATTCAAAAGTGGTTTATTCAAGGGCAAGACAACAGGCTCACCATTAATCATAGTATTCCCAAATAAAAATACCCGTTCTGTAGACTATGAAAAGCAGCGTGAAGTACCACGACCCGGACATGCAGATTGGGTAGCCTCAAAAAAATTTGGTGGCTTTGAGGATTATAGAGGTGGGGGTCATTTTAGCGGCCGGTTAACAGTTTGTCTTGTGGCTGTTGGTGTAGTTGCCAAAGCCATAATAGCAAAGTGTGATAATGTAAACAATGCAATAGCTATAGCTGCACATATTTTAGAAATAGGAGGTGAGTCTGATGGAGAAATAGGTTTACAAAAAGCTATAGATGCAAAAGACTCGGTGGGTGGCATAGTTGAATGTGCAGTAACCGGGCTGCCTGTTGGTTTAGGTGAGCCTTTTTTTGATTCCGTTGAATCGTTGATAAGCCACGCCGTATTTTCAATACCTGCTATAAAAGGTATAGAGTTTGGAGAAGGCTTTGCAGCTGCAAAGATGTTTGGCAGTAGTCATAATGATGCTATTATTAATTCTGATGGACGTACTGCAACAAATCATGCAGGTGGTGTGGTTGGCGGTTTAACTAATGGAAATGATCTGGTATTCAGGGTTGCGGTTAAACCCACTTCATCTACACCAAAAGAACAGCAAACGCTTAATATAGCAACAGGAAATGTGGAGCAGTTCTCGGTTAGAGGGAGGCATGACTTGTGTATAGCGCTAAGGGTGCCTGTAGTACTTGAGGCTGTTACAGCTTTGGTATTGGCTGATTTGCTGATGCTTGAAAATAAAATTCCCCGAATTATTTTATCATAAAAACCAAACAAAATGCAAGAAGTTATTTATCACCTCACAACATTAGATCAATGGGAACGTGCACAGGATATAGGCTTTTATGAACCTGAAGGGTTTCCTGAAGAAGGCTTTATTCATTGTGCAACAGAAAAACAGGTTGATGGAGTTTTGGAAAGATATTTTGCAAGACATGAAAACCTTATTAAGCTGATAATTGACCCATCACGCCTGACCCATAAGCTTCAATATGATATGAGTGAATCACTTCAGGAAGAGTTTCCACATATTTACGGCCCTATAAATATTGAGGCTGTAGTACAGATTATTTTTCTGGATCCAATATCTTCAGAAAAGTAAACTGTTTATTTTTCCTTTAGAAATTTAATGGGATTTAAAACGGGTGTAACACTTATCAGTGTAGAAAATTTTTGCCATAAAGATTAATTGTACTACAACAATTGGTGGCATTCTTTTTTATTGTTAATGATAATCTATTAATAAATGATAGATATTTTATTAACCAATAAAAATTTAAAACTACCACTATGGCAAAAGCTACAAACGGTGTCTCTGCATCTAAAAGTACTCCCAAAAAAGCAGCGACTTCCGCAAAAAATGGAACCATGAATTCCGGATCCGGTAAAAAAAATACTCAAAGTAAATCACCTGATAATGAGGTAAAGGGAAAAGGTAAAGAAATGAATAGTCAACTTACAAACTTATTTGTTGACTCATTAAAAGATATTTATTGGGCAGAAAAAGCATTAACCAAGGCTTTGCCTAAAATGGCAAAAGCATCTACATCTGATGATTTACGTTCAGCATTTCAGGATCATTTAACAGAAACCCAAACTCAGATCGAAAGATTAGAAAGTGTTTTTGAAATTATAGGTCAAAAAGCGCAGGCCAAAAAATGTGAAGCAATGGCGGGTTTAACAAAAGAGGCTGAAGAAATGATTTCAGCAACAGAAAAAGGTTCAGAAACAAGAGATGTAGCATTAATTATGGCTGCACAAAAAGTTGAGCATTATGAAATTGCAACCTACGGTAGTTTGGCTACTTTGGCTGCACAGCTTGGGTATGATGATGCAAAAGAACTTTTAGGTCAGACCCTAAATGAAGAAAAAAATGCAGATTCATTGCTTACAGAAATTGCATTGAGTCATATAAATGCAGAGGCTGAAGCAGAGTAATTTAATTATAATTGGTAGAATCTATAATGATTACAAACGATGCAACCTAAAAGATGCATCGTTTTTTTGTAGTATAATTTGAACTAATAAAAAATTATAACAATAATCCACTTAAAAACAAATAAGCTACACTAAAATAAATAATTAAACCGGTTACATCTACTAAAGTTGCTACAAATGGTGCGGAAGATACTGCCGGATCAGCGCCTAAACGTTTTAATAACATGGGTAGCATTGACCCACTAAGTGTTCCCCATAATACAACACCTATTAAGGATACACCAACGGTAAGGCCTACAAAAAACCAATGTGGTCCATATATATTGGTAAATTGTTGCCATATGGCTACCCTTGTAAAACCTATAAAACCCAAAACTGTTCCTAACATAAGGCCGCTAAGTATTTCACGACGCAGTACCTGCCACCAATCTAATATGGTAATTTCTCCTACAGCCATGGCTTGTATTATTAGTGTAGAAGCCTGTGATCCACTATTGCCACCGCTACTTATAATTAAGGGAACAAATAAAGCCAATACAATAGCTTTTGCAATTTCATCTTCAAAATAACCCATGGCAGTAGCTGTAAGCATTTCGCCTAAAAATAAAACAATCATCCACCCTACACGTTTCTTAAATAATTTAAATAAAGGCATTTCAAGATACGGCTCATCAAGGGCTACAGTACCCCCCATTTTTTGCATATCTTCACTAAACTCCTCACTTGCTACCCAAAGAATATCGTCAATAGTAATGATGCCCAATAATACATTATTATCATCCACCACGGGTAGGGCATTTCTATTGTTCATTTTAAACACCTGATTGGCATGTTCCTGATCATCATTTACATGAAGTGAAATAACCCTTTCGTCCATTAACTCATTTACAAGCTTGTCGGGTGCAGCAAGAATAAATTCTTTTATTCTTAAATCATCTATTAATTGGCCTTGTTCATTTATTACGTAAATAACATCAATGGTTTCTGTGCTTCGTGCATACTTTCGTATTATGTCAAAAACTTCGGCTACTGAATTATGCTCATATACATAAACATAATCGGGTATCATTAATCTTCCTACACTATCTTCAGGATAACCTAATAGTGAAAGCGTAATTTTTCTTTCTTCCGGATCTAATAACTTAATTAATTCCCGTAAAACTTCTTTGGGTAAATCCTCCAGAAAATCTGTTCGGTCATCTGCCTGAAGTTCATTCAGCAATTCTGCAGTTTTAAAAGTGGTAAGTTCTGATACTATTCTTTTTTGAGTTGGAAAATCAAGAATCTTAAATGTGCTTGCAGCCCTGTGTATAGATAAATGTGCAATTATTTGTGATTCATAATCAGGATTTTCGTTGATCAATTCGGCAACGTCAGTAATATTCTGATCATCAAGAAATTCCCTGATTGCCATTTTATTTTCATTAGCAATCAGTTGTTCAAATTGTTCCTGAAGACTTTGATCTTCTATATCTTCTACTTCCATGGCTGCAAATTAGTAAAATGTACTAAGTAGTAAAAGGTAAGTATGCTAGAAAAGCACCTCTTTTTTTAATCCTATAAATATTTATTTTGAATTCATCATTTATTTTATCTTCGCCCACAACAATTTAATATGTTATTAAGAAGCCTTTACATCAATGATTCTGAAAAAAAGGGAAGAGGTGTTTTTACAACACATAATATTCCAACAAATACAGTAATCGAAGTTTCTCCGGTATTAGAACTTACTCCTAAAGAAAGAAAACAGATTGAGGGGACTAAGTTATTTCATTACATTTTTGAATGGGGTAAGTCTAAACGCAAGGCTGCTATGGCTTTAGGCTATGTGTCTATGTACAATCATTCTTTTGAGCCCAATTGCGAATATGAAATGGATTATGAAAAGCATACAATGACTATTAGAACAATTAAACCTATTAAAAAAGGAGCGGAACTTTTTTTCAGTTATAATGGTAATCCTGATGATAAATCTCCACTTTGGTTTAAAACAACATAAATAGTTTAAACAACACACCTCTTTAGATAAATTTACCAACAATATAATAATCCTAGATTTAAATCCTACTACAACTATGGGATTTATTTTTTGAAATAATATTTACAATATGATTTAAGTCAAAACTAATTGTTAGTTGTTTATTAGTAAAGACTAGAATTGATAATACGAAAGCATTATACTTTTTGGCTAATAAAATAGCCACCTTGAAATTTCAAGGTGGCTTTTTTATTTATAGATATGACTTAACTAGTCTTTCACAAATTTACTCGAGATAATTCCATCTCCGTTATTAGAACGGATAAGATAAACACCTCTTGATAATTTTGATACATCAATTGACTGTGGATTGTTTGAAACCTTTTGTTCCATGACCACTGTACCTTTTGCATCTACAATTTGTAAAACAGATTGCTTTTTTGAAGTAAAAGGAAAGCGAATACTCAACATATTAGTAACCGGGTTTGGATAAACTTTGACAGTGCTTGGACCAACTAAAGAATTAGCTTCTTTAGAAGCCGTACCCAATTGTACTTTCAGTGTATAGCAGCTTGTTGCGCTATTTGCACCATTGTATCCATAAACCTGCGCATAATAAGTACCGGCGGCTGCAGTGTAGCTAATACTTTCGCTTGTTGTGCTTCCATTTTGTGAAATGCCAACTTGTGTTCCTGCACTGTTCAGTAACTTAAGATCATAATCAGCAGGAAGTGTAGTTAATGAAGCAGTAAGCGTACCCCCTGTAGTTATTACAAACTTGTAATTGTCAACATCTGCACTTGGGCTAATACGACCTGTAACGTTTGTATTAAATGGAAGTGTTGCAGCACCTGCTGTAGTACCATTTGTTGATACATCTAAACTACTTTGACAACCTGTTGTAACAGGTGTAGCTGTTGCTTTAATGGTATAACAAGTAGCGCTATTTGCTCCACTGTAACCCATTACTTTAATATAATAAGTACCTGCTACCTGATTGGTTAGAGAAACAGTTTCAGTTGCCGTAGTTCCTGCACTTGAACCTATTTGTGTACCCGCATTATTGTAGATATACAAATCATAATCTACTCCTGATGGTCCCACCAGATTGTAAACAATATTATTTGTACCAGTTGTAATTATTGAATAATAGTCAACATCCGTTGCAGTGGTAATAGCAGCGGAATTTGTAACACCTGAACTTATTGCTGCTGCTGTAGCTTGTGTTTCATTTGGCTCAAATGCAGTACCACATGTAGATGCTGCAGTAGTTGTAAACTGTGCAGAAGCTGCGTTGCTTGATCCTGAAGCGCAATTAGTTGTTACTCTCCAATCGTACAATGAGGAGGCTGCAAGACCAATAAGGTTGGCAGAAGTTCCTGTTTGTGCTGTAGAGAAACTTGTCCAGGTAGAAGATGAATTCAATTTATAATCAACGGCATAACTATCTGCGCCACTTGCAGCAGTCCAACTTACAGTTGCACTGCTTGAAGTAACGGCCGAAGATGTTAAACCGGTTGGTGCATTACATGCAGGAGGAGCAGTTGTTGTAAACTGTGCAGCGGTAGCTGTTGTAGTTCCTGAAGGGCAGGTAGCACTTACTCTCCAATCATACAAAGCAGAAGCAGTCAAACCTGTCAGGTTAGCTGAAGTTCCAGTTTGTGCAGTCGAGAAGCTTGTCCATGTAGATGATGAGTTCAATTTATAATCTACTGCATAACTTGTTGCGCCTGATACAGCTGTCCAGCTTACGGTTGCACTGCTAGAAGTAACCGCCGAAGAAGTCAAACCTGAAGGTGATACACAAGGTACTAAAGTTGTAAACTGGGCAGCTGCAGCTGCACCTGTTCCTGATGCACATGTAGCTATTACTCTCCAGTCATATAAACTTCCTGTAGCAAGGCCTGTTAGGCTTGCAGTTGTTCCAGTTTGTGCTGTAGAAAAGCTTGTCCAGGTAGAAGAGGTATTTAACTTATAATCTACTGCATAACTTGTAGCCCCTGATACTGCCGTCCAGCTTACATTAGCACTTGTTGTTGTAACTCCAGATGAAGCTAAACCCGTTGCAGTACCACACGCAGAACCCGTCGTAATAGTAAAGTTGGTATTAGAAATATCAAAGAAAATATTACCAACCGCTTCAATTTTTATTCTTGCTGTTGTGCTTGGCGTGTTTGGTATAACCAAAGCTTGTGTACCATCATTAGGAGTACTTGCAACCAAAACTGTAGGGAATGTCTGACCACCATCTGTGCTTAACGATATTTTTACATTAGCACAACTTACCGGTGCAGCAGTTGTACTTGCAACTGACCAGGTTATGGTTTGTGTAGAATTGCCAGCCCATGAAACAGCAGTATTTGGAGCAGAAACTGCAAATGGTCCAGAAGCGGCACTTACAGTTACAACCATATTAGTAAACTGTGTCTGACCAACAGAAACCGGCGCAGTTGAACTATATGGTGCATTGTCCCTAACAGTTAACCTAAAGTTTAATGTTCTGGCTACTGAACTTAGTGCCTCGGTATTTGCACCAGCATCACCACCCGTTAACGGACCACTTATGAGTGCTCCGGCAAGTATAGTGGCTAACTTAGGGAAATATCTGGTTGGAGATGTTGATGGTCTAAATGATATCCAGTTTGGTCCTGTTGTTTTCGTTGCACTAGCAACACTGCTTGCTCCTGTTTGAGTAGAACCGGCATTGTCATTTTGCTCCCAGCAATAGGTCAGCACATCTCCTGCATTAGCATCAGTTGCAGACCCTGTAAGCGCAAAAGGTGTACTTTTTGGTATAGTATAATTGCTTACTGCTGCAACCACAGGTGTTGCATTAGTAATAGTAGTTGTTATGGGGCAGGTTTTAGTACCAAGGTTTGTTTGAATTTGCGCAATAGTAGCCTGATGGTATATATCAATTGAATGTGGAGCCACATCCTGACTTGTGATACCAGCATAGCCCATGATTGTTATACCCGAACCAACTTCTTTATTTACCCCAGAACCTTCATTGCTCATAGAGAAAGTATGATTGCCACCCAACTGATGACCTACTTCATGCACTACATAATCAATATCAAAATTATCGCCTTGTGGTATGCCATCATTGGGAGAAGTAAAACCGCTTCCTTTTGAACCGTTGGTGCATACACAACCTATACACCCGGCATTGCCTCCGCCGCCAGAAGCACCAAATAAGTGACCTATATCATAATTAGCTTCGCCTATTACGGATGTCAGGGTGTTTTGCAATTCTGCATTCCATGCACCTCCAGAACCGGCTGTAGCAGCAGAATAAGGATCTGTTGCAGCATTATAATAAATAACGTTTGTAGAGGATGCTACAAGATTCAAATGCAAAGCCAAATCCTTTTCATAAACACCGTTGCAACGGGCAAGAGTATTATTAATTGCTGCAAGTACAAGTGAAACCTGTGCAGCACTTGTAGCACCAAAATAGTTAGAATATTCAGCTGTAACTGATTGTGCAAGACGCATGGTTTTTAAATCTCCACCTGATCTGGCAAAAATGCCTGCCTTGCCAACCTGTGCATTTATATCAGAAATAAGTACCTGATCATTTGTAGAGCAGTTCCAGGGCAATTGACCCTTAAGTCTATGAGATTTAAAAACAGAGTATACTGTATGATCTTTTGAGTAAGGCTCTATAAATTCATTTTCAGCTTCAGTTCTGAAAACCATTGTTTGTATGCCCTCTGGAGAAATGCTTAATTTCAAAGTTGCAGTCCGGTCTGTTAAACCTCTGCCGGAATAAGATCGAATATTGGGAAATTTTGCCTGTAATTCAGCGTCAAAATTTGAAGCCTCGAATACTTCAAATTGTTCAATATTACCTTCTGCATTTGGTAAGGAAATAACCATTGATTTTCTTGCAGCATTTTTACCAACTATTGTAAATAAATCTTGCTGTAGTGGTGATATATTTAAATTGAATAGTTTAAATGTTGTCGGATAGCTTAATCTTGCAACAGCATTATCTGTAGCAATTTTACTTCGACTATCATTGTTTACAGTCCAGTATCGTGCAGACTGTGCAAAACCGGATGCCGTTATTATGAACAACAACATTGATAAACTAAAAACCTTTTTCAAAAAAATTAATGTAAAGTCCTTTTTCATTTTTTGTATTTTAGATTGAAAAAAAATAGAGCAAACAAATCTAATTAAATAAAACTTAAATTTCTATCCATTTTTATAATTTACATATAAATCACATGGCATGATAAATTCTATTTTTATTAAACTTTTAGATTTAATACATCTGTACGAATTGTAGTTAATTATTCAGAAACTGAACATTTAAAAGCACCGCTCTTTCTTATTTCTAAAGTCTAAAAAAACTCAAACAATCAAAAAGTTGATAGGATGTAATTTTTAAATTGATGATTATATTAATTGGAAATTATGTTATCCCTAAAATTAAAAATTTACCTTCAAATCCCAAATAAGCAAATATGAAAACAATAATTTCGCTTTCACTTATCTTCTTTGTACGGCTAACTGTATGTGCTCAAAACAACGTAGGTATAGGTACCACTTCACCAACGGTACGATTTACGGTTGATAGCAGTATTATGTTAGATCAGGCTAACGCAAATGATGGGTCATTGTCAAAAAGTGCTCTCTTTTTTGGTAGCGATAGGAGTACCGGTATTATACGTAGTTTCCTAAGTGGTTCTTCGGGTAGAAACGGACTTGGGTTTTTTACAAATAATACACGGAGAATGACAATAGATAGTACAGGTGATGTTGGAATTGGAACTATAAATCCATTACAACAATTACATGTAAATGGCAATACTTTTTTAAGTGGAAATTTAGGTATTGGATCCACTACACCTAACTATGCTTTTGATAATTTGTTGGGCTATAATTATATGTTTTACGCATTAGGTATTGGAACGGTACCTACATCATCTTATTTGTTGGATATTGGCTCCGGACCTACCCGTTTTCAAAACGATGTAAGGATAAACGGGATACTAAATCCTAATAATCAATTAAACATCGGCAATAATACAGTAGTAGATGGTACTCTAAATGTGACGAGTAGTGCAGCTGTTAACGGAAACTTTACAGTTAATGGTGGTAAAGGTGTAGCATACAACTCCACAAGTTCTACCAACCTTAAAATTTACACTTTTACAACTGCTACTTTTGGCGCCGTGCTTCCCGGTTTTGGATTGTCAGCAGAGGGAAGTATTGCTTTTAATGGAGGTTTTACTGGTACGCCTAGTGTTTTTGTGGGTGATATTGATGTTACAGGGGGCAGCGCAGGTGAACTTTACAGAGTACAACTACAATTATATGGCTGCACCACAATCAATGGAACAACCAGTTGTAAAGCACGGCTACTCAATACAAGTCCCAATGCGGTTAATTATACAATCACCTGGAATTGCATGGCAATAGGGAATTGACCAAACTAAACCAAAAGTATAATTGCATAAAGATATTATTATTATAAAGATATATCATTAATTAAATTCAGGATTCAATTAAAAAGATTTATAAAGTACATCATCACTTTGCAGTTAAAGTACTAATTTAAAAAGTTCCAAATTTTTTCTATTAATTTTTTTGAAATAGAAAGAATTATCGACTCTGCATGAAAAAATAATTTAGCTACATTAAATAATATTTTAGATTTGTCTAAAATAATATTTAGACTCACATGCAATTTTCTACCAGCGAAGAAAATCATATAAAGGCCATATACCATCTTCAACAGATGGGGGATGTAGTTACAACCAACGAAGTTGCTGATCGTTTGCAAACAAAAGCGGCTTCGGTTACAGATATGCTTAAGAAACTTAAGATTAAAGCATTGCTAAACTATGAGCCATACAAAGGTTTTACATTAAGTAAGGATGGTAAGAAATTAGCACTGAATATTGTGCGTAAACATAGACTTTGGGAATATTTTTTAGTTAACCACCTGCAGTTTGGTTGGGACGAAGTTCATGAAATTGCAGAGGAACTGGAACATATCAATAGTCCTTCACTCATAGAAAAATTGGATGCTTTTCTGCAATATCCTCGTTTTGATCCTCATGGTGATCCTATTCCTGACTGTAACGGAAAAATGGAAGTATGTAAGCAGGTAATTTTAACTGAACTTGATCTTCATATTAAAGCAGAGGTCAGGGCTGTGGGAAGTCAATCCTCTGAATTGCTTGAATTGTTAAGGCACAAAAACATTGGTATAGGAACCATATTACAGGTTATAAAAAAGTTTGGCTTTGACAATTCCATTGAAGTAAAAGTGGAAAAAAATTCACCATTTACAATCAGCCAACAATTGGCGCAAACATTATTTGTAAAACCATTATAAATGAATCAAAGTAATTCAGATAATTCATTAAGCGAAGTTCATGAAAGTATAGATTTAACCAAACCGCAAAAAGGGTGGAGACGTTTTCTTGCGTATTCAGGGCCTGCATATCTTGTAAGCGTTGGATATATGGATCCCGGTAACTGGGCAACTGATTTGCAGGGTGGTGCTAAGTTTGGTTATTCATTATTATGGGTTTTGTTGATGAGTAACCTAATGGCCTTACTACTTCAGGGATTAAGTGCCCGTTTGGGTATTGTACGCAGAATGGATCTGGCACAGGCAAACCGCGAAGTATACCCTAAGGCAGTCAATTTTGCATTGTATGTTTTGGCAGAGCTTGCTATTGCAGCCTGCGATTTAGCCGAAGTGTTAGGTATGGCTATTGGTATTCAATTGTTAACAGGTTTGCCGCTTATTTGGGGTGTTTCAATTACCGTATTAGACACATTTCTTTTGTTTTATTTGCAACGCCTGGGTATGCGTAAAATGGAAGCATTTATAATTGGATTGGTAGCTATTATAGGCTTTTCATTTCTTATAGAAATATTTTTAGCAAAACCTGCTTTGGGGGAGTTGGTAAAGGGTTTTGTACCAACTTTTCCTACAAGCGAAGCATTGTATATCGCTATAGGTATAATTGGTGCTACAGTAATGCCACATAATTTGTATCTCCATTCTGCATTGGTACAAACCCGTAAAATTGCAAATACAACCCAAGCTATAAAACAGGCATTGAAATTTAATTTGATTGACAGTACTATAGCGCTTAATGCAGCTTTTCTTGTAAATGCTGCCATACTTGTTCTCGCAGCTACAGTTTTTTATAAAACGGGTAATACAGGTGTTGCAGAATTAAAAGAAGCACATAAACTATTAGCCCCATTATTGGGTACTAAAATAGCCCCCATTTTATTTGCAGTTGCTTTAATTGCTGCGGGTCAGAGTTCAACAATTACGGGTACACTGGCAGGACAGATAGTTATGGAGGGTTATTTAAATCTGCGTATCAACCCTTTAGTTAGAAGATTAATTACCCGTTTATTGGCCATTGTTCCTGCCGTTATAATAATCCTTATCGCTGGTGAAGACAAAGTAGATAGTTTGCTGGTGTTTAGTCAGGTAATACTAAGTCTGCAATTGGGTTTTGCAATAATACCACTGATCCATTTTGTGAGTGATAAAACAACAATGGGTGTTTTTGCGATACGTTGGCATTTGAAGGCGATAGCATGGTTAATAGCTTCTGTTCTTATATACCTGAATACTAGAATGGTAGCCGATCAGATAACACAGGCTTTTGAAAATCATATCCATGTTGGTTGGATCATACTTATAATAGTTGTTATAGCATTCTTTATTGTGCTTTTTATTTTAATGACTGTACTTCCACTTCGTAAAAAGCGTCATCAGGTACAATCTGCCCGAATGCATAGTGATGCTGCTACATTACAACATTTCAATATTCCCATTCTAAAAATTATAGCAGTTTCGCTTGATTTTAGTAAAAATGATGAAAAGCTTATTGCGCATGCATTAGCACAGGGAAATCCTTCAACTAAATATATTTTGGTACATATAGTAGAAAGTGCACAAACCTATTTGTTGGGTGAGTCCTCTGATGATTTTGAAACCCGAAACGATAAACAGCACATTCAATCCTATGTTGAGCAATTGTCGGGCAAAGGCATTTTAGCAGAGGGTATTTTGGGTTATAAAAACAGAGTAGACGAAATAGTAAGAATTGTAAAAGAGGCTAATGCTGATATGTTGGTAATGGGCTCTCACCAACACACAGGCATGATGGATTATTTATACGGTGAAACGGTAGATAAAGTAAGGCATAAGCTATCTATTCCGGTTCTCATTGTAAATTAAAAAGGGGCAAACCGGGGCAGAATTTTGACATTACAACACTATCTTTGCACTCTTTAAAAAATACCTTGCTTTATGAATACAAGAGAAGTTTATATTGTTGCAGCGGTGCGTACCCCTATAGGAAGTTTTGGTGGTTCACTTAAAGATTTAAGTGCAACCAAATTAGGAGCTATAGTCATAAACGGCGCCATTGCGCAAGCTGGAATAAAACCCGAAATGGTAGACGAACTACTCATGGGTAGTGTACTACAGGCAAATCTGGGACAGGCACCTGCCCGTCAGGCATGCAAAGCATCAGTATTGCCGGATAGCGTTATTTGTACAACAATAAATAAAGTGTGTGCCAGTGGCATGAAAGCAATTTCACAAGGTGCAGCCAGTATAGCATTAGGCGAAGCTGATATAATTATAGCAGGAGGGATGGAGAGTATGAGCAACGTGCCTTTTTATGTAGATTCAATGCGTTGGGGAAATAAATACGGCAACACATCATTAATAGATGGTATTGCCAAGGATGGCCTTACCGATGTTTATGATGGTTTAGCTATGGGCAATGCAGCAGATTTTTGTGCAAAGGAGTGTGGTATTAGTCGCGAAGAACAGGACGCCTTTGCAATTGAAAGCTACAAACGTAGTCAGGCTGCGTGGAATGAAGGCAGGTTTACAAATGAAATTGTTCCCGTAGAAATACCGCAACGCAAAGGTGACCCATTGGTGATCTCTAAAGATGAAGAGCCATTCAATGTAAAGTTTGAAAAAATTCCTGACCTAAGGCCGGTATTTAGCAAAGAGGGAACAGTAACCGCTGCTAATGCTTCTACCATGAACGATGGTGCTGCTGCATTAATACTTATTAGTAAAGAAAGAATGGAAGAATTGGGATTAAAACCAATTGCAAAAATTATAGGATATGCTGATGCCGAGCAGGAACCTAAATGGTTTACAACTACTCCTGCACTCGCAGTACCCAAAGCAGTAAAAAGAGCAGGACTTACCATGGAAGACATAAGTTTTTTTGAATTAAACGAAGCCTTTTCTGTTGTTGGAATTGAAAATAGCCGCCGTATGAAATTAGATCCTTCTCAAGTAAATGTAAATGGTGGTGCAGTTTCTTTAGGTCACCCATTGGGTTGTAGCGGTGCAAGAATAATTGTAACACTTATAAATGTCTTAAAGCAAAATGGAGGACTCTATGGTGCTGCCGGTATTTGTAACGGCGGCGGTGGAGCGGGGGCTATGGTAATAGAATCAATTAATTAATTATCCAGAATGTGAGAGTTTTCTAATAGGCTAATAAGATAATGAATTCATTTGCAGACTCTTCTATTACCACATTAGCACATCAGCACATTAGCAAATTTTAATAAAAAGTGTCCCTCGAAAAAATTATTTCAGACTGGAAAAATAAATCATTTAAACCCATCTATTGGTTAGAAGGTGAGGAGCCATATTACATTGATAAAATAGTGGAATATGCAGAGCATAAAATTTTAAGTGAAAGCGAGGCATCGTTTAATCTTACTGTTTTCTATGGCAAAGATGCCCAATGGTCAGATGTTATAAATGCCTGTAAACGTTACCCAATGTTTGCAGAAAGGCAAGTTGTATTGCTAAAGGAAGCACAGCAAATGAAGGATATTCTGATGTTGGAAAGTTATATTGCCAATCCTCTTGCATCTACGGTTTTTGTTGTGGGTTATAAAGATGGCAAGTTAGACGGCAAAACAAAAATGGCAAAGTTGCTAAAGGCAAATGCTGAAGTATTGTTAACCAAGAAAATGTACGAAAGCCAATTGCCCGAATGGATTGCCGGAATGATTAAAGAAAAGGGTTTCCAAATAAAACCACAGGCATTGGAATTGCTGAAAGATAATATTGGAAACGATCTTAACCGATTAGAGAATGAAATAGATAAAGTGGTAATCAATCTCGGTTCATCTTTAATGATAGATGAAAACGCTATTGAAAAATATGTAGGAATCAGTAAGGAGTTCAATGTTTTTGAGTTGCAAAATGCAATTGGTAAAAAGGATCTTGCAAAATGTATCAGAATTATAAACTACTTTGGTAGTAACCCAAAAGCGGCACCTATACAATTACTTTTACCATCTGTATATGGCTATTTTAGTAAAGTGTATGCTGTATTTGGATTGGAGGATAAAAGCGTAAATGGATTGAAGCCACTATTCAATCATAACTTCTATGCAGCACAGGATGGACTTGCTGCTTACAAAGCATATGGTAGGCAAGGTGTTGAAAAGGTGCTGTTATTGCTTCATGAATATAATTTAAAAAGTATTGGTATCAATGATAAAGGAACAGAACACACTAACCTGTTAAAGGAAATGGTAGTAAAGATGGTGAGTTAGATGTCTGATTTATGATGTCTGATGTATGATTTGGGATGTTGACTATCTGAATTATTTTGTTGAAATAATTTTTTGAATAACAAGAAACGAATAACAAGAAACAAGAAACGGAAAACGAGTTTTTAAATTAACAATAAACGATTGCTATGTCATTATCAAGTTTGCTTGATCGGTTTAATGAACCCGAAACCCTTAAAATGGCTAAACTTAGCCGACAACTGTGCTGTGAAGGGATAGATATTACTGATTTAAGCCTGGGTGAGCCCGATTTTGATACACCCGAACATATAAAGCAAGCTGCTATTAAGGCTATCAACGAAAACTACTCTCATTACACTCCTGTATCAGGTTATCTTGATCTTAAGGAAGCAATTTGCTTTAAATTGAAAAGAGATAATAAACTTGAATACAAGCCTGAAAATATTATTGTTTCTACTGGGGCAAAACAAAGTATTGCAAACATAGTGCTTGCATTGGTAGATAAGGATGACGAGGTAGTTGTACCTACACCTTATTGGGTTACTTATTCAGAATTGGTAAGGCTTGCAGGTGGCGTAGTTAAGTTTGTACATACAACTGTTGAAACCAATTATAAAATCACTCCAGAACAATTGTCTAATGCATTAAGCGACAAAACAAAATTGTTCATGTTCTCTTCACCCTGCAATCCTACAGGTGCAGTATATAGTAAGGAAGAACTTGCAGCTTTAGTAAGGGTATTTGAAAAACATCCGCAGGTGTATATAATGAGCGATGAAATTTATGAGTACATCAACTATGTAGGTAAACATGAAAGTATAGCTCAATTTGATTCAATTAGGGATAGAGTGATTCTTGTAAATGGATTAAGTAAAGGTTTTGCTATGACCGGTTGGAGACTAGGATATATAGCGGCTCATGCAGACATAGCCAAAGCTTGCGAAAAGTTGCAAGGACAGTTTACAAGCGGTACTAATTCCATTGCACAACGTGCAGCTATAACAGCCCTTACAACAAGCCTTGAACCAACTTTTGCCATGGTAAAAGAGTTTGAAAAACGAAAAAAACGGGTCATGGAACTTGTAGCAGAAATAGATGGACTAGAATGTTCTGAACCGGATGGTGCATTTTATATTTTCCCCGACATTACCAAGATATTGGGAAAGTCAGATGGTGAAACCATCATTAAAACTTCAACGGATCTTTGCATGTATCTCATACATAAGGCCCATGTATCCTCTGTTGCAGGTTCTGCATTTGGTCAAGACAATGCCATTCGCCTAAGCTTTGCAAACAGTATGGAGAAGATTGAAAAAGGATTTAAGCGTATTGCAGAAGCATTGAACCGTTTAACATAGTTCCATTTTATTTATTTGCAGGTTTTCGAATACGCAAATTATAAACTTTTCTTTTTAAGTTTACAAGGCTAAAATTAAATTTTTGCCATGCGTATTTTACTTTTATACCCCGAAATGCCGGATACCTTTTATGCTATGAAGCATTTTATGGAGGTGGTTAATAAAAAGGCTGCCTATCCTCCTTTGGGCTTACTTACTGTTGCTTCGCTATTGCCTAAGATCTGGGAAAAGAAATTGGTGGATCTGAATGTAAGCTGTCTTCAGGATAGTGATTTGCAATGGGCAGATTATGTATTTCTATCTGCTATGAATGTGCAGGAGATGTCTGTGAGAGAAATCATGGTACGGTGCAAAAGGGTAGGAACTAAAATTGTGGCTGGCGGTTCACTTTTTACCCATGAATACCAACGTTTCCCCGGCATTGATCATTTTGTTCTTAATGAAGCTGAAATTACATTGCTTCCATTTTTGAAAGACCTTGAAGAAGGTGATCCAAAACATTTATATCAATCAGCTGAATTTGCAGATGTTGCTGCATCACCACTGCCTTCTTTTGAGTTGGTGGCCATGAGTAAATACCTGTACGCTATAGTACAATACTCAAGGGGCTGCCCCTACATGTGTGACTTTTGCGATGTTACAGCTTTATTTGGCAGAAGGCCACGAACAAAAACCCCCGATCAGATTATAGCAGAGTTGGAAGAAATCAATAAGAACAAAGACATGCAACTCATTCTTTTTGCCGATGATAATCTTATAGGCAATAAAAGAATATTAAAAGATGAATTGCTACCTGCACTGATAGAGTGGAGACGTAAAAATAATCCACAATTTTTCTTTGCAACACAACTAACCGTAAATCTTGCAGACGATGAACAGTTAATGCAACTTATGATTGATGCGGGTTTCAGGCATATTTTTATTGGGATAGAAACGCCATCTGCTGAAAGTCTAAAGGGTTCGCATAAAAATCAAAACCTTAAACGGGATATGATGGACAACATCAACCTCATTCATCAAAAAGGGTTTATTATTTCTGCAGGGTTTATAGTGGGTTTCGACTCTGATGATGAATCTATATTTGAACGACAAGTGCAGTTTATACAGCAAAGCGGTATTCCGCTTCCTATTGTAAATATTCTGAAAGCTCCGCCGGGTACCGATCTGTACAAGAGAATTAAAATGGAAAACCGACTGTCAAAGCCTTTTGCATTTGCCGAAGGCGACACCAACATTATTCCGGTAATGGGCGAAACTCAATTGTACAAAGGGTTTATGCATGTGATTGACAATATTTATCGTCCTGAAAAATCTTACCAACGCATCATTCATTTTTTTCAGCAATATAAATTTCCTGTAACAACTGTGCCTATACGAACCATTTACCGATGGGGCCATTTTAAAATGTTGGGTATTGTGTTGTATAAACTTGGCATTAAAGATACTAACCGAAAATACTTTTGGAAATTGATGTGGTGGTGTTTGCTACATAATCGCAAAATGTTGGATAAATCTGTATTTTACGGTATAATGATATACCAAATGTATCAGACATACCTTAATATTATTAGTCAGGTAACTGTTCTTTTGCAGCAGGAACAAAAACTTCAAAACGCTTTAGCTTCATAATATTTTTTTATGTGGCAACTCTTACATTTATAATTCTTCAATAATACAAAATTGATTATCAATAATTTAAGGTAAATAATTGTTCGGATTCTCCTCTTTTTGAGTAAAACCCTATCTTCGCCGCCATCATGAAAAAAATTGAGGACTACAGAAGGTTGTTGAGTGTAACAAAAGAGGCAACACTTAAGGAATTAAAAAGCGTTTACAGAAATTTGATCAAAGATTGTCATCCGGATACTTTTGAGCATGGAAGCGATGAGCAAATTGCTGCTGAAAACAAAAGCAAAAAAATTATTGAAGCGTATCATTTTTTGGTAAGTATTGCACCTGAAACTTTGGCCGAAACTTTGGATCAATACACAGAAACCATCAATCAGGCGGGAATTGATGATTTTCAATATAAGAATGAAATACTTCGTGTAGATTTCTCTGATGGAAGCAGCTATGAATACTTCAATGTACCCAAAGCTATTTATGTAAAGTTGGTAAATGCCCCTTCGCTTTCCAGATTTGCACGCAGGCACATTTGTACTTCATTTACTTACAGAAGTGTAAATAAATTGGTTGCTGCATAGGATAAATAGGAAAATTGAATGGGGGTGTTTTTCTTAATAAACTAAAGAAACATTGACCTTTTGATTTACAACAAGCCTAATACGTCTTTCATTGTAAAGATGCCTTGTTTTCCAATAATAAATTCAGCAGCCATTACCGCACCTAATGCAAATCCGCTTCGGTTGTGGGCAGTATGGATAATTTCTATATCGTCTATCGGAGAAGAATATTTGACCTTATGGGTCCCCGGTGCAGGATCTGTTCTTTCGCTGATTATTTGCAGTTCATCTATGGTTTGTGCAGTATGGTTTACCCATGTTTTCTTTCTTTGCAAATGAGACAAAACCTGATTAGCTAGTGTTAAAGCAGTTCCACTTGGTGCATCTTTTTTTTCCGTATGATGAATCTCGGTCAGTTGTACATCGTAAACATCATAATGATTCATAAGTTTAGCTAAGTAATTATTTAGCTCAAAAAAAAGATTTACGCCAATGCTGAAATTGCTTGCATAAATTAAGGCTCCATGCTTGCCTTTGCAAAAAGCCAAAGTTTCATCCCACTTATTTAACCAACCGGTAGAACCACAAACAACAGGTACGCCAGCCAGAAAACAAAGTTTAAGATTGGCGGCAGCACTTTCGGGCCCAGTAAATTCTATGGCTACATCTGCTTTTTGCAGGTTTTCAATGTTCAATTCATTGGTATTATCTATAGAAATTTTCAGTACAATTTCATGTCCTTTTTGCATGGCTATTGCTTCTATTGCCTTACCCATTTTTCCATAACCAATGAGTGCTATTTTCATAAAGTAAAATTAGGGAGTTTGTTTGGGAGTTATGAGTTTTGAAATGAACAATGAACAACAATGAACAATGAACAAAACCAACCAACCAATAAACTAATAAACCAATTAACTAATTAACCAATAACCCAATTAACCAATCAACCTACTGTTCCGCCAGCCATTTCATATACCTGACAGTTTTAAACCGGTTTTTATTTTTAGCCATATCTATAACCATATCTTTTCGGGGTAAGTTTTTCCACTCAAACACAGGTCCGTATTTATCTTCGGTATTTTGAAACTGATCCAGGGCAGTAAGTGTAAAAGCATGAAGAATACACATACGCCTGATGGTGTTTTTTTTGTACTGCTCTTTAGTTGAACAATTTCTTACCATAGCGTGTAGCACCTTACATTCACCAATAAAAAACTCTCTTACCTGTTCTATATCGGAGGCTTTGTTGAAATAAGTGTAAATGCCATTTTGCGTATCAAAATACATATCAAAACTATCATTTGTCAACTGACCTACAATAGCTGATTGATAGATAAAATCAAGTTCCTGCTTTGTCCAATCTTCATCTACCAATGAAGCAAACATGAGCGATGTGTTGCCATTTTTTTCTCTGCATAGGTGCACAATTTCATCCAATTTTATATCAGGGTCTAATTGTCTTCCCGATTTGGCCTGCCATTCCAATGCAATTTTTAATTGGTTTAAATACCGGTCAGTTAAAGTCCAGAAAGATTTTAGTTCGTTATTAAGGGCAATCAATAATTTTGCTTTAGTACTTAGGTTTGCTCTGTTTATATCTGCAGATAACAGCATGAAAATTTCGTTACGGGTCCAGTTGTCTTCATCTATCAAATCGTCACAAAGAGTAGCCATAGCACCAACAAGTGTCAGTCGTTTGGTTTCTTCTTTGCTAAGATTACGGCCTTTTACGCTTACATACATTTCTGCACAGGCCAATACGGTGTACATAGGATAGTAGAAAAGCACTTTCTTTTTTTCCGAAGGAGAAAGTTCATAACCCAGCTCCACACAATGCTTATGAACCATGGGTTTCAACCACCTGTTTATGAAAGCCAGTTGCCGGTAACCATCAAAGGTGAGACCTAATCCATATCGTAATGTCTGCAGGGTATTCATTTGGTATTAAATATAAAAGATCAGGCCAGAGGAAAATTAAAAATTCTCAATACTCAACCATTGCACTACCCCTTAAACAACATTCTGAAATAAAATGCAGGCCTGTACAATATTTTTTTCTTTTTTTCAACTTCGGCTAATGCTTCTATCAGGAATTTTTGAAGGTATTTGCTTTGCTGTGCTTTTTTAATTACAAAATTGAATAAACGTGGGTAACGCACAACATTTTGTAGGGTTCTGCTTATTTTAAATTCATTCCACATTCTGCGATATATTTCTTTGTCGTAGGCTTTGTTAAATGCTGCTGAAAAATTTTGTTCCTTAAAACAGGCTATCAAATGATCGGCTGCAACACGTCCACTGCGTATAGCATTGGCAATACCTTCGCCGGAGAAAGGGTCTATCAATGCAGCGGCATCGCCGGTTAGTAAGAAGCGTTCACCGCTAAGGTTTCTTTTCTTTGAACCGAGTGGTAACCCATAACCTTTAATAGTTTCCAATGCCTTTGCATCTTTAAACCGATCAACTAAATGTGGATGAGTTTTCATTAGTTTTGTCAATGTTTCTTTTAGGTTTATTTTCTTTTTAGAAATGGTAGACGACAACATACCTATTCCAACATTTGCTTTGTTATCTGCAAGGGGAAAAATCCATAAATAGCCGGGCAGAATATCTTTGAAAAAATGTAGTTCAATAAAATTTTCCTCGTGAAACGATACTACATTTTCATAATAAACCCTAAGTCCTGCACTGTAGTGATTTTTCTCAACTTTTATGTCACCTAAAAATTTAGAAACAATAGAATGTGCACCATCTGCACCCACTACAATTGCTGCTTCAAATATGCCGGTTGTTGTTTGAATGATGGTTTTGTTGTCCTTTACTTCTACACCAGAAACAGTACAGTTTTCATAAATTGAAACGTTTTCAGTTTGTTTCGCTTCGTTAAAAAGGAGGTTGTCAAAACTCATCCTTGTACTTATGTAACCATGACTTTTATTTCCTTTATAAATAAAAGGAATATCAATGTGATTGTGGTCGGGTGAGAATATTTTAACTCCATAAGAGGCAATCTTATCCTGCATTTTATTAAAAGCCGTAGCCAGGTTTTCAGAAAGCATGGGCAATTGATTGACCACATCTACACTCAATGCATCACCACATATTTTATCGCGGGGAAATGAAGCCTTATCGAGCAAAGCAACTTTTAGGCCGCTGTTAGCTAGTTTAATTGCGCATGAACTACCCGCAGGTCCAGAACCAACAATAACTACATCAAAAACTTTTTCAGACATGTAAACAAGATATAAACCTCAAATATAAGATGCTTTCGCCATTACGAGAGGAAGGTTTGCCGTCATTGCAAGGAGGCACAGTTGCCGTCATTGCGAGGAGGTACGGTTTACGTCATTGCGAGGAGGCCGGTTTTCGTCAATACGTGTACTGTCATTGCAAGGAGGCACGGTTTACGTCATGGCGAGGAGGCACGACAGGCACTCCCGTCTTTCGGGAAAGCAATCTACATTCAATCCTAAAACAACAAAAAGTGTCTTATGAAATACAACAAAACGCCTCAAAAATTTCTGCTTATTATGATTATAATCGGATTGCTTCGTCCTCCTACGTCGTCCTCGCAATGACGAGTGGGTAACCTCCATTGGGTGCAGCAATGACCTAATCACATATCAATCTCTATCTCCTTATTTTTAGCGGTATCCACCCACTTATTAACTGAACGGTTGAAATAATAACCTGCAATGCCCGTGGCTGAAAGCACATTGATAAGTACATTGTATAGCATAGGCGACACTTTTCGTAGGAAATTATACTTCTTAACATCGTCTTGCAGGCGGCGATTGATTTCGCGGTCGTAGGTGGCGAACATTGTTTTATCGAAGCGGTTTTGCTGCACTGCACGTTGTATATAGTGGGCAGCTATATAACCACTCATCATTCCCGGCCCCACACCTTCGCCTGTGGTGGGACAAACAAGTGAGGCAGCATCACCCACCATCAAATAGCCATCGCCACTTGCTTTTCTGCCTTGCGAAGCCAAGGGTAAACCCCAGCCTACAGCCTTCTCCAGCGGTTGGGCATTTTTAAAACGGTCTTTCAGTGCGGGGTCTTCAGTTATCAGTTGTTGGAAAACAGTTTTGAGATTGATTGACTTTTCAGCAATCATATCGCTTGCCAATCCACAACCCACATTGGCCTCGCCATTGGGCAGCGGAAATATCCACAGGTAGGCGAGGGGCAGTGATTTGGGCAAGTATATCTCCAGGTTTTTATCTTCGGTTATGCCGTCTATTCCTTTCCAATATTGGCGAAGGGCAGCAGCATAATTGCGGCGTTCTATTTTTCGTTCGCCCAGGCTGCGCAGCATGGCAGAGTGGTCACCATCGGCACCCACTATGAGTTTGGTATTTATTTGCACGGATTTGTTATCGCCTTCGGCAAATATTTGCCACCCATCTGCCGACCGTTCTATTTTCTTGACTGAAAGCCCCTGCCTGAAGTCCGCATATTTTGGATTGATTTTATTGATGAGAAAATTATCGAAATAAGAACGCTTGGTCACAAAGAAAAATGGATAACCATCGGTGTTGCCAGGTGTATTTTTTACGCTAAGTGTATATGATTTGTTCTTGGAAACAATTATACTACAACCCTTGGCCTTGGCAAAGTTTGAGTTGTGCATGATGTCGTTTTCCACCATAGCCGGATCCAAGTGGTTCAACACCCTCAACACTTTCAGATCTAGTGCATCGCCGCATATTTTGTCGCGGGGAAAAACAGCCGCATCCACAATAGTGTGGCTGATATTCATTTTGCTCAAAAACAAAGAAGTGGTAGTCCCGGCAGGCCCTGCGCCTATGATGCAAATGTTTGTGTGAATGATGTCAGACATGTATGAAGGTAAAACTGTTTGCCACAAAGAAACAAAGAAGATGGCTGTTTTTGAAGTTAATGTTTGGTTTTTAAAGTGAGTGAAATTCGAATTTATTTATTTCTGCTTTATACTTCTTATGCTCAATTTTCTGTAAAGTAAATTATTTTTTAAAATATCAATCTGCGTATAACCCATGGAAATAACATAAGTTAAAGAAAATTGTAAACAACTTTTTTTGTTTCTTCAGCCCCTTCAGTGGGCCATTAATTCATTTTATTTATCCTTACCAACAGTTACCAATCACAAAAAAATATAGCCCACGGAAACAACAGCATCCACAAAAAACAACAAGTGTTTTCTTTTTCTTCCGTTCCTTCCGTGAGCTAATTTTTCTTTTGCCAGAAAGCCGCTTACAACGTCGCCATGTCTATTACAAACCGGTAGCGTACATCGCCTTTTAACATTCTTTCATACGCCTCGTTAATGTATTTTATGTTGATCACTTCCACATCGCTTGTAATGTTGTGTTCTGCACAATAGTCCAACATTTCCTGTGTTTCAGGTAAACCTCCAATCAATGATCCAACAATACTGCGGCGTTGAAAAATAAGGTTGAAAGCCGGTATTTGTGCAGGTGAAGGAGGTGCTCCAACGCATATCATTACTCCGTCAGTATTTAATAATTCAAGGTACATGTTGTAGTCGTGATCTGCCGATACAGTATCTATAATAAAGTCAAAATAATTGGCTAACCCTTTAAGCTGTTCAGCATCATTTGTTAATGCAAACTTATGTGCACCCAGTTTTTTAGCATCAGCTTCTTTACTTACTGATGTACTCAACATGGTCACTTCTGCTCCAAATGACACACCAAATTTCACAGCCATATGACCAAGGCCGCCAAGTCCTACTACACCTACCTTATGGCCTTTGCCTATCTTCCAATGGCGCATAGGGCTGTAGGTGGTAATGCCTGCACACAGCAGCGGTGCCACACCATCCAAGGGCAATTTATCAGATACCCGCAGCACAAAATCTTCTGAAACAATAATACTTCCCGAGTAGCCGCCCATTGTTACAAGGCCGTCTATACGGTCGGGACTGTTATAGGTAAAAGTAGAGCCCTCCACACAATATTGCTCAAGACCATTATCGCAGTTCTTACAATGCTTGCAGGAGTCAACAAGGCAACCTACGCCTACCAGGTCTCCTGCCTTATATTTATTAACTCCATCACCTGTTTTGGTTACGCGACCAACTATCTCATGTCCGGGTACCACCGGGTAAACGGTATTATGCCATTCGTTGCGGGCAGTATGAAGGTCAGAGTGGCAAACGCCGCAATATAAAATTTCAATTTCCACATCATCTTTGCGCAGTACCCTTCGTTCTATTGTCAAAGGTGCAAGTTGTTCTGCAGCACCCTGTGCGCCATAAGCTTTTGTTGATTTCATGTTTGTTTTTTTATAAATGCAATATACAATTGTAATCCTTTAAAGTTCACATCAGTAGGTTATGAAATAGTGAACTGGGGAAAAGTATGCATAGCAAAGGTTTGGTGGATTAATCAGTAATTTTTTTCTTGCTTATTAGTTTGTATTTCACTTCCATTAAATTGATGATTGCTAATCTTCTTTGCAAGCCGCTATTGTAGGGAAAGCATTTAATTGATGCCCAATCACCACTACTTGTGTATATTCTCTTAAATACATTTCCAATTTTGCAATCAATTAGGTAGGAACTCCCATCTGTAACTCCACATAAACGAAACTGTTTAAGTACCGAATTATTAGATAAATAGTACGAACTAGAATTGTCCTCAGGAGTCAATGGTAGATTGAATATTTCATTTTCAATTAAGGTTTTTAAGACGCTATCTGCTTTTAAGGTTTCAATTGGGTTCATTTCCACTAACGAGTCATATGGAGGACGAAGTTCTCTATTAGCATGGATAATTCTTTTAAGTTTGAAGATTGTATCGTAAACTAAAATTGTACAAAAATCATGAGAAGCAGTCGACGATTGGTAAAACCTGATTTCAATTTCATTGGAACTTTTGGATAGACTTGGTAGCAGAAATTTTTCTGCAAGCGATCTTTTGTTTTCAATTTTAGAAAAATCGCTTTTACTAATTCCTTCTACCTGGCCTATGTACAATTGGTTTTGTGCATTCAAATCATTGAAGTGTATTGTCAGCAAAAAAATTAAGTACAATCGAAAATGTTTCATTCCGGTTTGATTTACTATGAAAGATGAAACTAAGGGTTTTTCCCGACTTGTCCCCTCTAAAATTAGTGCGTTTTCAAAGTATTGAATATCAGCGTTTTAGTGTATTATTTTTGTAAATTTACCGCACTAAGGCAAGTT
>JAYTDC010000074.1:0-12819 GCA_043736115.1 Segetibacter sp. | reverse complement strand
ACTTGTACCTGTTGTAAACAATCCGTTCTGATGTATTGTTCCCACTGCGCTTATGTTGCTGCTTTTCCATGTACCACCTGTTCCTGTAGTGCTAAACTGTAGGGTGTTTCCGCGGCATACAGTTGAGTCGCCGGTTATGGTATTACTAGTAGAATTTGAGTGATTTGTGAATGTAGCATTTGATTTGCATCCTGTTATACTATTGAAAATGGTAACCGTATAAGTGCCGGGCTTTTGAATGTTTATGTTTGCTGATGTTTCTCCGGTTGACCACAAATATGATACTGTATTTGTCGGTTCTTTATCTGTTGTAGCACCGTTTTGGTTTTTATTTTGTGAATGGGGACTATGCCCTGTAGCCCTTAGCGTAATTAATTTATTTGTACAAATTTGTTGAGAGTCAACAGGGTATATAAATGCAAGGCATTTCTGGCTTATAGTATCATTAAGAATGACTAAGGAGGATAAAATCAAAAGAATTCTTTTCATAATTGGATTTTTAATTTTTTTGATTAATTCCAACTTGAGAAGTATAGATGCCTGATTTTTATTTTATCAGTTTTTAAAAGCACTCATAACAATGAACATTTACAATGTATCTATATCCCCAAATCATAATCAATGCTGTAGAAGCCATTAATAGGAACGTATGTATAACACTACTTTATTTTAAAAAGTGCAGTTTTTTTAAGAAATAATTGATTATCATCTTTTTTTTATGAAATAGAGCAGGGGTTTTAGAGGGGGAGCAAAAATTCATAATCAGGGATAAAAATCCATTTATAATCGTTCATTAGCCGGGGTGCAATTGCCTGATTGATTTATATTACATAGGCATTGGAAATGTAAAATTTTAGTGTAATCAAATACACCTAAGCGAACTTTTATTGTTGCTGAAACGGGTAAATTAAAACTGTTTTCACTTTTATTAATTTGCATTTTAATGGGATATAAAATAGGTTGCACAGATACTAATTAAGGGGGTGTTATACAGTGCATTTCCTGCTTTGCTGATTATACGAACTGGATAACAACAAAACCCAACAAGGTTTTTTAACCTTATTGGGTTTGCAGTACTATTATTTTTGGATTAGAATCCATTAATGAATATGTAATGCATCGAAGCCATTGGTTTGCTTATTGTCTGTACAATAAACTCAATAGGGTTCAAAGCATGTATTTAAAACGAATAATTATACAGATTATTGTGCAGAACCCTTAAATTTTTTAAATTTTAAAATATATTTTTCAATAATATTATCGGCTTACAAGCAAAGAACTGATATATTATTTCTAAAAAACTGGTAAAAGTTTTTGTGATTTTTATTATATTTACTTGTGCCAATTCATAAACAAACAACTGCAATAGCTATTACCCTCATTATGATCATTGGGGCACCTTTGTTGTTTTATGCCGGATACTTTATTAAACAACAACAGATTCAATCTCAAATGTCAGCTAAGCTAAAACAAAGCAGGCTCAGTACCATTACCATTAAACAGGACGATATAAAATGGGTAAAAGCAAATAAAGAAATATTGGTTAATGGAAGATTATTTGATATAAACTCTATTGTAAAAAAAGCTGATTATTTTTTAATTACAGGTTTGTTTGATAATGATGAAGATTTACTTCAAAGGGAAATAACTGATTTGCATAACCAAAGCCACAATGGCGATTCACCCCTTAACCAACTCCTGTTAAAGTATTTTTCATTTGTGGCATTTTTTCATGAATCTGATTTTTCATTTGTTAAAGTTACATTGAGTATAAGGTGTTTTTATTCTACATATGCAGGAAACGTTATTCAACAATTATTGCCTGTCATTAGCCCTCCGCCTAAAGCATAGATTATTTTATTTTGAGTAAAGGAGATAATAAATTATAGCCTGAATGGTTGTTTCAGAAAATGAAATAATTGAATTCATTCATTTTAACTAATCAGTAATTAATATTACCTGTAATTCCTTTTAAAACAGGATATTCATAATAATTATAAAGGCTTGTATTCATCAACCAGATTATAGTTAAAATTATACTCAAATTCGCCTTCATTTTAGAGCATTAGATAACAAGGTGTAATTTCTAAAATGAGTTACCATTAATTTCTTCATTTCCAAAACCTGATTATGAAAAAAGCAATTTTCTTAATAGTCATTTTCGCTTTTCAGCAAGGTGTTAAGGCACAGGAAAAAGTAAAACTTCCGGATACGCTTATGGTTGGTGCTGATTTAAGTGAGGTAGTTGTTTCGGCCAATAATTTTTCTGAAAAGAAAAAAAATATAGCGCAGAAAATAGACGTTATCAACAGTCGTGCAATTGCAGTGTCAAATTCTCAAAATACCGGTGACTTATTGATAAATACCGGAAAGATATTTGTACAAAAAAGTCAGCAAGGCGGCAGTAGCCCTGTATTAAGGGGCTTTGAAGCAAGCCGTATTTTATTGGTAATAGATGGTGTACGTATGAATAACGCCATTTACAGATCAGGCCATTTGCAAAACGTTATTACTGTAGATCAGAATTCTCTTTCCAGGGCTGAAATTATGTATGGCCCTTCCTCAACCATATATGGTAGTGATGCATTAGGGGGTATTGTTCATCTGATAACAAAGTCTCCGGTATTGTCAGGTAGCAAAAATTTCTTAACTGCAGGTTGCGGCTTTGCAAGGTATAGCAGTGTAAACAATGAAAATACCTTTCATGCAGATGCAAGCATTGGTGGAAAAAAATTTGCATGGTTTCAGGCCTATAACTTCAGCAATTTTGGAGACATGAAAATGGGAAATAATTACCCGGAAAAATATCCTGATTTTGGTAGACGTACACAATATGTTGGACTGGTAAATGGGGTTGACTCTGTTATGAACAATAAAGATGACAGGGTGCAAAAATTTTCAGGATATAAGCAGTGGGATGTAACACAAAAACTGTTGTTTAAACAAAATGAGAAAATCAGCCATTTACTTAACTTTCAATTATCCAATACTAATAACGTACCCCGTTACGATCGCCTGCAGGATGTTAAAGATTTTGGTGGAAGTATAGGAAAGAAATTAAGATTTGCAGAGTGGTATTATGGGCCACAGAAAAGAATTTTGGCTGCTTATCAGTTGAGCATTTTGAAATTAGGATTCTTTGATGAATTTAAAGCAAACATAAACTATCAGGATATTGATGAAAGCAGGCAAACAAGGGAATATAGACGCAATGATCAATTTGACAGTCAGGTAGAAAACGTAAAGGTTTTAGGTGCAACAATAAACGGTATAAAACTGATGGGAAATAATGAGTTGGTAATAGGTATGGATATGCAAGCAAATGATGTAAAATCTGTTGCAAAAAGAACCAATCAGGCAACAGGAGTGGTAACCAAAATTATTTCCCGTTTTCCGGATGGTGATAATAAAATGAATTATGTAGGATTGTATGCGCAACACGTTTATAAATTCACCAACAAAAAACTAATTTTTAATGATGGACTCCGGTTACAATCTGTACATTTAAATAGTAATGTACTTGATAACTCGTTTTTGCATTTGCCAGATACAGCAGTTATACAAAATAATATAGCTGTAACGGGTAATATTGGGTTGGTAATTATGCCATCCAACAGTACCGTTATAAAAGTTTCACTTGCATCAGGGTTTAGGGCTCCCAATATTGATGACCTTTCAAAAGTATTTGAATCAAGTACCAGTTTAAAACAAGTAATAATACCCAATGCAAACCTAAAACCAGAATATACTTACAATGCCGACTTAACCTTAATACAAGTCATTGCTAAGCGGGTAACAGTAGAAGTTACAGGGTTTTACACCATGTTCAGAAACGCTATTGTAAAAGCCCCATTTACACTCAATGGTAAAGACTCAATATTATTCAATGGCACTATGAGTCAGGTGTTGGCGAGCCAAAATGTAAACAAAGCAAAAATCTACGGAGCTTCAGTTGTAATAAGTGCAGCTATTACCAATTCGCTTACTTTTAACAGCACGGTAAGTTATACCAGGGGTAGCTTTCAGACTGATAACACTAAAGCATCTACTATATATGAAAAACAGCCTGATGGTACATATAAGTTAGTAAATAAAGCTGTTTCGAGCAAGCCATTAGACCACATACCACCGGTAATTGGCAAGAGTGGAATTACCTATGTTCATAAAAGATTCAATACCGAAATGTATTGCCTGTATAACGGTTGGAAACATTTGAACAATTACAATGCAGATGGTGAAGATAATGCCCAGTATGCAACGGCAGATGGTATGCCCTCTTGGTTTACCGCCAATTGGAAGGCTAGTATAAATATGATTGGTAAAGTGCAATTACAGATTGGTATTGAAAACATTTTTGATAGAAACTATCGCTACTTTGCTTCTGGTTTTTCTGCCGGAGGAAGGAATTATTTAGCAGCATTGAGAGTAAATTGGTGAAGAAATCCTAAACGTTAACATCTTCAAATAAAAGAGCCGCCCCAACACTCAGTCGGGCGGCTCTTTTTATTAGTCATTTAGTCAATAGGTTAATAAGTCATAGATAAAACTCATAATTCATAATTCATAACTCATAATTCATAACTCTTAATTCTTCACTGCTTTCAACGTTTTCACAACATCCCCTTGTCTAACCTCAATCAAATATACACCCGGAGCAAATGACTCTCCCAATATTAATGACTGATTTCCTGTAGATTTTGAAGTATAAATTGTTTTGCCATTTACATCCATAACCCTTACAGTTGCAGTTTTAGCTAACGTAGGTAGTAATAGTTTAAAATGACTGTTTGAAGGATTAGGATATAGCGAAATGTTGGAGGTTTCAATACTATTTCGGGTGGCCATAACCATTTTATTAGGATTGCATGTGGTAGCCGTCTGACCAATTACAGTTAAAATAGAATAGCCTGAACAGCCATTTGCATCCTGAATATATACACGGTAACTACCTGCTTTCAGGTTGTTGAAAGTGTTAGTGGTAGTATATAAGCCTACACTTCCAAATCTGAACAAATAGGGTGGAGTGCCCCCTGTAGCAGTAACAGTTAGAGTGCCATCCTTTGCCCCGGGACAACTTTCGTCAGTTTTGGTAGAGGTTGCTCTAATTGCGGTAGGTTGATTTAAGGTAGCAACTATGCTGCCAACACAACCATTATCATCTTTAATAAACACCCTTAAATTGCCGGCCCGTAAACCGGTAAAGGTATTTGAGGTGCCATATGTGCCTGTAGTGCCATAACGATAGGTGAATGGACTTACACCACTTGTTGGTGTTACTGTCAATGTACCCGTAGCTTTACCATAACAGGTAAGATCGGTTTTGGTAAAGGTTCCTGTAATAGCAGGAGAGCCTGTAATTACTACACTTACATAACCAATACAGCCGTTGGCATCTTGTATATATACTCTGTATGTACCGGCCTTTAAGTTAATGAAGGTAGGGGATGTGCCATATACTCCTGATGTGCCTATTTTATATTGATAGGGTGAGGCGCCATTAGTAGGGGTAACGGTAATGGAACCGTCTGAAGCGCCGTAACACCCTGCATCAGTTTGGGTAAAAGTTCCTGTAACACCTGGTTGTTGACCTATTATAATCTGGTCTGATATGCCAGCACAACCGTTTGCATCTAATATTGAAACTCTGTAGCTCCCTGCTCTAAGACCGGTAAATGTATTAGCAGAACCATAAGGGGCAACGGTACCTAACCGGTAAGAATAGGGTGCCACTCCGTAAGTCGGGGTAATTGTTATAGATCCTGTAGCAGATCCTGCGCATGCAGCATCTGTTTTGGTGTAAGTAGAAGTAACAGATAAAATAGAAAGGTATAAGGTAGCCGTACTGTCACAACCTGCCACATTGGTACCGAGCCATGTATAAACACCTGATTGTTTATAGGTGCTATCGTTCCAGAAATAACTGTTGCAAACAGAAACAATGCTTGCAGAACTGCTACTATGATTCACAGTAAGTTCCAGTGCAGCGGTACTATCACATCCGGCAGCATTTATCAATCCGGTTTTGGAGTAGGTGCCTGATGTCTTGTATACTATGCCATTCCATTCTAAACTATCGCAAACAGTTAATGTGGTGGTGGATACCGTCGGCTGACAAACATATCGGTACTCATATGCACCCATATCAAATATGCCTGTACGGGTATAACCCGTAATGTCGGCAGGAGGTGTAGTTGTTGTTGGATCACTTGCATCTATTGCCGGGCTGCCGGCCTGTATAGAGAGATTGAGCACACTTATATAAAGCGGGTCATTGTTTAGCATTCCGCTACCAAATGTTACATTACTGGTAGTAGTGCCGGGAGAAACATAGTCTTTTACAATACTATAGCTTGTGGTTAATGTTGTTCCGGCTAATTTGTAAATTTCTTCTCTGTTGGCATCAGTTGTATTGGCTGGTGTAAGATCATTGTACAATATAGTATTTTTGATGACACCCCCAACTGCTGCTCCAAAATAAAGGCCTCCGCCCAATGAGGTAGAACTTGTGCCCTGATTGTTGTAAAAACTACAATTGGTTAAGGTATGGCTTCCGGCGTTGTTGCAGATTGCCCCTCCATTGCCATCAGCAATGTTATTGTGAAATGTAGTATTTGTAATAGCAGTACTCGTCATATTTGTGCCATTGAAAATAGCACCTGCACTACCTCCAAGGGCCCTGTTGCCGTAGAATTGACAGTTGGTAATTGTAGCAAATCCTGTTACCGCAGTAATATTACTTATTTGCAGATTTCCCTTCTTGCTAGTGCTTTCTTTAAGAGCAACCGCAGAATTAACATTGCTTATGGCCCCACCGTTTGTAGAAACATTGGTAATAAAAATACAGTTGAACAGGGTTGGATTGCCGCTGCTGTTGTACATAGCGCCACCGCTAAGACCCGCTACATTACTGTTAAAGCCGCAACTGCTAACAGTAACAGAACTGCTGTTGGTATATAAACCACCGCCAACATTTTTAGGAATTATTTTGGTCTCTACAGTTATAGTACCAATATCTGTAGGAAGACTATATGCACCTGAAACAATAAAACCATCTAACACGGTAGTTGATGGATCGCTTACTGATACCACTACATGGTAACAGTTGTCTGTATTGTTACCGGATGTGCCAATGTCGCCACTTAGTGTGGAGGGGTTGGCAATGATTACCGAGCCGGTGCGTTGTGAAAGAGTTGTTTCTGTACCTACAAAGCTACCATATAGCTTTACCCCGCTTTTAAGATAAATAGTCTTGTCTCTTGGGTCAGCAGGCAAGGTATTGCCTGACGGATCCATGGTAGGGAGATAAGTACCCGCCTTTACCCATACATTATCGCCGGTTACTGCAATGTTTATCGCAGCCTGAACATCTTTTTTGGCTGTAGCCCAACTAAGACCATCGCCTGTGTTATCCGTTTTTGCGGCATCTACGTAAAGTATTGTTGCATTCGCCTTATCAGGCAAAATTGCAGCAATACCTGTCATCACCATAAGAAGTAGTAATATTTTTCTCATTGCATTTTCGTTTAGCTACCAAATGTACAAAAGTCCTACTGCACTACCTAAGGCATGAAATTCTAATTTTATTTCACGGGTCATTTGGTTTAAAAATGGTCATCTATTTTACTAAACCAATCAGTGCCTTATTTTTTTTTCTTCCCAAAAACTATCCGCAATCTGAAAATAATGCTTGGCACAAACTAAATTTTGTCTTTATCTTTACTAAAATATTTAGCAATGAATGACGCTTTTGACTACAGCCAACAGGTTGCGACGGGATTTCCCTCGCCTGCTGCAGACTATTTGCAGGATAGGGTGGATTTTAACAAGCTATTTATCAGACAACCGCTTTCTACCTTTTTTATGGTCTGTGAGGGCACATCTATGATTAATGCCTTTATACCCCCAAAGTCTATATTGCTGGTAGACAGGTCTGTAAAGGCAAAAAATATGGATATTGTAGTAGCCGTATTAAACGGAGAGTTTACAGTAAGGCGGCTAATCAAAAATGATCGAAAATGTTTTTTACGCCCCGAAAATTCCAAATATAAAGAGGTGGAAATAACTCCGGAAATGCAAATGGAGGTGTGGGGAGTGGTCACTTATATTGTAACAGACACAGCAACACTAAAATAAATGTACGCACTGGTTGACTGTAATAATTTTTATGCCTCTTGTGAGCGGTTGTTTAATCCTAAATTGAATAACCGCCCGGTAGTAGTATTAAGCAACAATGATGGTTGTGTAATAGCAAGAAGCGACGAAGCTAAACAGGTAGGTATAGCTATGGGCACGCCTGTCTTTATGATGAAGGATTTGATTAACCAACACAAAGTTGCGGTCTGCAGTTCTAACTATACCCTGTATGGAGACCTAAGCGACAGGGTAATGCAAACCATGTCATCGTTGGTGCCCCGTATAGAAATCTACAGCATTGATGAAGCATTTCTGGATCTGCAGGACATTATTTACACCGATCTTTTGCAGCTGGGTATGACGCTTAGGAACACAGTAAA
Organism: Segetibacter sp.; assembly: GCA_043736115.1. Classification (GTDB taxonomy): domain Bacteria; phylum Bacteroidota; class Bacteroidia; order Chitinophagales; family Chitinophagaceae; genus Segetibacter. Next base: position 4,306 of record JAYTDC010000074.1, on the reverse strand, counting down.
ACAAAATACGGGCATACCTGTAAGTGTAGGTATAGCACCTACCAAGACACTTGCCAAAATGGCCAACCGGTATGCAAAAAAAAAGTGCAAAGATGTAGGTGTGTTTTGGGCTGCCAATGACGATTTGGTGCAGGAAATGCTAGACTTTACCGACATAGGAGATGTGTGGGGCATTGGGCGGCAGTATGCTGCTTTTCTTCAAAACAACGGTTTTAATACAGCACTTGAATTTGTAGCAGCACCCGAAGAGTGGATCAGAAAAAACATGACAGTGGTAGGGCAGCGCATGCTCAATGAACTGAAGGGTATACCGGCAATAGAAAGTCTGTATGAACCAAGAGCCAAAAAGAACATCTGCACCTCAAGATCTTTTGGCAAGTTACTGACCGCCAAAAGCGAAATAAAAATAGCGGTGGCAAACTATGCAGCGCAGTGCGCAGCAAAGCTTAGAAAGCAGAAAAGCTGCTGTAGTAAAGTGCATGTATTTGTAAATACTAATCCGCACAAGATAGAAGAAGCGCAATATTATAGGTCTATAACTATACAGCTGGAAGTGGCAACAAACAGTAGTAGCGAAATTATTAAGCAAGCCTTAAAAGCTTTTGACATTATATTTAAAGAAGGTTATCGCTATATGAAGTGTGGAGTAATAGTAATGGATTTTATACCCGAAGCTGCCGTTCAGTCCAGTCTCTTCGCTGCAGTGTCGCCCACGGTTAGTAAGCTTATGAAGGCTATGGATAGCGTAAATAAAACTTTGGGAAATGAACTGGTACGAATGGCCTCGCAGGGTTTTGAAAGACGGTATAAATTGAGAGCCGAATATTTATCGCCCTGCTACACCACCAATATGCAACAACTGCTTCGCATAAAAATATGATGATGAAAGTACAGCCCTTTATTCCGTTTGAAAAAAAATACCTGACCAGGTTAATGCAGATAAAACAATATTACTGCGTTAGCCAAAGCTACAGCCGGGGTCAGTCACCTCTCACCGGCAATAAAATACCAATTTTACTAACAAACTACAACGATAAGGCATTGGCAGAAATTCATCGTAAGGCTATAAAAAACGATAGCTACGCAGCCATAATAAATATACAAAAGGAAGAGCATTTTAATACATTGATAGCAATGTTGCAACCCGCCTCCCGGTACTATGTTTATTGGGGAATAGTTGAGGATTTTAAAAAGCTGGAAAGAATGCTTAACGAAAAATTTGCCGAAAATCTGAAGCGCTATATTGATAAAAAAACTACATGGCGAATAGGAACGAGTGAAGTATTGAGGCCAGGCTTTCAATTAACTTTTGGAGAATTGTATATAACATTAAAATGGTCGGGTCAGTCAATAAGAATTAAATTTGAGGAAATAGAAAATGCCTAAACTATGTGTTACGACATACATTTTAAAGTGGAAATAAATCAGCTGGCAGACTACTTTCATGATTTAATATTTGATGAAGCCGTACAGGTCAATTTTAATTTTTCGCTTCATATACAAGGCCATGCTTTTGCTGCGCACCCTATTATTTATAAAAACAAAGAAGATGAAAAATTGCATTGTAAAATGATGGAGTGGGGGTGTATACCCTTTTATGTAAAGACTGAAAAGGATTTTGTAAAGCAACGATCAACCATGCTAAATGCCCGTAGCGAAAAAATACTTGATGATACAAAAAGCTATTGGCATAAGATCAGAAACAGGCGATGCCTCGTACCTGTAACAGGGTTTTATGAACATAGAGAAATTACGGGCTGGAAAAATAAAGTGCCCTACTTTATAGCGCTAAAAGATCAGTCAACGTTCTTTTTACCCGGACTATATAGTGTGGCCGAACTTGCGGATACTACTACCGGTGAAATGTATAAGAAGTGGACGTTTACCATTATAACCCGAAAGGCAAATGAAATAATGAAACAAATACACAACGGGGGAGATAACAGTGGACGAATGCCGTTGCTATTGCCATTTGAAATGTCTAAAAAATGGGTAGAATCAGAATTGAGTGATGAGGAATATAAATTGATACTTGATTATGAAATGCCGTCGGATAAACTGGATTATCATACAGTCGCAAGTATCAGAGCCCGCCAACCACGAGCCGATGGTAAACAAAAAGACGAATTGTTTGTCTGGGAGAAAATGCCAGAAATTATTTTGAAATAAATGGTTAAATATGACTTACGCCGTAGGAATCAGGAAAATTATAATAAAAAAAGCCGGTTGTGTTAAACAACCGGCTTTTGCGTCTTTCACTTTTCATTAATTCTTTCCAATCTTAATTAGTTTAACAACTTTTCGTTGAGTGCCTTGGACTACTTCTGCAAAGTAAACACCAGCATAATAAGTACTTCCTATTTCCGCAATCTGATCGCTAATTATACCTTGCTTTACTTCAATTATTCTACCATTGATATCTACTACTTTCATCGTAATACTTTCTTTTATTTTGTCACTCTCAAACTTTAATTTAAAGAAGTTATAGGTTGGATTACTTAGTACTCTCACATTTAATTCTGCATAAGATTTTACCAAAGGTGCTGTTCTAACCATTGGTGGTGGAAGGCAGTTTGAAGTACAGGTACCGAGGAAATCGCCATGTGACAAGTGTTCGGCAACTGCGCTGTTATCCACACATATTGAAACGCAAGGATTTTTTGTACTTCCTGTTTTATGACAAATCTTTACCTTAACAATATTACTATTTCCTGCAAAGCACCGCACGTCTTCTGCATGTATACTGGTGGTAATCGTATAGGTGCACCCTTTTGCATCGGTAACTGTTGCTGATATAACTGCATTCTGCATTAGTGTTACATTTAAAGAATATCCGGTGGCTGACGTAATGCTTGTATTAGATGTAGAAACCGGGTTGCCTAACGATGATCCTGACGATGGGCAGGTAGTGTATTGATTGGTGCTTGTATTAGCACCCGGTGTCCATATTTCATCTCCTGTACTGTTTATCAAATTACAATTGATAGGACGGTTCATGGTGTATGAAACTTTATAAGGCGGTGTACCTCCCGATGGCTTAACATTAATGATGGCAGACTGATCTAAAGAATAGCCAAAATACAATACAGGGTTATCATTAGTAATGGTAGCTGTCAGTGCGGCAGGTTGAGTAAGTGTACCTGTTGTAGTTTTAGTACAGCCATTTGCATCCGCTACTGTAAAAGAATAGGCCCCTGCAGTAACTGTAAACGTTCCTACTCCACTATAAGGCGGTGTGCCACCTGTTGCAGATACTGATACTGTTGTTGTTCCTCCATTACATACTATTGGTCCTGTTGCCGTTGACGTTGCCATCAGCACTGAAGGCTGACCTACTGTAATAGATGTTGCTTTTGAACAACCGTTTGCATCTGTTACAGTGTAGGTATATGTTCCAGCATATACCGAAAATGTACCTGTTCCTGAATAAGGAGCAGTACCACCATTAGCACTTACAGTTATGGTAGAACTTCCACCATAGCACAATATAGGTGTGGCGTTTACAGAAACTGTTAAAGTGTTAGGTTGTGTTACAGTTATTATGGTTGTTTTCTGACAACCCTTAGCATCAGTAATAATGTAAGAGTAGGTGCCTGCAGTAACAGTAAATGTTCCGGTCCCTGTATAAGGAGCCGTACCGCCGTTTGCGCTTACAGTAACTGTTGCACTTCCACCATTACATAAAATGGCTGTTGCACTTGAACTTGCTGTTAAGGCTGTTGGCTGACCTACTATTACTGTAGTCGTTTTCTGGCAACCGTTAGCATCGGTTACGGTATAAGTATAGGTTCCGGCTGTTACGGTAAAGGTGCCTGTTCCTGTATAAGGAGCCGTACCGCCGTTTGCGCTTACAGTAACTGTTGCACTTCCACCATTACATAAAATGGCTGTTGCACTTGAACCTGCTGTTAAGGCTGTTGGCTGACCTACTATTACTGTAGTCGTTTTCTGACAACCGTTCGCATCGGTTACGGTATAAGTATAGGTTCCGGCTGTTACAGTGAATGTACCTGTTCCAGTGTATGGTGCAGTACCGCCGTTTGCAGATATGGTGACAGTAGAATTTCCACCGTTACACAATACCGCTGTTTGGCTTTTTGATACTACCAACAAGGTAGGCTCTGTTACAGTTACAGACACTGATTTAGTACATCCGTTCGCATCAGTTACTGTGTATGATTGTGTGCCTGCTGCCTGGCTGAAAATTCCTGTTCCTGAATAAGGAGCAGTACCGCCAGTTGCAGAGATCGTTACTGAACCATTAGTACCGAAGCACAATGCATCTGTATGACTTTCTGCGGCTACC
>JAYTDC010000073.1:0-1747 GCA_043736115.1 Segetibacter sp. | reverse complement strand
TCTGACTCGTCCTAAAATAAGTTTACAGGTTAGATAATTAAACCTGATATAGGTTTACAGTTTAGGTTTGTATTTTCCACTTCAAAAGTATTCAATTTTTTATAATAGTTTTTCCAGAGTCTTTGGTAATTATTTTGATTACTGGAATGCACTTTATTTGGAGTTTGATTGCTAATACTCATATGGGGCCTGCCATTGTTGTATAGTGTTATTGCTTTAATCAGTTGTTTCTTTGCTTCGTCTAATGTGTGCGTATTATAAAAGTTAAGGTATTCTTCTTTAATGATTCCATTTACTCTTTCTGCAATTGCGTTTTCCAATGGATCACCATTTTCAGTCATGCTAATTTTTATTTCATTATCCTGTAATAGCTTTACATATTTACCACTGCAATACTGTATCCCTCTGTCGCTATGATGAATAAGCTGCTTTGGCCTGGCAGCCCCATCAAGGGCTGCAATGGCCATATGCAGCGCTGCTACACTCTCGATTGCTTCCATGGTTTGAGCTACATTGTAGCCAACTATTTTACGTGAGTGTGCATCGGTTATCAAAGAAATATAGATGTGATCTCCGGTTCTTATTTTCCAGTAAGTAATATCACTTACCCATAATTGGTTAATTCCCTTGGGAATAAAATCTCTTATTAGGTTTGGATACTTTCTAAGCCAATGACTGGAAAATGTAGTCTGGATACGCCTTTTTCGCCGCTTAACTAATAAGCCATTAGCGGCCAATAAATCGAAGAGTGCATCTCTTCCCATCTTGATTCCATGCTCTATCATAAATGACTGAAGCTGATCATACAGCTTACGGGTGCCCATAGCTTTATGGTTTTCTCTGATACTTTTCACCTGCTTAATAATTAAAAGTTCTGAAGTTTGTAAACTCTCCGCCTCCCATGAATGCTGATAATATGCCTGGCGTGTGATACCAAATAATCTGCAAATACGAGATAGGCCAACCTTAACGTGCTTGCATTTTAATTCATGGATTACTTGGTATTGGGCTTTTTTCTGATAGAAATTTTGAGTTCAGCTTCTGCTATTTCTATCATACGTCTATAGCCTTCAGTTAATATTTTAGCATCTTCCAGTTCCTTTTTTAGAAGTGCAATCTGTTGTTGTTCTGGCGTTGAGGGGGTGTTTTTCTGAGGTTTATCTGGCAATGTTTTAAAATTTTCAACACTAAGATACGCAGTTCTGGTGCGTCGATCATAGCCCGCAATGTAGCCCAGTTTTCTCAGCCAGTCATGTACCAATGAGTGGCAACTAAGATTATATTTATCTACGCATTCTCGTAATGAAAGGCCATTATCAATATGGTCTTTGCAAATCTGATGTTTCAAATCCTGGCTGTAATAAGTTTTCCGGGCAAATTCGTTTTGTTGTTCCATTTTACACTTTTTTGTGTAAACCTATTTCAGGACAAGACAAAATGTTAATGCACGCTGCATGTATTGTAAGATGGTTCGTGGGGACACGAATCAAGGCGGAGAGATGACATTGAGGAATCATTGATAGTCCCATCCTATAATAAAAAAGCCTCTGGAAAATTCCGGAGGCTTTTTTATTGTAGAACTAAGGCGAATCATTACACTTTAAAATTCACGGTAGGAAGTAGAACATTAACTATACCAGCTTTAAGACAAATATTATGCAAATGTTCTCGTATGAAAGGGTATATAATTGCAGGGGCATTTATCCTTTTAAAAACATCTTCCGTTAAAGCAGGTTCACCTATAACT
>JAYTDC010000072.1:0-28942 GCA_043736115.1 Segetibacter sp. | reverse complement strand
AGCAGCGCCGTTGCAGTGTGTTTCCCGAACAACGGGATTAACACTTCACCTGCAACTAACAACAAAACACATATGCTGTTGGTGAAAGTCTTTCCCGTTGTATGGGAAACCCCAACAGCGGTGTAAAACATATCGTCCCTAACGGGACTTTGAATTGGTGATTGTGTTTTGCCTGCTACCGATATTCTGTGCCTAACGGCACAAAAAATACATGATGAACCCTTGATTAGCATTAATCCCGGTTACTTATAATCCCCCATACTAATCACATGATCACAAAACGAATATTCATGTACATCGTTGCTGCTGACTACTATGGTTTTATCCTTTGCAAAATCCTTAATCAACTTATTATAAAGTTCATAACCTGTTGTGTCAAGATTGGTGCAGGGTTCATCTAATAATAATAATGGAACATTACTAAAGATAGCTTGCGCCAGCTTTATACGTTGTTTCATTCCGCTGCTATAGTACCTGATCTGTTTATTCGCAGCTTTTTCCAGCCCAATTATGCTGATTATTTCCTTTACAGAAATATCAATAAAGGGTTTAAATTTTCCGTGAAAATGTAGAAATTCCAACGCATTCATTTCTTCTATAACCTCTATATATGGTGCCGCCATAGACAATTGGCGATAACAGTTTTCAGCTTCTACTGTAGTGTTTTGTATTAGGCGGCTGATAGTTCCTTCGCTTACATCAATGTTGCCGGCAAGTATTTGCAAAAGCGTACTTTTACCGCTACCATTGCTACCGGTTATTGCGTAATGTTGACCCTCTGTAAAAGTGTAACTGAAATTTCGGAATATCCAATCTCTGTTGAAGCGTTTACCGGCATTAGTAAGGTGTATCGTCATCCGTAGCTGTTTTACTAGGTCGCTTGATGATACCTGTTTGAGATGTTTTTATAAAATCAAGGATCATATCTCTTTCTTCAGATTGTGGAAAGGTTGACTCTATCTTGCTTAGTGCAGCAGAAGTAGTATTTTTTTCTAAAAATATAATGCGATAGATGTCAGTTATTTCCTGAATTTTTTCGGCGGTGAATTTTTTTCTTTGCAAGCCAACTGCGTTAATGCCTACATAGCTTAAAGGTTCCCGTGCTGCTTTTACAAAGGGTGGAACATCTTTGCGTATAACCGCATTTCCGGCAATATAGGTATGTGCCCCAATTCTGTTAAACTGTACTGCACCACTTAATCCACTAATAATGGCAGAGTTGCCAACCTCTACATGCCCTGCTAATTGAACTGCATTGGCAAGTATTACATTATCTCCCAAAATGCAATCGTGTGCTATATGGGCATACGCCATAATCAGGCAATTCTTACCCAACACCGTTTTGTATTTGTCTTTAGTACCTCTGTTTACGGTCACACATTCACGTATAGTTGTTCCGTCGCCAATTTCTACTGTAGTTTTTTCTCCAACAAATTTCAGGTCTTGGGGTATAGCACCAACAACAGCCCCGGGATATATCAAACAATTTTTTCCTATTCGTGTGCCATCCATAATAACTGCATGAGACATAACATGCGAACCCTCGCCTATAATTACATCCCCGTCAATAACAGCAAAAGGACCAACGGTTACGTTTTGTTCAATTTGAGCATTGGGGTGTATATGTGCCATTGGGCTAATGGTACTCATGCTTTAGGTCTTTTTACAATTTGCGCTACCAATGTTGCTTCTGTAACTACTTTATCGCCTACAAATATAGTCCCCTTCATTTCACAAATGCCTCTTCTTATAGGGTGAAGCAGTTCCATTTTCAGTATCAACGTATCACCCGGTACAACCTTTTGTTTGAATTTGCAATTTTCTATTTTAAGGAAATAGGTATCATATTTATCTTCTGTATCGCGGGGTATGGCCAATAAACCACCTGCCTGTGCAAGTGCCTCTACCTGCAATACTCCCGGCATTATAGAGTTATTTGGGAAATGACCCTGAAAAAAAGGTTCATTGTAAGATACATTTTTTATGGCTATTACCAGTTTGTCGGTAAGCTCTATCACTTTGTCCACCATTAAAAAAGGATAACGGTGTGGTAATACCTGCTCTATTTGTTGAATATCAAGTATAGGGCGTTTATTGGGATCGTAAGCCGGAACTTCCTGTTTATTTCTAAGTTTTTTTATATGTTCCTTTATTTTTTTGGCAAATTTTACATTGCTTGCATGACCCGGACGGTTTGCAATTATATGTGCCTTAAAAGGGAAGCCTACCAATGCAAGGTCGCCAATTACATCAAGCAATTTGTGCCGTGCAGGTTCGTTGGGAAAACGTAGTTCAAGGTTATTTAAAATGCCTTCTGCACTTATTTGAACATCTTTTTTATGAAAAACTTTAGAGATTCTCTCTACCTGATCTTTGGTAACTTCTTTATCTACTACAACTATGGCGTTGTTGATGTCTCCACCTTTTATGAGGTTGTTGGCCAGCAACTGTTCCAGTTCGTGAAAAAAACAAAAAGTACGACAACTTGCTATTTGATTTTGGAAATCAGATATTTTTTTGATTGAAGCGTGTTGTGTACCAAGAACAGGGCTATTGAAATCAATAAGTGTATTAATTCTGTATTCGTGGTAAGGTAAGGCTACCATTTCCACTTTTTTATCTTCGTCTGAAAAGGTAATGTTATCTTTAATATTATAGTAAATCTTCTCGGCGTCTTGTTGTTTAAGGCCCGCTTTTACTATAGCTTCTACAAAAGGCTCGGCACTACCATCTAAAATTGGAACTTCTTCACCATCCAATTCTACCAAAGCATTATCAACCTGCATTCCGAATAATGCGGCCATAAGATGCTCAACAGTACTCACCCGGGCTCCATTATGTTCCAATGTAGTGCTTCGGTTGGTTTCAACTACATAATCTACATCGGCTTTTACCGTAGGCTTACCCGGTAAATCAATACGTTGAAACGTAATACCGCTATTGGGGCCTGCGGGTTTAATATGCATGGTTACAGACTGACCAGTGTGTATGCCTGCTCCAGCAATGCTGATTTCATTTTGTAGCGTATGTTGAAATGACTGACCGTTAGTATTCATATTATCAGTAAAGGGCACGAAAGTATGAAAAGTATCTCAATAAGTCAGTAACTTGAAGTAAGCTTATTGAGTGATTATATATGTAATCTGACTGTTTTAGTAGTGTAAAAACTAACTAATCATTCCACTATAAATAAGGGCAATTAATACACCACCTACAATAATCCGGTACCAGCCAAATATTTTAAAACCATATTTCTGTAAATAAGTAATAAAAAATTTAATGGCCAGCATGGCCACGATAAAAGCCACCAAATTACCAATGCCTAAAATGTAGAGATTGTTTTTGTCTCTCAAAACTTCGGGATTGGTTTTAAAAGTTTTTAATAGTTTATAGCCTGTTGCAGCTGCCATAGTTGGTACTGCCAGAAAGAAGGAAAACTCGGCTGCAAGTTTTCTTGTAAGCCCCTGTTGCATACCACCAATAATACTTGCTGCGCTGCGGCTAACCCCCGGTATCATGGCAATACACTGCCACAGACCTATGATAAAACCTTTAGTGTAGGTAATACTCCGCTCTTTCTCTATCCATGGTTTTTGGAAAAAATTGTCAATAAACAATAATACAAATCCACCTAGTAATAATGTTATAGCAACTGTAAGCGGACTATCAAGTAATTGGTCTATAAAATCGCTTGCAACAAAACCTATAGCCAATGCGGGTATTACGGCCACCACCAATTTCAGATAAAATTGCCACCGGATAAAATCAAAAAACTTTCTCCAATACAAAACAACTACACTTAAAATTGCTCCTAATTGTATTGCTATGGTAAACAATTGGGTAAACGGATCATCTTTGGGTAATTGTAATAATCGTTCAGTAATTATCATATGACCGGTACTGGAGATTGGCAAAAATTCAGTAATGCCTTCTACAATGGCAATAATAATACTTTCAATTAGGGTCATAAAAAAATTGGTAGAGGTTGAAAGAATGAAAAAGGCGATGAACATCATCGCCTGATTATGAAGTAAAAATAATATTTATGACTGCAATTTGGGTCTTTTGAAAATGGCATATATCTCTACCAAAAACCCAATGATAATAAGCAAAGGTGCAATAGTAATACGTGTAGTGCTGTAAACAATTTTTGTATCAAACTGATTTGGGTCAGTATTTTTACCTCCACTCATTATAAACATACCTATTACTACAACTAATGCTCCTATTCCCATCCACATATAATTGTCTTTCTCAAACAGTGGAAGTTTATTAGTATGTTTTGCGGTTAAGCTATCCTTGGTAGTAACCTTTGTTCCTGAAACTATTTTCTTGTCAGCCATTTTAGTAATTTAAAAGTCAAATAATTAATTCTATTACCCATTAATCTGTAAATATATTAAACAAATTAAAACCTGAGATTTTATTAGTAAAGATCATCTAAGCTCATTTTTAAATACTTAATTACACTTCGGTGAGTACTGAATACAGAAATAACGACACCTATTAAGATCATTCCTCCAAATAATATGAGGGTAAGCTGTGTATTTCTTATAGCAGTAAGTTGTGGAAACTGTGTTTCTGCCCATTGAATTAGAATAAATAACAACAAAATTGCTATTAATGAACTAATGAGTCCATTGATAATTGCTCTTACATCCATTGGTTTTGCAATAAAGCCCCGGGTAGCACCAACCATTTGCATGGTTTTAATGAGAAAGCGATTGCTGAACATTGCAAGTCTGATTGTATTGTCAATACTTACAATAACAATAGTACAAAGGATTATTGCAACAACTATAAATATTAATGCAAGTTTGCCGGTTCGTTCGTTTAGGTTGTTAACCAACATTTTTGGGTATTGCAATTCATCTAATTGGCCACCCCATTTTGACATAATGTCGGCAGATAATTTTGTTATACTATCTTGATTTACATAAGCAGACTTGGCGTAAAAATCTATACTTTCAGGTAAGGGGTTATAGTCGAGAATTTTTGCCCAATCTTCGCTACTGCCTTCTTTGCTCCAAATGGTTTTAGCCCCTTCCTTGTTTATATATTGAACATCTTTTGCATAAGGTTGTGCTGCAATATAAGTTTGAATTTTTTTAATGGTATCCTGATTAGAGGTGTGCAGGTAAGCACTTATTCTTATATCCTCCTTAAACGCATTACTTGCACTGCTAAAATTTAGAAATATCCAACCAAGAATACCCATAATGAGCAAAACCAATGCAACACCTACAATACTGTAAATGTAACTCGGCTTACTTCTTTTGCTAGATGCTTTTCCAAATTGCGCCATACGTGCTTATAATTTTTCTACGTCAGCAAATGTAATGGATAATGCATAAGCATGATAATGCAGGTTTATTTTTCAGATGATTTTATAAGCATATTTCAATTTTTAACTAAATCTATAAGATCTATTATTCTCAAAACTTTCCGTGTGACAAACAATATCTGCTATGGATGGAAATAATTGTGCAATCAATTTTTTCCATATTGCCAGTTATTTAATCGTTCAACATGTCTAAGGGGCATGGACTTATTACTGAAAATCTAATATTGCTTAATTGATGGGATTCTATATTGTTACACACAAAAAGACTACAAAACCACGACGAAATGAATTTGTGTTTTAGTATTCTTTGTTTCCCTTTACTATGAAATGAATGCGTTTTAAGCACCTTCGATTACCATTTGTTGACAGAATATGAAAAATAAGATGTTATTTATGTGCAATAAAGATTGGAATATTTAAGCTAGATATTAAGGTGTCTGCTATGCTTTGGTTAAGCCATCTTGAAAAAGTACTTCTTTGATAGGCACCAATAACAACCATACAATTGCTACTCTGGGTTTTCAGGTAGTCGATCATACCTTTTTGTGTATCTGAGTTTTTTATAACCGATTGAAGTACCACACTATATTTTTGTTTGAGCAACTCCTTAAGATAATGTTGGTTGGGGAAATGGTTGCTGTGTTGATCGTCAGTTACCATTAGAATCTCAACCTGATGTTTGGGCAAGACCGAAAATAAATAGCCAAATTGTTTAATAGCATAAATTGATGAAGGGCTACCATCGTAGCAAAAAATAAACTTCTCAATGGGAGTAAATACTTCAGGTACAAGCATAACAGGGCAATCTGACCCCGCTAATAGCTCTTTAATAAAATGACTTGGATCTGATTTGTCCCAGTTTGAAAACTTTTCATGGGCACCTATTACAACCATATCAGCATAGTAGCTTTCGTTTAGTAATGATTGAATTGCTACTATTTTATCCTGATGAATGTTGTATTTTATTCCTTCTTTGTTAAACCGGGATTGTATTTTATGCAAAGCAGTTTTTCTAACCTCTTCTTCCTCTTCACTTAGTTTTTCTACCTCTGACCATTCTGTAAAGAGATGCTTATGTTCATGTCTTGGTTGATGGTAAGTAATATCTTCTAAGAATGTAGCTACAATATATGCATTAAAATTTTTTGCGAGGTATGCAGCATAATCTACTGAGCTTTCAGAAATATTAAGTCCATCAAGTGCTGCTATTACTTTATTCATACATAATTTATTATCTGGTTAGTTTTTATGTTGGGTTTTATTATTTCCTGGAAAATGGGAATACTTTGAAAATTTCCTGAACTGCTTTATTTATTGCTGCTTCAGGGTTATTGGTCGTATTATTGTCAATTACATCTGTAGCCCAACCTCGCCAAACAAGTATGTTGTTTTTAGTATCCATAAGATCAATTATAAGAGTACCCTCCTTGTAGTTATAAGTTGAAACACCCCTATTGAGCCAATAATTATTAAAGTGCCTGCCACCATAATTAGTTGTGGTAACAGTCTTATCTTCTACTACAATATGGTAGTGCAGTTCAATAGGTTGTGTTTCATTGCTTAAAATAAAACCCCTGCCTTTAAGTTGATTGTCAACTTCATTTTTTATTCTTTTGTCATTAATTTCATTGTAGTAAAGAGGATTTAATCCTTTTCCCTCAATAGCATCAAGACTTAGCCAATTATAAGAATTATAGGTGGAAATATTTGCATCTTTATCAAAATCAGAAAAAACACCCATAGATGAACCACACCCCCATAGCATAAATGCTGAAAAAATTAATGCGATAGTTTGATGTTTCATAGAAATTATAATTGAAAAGTAATTTGATTATTTTTTTTAATTGTCCTCTATATCCAATTTTTAAGAAAATAAACAACATTTTTCATCCTCAAAAATCAAAAATAATTGATGATGCTAGACATTTTTATGATGGTTGAGGTTTATTTACATGATTTTAGTCAAGTTACAATAATCCCCATGAATGCTATAATATTTCTTCATGAATACTTGTTTGTTTATTGTTTCCTTCGGGAATACAGGTGATGGGAATTTATACCAATGTGATTTTCAAAATATGCCAATATTTTTAAAATCTTACAGTGGTTTATACCGATGGAATCAAACAAATAGTCTAATGAGGCGAAGCTGAATTGGACTATATTGTTTGTCCAATAGGTATTATTGTTAAAGAGATAGAAAAATAACAAAACAAAAAGCCACTCTAACTTTCGATAGAATGGCTTTTGTTATTACTTACAGGTTACTTAATGGTTGGTGGTGGTGTCCTTAACTTTCTTTTTGAAGAAACCATTTATTAATCCTTTTACAGATTCTACAGGTTTTGGTTTGGGGGCAGAGCTATCGCCTGTTGTATTCTTTGTGCCAAGCAGTTGTTTTGCGAGTTCATCCTTTGCAGTTGTAATAGCTTGTTTTTTTAAAGACGCAATGGTATCTTTTACTGCACTCGTTACAACCTGCTTCGTACTGTCTATTTTAGCTTTGGCAAAGTCAAGTGCTTGTTGTTTCAATTGGGTAGCAAGGTTTTCTGCACCTTGTTTCAGATCAGTTTTTACAGTAGGTTTTTTGAAAAACCCACCTAGTTTTAAGTTTAGGTTTACTACGTCGCCTACTTTTAGCGGAATACCTTTGCTATTGATTTGTGTTACCAGGTTATTGACCAATTGATTGCCTTGTTCACCCATTAATGATCTGGGCAGTTTCATGTTAATCAAATAATCAAGCGATTGGTCAAAGCCTTGCATACCACCTATTTCCATGTCAATATTGTTCACTTTTATGGTAAAAGGTTTTACCAATAGCTTACCATAACTGAATTCAAAATAGTTTTTTACGTCTTTAAGAGAAACCTGTTCCAGAGCTTTTACATTTAGCGTACTTGCTATTTTCTCCAATGGTGCAAATTTGCTTAAGAAACCTTCTATAAGTAATAAATTTCCATTTCCTGTAAGGGTATTCATATCGGGCATCATATTATCGCCTAATTTACCCTTCATAGACAGTTGTGAAGTTAATTTTCCGGCAATAAATTTACCAATAGGCATTAGCTTTTGTACAGTATTAAATGCATTGAATGTTTTTTGCACATCTACCTTGTTCACGTTGTAAACCAGAGAAATGTCAGGTTTTGTTTTGCTGTATTTTGTTGAGTAGCTGCCGTTTATTGTCATAGAACCATCCAATGCATTTCCACTTAAATTTTCAATGGAAACGGTTTCGTCATATATCTTAAGGCCGCCGGAAATGTTTGTTATATCTACCTTGTCGTAATGGACTTTGTCGGCTTTGCAGTTAATTGTCACATCAAGATTTGAAGGCACTACAAATGGAGCTGCAGCACTACCTTTTGCTGTAGTATCTGTAGATGTACCCATCCAATCGTTTAGGTTTATATTATCTGCATTTACAGCAAATGACGCATTTAAAGGTTTGTTTTGCAACATGTAGTTCAACAGGTTATTTATCTGACCTGTACCGTTGAAGTTTGTAGTAAGATATTGGCCACTAAGTGCAGATATATTTACTTTGGATGGCGTAAATGATGTTGCAAGGTTGTTTATTTTTACTCCGGTTGGGTAGTCTTTGGCTACATACAAAAAGTTGTTGAGGTCCACATTGCCCGCAGCTGCAAACTGATCATATTTTTGTGCCTGTATATCTTTTACATTTCCTTTTACACTTACATCTGCATTTAGCAATCCACTAAGTTTGGTGCCATCTTCAAGCTTAACCATTTGTGAAACTTTGCCGAGGTCAAGTTTGCCTTTTGCAGCGGCATCTATAAACATATTGCTGATAGGATTTTTAACCAAAAGCCTTATATCAAATGGTTCATTATCCATTTCAAAATGTGCCCTTTCTACATTTACCACTGTGTTGTCAGTAATGCCATCGGGATTGTCAACACTTGCTTTGATATTTATTTTTTGCAACGGTTTTGGCAGATCGGGATATTGAAAAAAGCCATCCTTAACCTCAAGGTTAATATGATAAGAGGGGATACTTTTTTCATTATAAGTTCCTTTAACGGTACCGTTGAAAATTGCTGATCCGCTTGTTTTTATTTTACTAAAATCATTCTTATATACAGCCGGAACAAGCGATAAAATATTCTTGAATTCTGTAGATGGAGCTTTAAAAGAAATGTCCATGTTATAGCCATTTGTTCCAAGGTCTTTTATAGTTCCCTTTCCCGAAATCTTTAATTCACTCACTTCAATATTATCTGTATTAAAAGTGTAGGTTTTGTTTTTGTTGTCAACCTCTATATTAGCTTCTATGTTGGTTGGTGTTTGGTACAAATAAGGAATGCCGCCATAGTTGAACGTTACAGCATCAGCATTGGTCGTCGTCTTGAGGGTAAAAAGTTCTGAAGTAAAATCGCCACTGCCTTCATGGGTTAGGTTCACCAATTCGGTACTCATATGAGACACTTCATCTTTGTAATGTATATAGGCATTTCTGATTGCATACTTTTTCAATGCTATTGTAAAAGGCTTGCTTTCAGTGTTGTTTGTTGCTGATGAATCGGGCTTAACAATATCCCAATTTGCAATTCCGTCTTTATTTACTAAAGCATGAATACGGGCAGATTCTACATAAATAGAATAAATGGTCATGTCCTTACCTTTAATGACACTCATTATATCCATGGCAGCTTCTATGTTTTTTGCCGCAATAAGTGTGTCAGTTGAAAAGGTATTGCTTCCGGTAATCTCTAAATCCTGCAGACCCACAGATACTTTTGGGAAATGTTTGAAAAAAGATATATCAATATCTTTAAAATCAACCCTTGCATTAATTTTTTTATTGACTTCTGATTTTACCAATGCTACTATTTGCTTTTTGAATAAATAAGGTGCAGCAAATCCTAAAGCAACCAAAACAACCAATAGGACAACAATTATTTTTATAATTTTTTTGAGCATTTTTTTATTTTTATTTCTGGAAATAAATTGCAATGTATTGTGTCTGCAAATTAATGGAATGTTATTTTATTGCATATTTGATAATTCAAGGTGGACGCACATAATTATTAAACACATAAAATAAAACTTATTGCCATTAAAACAAAATATAAGGAATTGGTTTTTGTCAATATTAGATGCAAAACATTGTATACATAAATATCTAATAGTTGAATACTTCTTAATAGCCTCAGAAATTAAATTCTAATAAGGATTGAAGGCATAAACAAAAAAAAGTACATGATATCAGTAAGCAATACTACTGAATCATGTACTAAAAAATTTGAAGAAAAAGACTGATGGATTATACGACCAAAACGCTATTGATGCCACCAAATTCATTGGTTAATTCTTTATCAGCATCGGGTTCGTTGATCCACATTGTTTCGTTTACACGATATTTAAACTGATGTTCCGTGTTTTTAGGTAGAGATACTTCAGATGAGAAAGTGCCGTCTTTTTTCTTGCTCATGATGATTGAATTTTCCCAATCGCTGTTAAGGCCAAGTATTTCTACAGTTTCAGCATTTTCTACATTTACAGCAAATTTTACTTTGCAATAATCTTTGGTTTTGAAGTAAGTTTTTTGTATCATAATATTTAATTTGTGCTGGAATGTTTTGTTTGCCTTAATACCTCATGTTATGAAAGGTAACCCTGCTAACAGGCGTTAGCATCTTATCTTCTGAACAAATTGCCAAATTGTTTGTATTAAAAACGCCGATCAAAAGTGAACGGCGTTTACATAAAGCAGCTAATCCGGTACAAAAAAATTACTATAGTTTCCGTTTCATTTTTAATTCCATTGATTTAAATTCTTTACCATCTCTTAAATCAAACATGGAAATCATTTGTGTATTTTCATCAATCATTGTAAATACTTCTCTTACATTATTTTCTTTTCCGGTGGTTGGGTCAACCACTTTACCTAAGAAAGTAATATTTTTCATGGCAGGGTTATAATTTCCTTCCATGTACATAACCCCTGTGCCCATATTGTCAACCCATGTACTAATAAATTTCTTTTTCGCATTATCATAACCTACAATACTCATCCCTTCAAAAGGCATTCCATTTACATTACCCCTTACATTAGATTGTTGATAACGTCCGCCCATAATCATTTTGTTTTCTGCGGTCATAATACTTGTAGTGGGAGGTGCATCCTGTGCCATCCAAAAGGTTGCTTCTTCAATCCATATACCATTATCTTTTGCCAACATTTTATGAAAGTTACCGGGAGTCATATAATCCATCCACATCTTCATCATGGATGCACTGTCTACACCTTGTGCATTTGTATTATTCGAACCTATAAATAATATAACGATAAGAATTGTTTTTTTCATATTGGGAGTTTTTGATGTGTTTACAATTATTGGATAATAAAGCTAATAAAGTTTTACAAATATTAACCTTAAAAAAAGCCCCACTTCTTATTAAGAAATGGGGCAAATGTTTTTTGTTTTCGATTGCTTTCGTGGTTTTTCAAAGAAAGTAACAGATTAACAAAAAAAATTGGTGTTTCACATTGGATTTAATTGAAATTTCATAGAAATTGGATAGTATACTATATAAAACGGGTGGTATTAATATTATAGTGTTTCCAAAAGTCATATAACTGCCCTTAACAGGCAAACACAACTGGGAAGCATTGAAAAAAGGATTTGGGAAAAAGTTTAGGACAAAAAAATGGCAAGTTACTTACATCGCACCGCTACAACCATTTACCCTTGCTGCATTCCTGCCCTGGGGGAGTTCAATAGGAGCTGGCCGTGTAAGACTTGCCGGTGCAAATGTAGGGAATGAGCATTAGAATGTCATTGTTTTTATAGTTTTTTTAAATTTAATTTTTCTTTTATACATAATTAGAACGAAAATTGATCCATAGAAACCTATATAGGTAATATTATTATAGACTTTATGTTTTCAATTAACAAAATGGGTGGCACAATAAATGAATAATATCTAAATAAAAAACAGAAATATGAAATTCAATATCTTTATAACATTAATATTTTCAGGTATCATTTTTGGAGTTGGTTGCGACGCCATAAAAAATCTACCCACAAATACAACAGGAACATTATTTTCTCTTAATGGATCGTGGAAACTTAAGTCTACATCTGAAGGTAGCAATTTGGTGGGTACCATAATTACCGTATATCCACTAGCGGGAAACGCCATTGTAAAAACAATAACGAATAATAATAACTGCATTCGTAAAAATGACGAATTGTGGAAATCTGTAAAGTCTAATTCGGCAGGTGGTTTTAACCACACTCTTTTGGTTACCGCCTGCAATGATGCAACCGTTTACAAAGATGGAACAATAACAGTTATTTCAAATGATAAAATCAACATAAATAGCTACACAGCTTCAAATAAGCCATTAACGCAAAACTGGGAAAGGGTTAAGTAGACTTTCTTTATATAATTTACATCTCTATTGTTACCTCCTTAAATATTTTTATTAACCGGTAAAGTTGTTATTTTTAAAAAATGGGTTTTTCAATAAAAAAGTCTTTAAATTTTAGTTTTGTAAGCAAGTATAGGTTTAGGCTCATTCTTTATATCTCTGTATTGTGGACCCTTGTTGATCTTTTTATGGTTTTAACACGTAGTGAGCCATTATATTATAGCATTGTTGAGGCCAAAGTGTTAAGGGTCATATTGGTTTTTACCATGAGTTTATTAATAAATTATTTATTGGTTTTTAAGTTGCGAAGACTTTTTCGTAACAGATCGTTATGGATAGGATTTATTTTAAGAAGCCTTATTTTACTTTTTGCTGCATACATTGTTAATTTTATTATACATGCAGCGGATATATTTTTTATCGATCATCTAAGTTTAGGCCGGGCATTAGCCAATTATGGGAAAGATGCATTTAGTCAATTGTGGCTAACTCAAAAAGTTATTTACTGGTTATTATTATTCATAATTACCCAATTTGTTATTGAAGTAAATGAAAAATATGCTCCGGGTGTATTTGTAGATATATTGATTGGTAAATATTTACATCCAAAAATAGAGAAGAGAATTGTAATGTTTATGGATTTAAAAGACTCTACACCTATAGCAGAAAAACTGGGCCATCAGATATATTTCAATTTTATAAGAGAGTTTATTTATCAGGTTAGTAATGCTATTATAGAACATGGTGGTGGCATATATCAATATGTAGGCGATGAAGTGGTAGTATCATGGATGTTCTCCCATAAGAATACCAAAAAGTGTATGTTGGCGCTAATAGATGCCAGAAAAAATTTACAAAAAAAGAGTGAAGATTTTCGCCGCATATATGGCATTATACCAGAATTTAGGGTAGGTATTCATATAGGTGATGTAACTGTAGGTGAAATTGGTGTTATAAAAAAGGATATTGCCATGAGCGGTGATACCATGAATACAACTGCCCGAATAAGAACTGCCTGCAGTGAGTTAAATCAGAAGTATATTGTTTCAAAAGATTTTATGGACAATGTAGATTTAAAAGATTGGCAGACAGAAAATCTTGGACTTGTAGAACTAAAAGGTAAAAAAGATGGACTGGAATTATTTGCTTTAAAAATTTAGAACATAAAAAAACTGCAGAGAAAAAATAGAATCCTATCTTAACTCTGCAGTTTATTGTAATATAACTTTATTTAAGCCGGTTATTAATAAGGCTTTATTATAGAATTGGCAGTACCTGAAATAGATGTCCATTCAGCTTTAAAATAATAAGGATTTGCACTTCCCGGACATCCCGTTGGGTTGCCTGATGCATCTAAGCCAAAAGTTACAGTAATGTCTCTTGTAAGTTTTGTATGTAATAATTTACCACTTACTAATCTGTAATCGCAATCAGCTTTTACAATTAATGGATTTATAACACGGGTACTAAAGGATTGTCCTAATCTGTTTGTACCCCATACCGCAACATTTGTAGCCCCATCAACAGATGCAGTTCCTGTTACAGAAATTACAAAACCAGTATTATAAGTGAATGTTCTTTGCTTTGCAATCTGCCATTGACGACTTGTTCCGTTGTCAAATGTTGCACTCATATTGCTACTTACAACTGTGTGTACAATGTTGCTAACCCCTCCGGTTATTAATTCTCTTAATAGATGCCCTGATACATTGGTAAGTGTTTTTGTGCCGTTTAATACAAGGCTTTTGTTATCTCTTAATCGGGTGATTTTTAGGTTTTGAATCTCAACACTAATTTCTGCTCCTGTGTTTTTCCATTTAGTATTTTTATTCATACCCAATCTCACAACTCCTTGCCTGGTGCGGGTTCCGTTGCAGTTGTTGCCGCTGTAAGTTAATATTACAAATCTTTTTAACAATGTGCTATCTCTTGTAATTGTAACATTACAAGTGTCAACAGTTGTTTTACCACCAAGTTGAGGATCAGATTCCAGTATCCCATTAATATCGTCAGATACAGCATCATCTTCGGCACTAAACATGGCCTGATCATCAGTTTGGTAAGTTACATCGCTGGTTAGGTCAATTTCAGCAGTTTTTGATTCTTTTTTGCAACCTGTCATAATCAAAAACAGAAAACTAGAAGCTACAATAAGTACTATTCTCATCCTTTTCATAATTATTCTTATTTATTTTAATAAAATTATTAACTAAACGATAGACTAATGACAAATTGTATAGTTTAATTTATAGCTTTAATTTCTTTTAATTGATTAATGTTGAAGAGTTTGCATATAATTTATTTATAAAAAAGGCGTTTGAGAATTTTTATTATAAGTTTCTTTATAAATATTTAATACATTTACATTATATCCTATATTTATGATTATTGCCAGAATTCTAGTGTTAGAAAGCAGTATTACAGATTATGAAAACTTGAACAAGCAATTATCATCATTTGGTTATTCTTCTGCTAGCTTTCTGCAAATTACAAATCTTGGTGAAATCAACTCAAAACAAATTAATGATTTTTCTCCCGAAGTCATATTTCTTACTATAGAAAATGAGGATGATGATTTATTTGTTGAATATTATTTAGATGCGCAAAGCCTGTTTCCTTTAATACCCTTTATTATATTTTCAAATAGAGACGATGATGAATTGGCTGTAAAATGTGTTCATGCCGGTGCTCAAAGTTATATGACTAAAGGAATGTTTACCGCATCGCAATTGTATAGAGTTCTTTGCTTTAGCCGCGAAAGAAATGTTTTGAGGCAGGAGTTAAAAAGGTTAAAAGAAGACTACCTTAATATATTTGAAAATAGTGTGCCCATGTTGGTTGCAGATAAAAAAACAAGATTGCTTATTTCTGCAAACAAGGCCGCTATTGAATTGTATGGATATTCTCAACAAGAATTTAGTAATATCAGACTGGAAGATTTAAGAAATAGCAGCAATTTTAAAACATTAAATTTTATAACCCCATTGGTTGAAAATCGCTGTGTTATTCATTATACAAAGAATGGTGATAGGCTCTATCTTGAAATTACTGAAACCCCCTTGACATACAACAAAGTCTCATCTTTATTAATAGGTATAAATAATATAACCAGTAAGATTTTGACTGAATATGAACAAAGAGCTACAACACAAAGATTAGATGCCATATTTAATGAAACTCATGATTTGATTTTTTTGGTAAATGATGAAAGAAAATTTGTTCAGGTAAATAAATCTGCAACTAAAATATTGGGATACAATGAAAAAGAGTTACTTGAAATGTGTGCTGAAGATATATATGATTCTTCGTTAGACTCAACTGATAGTGTTAATGATCTCTGGACTGCTTTTTTGGTAAACGGAACGCACAAAGGGGTTGTAAAAGTGAGGACTAAAAACGGCGAAATAATTATTTGTTCTCATACTGCTACAGCAAATATTTTAAATGGATTGCATCTATCAGTATTAACAGACATTACGCTGAATGAGCAAAATTTAAAAAAAATTGAGAAGCAGGCCTATAAAATTGAAAGTATTCTTGATAACATAAGTGATTGTTTTTTTACTATAGACAAGAACTATTTAATTACCTATTGGAATAAAGCTGCAGAAAAAACTACTTCTATCCTCAAAGAAAAAGTTTTAGGTAAAAATATTTGGAAAATTTTCGAACCTGCTAAAAAAACTTCAATTTATAAAAATTATCAAAATGCTATAGCTTCAGGAGTTTCTGTTCATTTCGAAGAATATTATGAACCCTTTAATATGTGGTATCGCATATCTGCCTATCCTACGGATGAAGGTTTAGCCGTTTTCTTTTGCGATATAACTTCAGAAAAAAAACACTCATTAGAAATACAGGAAGCCAGAAACAACCAATCGGCATTGATCAATTCTTGTAAACATTTAATATGGTCAGTAGATAATGAAATGAAACTTCTTTCTTTTAATAATGCCTATGCTAGCAGAATATTACAGGTTACCGGTAATTCTGCTAAGGAAGGGATGCAATTGCCCATTCATTTTTACAATGAAGATCAAACCCAAAAGTGGAGACAGTATTATAAAAGGGCATTAAGTGGTGAAGTGTTTACTATTGAAGAAGTCATAAGTGACCATAAGACCGCCAAAAATAAGATTGCTGAAATAACCTTTAATCCGTTTTATGAAATTAGCACTGGAAAAATAAAAGGTGTTGCATGTTATTCGCATGACATAACTATGCGGGAAGAACAAAATATAAAAATTAAGGCTAACGAACAAAACCTGGAAAAATTAACACGAAAGCTTGAAAAAATAATGAATTCATCTCTTGATGTTATTTGTTCTATTGATAGCCGTGGACGCTTTTTGCAGGTGAGCAATGCTTCTATTTATGTATGGGGTTATTATCCCGAAGAATTGGTAGGCAAATATTCACTTAATTTTTTTACGAATAAAACCCATTATACCTCCAAAAAGGCTGCATTAAACATTATTAGAGGTGCAGTATATACTGACTTTCAAAATGCATTCATACATAAAAACGGTCATCATGTGCCACTTATTTGGTCTGCCCGATGGGATAAGGATGAGCATATCATGTTTTGTGTAGCAAGAGACGCATATGCATTGCAGGAGGCTGAAAATCTAAAATCAAAAACGGAACAGCGTATTACAGCATTGGTGCAAAACGGGACAGATATTATAGGTATTTTAGATGCTTTCGCTAATTATATTTACATAAGTCCCAATGTTAAAAATCTTATGGGGTACGACCCTCAATTATTGTTAAAATCAAATGCATGGGATTTTATACATCCGGATGATTTAGAATATACAATGGGTGAAATGCAGAAAGTATTAATTGAAGGAGAAGTAAAACTTGCAGCATTCCGATATAAAAATGGCTGGGGCGAATGGCGGTGGTTAGAAACTGTTGCTTCAAATCAGTTGCAAAATGCTGCGATACAGGGTATCGTAATTAGCTCGAGAGATATAACAACCAGAAAGCAAATAGAGGCAGAACGGGAATTAATGATAAAAGAATTACTTAAAAGTAACGCAGATTTAAAACAATTTTCTTTTATCACTTCTCATAATTTGAGAGCTCCACTTTCTAATATTGTTGGTATACTCAACATTATAGAGTACGAACAGTTAGATGAATACAACAAAAATATGCTGGCAATGCTAGGCAAATCAGTTAGTCAGTTGGGGCAAACTATAAATGACTTGTCAACAATTCTAATTGTAAAAAATAATGTGAATATTGAAATAGAGGAGATTAATTTAAAAAAGATTTTTAACAAAGTAAATAGTGTTTTTCATAATACGCTCAATGATATGTGTGCAGATATTAATCTCGAATTTAAGATACCGCACATTTTATTTAATCCAACCTATTTTGAAAGCATACTGGTAAACCTTATTTCAAACTCAATAAAATACAGATCACCAAACAGAACTTTATCTATAAAAATATCAACAGAAGAAGACGAAGATGGAAATATCAGCTTAAAGTTTTCTGACAATGGTATTGGTATAGATCTTAAGCGACACAAGAACAATTTATTTGGTCTGTACCAAAGGTTTCACGATCATACAGAAGGCCATGGGCTTGGGTTGTTTATTATTAAATCTCAAATAGTAGCACTTGGCGGTAAAATAGATCTGCAAAGCGAAGTGGATAAAGGTACCACCTTTATCATCACTTTAAAAAGGCAAAGCAATTTAGCCATTGCCTAAAATTACAAATCATCGGTCTCAAATTTTCTATAGCTTATAAAATAGTATAAACCCAAATACGCCAAAGACATTAATAGCAAGGCTTCTGTATTGTAAGATAATGTTAGTTGACTTACAATCATTTTAAAAACAGGAATTCTGATAAGGTTGTCAGTAGTTTCAAGGGGTAGGTAGCGTCCAAAATTGTCAACGTATTTATTCAAAAGACCTGCAAGCATATTTTCTATTATGGTAGAATATAAAAAGTAAACGCCTATTGTAATTCCAGACCTTTTAAACAATAAACTAAACAGCAATGCAGCAGAAGAATAACTCAAGGCCTGAATAAAAAAATATCCAATAAACTCTATTTTTTCGAAGCTAAATGCAGCATCTTCCTGAAGGCCAAATAGGATAGCGGTAATAAAAACTGCAAAGGTGGCAACAAGTGAAATTATCACAGTCAGCAACATTTTTACCAAAATAAATTCTTTGCGGCTCCACCCGTCAATTATATTTTGTCGGTGAGTTTTATAACTAAATTCATTTGTAATAGAAATGATAATCAGCAATCCCAACATAAACATCAGAAAGCTACTTGTATAACTAACCATATGCCATACATCAGGAAAGTCGAACGGTTTGCCAATGATTGCACCGGCCATACCTTTGTCATCTTTAGGTCTTGATTCATAAATAAGGTGGCTGATATAAGCAGCTCCAAAAATGCTAACCAAATACAAAATAGATAACACCCAAAAAGTGGTGTAGTTCTTAACCTTCATCCATTCTATCTTCAACAATCTTAACATACCTTATAAATTTTTTATTTTTTTCAAAACCCAAAACCCAAAACCTAATTATTAGTCAATTCAAAAAACTTAGCTTCCAGGCTTTTCTTTTTTAGTTGCAGATGATTGAGAACCACCCCACGATCATAACAATAGCGGTTAATAGCCTCAAGGTCGGCTGTTCCTTGCGGATAATAAATGTATAAATGATTGTTTTGTTCTTTCATGTTTTTAATGCCTTCCAACTCCTTAATAATATTTTGAAGTTTTGTAAAATCAGTGGCAGCAATTTCTACAATATCTTCATTTACCAATACTTCATTTACAGGGCCTGCTGTAAGTAGTTTCCCCTTTTTTAATATTGCCACATGGGTACAAACTTTTTCAACTTCATCCAACAGGTGACTAGCCATAATTATTGTTTTGCCTTGGTCTGCTAAGCGTATAATTAGTGACCTGATTTCTGCAATACCTACAGGGTCAAGACCATTTGTAGGTTCGTCAAATACCAAAACATCAGGATTGCCCAACAGTGCCGATGCTATTGCAAGGCGCTGTTTCATACCTAAAGAGTAGGTACTAAAGCGGCTGGCTTTGCGTTCTGTCAAATTTACTTTGTCCAAAGCGGCGGGTATGTGAGAAGGATCGCAACCTTTTATGGCAGCATTAATGGCCAGGTTTCTTTCGCCAGATAAATAATGATAAAAATTGGGTGTTTCTAACAAGGTACCAATATGTTTTCGTTGGGCAGCATGTGGTGTTTCTCCATTAAAAGTAAAACTACCCGAAGTGGGTTTTAAAATATCCATTACTATACCCAACATAGTGGTTTTACCACTTCCATTTGGTCCTAAAATACCAAATACGCTGCCTGTAGGCACAGTAAAAGATACATTATCAAGTGCCTGTATATTGCCATATTTTTTACTAATTCCATTTAGGGTTAATACATAACCTGTAATAATAGGACGTTGATTACCAGCTTTAATATGAGGATCCATTTTGAATGAGCAGTTTTATTTTAAGGACAAGATAATAAGATTTGAAATCTAATAGTAAATTTCAGTGATGAATGGCATATTTCAAATTTAAACAAATGGAACTATTGAGGGTTATATTTAAATTGTGGAAAAAGTAATGAGCCGTGTTTTATTTTAAAATTGGATTGGGCTGAAAATAAGTTGTGTAGCGTTTATATGTAAAGTTTGATGTTTTTAAAAATTGACTTTTGTTTTCAAATAAAAATTGAATCAACTTTTTTTCATGTTAATGAGAAATAGGATTATACTATATATAAATAGAAAAATCTGTTCCCGTTTACAATGAATTAAAATATATTTGTCAAATGCAAATGAATATTACTGTTTTTTCGTTTATTGTTAAAAACAACATTCATTTAATGGTTGCCCACCAAAACGGGTTATAAAACTGCGCTTATTTACTGACCTTTACCCTCATTTTACTGTAACTAAAATTCATGAAACTGAAACATTTATCTGTTTTTGCTATAGCACTATGTATGTGTAACGGCATATTTGCACAGTTTAGAAAATATTCAAATGAATTTCTAAACATAGGTGCGGGTGCCCGTGGGCTAGGCATGGGTGGGGCACAGGTGGCTTCTGTAGATGATG
This sequence comes from Segetibacter sp., assembly GCA_043736115.1. Classification (GTDB taxonomy): domain Bacteria; phylum Bacteroidota; class Bacteroidia; order Chitinophagales; family Chitinophagaceae; genus Segetibacter. Next base: position 8,060 of record JAYTDC010000072.1, on the reverse strand, counting down.
CAACTGCGGGTTATTGGAACCCCGCTGCTTTGACCAACATTAAACAATACCCACAGTTATCTGGTATGCATGCAGATTATTTTGCGGGTATTGGTAAGTACGATTATATTGGAATTGCTATTCCGCTTAAAGATGAAAAGCGGGTGGTTGGATTGTCAATTCTGCGTTTTGCAGTAGATGATATACCCAATACACTTTTTTTGGTAGAACCCGACGGCTCTGTTAACTACAACAACATACGAACTTTTTCATCAGCTGATTATGCATTTTTGCTTTCCTATTCACAAAAAATAAAAGATACAAAAGATTATAAGTTAAGCTTTGGTGGTAACGCAAAAATCATTTACCGTAAGGTGGGGAGTTTTGCTTCAGCAATGGGTTTTGGTTTTGATGCAGGAATTAAATACCAATCTCAAAAATGGAAATTTGGACTAAGTGCACGTGATGTTACCACCACTTTTAATGCGTGGTCATTTTCTTTTACCGACAGAGAAAAAGAAGCACTGTACCTTACAAATAATGATATTCCGGTAAAAAGCGTAGAATTAACGGCTCCGAGAATTATTGCCGGTGCTGCAAGAACTTTTCCACTGAATAAAAAATTCTCACTAACAGCAGAGGCAAATCTTGATCTTACGTTTGATGGGCAAAGAAATACAGTTATTAGCAGCAAATTTGTAAATATAGATCCCAAAATTGGGCTTGAAGCATCTTATCAAAACAGCATATTTTTTAGGGCGGGCATCTCTAATTTTCAGAAAGGTCTTGCAGATGGCGATACAGTAAATCAAAAGAAAGTATGGATTTATCAACCAAGTCTGGGTGCAGGATTCAAAATCAAAAATGTAATGATTGATTATGCATTTACTAATTTGGCTAACCAATCAAATCCATTGTACACTCACATTGTTTCATTGCGTTTAGATCTTAGAAAAAATGATTAAAAATTTTGGTGCAAACCATTTATATAACAGAGCTATCATGAAAAAATTTTCTGCCTTATTGGTTTTGTTGTTTATTGTAAAACTTGTAACAGCACAATCCTACTACAACGAATGGATAGATTTCAACAAGACCTATTATAAATTCAAAATTGGATCTGCAGGATTATACCGCATAAATGTTACTGATCTTGCACAATTAGGTTTGGCAAATGAACCCGCTCAGAATTTTCAGGTTTGGAGAAATGGCAAACAGGTAGTACTTTATACAAGTACGCAATCAGGGCCATTAGGTGCAAATGGCTATATAGAATTTTGGGGTGAAAAAAATGATGGAATTACAGATTTGGATTTATACAGACTGCCCGAATATCAACTGTCTAAACAGGAAAGTTTGATAACAGATACCGCAGCATTTTTTCTTACCGCGGGTAGCGGCAATAATGCAAGATATATTCCTGAAAGTAATGTTGTTGCAGGAAATACTCTACCTGCAGAGCCCTATTTTATTTACAATGCAAGAAAAAATTTCAAAGATAGAATACATCGTGGCAGAGCACAGGTGGTAGGTGAATATGTTTACTCAAGCTCCTATGATATGGGTGAAATGTGGACATCGCTTGACATATCGCCAGGGGCACCTGCCTCGGTTAATTTTACAAACCTGTATGTAGCACCAACCGGACCATCAGCAAGTTTTAGTATAGGTGTGGCTGGTAGTTCTCCAAGTGGTTTTGCAGGGGGTACACCACCAAGGGACAGGCGGTACATGGTTACGCTTAACAACACTACTATTATAGACACTATTCTTAATCAATTTGAATCCAGAATAAATTACAATCCTTCTATAAATCTTGCCGTACTAGCGGGTAACAGTGCTGCTATCAGCCTTATTAATTCCTCCATTCCGGGATCTGTAAACCCTACAGATAGAGTAGTTTGCGCATTTGTAGATTTAAAATATCCTCGACTTTTTAATTTTGATAACCAATTAAATTTTCCTTTTAATTTAAGTGCATCAGCTACATCAAGATATCTTGAAATTAATAACCTTAATACCGGGGGGGTTGCCCCAATACTTTACGATATAACCAATCGAAAAAGATATGTTGCTGATGTTTCAGGTACGGGTATTATTCGGTTTGTAATACAACCATCTGCTACTGAAGCTAAATTTGTTTTGGTATCGCAAAATGCGGTTAACCTTAATCCTATCACAGTATTTCAAACAAGAAATTTTACAAATTATACCAACACTTCTAATCAGGGTAATTACCTGATGATTACCCACCCAACTCTGCAAGTTGCCTATGCAGGTGCTAATCAGGTAGAGTTGTACAAGCAGTACCGTAGTTCAATAACCGGTGGCAGCTACAATGCAAAAATTTATGACATTAACGAACTTGTAGATCAGTTTGGTTATGGTATTAAAAAGACCCCGCAGAGTGTTAAAAACTTTTTACGGTTTGCCCGTAATAATTTCCCCTACACTACCCAATATGCATTTATTGTGGGGCGTGGACTCACTTATGCTGACTACAGAGAAAATGAATCTAACCCTATGGCAGATATGTTGAACCTGGTACCAACATTTGGTTATCCTGCTTCTGACGTATTGCTTGCTTCTAATAATCTTGACCCGGTAATGAATACTTTAATCAGCCGAATTTCAGTATTGACACCCAAAGAGCTTTCAGAATACTTGGATAAAATTAAGCAGTATGAACAAGCACAACAATCCACCTCACAAACCATTGCCGATAAAGCATGGATGAAAAATGTGGTGCATGTAGTTGGGGCAAATGACGCCGGGTTAGAATCTTTGTTAAAAGGATATATGGATGTTTACAAAACCACAATTATGGATACCATGTTTGGCGGCAATGTTTACACTTTCAGCAAAAGCACTACAGGCCCTGCAACACCCATAGTTAATAGTCTTTTAGGAAGCCTTTTTGAAACGGGCATTGGTCTCATTTCCTATTTTGGACATTCATCTGCAACATCTCTTGATTATAATCTTGACGATCCTAATACTTATAACAGCACAGGAAAGTATCCATTGTTTTTAGTAAGTGGCTGCCTTGCAGGAGATCTTTATTATTTTGACCCACCCCGCTTTACTACATTGAATACAATATCTGAAAAATTTGTTTTGGCACCGCAAAAGGGTGGAATTGGTTTTATTGCAAGTACTAGTTTTGGTATTGATACCTACCTGCATTTTTACAATAAGACATTTTATAAATCTATCAGTACTACAGGTTACGGCAAACCCATTACCTATAATATGAGCGAGGCTATTACTGCCATGAATACTACTTTTGGAACGGGCAGTTATTTTGGCAGGCTGCATTCAGAACAAACATCTTTAAACGGCGATCCCGTTTTTAAGGTAAATTATTTTGCTAAGCCTGATTATGCTGTAGAGGAAGCGCAAATACAGGTAGTTCCTAACATTCTGTCTGTGGCAGATATAAAATTTACTGTTAAGGCCAGAATTTATAATATTGGAAAAGCAACCAATGATTCGGTTTCTATACAAATAAAAAGACGCTACAGCAATGGAATTGAAACCATACTTTACAATGCCAAAGTAAAGCCAATTAATTATGCTGATTCAGTTATTATAGTAGTACCTATTGCCGGCGTACAAGACAAAGGAACTAACCAGATTATTGTATCTGTTGATACCGATAATCAATATGATGAACTAAGCGAAACCAATAATATTGCCATTAAGACTTTCAATATTTTTGAAGATCAGTTAACGCCTGTTTATCCTGCTAACTTTGCAATTATAAACAAAAGCAGTACAAAATTATATTCCAGTACAGCCAATCCTTTGGTAGCTTCAAGAGAGTACTTATTTGAAATAGATACCACTGAACTCTTTAACTCTCCATTTAAAATTAGCAAAAGCCAAATTTCTTCAGGAGGATTAATTGAGTTTGACCCGGGCATAAGTTTCACTGATAGTACTGTCTATTATTGGCGAGTAGCACCTGCTGTTGCATCGGGTGACATACGTTGGAATACAGTTTCATTTGTTTATTTGAATGGCATCAGCACAGGATATAATCAATCGCATTTTTACCAACATACTAAATCAAGTGGTACCGATATATATTTAGATACCGCAACAAGACAATGGAAATTTTCTGGTAAATCAAGTGTTTTAACCATTATCAATTCTATTTATCCAAGCAGTGGTACAGAAGACAATCACTTCAGTCTGTCTGTAAACGGGGCTGTAATTGCAGCAAGTGCCTGTCTGGGAAGTTCTGTAATTTTTAATGTTTTTGAACCGGTTGGTCTGTTGCCTTTGTATAATCAGACCACTCCTTCTACTGCACAATCAGGGCCACTTGGTGGGTTTATGGGTAGTGCTCCAAATTGTGTTACCAAACGTGAATTCAACTTTGAATTTTCTTATTTAGATACCACCGGCCGTAGAAAAATGAGAGACTTTTTAGATTGGGTACCATCAGGTTATTATGTAACTGCACGTTTAATATTAGATCAGCCTTACAGTTCTGTACCATATGCATCAAACTGGAAAAATGATTCATTGGTGTATGGCTCCGGTAACACCGCATACAGCCGTTTTAAATCAGCAGGGTTTACAGATTTTGATGATTATTCCTTTCCTCGAACATGGGCGTTCATTTACAGAAAAGGTAATACTTCATTTCAGCCTAAATCCATATTAAGTGCCGGTTTGGGGGATAGAATTACAATGAACTCTTACATTAGTCTTCCTGGAACCAAAGGTTATATTGCCTCACCAAAATTTGGCCCTGCTAAAAACTGGAAAGATGTAAAGTGGCGTGGGTATAGTTTAGAAAATAATCAGAAAGATGTATACTCTGTAAAGGTTATAGGTGTAAAACCAAATGGTGATACATCTACATTATATACGCTACAGCCTAATCAGCAGGATTTCAATATCAGTAGCGTAAATGCATCACTATATCCATATATTCAATTGGGTATGAATAATCAGGATTTGGACAGCAATACACTTACACCCTATCAGTTGCGTTATTGGAGGCTGCTTTATGATCCATTACCTGAAGGAGCTATTGCTCCAAATATGGGATCTCCGTTAAAAGACACCTTACAAAAAGGGGAGCCGCTTACGCTTTCCATACCATTTAAAAATGTAAGTGATGCACCATTTACTGACAGTATGAAAATTAATCTTGGTTTAGAAATAAATGGAACATCTATACAAGTTCCTGTACCAAAGCATAAGCTGCTTCTACCCGGCGATACTACTTTGCTAAGCATTGTATATGATACCAAAAACCTTTCAGGGGTCAATACCCTGTCGGTTGATTTTAATCCAAACAATGACCAGCCTGAACAGTATCATTTCAATAATTTTCTTGTAAAAAACTTCTTTGTTAAAAGCGACGTTATAAGCCCGTTAATGGATGTAACTTTTGATGGTGTACACATTCTTAACAACGATATAGTTTCTGCAAAACCTAAAATTGTTATTAAACTAAAAGACGAGGCAAAATTTCTTCAATTGGATGACACAGCTTTGGCAACAGTATATATAAGGTATCCGAATAGTCCGGCACTTGTTCGCTTTCCTTATAGTTCTGATACACTAAGATTCATTCCGGCAGATGCATCATCAGGCAAAAATGAAGCTACTATAGAGTTTACACCAACTTTAAAACAGGATAGCGAGAACGGTGAAAATTATGAATTGGTAGTAAAGGCTAAAGATAAAAGTGGGAACTCTGCAGGCAACAAAGAGTACAGGGTTCAGTTTCAGGTCATTAATAAGCCAATGATTTCAAACATGTTTAATTACCCAAATCCATTTACAACTTCCACTGCATTTGTATTTACTATTACAGGTAGTCAGGTACCGCAAAACATTCGCATACAGATATTAACTATCACAGGAAAAATTGTAAGGGAAGTTACCATGCAAGAGTTGGGATCACTGCATATAGGCCGAAATATAACAGAATATAAATGGGATGGAACAGATCAATATGGTAGCAAACTTGCTAATGGCGTTTATTTGTATAGAGTTCTTACCAATCTAAATGGGGTTTCTTTGGAAAAATATAATACCGTGGATGCAAGTGGAGATAAAGTAAATACTGATAAGTATTTTAATAAAGGGTATGGTAAAATGTACTTAATGCGATAACATTATGAATGAAACTGGAATTGGAGCAAGGGTAATAAATTTTTTAGTCGATACTATATTAATTTTTTTCTTAGCATTGGCTTTGTATAAATGGTGGAGTTTTTATGTTACAAATTGGGCTTACTATTTTTTCCCATTCTATTATTTCTTTATTGCTACAACTGTTCTTTACTATACTCTCTTTGAATGGTTGACAGCAAGAACTCCGGGCAAACTAATATCACTTAGCAAGGTAAAAACTGTAGACAATGGCAAACCTTCTTTTGGAAGCGTCTTGTTAAGGTCGCTCTTGCGATTAACCTTGATTGATGCTTTTTTTATTCCCTTTTTCAACAGACCTCTGCACGATGCATTAACCAGAACCAGGGTTGTAGAAATTTAGAGGATATTTATTAAATAAAAAAGGGATTATTAACCTTATTGGCTATAATCCCTTTGTATAAATTGCTAGTAATGTTTGCTATTTCAGTTTTGCAAGCGCAGACCTTAGCTTCTCAAGCATTTCATCTATTTCTTCTTTTTTGCATGTGCCAACGCTAAGTCTGTACCATGCAGAGTTTTTGTCTGCCCCAAAAGCATAAAATGGAACTATAGCCAATTTAGCTTCGTTTAATAAATATTCTGTTACATCTGATTGTGTTTCTAAAATCTTTCCTTCGGAGGTTGATTTACCTACCAAAGTTATTTTTACAGTTAGGTAAATGGCCGCCTGCGGCGAAATTACATCTACATTAAACCCTTCGTTTTTAAGTTCACTAAACCCCTCGTAAATTCTTCTTAATCTCTCTTCAATCTCCGCTTTAAAGTGATGCAAATATTGCTGCACATTTTCTTTTTGCATCAGAAAATTGGCTGTTGCTTTTTGTTCAGCCATAGGTGCCCATGCACCTATATGACTTAGTATGGCTTTCATTTTTGCAATAATAAATGATGGCCCCATTGCCCAACCAACCCTAACACCCGTAGCAGCAAATACTTTTGAAATACCATCAATAAAAATGGTATAATCCTTCATTGCCGGTCTAAGTGTTACAGGATTATAGTGTTCTATATCACCAAAAGTTAAAGTCCAATACATTTGGTCATACATTACATAGCATTTCTTTTGATCGTTGCTACGTTTGGCATTTTCGGCAATTACCAGATCACAGATTTTTTCCAATTCCTCTTTTGAAAGGGTGGTGCCTGTGGGGTTTTGTGGGGAGCAAAGACAGATTAATGCCGTACCCTCTATATGTTTGGCTATATCAGAGGCCAAAGGCATAAAGTTGTTTTCAGGGGTGGCTTCTATCATGCAATGCACACCCTCGGTCATATGTGTGTAGTGATTATTATTCCAGGAAGGGGCTGCGTAGATTACCTTGTCACCCCGATCTACAATTGTTTTAAATGTAGTCAGAATGAGCGGTCGTCCTCCTGCGGCTATTAATATTTCATTGTTGGCATAATCAATTCCTTCCCAATCTTTCAAAAAACCAGCTACAGCGTTTCGTAGTTCAGGAATACCATCTGCAGGCGGGTAGTTTGTGTAATTTTTTCTGTATGCTTCTATTATTTCTTCTTCTAATTGTTTGGGTATAGGAAATATGGATGGATCAAAATCGCCAATGGTAAAATTGTATATTTTTTCTCCCTGACGAATCCGCTCACTTATTGCATTTCCCAATTTTACTATTTCAGAACCAATAAGTGTTTCAGCAAGTTGGCTAAGTTTCATTTTTCAAATATAGCAGTTGGTTGTCAAATATTTATTCTATAGAATTATAACAATGCTGTTCACTCAATTATTTTAGTAAGGCTTTGTTGTTTATTGATGTTATTTTTCAGTTTTTTGTTGCTTATTGTATTGTTCCTCGGCCTCTTTCGCCTTTTCAAAATTGAGTACCACCCCATTTATACAATAACGAAGACCGGTAGGTTTAGGACCATCTTCAAAAACA
>JAYTDC010000071.1:0-52945 GCA_043736115.1 Segetibacter sp. | reverse complement strand
CTCATCCTTCCCCGCCAAAACACTTAATACTATTCCAACATCGTCTATATTTTTTGCAAAAATACCAATTTGATCAAACGATGATGCATAGGCAATAAGACCGTATCTTGATATTGTACCATAAGATGGCTTCATTCCTATGATTCCGCAGAAATCTGCAGGTTGGCGTACAGATCCACCTGTATCGCTACCAAGGCTTACCATACACATATCAGCCTTAACAGCAACTGCTGATCCACCCGATGAACCTCCGGGTACTCTTGTATCGTCTATAGGATTTTTTACGGGGCCAAATGCAGAATTTTCATTACTGCTGCCCATTGCAAATTCATCGCAGTTTTGCCGCCCGATGATTATTGCACCTTCATCTAATAGCCGTTGTGTGGCTGTTGCGTTATAAAGCGAAGTAAAGTTTTCTAATATTTTAGAAGCAGCAGATACCTTGTGATCTTTGTAGCATATCACATCTTTAAGGCCAATTACAACTCCATGAAGTTTTCCAATTGTATGCGGATTACTGATCCGGTCGGCGTCAAGTTCAGCCGCTCGTTTGAGGGCTTCTTCTTCATAAACCTCGAGCCATGCATTTAAATTTTGGCCGTTGGCAATTTGTTGTAAATAAAAACGAACGGCCTCCACACAGGTGGTTTGGCCGTTCGTTAAAGAATTATGATAAGCCTCAATAGTTTGGAAACTGAACAAGGAATAATTAATTTATGATATTACTACTGAACAGGTGTTGTAGAAGTAGTAGCTTTTTTGACATCCTTCTCATTTATACCATCTTCTATTTCCTTTTTTACATTGTCTTTTGCGTCATTAAACTCACGAATGCCCTTACCCAACCCTCTCATAAATTCGGGAATTTTTCTACCACCAAATAAAATCAAAACAGCTATAATAATAAATATCCACTCACTTCCACCTGGCATTCCAATTAAAAAAGTACTAAACATAACATTGTATTTTAGAGTGCAAAAATAAGTGTATTTAAACTATTGAACGGATAATGAATACATAAAATAGCATTATCCTATAAATTGTTTTAAAAAAAACGGAAACCGTTGAAGTTTCCGCTGAAATTTTTATCACTATGATGGTTCCGATTAATATCTTTTCTCCTTTATTCTTGCACTCTTACCGCTTCTTTCACGTAGATAGAAAAGCTTGGCACGGCGTACCTTACCAACTTTGTTCAAAACTACAGATTCAACATTTGGAGAGTTTACAGGAAACAATCTTTCTACTCCTACACCGTCAGATATTTTTCTAACGGTAAAAGTTGCAGTAGCACCCTGCCCCTGACGCTTGATGACATCGCCTTTAAATGACTGAATCCTTTCTTTATTACCTTCCTGAATTTTATAGTTAACGGTAACATTGTCACCGGCTTTAAACTTGGGAACTTGTTTAACAGCAGTTAACTGCTCATGTACAAAAGCTACAGCGTTCATCTTATTTTTTTTTACGGATTGCAAAGGTAGGTGTAATATTTAAATTACAAAATGTTTTCCAAACTTATTTTACCTATTTAAATTTTCTATAAAGTTTTAAAAAAAATATTATTTATAAACTAACACTGCTTTATAATAAAATGAGGACCTTTTCTTTCAAAAAAACTTTTCATTTGAAAATTTTTATGTGAAAAATAATCACAGACGGCGCTATAGTCCTCTTCTTTTTTGTAAAAATTGTCCAAAACCATAATACCACCATATACAAGTCTTGGATAAAAAAACTGAAGAGAAGTTAATGCTGATTCATAATCATCCATATTGATGGTAAGAAATGAAATTTTTAATTCAGGGTTCTCTATCAAGTATTCCGGAATTGCCTCTGCTATATAGCCAGATACAAATTTATTTTCGACTGAAATTCCTTTTTGCCACAAGTTCAATTTAATAAGTGACGTGTTAATCTCTAAAATGCTTGATTTGTAAATTAATGATCCAAAAGGTAATAGAGTGCAATCATAATACAGGTTTTTGCTATTTTTTTCAAAGGCAATAAGCTTTTTGGGAGTCATCATACTTCTCAAAAAAGCAAAGCTTATAAAAAAATCTTGTGAAGCAATCCCACAGTTAACAATACTTCCTTCCAAATGATTTACTCTTTTGTACAATTCAAAATGGGCAGTTAATTTTCCCTGGCAACTTTTATCAAGGGTTCCTGCAATCAAATCATTTTCTGTATTGGCTGATGGTTCTAATAATGGGTTCATACCTGATTGAGTTTTGTAAGTATTTGAATTAGCAGTTTGACCAAAACAATTTTCACACTGTTTGTATACATGACTGTATAAAAATCAAAGTACTGTCCTACAAAGACTCATTTAACAGGTAAATGGGTTGCATTGGAGCTATTTAAACTATTAAGCTGATCAATAAACTTTAGATATCACATTTCTATTGACTAAGCAAATCAATACATTTTTTTAAACTGATTTGCCAGGGTATTGTTTTTATATCAAATGTTGAGATAATTTTCTCCTTGCTTAGAACTGAATAGGCGGGTCTTTTAGCCGGAGTTGGGTATCCGGCTGTATCTACCGGATTTATGATACAAGTAAGACCTGCAATATTTTTTATTTCGTTTGCAAAATCAAACCAACTTATATTACCTTCATTAGAGTAGTTGTAAATACCTGCCGGGGCATCAGCAAAAAAAACAATTTTCATTATAACTTCTGCCAGGTCAGCTGCATAGGTTGGTGAGCCATATTGATCACTTACAACATTTACTACTTCCCTTTCCTTCATAAGGCGAATCATAGTTTTTACAAAGTTATTTCCAAAAAAACTATACACCCACGAGGTGCGAATGATTATGCTTGATGAGTTATGTTCTATTGCCTTTTCCTCTCCTTTAAGTTTGGTTAATCCATAATAATTCACAGGGTTTACAGGGTAATCTTCGTTATATGGCTCATTAGCAGTGCCATCAAAAACATAATCTGTTGAAATATGGATTAACCTTGCCCCAATTTGATTGCAGTTTTGGGCAAGTATTCCAACTGATTCTGCATTTATCTTCATAGATAGTTCGCGGTCAGTTTCAGCTTTATCAACGGCTGTATAAGCTGCAGCATTAATACAAGCAACGGGTTTATTTTCTGCAAAAAAAATATCTACTTTTTTCTTATCAGTAATGTCTAATTCTTCCACATCTGTAAATTCAAAGTGGTAATGAGGAAAATGAGGAGCCAATAATTGCAACTCATTACCTAGTTGTCCATTTTTTCCTGTTACAAGTACTATTGGTTTATTCATTTCAGAAAAAATTATATAATTATAGCGAATAAAAAAGCCGCAATAAGATTACATCTTTCTGCGGCAATATTACATCAGTTTTATGCTTAAAAGTATTTTCTACAAACTCCAGTATTTTCTTGATTTAATACCGTCTCTATACATGCCCTTTAAATCTGCAATTAATGCTTTTTCATTTGTGATTGATTTAAAATATGCATCATCATATTTAGTATAAGGTTCATGAGGAACGCTTATTACCACTGCATCATAATCATTATCCAAAGATTGAGTAAGTGTAAAGCCATATTCCTCCTGTAGTTCATGGGTGTCAGCATATGGGTCATGAACAAATACATTTAGGAGATAAGACTGCAGGGTTTTAATAACATCTGCAATTTTAGAATTACGAATGTCACTTACATTTTCTTTAAAAGTTGCCCCCATGACCAATACCTTGGCATTTTTAACATTTTCGGTATTGGCAATAATGTGTTGCAAAATTTTCTTTGCAACATAATTTCCCATGGTATCATTTATATGTCTTCCTGACAAAATTACTCTGGAGTTAAAGCCCAATTCTGCGGCTTTATAGGTAAGATAATATGGATCAACCCCAATACAATGCCCTCCTACTAATCCCGGTGAGAATTTTAGGAAATTCCATTTGGTACCTGCAGCTTCCAATACTTCGTAGGTATTAATATTCATTCGATCAAAGATGATGGAGAGTTCATTCATCAATGCAATATTTACGTCACGCTGTGTGTTCTCAATAATTTTTGCAGCCTCTGCTACTTTTATTGATGATGCCCGGTGTACACCAACTTTTACTACTAATTCATATACTTTTGCTATTTCTTCTCTTGATTCCGCATCACAACCACTCACTATTTTTACGATTGTAGCCAAAGTATGCAGCTTGTCTCCCGGATTAATTCTTTCCGGTGAATAGCCAATTTTGAAATCTACTACTCCTTTAAGGCCGCTTAATTCTTCAATTATAGGCAAACAATCCTCCTCTGTACAACCGGGATAAACAGTTGATTCAAAAACAACATAATCACCTTTCTTTATAACCTTACCAATCGTTTCGCTTGCCTTTTTTATGGGTTTTAAGTCCGGCACATTATGAGAATCAACTGGAGTGGGTACAGCTACTATAAAGAATTTTGCTTCTTTAATATCTTCAAGGTTATCGGTAAAAACTATATCACATCCTTCAAAATCTTCTTTATCCAGTTCATTGCTTGGGTCTATACCATGCTGCATCATTTCTACACGGGCCGGGCTAATGTCAAAACCAATAACCGATACTTTTTTGGCAAACTCAAGGGCTATGGGCAGACCTACATATCCTAAACCTATGACTGCTATTTTGGATTGCTTATTTACTATTGATTGGTACATGTTAATATCAGTTTATTTGATGTTTTTTAAAAGGGGCATTTTATTGATTGACAAATTTTAATACATGATCAGTAATGTATTTCATTTGCTCTTCGTCCATCTCGGTATGAATTGGCAGAGAGATAACCCTCTCTGTAAGCCAATCTGTAATTGCCAGGTTGTAATCTGCCCCACCCAATGCTGCAAACATTTTTTGCCTGTGTGCAGGTACCGGATAATAGATCATAGAAGGGATGTTTTGCGAAGCAAGGTATTTTGAAAGCTCATCGCGGTTTACTCCTTCTAATATTAAAGTATATTGGTGATAGACATGGGTTGTGTATTCGGCAACAAAAGGAATCGTAATTTTCGCATTACCGGTAAAGGCAGTGTTATAATAATGAGCTGCCTTTTGGCGGGCTGCTGCATAATTATCGAGGTATTTTAGTTTGACATCTAAAATGGCGGCCTGTATAGAATCCAATCTAGAGTTGCAACCAACAATTTCGTGGTAGTAACGCACTTTTTGACCGTGGTTGGCAATCATTTTCAGCTTTTCCGCTAATGCGTCATCATTGGTAAAAATAGCTCCTCCATCTCCATAAGCACCTAAGTTTTTACTTGGGTAAAATGAAGTAGCCCCTATTGTACCAATAGTTCCAGTCTTTTGTACTCTACCATCGCTGTATTTGTAATCCGAACCTATTGCCTGTGCATTATCCTCAATTACATATAAGTTATGCTTTTCAGCAATTTTCATTATTTCCTCCATATTGGCAGCATGGCCATATAAATGCACCGGTACTATTGCTTTTGTTTTTGGAGTAATAGCTGCTTCTACAGCTTTGGGGTCTATACAAAAGGTTTTTTTATCCACTTCTACAAACACAGGCTTCAGTTTCAGTAAGGCAATCACTTCTGTCGTCGCAATATAAGTGTAAGATGGTGTAATAACTTCATCGCCGGGATGCAGATTTAAGGCCATCATGGCTATTTGCAAAGCATCTGTACCGTTGGCACAAGGGATGGTGTGCTTTACACCTAAATAGGCTGACAAATTTTTTGCAAAATCCTGCACTTGCTTTCCGTTTATATAGGCTGCACTGTCAAGTACTTCCTGAATACCTGCATCTACCTGATCTTTAATTTTCAGGTATTGGGTCTTAGTGTCCACCATCTGTATGGGCTTCATAAATGTCCTTTTTTTAGAATGGCGGCAAAACTACATTAAAAAATTATTAGTAGAAGAATTGGCAAATATTGAAATATACTTCAATATTTTTTTGATTTGAAAATATTGTAGAAAATAAATAAATCAACAACTTTTATACAAAAAAAATAAATCTCTTTTGGTGAATGCCATTTCATTTCTATATAAAAATCAACAAACATATCAGTGATCTTCGTAATAAATATTTTTTGATGTGGAATCATTTTGGTCAATCCATTCATTATTTCCATTTTTGTCAATCTTGATTTCCCTAAATTTTCCTTTGTAGATTGCAGTATCAGTAAATCTTATTTTTATAAATTTTTCATCTTCATAAACTAGACTGACACTATCCTCTTTTACTACGCAGCCTAATAAATTTGCAATATTCTTTTTATGAAAGCCCTTCTTTTTATATACTCTTGCTAAATTTTGGGTTGTTGCCCCTAAAAAGCTTTTCACATAAAAAACTTCAATCGACGTACCATCTTTTAGGATAAAACTCCCCATCTCATCTTCAGTATTTATTAAGAAACATGAACTTAGAGTGAGTAAGAAAATGAAAAAAAATAGTCTTATCATTTTATAAAAATAAATATTAAATATTTAAGCAAAACGATTTCAAAAATAAATCCTACAGCATTACTACATATATTTGAAATATAAACTCACGTTGCGTTGTTCAAACTTCTCTATCGCCTTTTTATTGTTTTATATCCATTTGCCGTCAGGCTAATTTCCCCTTTTAACCAAAAAGCAAAACAATGGATAACGGGTAGAAAAAACCTTTTACAAAAAATAAAACAAGCCATTCCCGAAGGGCAAAAAACTATATGGATGCATTGCTCATCATTGGGGGAGTTTGAACAAGGAAGGCCTGTAATAGAAAAGTTAAAAACCCAACATCCGGCTTATAAAATAATTATCACGTTCTTTTCACCTTCGGGTTATGAAGTGCGGAAAAATTACACAGGTGCAGATTATATTTTTTATCTGCCAATGGATGGCAAGAAAAATGCTAAAGCTTTTTTTGACATTGTCCGCCCTTCTTTGGTCATTTATGTGAAATATGAATTTTGGTATTATTATCTTCAGGAGGCCAAAAACAGGAAAGTTCCACTCCTACTCATCTCTGCCATTTTTCGAAAAAGTCAACCATTTTTTGCGCCTTACGGAAAATTTCATCGTAGTATGATTTCCTGCTTTACTCATTTTTTTGCGCAAAATGAAGCGTCTGTTGAATTGCTTGCTGGTATCGGTTTCAACAATGTTTCCCTTAGCGGCGACACCCGTTTTGACAGGGTGGTAGAGATAGCCAATGAACACAAAACTTTCCCTGAAATAAAAAATTTTTGTGGCAATTCAGATGTGATTGTAGCCGGAAGTACATGGACAGAAGACGATAAAGAACTTGATCATTTTGCCAATACAAGAAAGGATGTAAAATTCATCATTGCTCCACATAACGTTGGTAGCAATCGTTTAAAAGAATGCCTGCATTTGTATAAAAATGCAATATTGTTTTCTTCGCTATCGCAAAATGGGAATGCTGAAGGGAAAAACACACTAATTATTGACAATGTTGGCATGTTAAGTAGCTTGTATAATTATGCTAGTGTTTGTTATGTAGGCGGCGGTTTCGGTGCCGATGGTGTACACAATGTGCTTGAAGCCGCTGTTTACGGTAAACCTGTAGTATTTGGCCCTGAATATGACAAATTCATGGAAGCCGTTGAGTTGGTAGAAAATGGTGGGGCAGTTTCTGTAAATAATGCATTGCAATTAGAACAAACCCTTGTAAGTTTATTGCAAAAAAATACAGCCTATTTTGAAAGATGTAAGACTGCAAAAGATTATGTTAATGGTAAAGAAGGTGCTACCAAAAGAATTGTTGAGTATATTTATGCAAACCGCCTTTTAACCACCTGATCAAACACTTTCACTAATTCTAAAGAAGTGTCCCATCCCAGTTTTACTTTCAATTCACGTTGAATCCAAAATTCAGCTTCAGCAAAAATGTGAAAACCGTTAATAGTTTTAATGGAACGTTCATACATTGTTTCGTCGCCCCTGAATAGTTCCTGTATAAACTGATGCCGGTCATTTATGCTAATGGCTTTTTTCAAATCTTTTACAGGTGTTTCGTGTAGTATGGTAGCCACCTCCTCACTTTCCTGCTTTAATTTTTCGTTCAGGGAAACGCCGGACTCTGCAAACATTACATCATTTAGTTCAAAGACAACTTTTTCCTGATGCGCCAGCGTTGGTATATCTGTCATGGGGTCTATGTGCCATGGACTGTTTGTTTCTTCTTTGTTAACAAATAATCTTTGCCAGGCCTTTTCCTCTACAAAATGAGGAATAGGTTCCGGCTCGGGTTTAGGTGTAGGCATTGGTGCAGTTAATGGAGTTTCAGGTTCTTGTACAGGTGGCGCAACCGGTTCCGGCTCGGGTTCGGGCTTGTCAACAGGTTTGTATGAAACCGCTAATTCAGGTTCAGCAACATTCCCGGTAGCGTTTGCATACACTGTATGAGGCATCATAATAGCCACTTTTTTAGACTCCGGGCTATTTACCTGTTTGTTTTGAAGCAACAATTCTGTCTGCAACAACTGTGCAGTCACCAGCATATTGCCTATCTCAGACTTTTGAGATAATTGCTCCTGCAATTTATTTATCAAAATACCCACTCTTTCCATTGGAAAATTTACTTTTGGGGATTAGTAAGTGTATTAAACCCTAAAATTACTAACTCTTTCCTTACAATACTAAGAATAATCAAGAATGTTTATAGAACCAATGATATCCACTGATCGCCGCGGCTGGATAGAAGTTATTTGTGGCAGCATGTTTAGTGGCAAAACCGAGGAATTAATCCGTAGATTAAAGAGAGCCAAAATAGCCAAACTAAGGGTGGAGATATTTAAACCCGCCATAGATACCCGCTACGATGAAGTAGCTGTGGTAAGTCACGATGCCAACTCAATCCAATCCACACCCATTGATAATTCGCAAACAATTTTGTTAATGGCAAACGATGTAGATATTGTAGGTATAGACGAAGCACAATTTTTTGATGATGAAATAATGAATGTATGCGAAACCCTTGCGCTGCGAGGAATAAGGGTTATAGTGGCCGGCCTTGATATGGATTTTATGGGCAGGCCCTTTGGGCAAATGCCAAAGTTGCTGGCAATAGCCGATTTTATTACCAAACTTCACGCAATATGTGTTTGTTGCGGCAATCTTGCCAACATTTCTTACCGTAAATCAGCAGAGCAGGGACAGGTTTTATTAGGCGAAACTGATATTTATGAACCCCGTTGCAGAATGTGTTATTCCAAAGGAAGTGAGGCCGGAAGTTTGCGATAAATAAAAATTTGCCATTGAAGCCTAACCATTCTATAATTACACTTTTTAAAAAAGATTTACTGCTTGAAATACGGCAGCAGTATAGCTTTTACGGCATATTACTATATGTGTCCTGCACTGTGTTTGTGCTGTACCTCGCTATGGGCCGGCCAGAAAATGAAGTTTGGAATGGACTCTTCTGGATGATACAATTGTTTGTTTGTGTAAATGCTGTTGCAAAAAGTTTCCTACAGGAAAGCAAAGGGCGGATGTTGTATTTTTATTCCATTGCAGGTCCACGGGATTATATCTTATCAAAACTATTGTTTAATGCAGTTCTGATGCTTGTTATGAGCATTACAAGTTTGTTGCTTTTTATACTGCTCATGGGCAACCCGCTGATGCAACCTTTTCAATTTCTAGGTATGGCTTTGTTGGGTGGACTTAGTCTTAGTCTTGTTTTTACTTTTTTAGCTGTAATAGCCGCCAAAGCCCAACAACAGGCTGCACTAATGGCAATCTTAGGATTTCCTATAATAATTCCCCAATTGTTGTTATTAATGAAAATTGCCAATATTGCATTTTCCTCTGTAATTCAAGCGGGGCTTGGGCAAATGATATGGCTGCTTGTAGGCTTAGATATAATGGTAGTCGTACTATCTATAATATTATTTCCTTTTTTGTGGAAGGATTGATTGGAGTTATGAGTGTAGAGTTATGAGTGCAGAGTTATGAGTTATGAGTGCAGAGTTATGAATGGAGAGTTTTTGTTTAGGGTTATGAGATTAGGGTTTTGAATATAGAGTTATGAGTTTTTGATTAGATGATATAGTCCCTAAACCTCTTAATCGTTTTAAAATGAGTAAAGCCAATATCAGACGAATAGTATCGGAAAACGAGAAATGTGAAAATAGAAACTTAACATAAGAATCAATAGAGGCAGGAAACATTATTTCCCTAATTTTGCCACTTTAATTTACTTATCGGTGCAAAGCAAAACAGTTATTTTCTTGCACCGTAAACCCAAGCAGCAACGTGATTAGAAAAGCCTGGTGGAAAGCATTGTCAGCCGTATTATTACTATACACTTTTACCGCAGGATTCCTTATAAAAGTTCCCCATATTGGTAATTTGTATGGGTCTATCCGCAATTTGTTTTTTCATGTACCCATGTGGTTTGCCATGATGGTTCTTTTTATTGTTTCAGTAGTTTATGCGGTAAAACATCTTCGCAACCCAACATTAAACGCTGACATTTATTCAAAAGAATATGCAAAAACGGGTATTGTCTTTGGTACTCTTGGACTAATAACCGGAGCCATTTGGGCTAACTTTACCTGGGGCGAACCCTGGAGCAATGATCCTAAACAGTTACTGGCAGCTATAGCAATTTTGATCTATGCAGCTTATTTTATTTTGAGAAATTCTATACCGGATATGGATAAAAGGGCAAGGATTGCAGCGGTTTATAATGTATTTGCCTGCGCTATGCTTTTTCCTACCTTATGGATTATACCCCGAATGGTTGAGAGCCTACACCCCGGGGGTCAGGGCGTGGAGGGTAATCCCGGTTTCAATGGCAAAGACCTTGACCCAACAATGCGAATGGTGTTTTGGCCGGCAGTTATTGGATGGACATTGCTGGGTGTTTGGATTACCACTTTAAGAATAAGATTAGAACAACTGACCGAAAAACAACTGGCGAATGACTAATTATAAAAAAATATCACTGCTTTTTATTGGATTGGGTTTGCAATTGTGTTTATTTGCGCAGCAAAACACAACAGTCGTTGCAGATAATAATACAGGACTGATGAGAAGTGAAGGCAAAATTTATGTAGCAATGGTTGTTGCTATTACTATTCTTGCAGGCTTAATCATATTTGTTTGGCGATTGGACAAAAAAATTACAAACCTCGAAAAAAAGTAGTCTTTTCAACAAATTTTATTTTAACGCAAATAAAATGGCAATAAGTTTTGAATTGTTTGAATTATTTGAAACTTTTGCACCGGATAAAAAAACGATAACTTCCATTAATGAAAATCTTTAAAATTCAAAAAAATGAGTACTCCGAATTACAGCTTCTTTGACAGTGTGACAAAAAGCTTTGACAAAGCAGCAAAATTTACTTCCTGGGATCCGGGAATTTTGGAACAAATTAAGGCTTGCAACAGTATTTATAGCATGAAATTTCCTGTAAAAATTGGCGACAATATAGAAGTAATTGAAGCTTACCGGGTACAGCATAGCCACCACAAAACACCGTGCAAAGGTGGTATCAGGTTTAGTATGGGTGTCAATCAGGATGAAGTAATGGCACTGGCTGCGTTAATGACCTACAAATGTGCTATTGTGAATGTTCCCTTTGGTGGTGGTAAAGGCGGTATTAAGATTGACCCAAAGAAATACTCTGCCTACGATCTTGAGAAAATCACTAGAAGATATACTGCAGAGCTAATTAAAAAGAATTTTATTGGACCGGGCACTGACGTTCCTGCACCTGATTACGGTACCGGTGCAAGAGAAATGGCGTGGATATTAGATACTTACGTAGCTATGCATCCGGGAGAAGTAGATGCAGCAGCATGTGTTACCGGAAAACCGATTTCGCAGGGTGGTGTACGTGGTCGTACAGAAGCCACAGGAATGGGAGTATTTTTTGGTATCAGGGAAATTTGTAACATGCCAAATGCTATGCAAAAGTTAGGCTTAAGTCTTGGCGTGGCCGGTAAAACCGTTGTTATACAAGGTATGGGTAATGTGGGTTTTTATTCTGCAAAATATTTTAGAGAAGGTGGGGCCAAAGTAGTAGCTATTGCAGAGTGGGAAGGTGCCATTTACAATGCTAATGGTTTAAACGAACAAGAGGTTTTTGATCATAGAAAAGCTACCGGAAGCATTTTAAATTTTCCCGGTGCTACCAATCTTGAAAAAACATCTGATGCATTGGAAATGGAATGCGACATTCTTATTCCCGCTGCGTTAGAAAATGTAATTAACGGAGAAAATGCGGGTAAAGTAAAAGCTAAAATTATAGGAGAAGCTGCAAACGGCCCATTAACGCCGGAAGCAGATGATATATTAAATTCTAAAGGATGCCTTATAGTTCCTGATATGTTTTTAAATGCAGGTGGCGTTACAGTTAGTTACTTTGAGTGGCTAAAAAATTTAAGTCACGTACGTTATGGTCGTGTGGAAAAAAGGTTTACCGAAAATATGAATAAGCACATCATCAATGCCATGGAAGACCTCTCCGGCAAACAAATGGATGCCAAAGAAAAACGCTTTATTGAACATGGTGCAGACGAAGTTGATTTAATACATAGCGGATTGGAAGAAACTATGGTAAGTGCCACCCGGGAAATTATGGAGTTGTGGGAAAGTAATCCTGCAATTCCAGATATGCGAACTGCTGCCTATGTTTCTGCCATTAATAAAGTAGCCACAAGCTATGCTGAATTAGGAATTTTTCCTTAAAGAATATTTAAAATTGAATTTTTTTAAAAAAACTCCTCACAAACAATTGGGGAGTTTTTTATTTTTCTATTCAAAAACTTTATATTTACATAAGAAAATATTCATTCTTCTCATAAAAACATATTAAGATCGATTTAATTTTACTCCGTTCCTGCGTTATAAAATAATGTTAACAATCCTCTACTTTTGAGTAGGTGTAATTATTAAAAGAATTCTTTTATATTCGCAGTGTCTTTAGATTTTTATTTTATAATAATTACTGTTTTTTACCGTTTATTACCGAGTTAAACCGTTTCAGATGCTAAAAGTATTGCGTTTTAGAAATTTTATTATTGTGCTGGGTGCATTAGCATTGTTTGCTTCATGCAAACCCAAAAAGCCAAAGTCTGAAATGACCGGCTGGAATTACAATGATAAAAATATGGGGGGCTACAATGTAGCACAAGCTAAAAATGTAAAAACAGGACCTGGACTTGTTTTTGTTCAGGGAGGTACTTTCACAATGGGAGCAACTACAGAAGATGTGATGGGCGACTGGAACAATATCCCAAAGCGTGTAACTGTAAATTCTTTCTTCATTGACAAAACGGAAGTAGCAAACGTTCATTACAGAGAATATATTCACTGGATAGAAAGCGTATTCCCTGATAATGAAGCAGTGGTGCAGGGTTCTAAACCCGATACATTGGTTTGGCGTAGTGAGTTGGCTTTTAATGAGCCTTATGTAGAATATTATTTCCGCCACCCCTCCTATAATTTCTATCCTGTTGTTGGTGTAACCTGGAAACAGGCACATGATTTTAGTCAGTGGCGTACCGACAGGGTAAATGAAAGAGAATTGATAACAGCCGGTTATCAAAAACCTACAGTTATTAAAACAGAAATGGCAGGTGGTGCACAGGAAAACTTTAATACAAAAGCTTACCTTATGGGTGAGTATCAGGGAGCTCCAGGTAAACCTAAGGGTAAAAATGGTTTAAAAGATGCACAAGGCCGTCCACGAAACAAAGTAAATTTTGATGATGGTATACTTTTACCTGGATATCGCTTACCAACAGAAGCGGAATGGGAATATGCAGCATTAGGCTACATTAATCAAAACCCACAAAGACGTAAAAGTGAGAAGAAGCGTGGTGAAGAGAATCAAACAAACAGACAAATCTATTCCTGGAATAATGATGGATATGATAATTTAAGAGCTACACGCCGCGGTAACTGGCAAGGTAGTTTTCTTGCAAATTTTAAAAGAGGTAGCGGTGATAACATGGGAGTTGCAGGTGGTCTAAATGACCGTTCGGCAATACCTGCTGAGGTAACTGCATTTTTCCCTAACGGATTTGGAGTTTATAATATGAGTGGTAATGTAAGTGAGTGGGTAGCTGACGTATATAGGCCTATGACCAATATTGATGCTGACGACTTTAACCCTTACCGTGGTAATAAGTTCCAAAAAGTTGATATGGCTGGTGGTCAAGGTAATCTACGTGATAGCATAGGACGTATTAAAATGATTGATGAAAAAGATTCCACTTTACGTATGCGTCGCAATTATCAAAAATCTTATGCAATAAACTATTTAGATGGGGATACCTTAAGTAATTCCGGTTACAGCTATGGGGTTACTTCATTAATTTCTGATCAGTCTAAGGTAATAAAAGGTGGTAGCTGGAATGACAGGGCGTATTGGCTTAGCCCTGGCACACGTCGCTTTATGGAAGAAGATCAAAGCAGCAGTACAGTTGGTTTCCGTTGTGCTATGATTGCACCAGGTTCACCTGAAGGTAACGGACGTAAGACGGGTAACTTCTTCCCTCCAAGAAGGCAAAAGAAAAAATAAGATAAGGAAAAGGTAAATACAACAAAAGGCCATTCGGTAAAACGAGTGGCTTTTTTTATTAGACTTTGTCCAACATGTCCTTCATTAATCATAACAAAGTTCTTAGAAAATTCAACATTTCTATAACGAGTTATTTTTTAAATATAAAGAAATAAATAATGATGCTTCATATAGTTAAACCGATGGTTTTATCGTTATATACCTACATTTGCAATGTTGACTAACCCTTAAAGAATGCAGGAAATAAAAGGAAAACTGATAGCAATTGGTGGTGCCGAAGACAAAGGTGCAGTCACTGAAAAAGTGTTGGCTATTAAACATAACCTCAACTTTTTTGAACTTGGTATCCTTAGAAGAATAGTGCAGGAAGCAGGTGGACTTGAAGCAAAAATAGAAGTAATAACCACCGCTTCTATGATTCCATTTGAAGTAGGTAACAACTACATGGAAGCCTTTGGCCGCATAGGTTGTACCAACATTGGTGTAATGCACATAAGAACCCGTGAAGATGTAGCTGATGAGGACTTCATAGAAAGAATAAAAACTTGCGATGCTGTTATGTTTTCAGGCGGCAATCAATTAAGATTAACTACAATTTTTGGTGGAACTAAGTTTTTACGAATTATACAAGAAAGATACAGAAATGAAAATTTTGTAGTAGCGGGAACCTCTGCCGGCGCAATGGCAATGAGCAATACCATGATTTACGAAGGCGATGCAAGCAGGGCACACCTGAAGGGTGAAGTAAAAATTACTACCGGACTTGCATTTATGGACAATGTTATATTTGATTCGCATTTTGAGAAAAGAGGAAGATTTGGCCGACTGTCACAAGCTGTAGGTGCTAACCCCAGTTGTATAGGAATAGGATTGGGAGAAGATACCGGAATGTTGGTTACCAATGGTAATAATATGGAAGCTATAGGAAGTGGTCTAGTTATTATTATTGATGGGCACGACGTAAGACACAGCAATATTGCAGATATACCTGAAGGTAACCCTATGAGCCTGGAAAATCTAATTGTTCATTTATGCGCAAAAGGAAATGGGTACATTGTAAATGCCCGAAAATTTGTAGAGCATATGGCTGAATTAACCACGCCTGTTATGAAAGATTGGGAATAACCTTATTGCATAAATGACTTTTGAGACTTATGACCTTTGACTACTCACTTCACACCTTATGTCTTTCACTATAAAATTGATCCTTTTTTCTGCCTTTATTTTCATAATGCTCATTATGTCCGCTAATTATAGAAAACGGAAGCGAAAGATCATTTTCTTCGGTGACTCTATTACTGAATCAGGTGCATTGTTTGGAGGTTTTATACAACGCATAGCCTCATACCTGCAAGATGAAGACATAGCGCATAAATATGAACTCGTAGGTATGGGCAAAAGTGGAAACAAGGTTACTGATTTACAGGAAAGATTGGGCAGAGATATATTGGAGAAAGGCTGTGACATGGTGGTAATGTTTATTGGTGTAAATGATGTATGGCATAGGTTTACGCATAATACGGGAACCGATGCCGCAACTTTTGAAAAAGTCTATATTGCCATAGTTGAAAGAATAAAATCAGCATCAATCAAATTAGTTCTTTGTACCCCGGCTGTTATTGGAGAAAAGATACACGGAGCAAACCTTGCAGATACCGACCTTGATAAAGTAAGTGATATCATAAGAAAAATAGCATTGGATTTCGAACTTCCTTTAGTTGATCTAAGAAAAACATTTACCCAATATCTGCTTGAGAATAATATTAATAATCTTGAAAATGGCTTACTTACTAGAGATGGGGTACACCTGAACGAAATGGGGAACCAAATGGTTGCCAATGAAATATGGACCACCATAAAAGGAACCATTCCTTCAACAGAGAAATGGTAGAAAAAAAATTAGTTATATCCCGCCCTTCCTCTTTTCTCCTCTTAATTATTTGAAATCTCAAAATTTATCGTCAATAGCATACAAGTATTGCTACCTTCTAAAATTGACAAAAATCCTATGCTGATAAAATGTATTATTTTTATAGAACTACTTCACGAAAATTTTCTGCCAAATGAAATCAGGTACAACCATTTTTGCGTTCACTTTTTCTGTAATGCTCCTTTATTTTCCTGTTCAGATAAGAGCACAAGCAGATCAATGGACATGGATGAAAGGGGACAACAATTTTAATGGAAACGGCCTTTATGGTCAACAGGGTATTCCTTCTTCAATTAATAACCCAAGAGCAAGGGCTATAGGCATAGACTGGAAGTCAGCATCCGGTGATTTATGGATGTTTGGTGGCATTGGATATAATTCGTCTGGTCAGGAGGATTATCTGAATGATCTTTGGCGCTATAATGTAGCTACCAATAACTGGACATGGATGAAAGGCAAAAATACTACAGCTACAGTTAGTATTTATGGCACACAAGGAACTGCTTCTGCAACAAATACACCCGGAGCAAGAAAACAAAGTGCAAGCTGGACTGACCTATCGGGCAACTTATGGCTGCTTGGGGGTATAGGCTATGGCGGCACAAATGTATGGGGTTACCTAACCGATTTATGGAAATATAACATTACTACAAACGAATGGACATGGATAAAAGGAGATACAATAAGCAATCAGCCAGTTGTATATGGCGTTCAAGGTACAGCATCTCCCAACAATAAACCGGGAGCAAGATATGGCAGCGTTAACTGGGTAGATGCAACAGGAAACTTTTGGCTGTACGGTGGATATGGTCTTAATAGTTCCGGAACTACTTATGGCCTGCTTAATGATTTATGGAAATATAGCACAACAATAAACCAATGGACATGGATAAAAGGAAGTGATACATTAAATGGCAAAGGGGTATATGGCACACGGGGTATTGCAGCAGTTGCGAATAAACCTCCTGCCAGAACTTTTGGAATGGGGTGGACAGATGATGTTGGCAACTTTTATCTTTTTGGAGGTAGCGGAAATGATACAACAAGTTATGGATGGCTAAATGACTTATGGAAGTTTAATGTCTCTACAAAAAGATGGACATGGGTAAAGGGTGATAGCAGTGTAAACAAACATGCGGTTTATGGAACGAAAGGTATAGGTGCAACAACTAATAAGCCCGGGGCCAGATCATCCAATATATCATGGAAGGATAAAAAGGGAAACCTTTGGTTATGGGGAGGCTATGGTTTTACCAGTAACGCACTGGGGTTTCTTAATGATATGTGGGCTTACAACACCAACACTAATGAATGGGCGTGGAAAAAAGGTGATACCTTACGCAACATTAACGGCGTATATGGTATACAGGGTGTTGCAGGCAACAACAATAATCCAGGTAGCAGAGAAAGTGGATTTAGCTGGGCTGATTCGTCAGGAAATCTTTGGATGTTTGGAGGCTATGGTTATGATGCAACACATACCATAACGGGCAGATTAAACGACCTTTGGAAATACACTCCGGGTATACTTCTACCGGTTCACTTACTTTCATTTAAGGGAGAATTGAACAACCACAAAGTAAGCCTTGATTGGAAAGTAGAAAATGAACAAAACTTTGATGCATATCATGTTGAGAGGAGTGTTGATGGCAGAACATTTAGTAAAATTGGTAAAATAAAATCCGCAAATTTAAGGACCTATATTTTTGTTGATGATATACTAAAGACTCAATCATCAACTCATTTGCAAAAGAAAATTTACTATCGATTAAAAATGGTGGATATTGATGGGAAATATTCTGTTAGCAATACAATTACAATTTTGCTTACCGGTGATAATGGCTTTACAATTTACCCAAACCCGGTTACAAAAGGTTTTCAAGTAAATATAAATAATAGAATGAAAGGAAATGCAACTGTTGAAATAACTGATGCTGTAGGTAGAGTGGTTTTTCAAAGAAAATATGACGATAACAGCTCCATCAACATACCAACATCTAACCTTGCTACCGGAAGTTATTGTGTAAAATTGATTGACACAGCAAGGAACTTTTTGCAAAAAATATTATTTATCAAATAAAAATCAAGAAAAGTAATTTTATTTCAATGCGACTTAAAATGAATTTGGATTAATTAAACTCTTTAAAACCAAAACCCGTAATTTTAAAGATTGCAAAACATTAGCCATTGATACAATTTATTCTCAATAATGAAGAAGTAAGTACAGACCTACCACCCGGCATGCTGCTGCTTGACTTTGTACGCTATCACAAACATCTTATGGGCACAAAAATTGGTTGCCGTGAAGGTGATTGCGGTGCCTGTACCAACCTTATTGGTGAATTAAAAAATGATGAAGTTTTGTACCGTTCATTTACATCGTGCCTTACCCCACTTGGCAATGTACATGGCAAGCATGTGGTTACAATAGAAGGTGTTAATATGGTTGAACTCAATCCCATACAACAGGCTATGATGGATTGTTCTGCAACACAGTGTGGGTTTTGCACACCCGGTTTTGTTGTATCTATGGCAGGTTTTTGTTTGAGCAAAAAAGAGCCTACTCCAGAAAATGCGATTGCCTCTATAGATGGAAATATCTGTAGATGTACAGGGTATAAATCTATAGAGAAAGCAGCCTTGCAGGTTGCTACAATATTACAGGATAAAAAAGATCAGGACCCAATAAATTTTGTTGCTGAAAACAAGATTCTTCCGGCATATTTTACCAGTATAAAAAGAAGGCTACAACAACTAGCACTTCAACTAAACGGGGAATTACATCCCGGTGAAGTAGCGGCAGCATTTGTAGGTGGAGGCACAGATCTCTACGTACAAAAGCATGATGAAATGAAACATGCACCTATACATTTTATGTATGACAAAAGCCATCTTAACTATATAAAACAAGAAGGAAACAAATGCCTTATTGGGCCATCAGTTTCTGTGACTGATTTACAGGAGTCGCCCATTTTTCAACAACACTTTGCTGATTTCAACAAACACATCAAACTCATTTCATCTACGCCTATACGCAATATGGCAACTATTGCCGGCAATTTTATCAATGCCTCTCCTATTGGTGATTTCACCATATTCTTTCTAGCGTTAGATGCTAACCTTACACTTACAGACGGAAAAAATTCAAGACAAATACCACTGCGAAAACTCTACAAAGGGTACAAGCAACTGGATAAAAATCCTGAAGAATACATTGCTGAAATAGCGTTTGAATTACCCACAGAAAATTCATTGTTCAACTTTGAAAAAGTTTGTAAACGCACACATCTTGATATAGCAAGTGTTAACAGTGCAATGCATATCAAAGTTGAAAACGGCACTATTCTTTCAGCATCAATTGCAGCAGGAGGAGTAGGTCCAACACCCATGTATCTGCAACAAGCATCTGAATTTTTAAACGGCAAAACAGTTGATGAAGCTATTATAAAACAAGCAGTCGCAATAGCACAGTCAGAAGTAACACCCATGAGCGATGCAAGGGGAACTGCTGCTTATAAATCACTGTTATTGGGACAATTGATCAAAGCACACTTTATAGTTTTGTTTGAAAAGGAGCTTGACATTTCGGAACTTTTATAGCAAACCTCATTCTTTTATTGGCTTTCACCTTTGAGTAAACCTGCTATGGTACTGCCTTTGAGCAGGCACTCTTCATATTCATCTTCAGGGTTGCTGTAGGCTGTTATTGCACTGCCAACCTGATAAGATAAATATTTTGTGGTAGCGTTGTACACAAGACTTCTTATTACTACATTGAAATCAAAATCTCTGTTGGGTGTAATATAACCTACCGTACCGGAGTATATTCCTCTACGGCTATATTCGTATTGTTCAGTCAATTCCATTACCCGGTGTTTGGGTGCACCGGTCATGCTTCCCATAGGAAACATTGATTTCAAAATTTCGCCAAAACCAACGTTATCAGGTAACTGCCCACAAACGGTAGATATCATTTGATGAACGTTGGGGAAAGTATAAATTCCAAACAACTCATCTACTTCTACACTTCCGGTTTTACAAAACCTTCCCAGATCATTACGAACCAAATCCACCACCATTACATTTTCGCTTCGTTCTTTAGGACTGTTGTGCAATTGATTTTTTACAAAGTCGTCTAATATTGCATCTGCATGGTTTCGCGGTGCGGTACCTTTAATGGGTTGGGAGATTATTGAACTTCCCTCCTTCTTCATAAATCTTTCGGGGCTTGCACATAACAGGTGCTTGTCTGCAAGTTTGTAATATGCTGCAAAAGGATTGGGTGAACGAACCATCAACTGCTTATAAAGCACAACAGGATCAACATTTGCATAAGCATAAAACTCCTGACAATAATTAATTACATAACAATCTCCCACATGAATATGACGCTGAAGATTAGTAACGGCTTCAAGGTATTGTTCCTTAGTAATGCGGGGATTTGTATTTACCGATGGATTTATTTTTAAAACGGTTTCTATCTCAATAATATCCTGAAATATGATGTTTGCATCCTGACCAAAAACCCCAATGTGCAAAACATTATCTTCTAACAAAAGTACTACTTCAGGTATAAATAGGAAGCACTCGGGAAAGCCTGTAAAATCTTTATGAAGCGATGATATACCGGGTGTTGTTTTATCCCTTAGTTCGTAGCTGAAGTGACCAAAAATGTAATCGTTAGCAGTTTCAACAAACGTACTAAGCGAATCAAAAAAATTGCCTGACGGCTCAAAAGTTTTTAACACACCTGCCCCCGCCAGACATTCAACAGAATGATGAGAGGAATTGTAAGCATGATTATCCAGAAAACAACAAATGTTGAACCGGTTAACCCAGTCCAACATTTTGTTTTTTATATCAGTTATATCTTTTACAGGAAAACTATGGTAGTTTCTTTGCACTATAAATGCTTCCTTGTTTTAGTAGTCGTCATCGTCGCCGTCGTACTTACTGCCACGACCGCCGCCGCCGCCAAACATGTCCTTAAACTCATCATCCATCTTAAAATCGTCATCATCATCTTTAGGTGCTTTTTTACCAACAGCAGCTTTTTTTGCACTTGATTTTGGTAAATCAAACTCTGCAAAATCAGGATCCCAATCATCTTCCTCTTCTCCTTTTTCCCAGGTATCTTCTACTTCAACATCGCTGTCATCATCATCATCGGCTGCTTTGCTTTTAATGCCCCCTTTTCTTGCTTTAGGTGCCTCCGCTTCTAGCTCATCATCGTCATCAGCTTCCATTTGCTTTTTAGGCTTTGCAGATGCTTTTGTTGCCGCAGGTGCGGTGGCTGCGGTCTTTTTTGTTGTTTCTTTTTCTTTGCTGGACTTTGCCATAGAATTAAATTTTATAAAATTTGAAAATTTGAAAATTGCTCATTGTGAAAATGATAAAGTAATGTGACTAAAAATTTACCGGATTACAGTTTCACATTTTCTGATTACGCCATTTTCAAATTTGAACTATCTGCTCCCTTCCCGGTCCGTTGGATATGTAACTAACCGGTGCGCCTACAAAATTATTGATAAACTTTACATATTCCATCATGGTCTGTGGCAGTTGTGCTACATTTTTCATGGCGGTTGTATCCATATTCCAGCCCTTGAACGACTGATAGAGTGGTTCTATTGTGGCTTTGGATATACTAAACGGAATTTCTTTTTTCTCTTCGCCATTTACCAGGTACGATGTACACATTTTTAAGTCGGTAAAAGAGTCAAGTACATCTGCCTTTGTCATTACTATTTTGGTAACGCCGTTAATCATACAGGCATATTGCAACGCCACCAAATCTATCCATCCGCAGCGGCGGGGGCGACCGGTGGTAGCGCCAAATTCCGAACCTATTTTGCGCAACTCCTCCCCTGTTTCGTCAAACAATTCGGTAGGAAAAGGGCCACTGCCCACACGGGTACAATATGCTTTGGAAACGCCCAATACTTCTTTTATTTTTTGCGGAGCAACACCCAAACCTGTGCAAACACCGGCAGATATGGTATTGGAAGAAGTAACAAACGGGAAAGTGCCAAAATCTACATCTAACATGCTGCCCTGTGCGCCTTCGGCCAATACTTTTTTGCCTTCGCTTATTTTGTTATTGATGAAATATTCGCCGTTGACTACTTTGAGTGTGCGGAGAAATTCTATGCCTTCGAAAAATTCATCTTCCCAATCGCTGATGTCTTCGTTGAAATGAAAATTATCCAGCAAACGTTGGTGTTTGAGGCGCAGTTTAATATAGTTGGTTACAAAACTTTTGTCCAGGATATCACCTACCCGCAATGCGTTGCGACCTGTTTTATCCATATAAGCCGGGCCTATACCTTTTAGGGTGCTGCCTATTTTGTCGTTGCCTTTTTGTATTTCGGATGCCTTGTCTAATGCACGGTGCGTAGGCAATATAATATTGGTACGTTCGCTGATGTAGAGGTTTTTGGTAGGGTCTATGCCAAAGGCGGCCACCTTGGCGCACTCCTTTTTTAGCGTAACAGGGTCAAGCACTACTCCACCGCCAATCAGGTTAGTGGTGTCCTGATGAAAAATGCCCGAAGGTATTTGGTGCAGTACCACCTTTTGTTCGCCTACATACAGCGTATGACCCGCATTTGGCCCACCTTGAAAACGGGCAACAAGGTCATAATTGGGAGCAAAATAGTCCACTATCTTACCCTTACCTTCATCGCCCCACTGCAGGCCAAGTATTACGTCCACCATTTTATTGTAGTATTTGGCGCAAAAATAGGTGTATTGGGTTAATTGAGTTAATTGGTTAATTAGTTTATTGGTTAATTGGTTTATTAGTTTATTGGTTAATTAGTTTATTGGTTAAATAGTTTATTGGTTAATTGGTTAAATAGTTTATTGGAGGAATATTTTGGGAGAATGCAGATTAATCTGTTTGGGGTTAGATAGCTACTTTTACAATATGGCCGATGTACATGATAAGGAGACGAGAAGCTATAATATGAGCCGGATAAAGGGGAAGGATACGAAGCCGGAAATGTGTTTTTAAAATATACAGAATAAACTAAATAGCTTTGACTTTATAAAATCCTCAATATGGTAGAGAAGCAAGAAAGACGCCTTTGGACAAAAGATGAGTTAATTGTAGCTTTTAACCTCTATCTGCAACTACCATTTGGAAAGCTGGATTCTAGGACACCTGAAATTATTCATTTGGCATCATTGATTGGAAGAAATGCCAATGCTGTTTCTATGAGGCTGAACAACTTTGCAAGTGTTGACCCTTACCACCAACAAAGAGGCATTAAAGGGTTGACTGGTGGTAAAAAGCAAGTGCAGCCTATATGGGATGAATTCATAAATAACAAAGAAGAATTGCTTTTTGAAAGTGAAAGAATTTTGGCAGAAAGGGAACACATTTCCATAGAAAATAAGTTTGCTGATATATTGGAAGGAACCGAACATTTGAAAGGTGAGTATAAAATTCGGGAGGTAAAAACAAGGATTAACCAGAATGTTTTTAGAAAAATAGTGCTCGCAAATTATGTAAGTAAATGTGCTGTTACAGGTATTGACATTCCTGATTTGCTTTTAGCCAGCCATATTTTGCCGTGGTCAAAAAATGAAGATGAGAGATTGAATCCTGAAAATGGCATTTGCTTGTCTGCACTTTATGACAGGGCTTTTGATAAAGGTTACATTACTATCAATGACCACTATGAAATAGTAATTTCACAGGTATTAAAAGGGAAAATTAAAGAGATTTATCACCAGCAATATTTTGCTTCAATTGATGGATCGAAAATGACCTTGCCCCAAAAATATTTTCCTAAAAAGGAATTTTTACAATTTCATCAGGATATGGTGTTTAAAAGATAGAAACATAAATCCTTGCTTCAAGAATCTTTACACAATTTGTTCAACGTGACTTAAAGAACACAAGTAAATCATTAGTGATATTATAGTTTAGCCAAAAGTTAATATATGATTGAAGCAAATGACAATAATAGTTTTAAAGTATCTTCTTCTCATGGTTATCTAATTGTTGAAAAACATAGCGGAGTAATTATTGAGTGTATTAGTGATGGTTGTAAAAACGATTATTTACCAGAAATTGAAAGATTTGATATGGATAGATTTAGAGCATCGCATAAGTGCGATACTATTCCTAAAGATATTGATATCCTTCGATTAGCCTACTGGTCAAAAAACAACAAGTATGAAACCCCAGCGGACGGTTATGAACCAATATGATTGCCACTTTGCAAAAGCTGCTACATAGTCGAAATAACAATGCGGTATTTTAATCGAAAAAATAACAAGCGGTATAAAAAAGCACCCTTACATTCTCCCGCACAAGAGTGCGACCCCGCAAAATTGACGGGGCAGGCAGCCAATGAAGTTGAACAGAAGTCATATGCCCGGCCAATAAAATAACCTTAGGATTACAATAGAGCGTTTTATCTGAATCGCCTTAACTTTCCCCCCTCAATCAAAACTCCCCCATGCGCCCCGACAACCTGCTTGGCAATATAATTTGGATCATCTTTGGCGGCTTCTTTGCGGCCTGTGGTTACTTTGTGGGTGGGTTGGTGTTGTGTATTACTGTGGTGGGTATTCCGTTTGGGTTGCCGTGTTTTACAAATACCTCACTTTAAAATGAGGGGTTCTTAGTAATGCATCAAACTCATGGTCACCGGTAAGGAGTGTTGCTTTTTTCTGTATGGTAATAGCTACTGCAAAAGCATCGGCGTAGCTTATGTTGTTAGCTGCTTTTAGCATTGCTGCTTTGTGGGTAAGGGTTAGGTCAGCATCAATAATTATTATGGGAAACTCCTGTAAGGCGTTCCATACTATTGTTGCTTTGGCTACACCGTCTTTTCTGCAAGCCATATAATACACTTCACCCACATTTATGCAAGTCATATACAATGTATGTTTGGCTGCGGCAGCTTCATTCAGGAGTTTTTCTACATTATCTCTACCCTGTTCATTTCTAAAAAAAGCCAGCATAGCATAACTGTCTAAAACATAATGAGCCATATTACTTTGCTTTTTTTCTTGTTTTAGTACCTGCTTTTTTTGTTTCGAAATTTTGCTCCTCCGCCTTCATTTCCTTAATATCTGATGTCAGATCACCGCTTTTTAAAATACCCGCAAACGATGCAAAATATTGTTCATTCATGGGAGTTATTAAAACCCCTTTGTCGGTTTCATTAAAAGCTACCTTAACACCGCTTTCCATACCATATTTGGTACGCAACCGCTTAGGTATCAGCAGTTGCCCTTTAGATGTCAATACAGAAGTTTCCATACTTTTTATTTTTTTACAGAATACAAGCTAAAAGTAACACTATTTAATTAAGTGTTACTTTGTTACTGATATGTTTTTCTATTTCACTTAGAGGATGTACTTTCCACCCCTAAATCAAAACTCCCCCTATGCGCCCCGACAACCTGCTTGGCAATATTATTTGGATCATCTTTGGTGGCTTCTTTGCAGCCTGTGGTTACTTTTTGGGTGGCTTGGTGTTGTGTATTACTGTGGTGGGTATTCCGTTTGGGTTGCAGTGTTTTAAGCTAGGCTTTTTTGTATTGGCACCTTTTGGGCGGCAGGTGGTTAGCAATACTTCTGATGTGGGTTGTGTATCGCTGCTGTTCAATATTATATGGATTGTTTGCGGTGGTTTTGCAACTGCTTTGAGCCATTTTATCTTTGGTTGCATTCTTTGCCTTACAGTAATAGGCATTCCCTTTGGGTTGCAACATTTCAAACTGATAGAAGTTTCGCTGATGCCGTTTGGTAAGAGGATAATCCCAACCCCTTAAAGGGGCTTAACAAAATTGTATTTTTCTTTTAAGTCAGATAGTTTGCCCCCTTTTTGTAAGTGACTACTTATGGCTTTTTTATCATCAAGCATCTTTTTAAAGATAGCTGCTCCTTTGGAGCTTTGAGATTTTTGTATGGTGGTCTGCTTTTTCATAAAATTATCTGTAAAATTAAAAAGAAATTTAGATATGCCGTACAGATAGCCCCAAAATTTCAAGCTTGCTTGTTTAACGCTTCACATTGTTTCAGTTGCTGCTGCAGGTTGTACTCTGTTGTTTTATCTATAATTGAACCCCTCATTTTTATTGGCTTTCCGTCAATATAGTTTACTATGCCGGCTGCATAAATGCGTTTCTCTATACCATCTTTGGCATAAATGTATTCACATTCATATTTACCATCGTTATTGATTGCATTGTCTATTGCAGTTTTTACCGGGTTTCTATAATCAGGATGGAGGTAATTAAAAAAATCTTCGAGAGTGAGCGGTTTATTAAGGCTAAATATTTTCATGGCGGTATCGGTCAGTTTGATTTCATTGGTTTCTAAATCCCAATGAAAACTACCCATTTTTGATAACCTTTGAGCAAGCAATAAATCTTCATTCATTCTTTTCATTTTTTTCTGCTGAATGTGCAAATAAGCATTAAAAAGATGGACCTGATAAGCAGCCATAAAGTTTTCTACATCGTCCATCACCAATATAAAGTAATTGGGATCGGTAGTGTAATGTTTTAATAAATGACGGAATCCCTTTCTTATAATCATACAATTGATGATAATGTCTTGTGCAAGAATATCTTCTTTATCTACTACAGGCAATCTATTGTTCATATACTCATCTGTAGAAGCATGGATAAAAGCTGTTACATTTTTGTTGCCAAGATGTTCTAACAAACGGTTATTAGATTTGAAATTGAGCTCGTAATACTCTTCTTCAGAAAGGGATTGATAATTTTTAAAATAGGAAACCTCCTCATCATGTGACAAACGAATAATTTCATTGGTAAATTCTACAACATAATGCGTAAGGATAAAGTGTGCATATTTTGGCAGATATTTTAAAGTAAGTTGTCCATTTTCAAGGGGTGTTGCTATGGGGGTTAACTGTTCCATAATTTCTATTTTTTTTTAAAAAGGAAATAAATAAGGAAAAGAACTTAAGTAAATAATATACACTTAAAGTTAACAAAAAAACCTGGATAAAACAATGATTTTAAAACCAACAGCAGATTGTTTAGCAGAACACTAACATGAACGTACGACAGGTAGTATAAGACTTACTACCCCCTTAACTATGGAGTTGAAATAATGGAATCTTCGGGTAGATAAATATAGAATGTTGCACCTTCACCCGGTGTGCCTGATGCCCTTATATATCCCTTATGGTTATGAATAATTTTTTTACAGGTAGCTAATCCAATACCGGTTCCAGGATATTTTTCTTTGCTGTGCAAACGGGTAAACAGGTCAAATATTTTTTCTGCATACTCCTGTTCAAAACCTATTCCGTTGTCAGCCACACTGATTTCAAGATAAGCTATTTCAGGAAAAATTCCCTCAAAAGTGAGGCTTGTTCCTTGCACTATTCTGGAGCTAATAATAATTTTAGGCGGAGTATGTTGCTTTTGATATTTTATTGCATTCGTCAGCAGATTGATAAACAATTGTAAAAACTGAAAAGCAACAACCTTTATAACAGGCAGAGGTTCAATAACTATTTCTACATGCTTTTCTTCTATATTATTAATGAAAGTATTTTTGACCTCTTCTATCAAAGCATTAAGGCTAACCGGTTCTGTATCCTGCGATTTGAGGGTATTTTGAGAAAAACTTAAAAGATCCTGTATAAGGTTTTGCATACGAGACGATGCATTGAGAATCCTATCAAAATCACTCAATTGGTTTGGAGACAACAGTTCTTTGCCCCTGCTTATAATACGTCCGGTATAAGTGTGTATTTTACGAAGAGGTTCCTGCAAATCATGGCTTGCTGCATAATTAAACGATTCAAGTTCCTGATTAATTCTTTGCAGTTCCAGATTTTTGTATTCTAAAAGCTTAGTATTTTTTTGTAATTCCAGCTGTATATTTTTCTGTTGAGAGATATCTCTTAGAAAAGCTATAAAAGCTATATTGCCACCCTGTGTAGTTTCTGATATAGTAAGTGAAATAAAGATTTCTGTTCCCGATTTAGTGCAGGCCTTCAATTCAAGGGTCTTATTGAGAATATGTTCCTCACCGGTTGACAAAAATCTCTTCATACCCTCTGAATGGGCTACCTTATATCTTTCTGGTACTATGGTTTCTGACAAATGTTTTCCCAATACCTCTTCAGCAGTCCAACCAAAAATTTCTGTGGTTTTTGGATTCCAAAGTGTAATAATACTGTTTTTATTTATTACAATTACTGCATCAGGTGCACTATTGATCAGTTGTTTAAAATTTTGTTCCTTTTCCTGCAAATCCTTATTCAACAGGTATTCACGGGTTACATCCTGACAAGTACCATTGAGCATTACAGGCTTATTATTTTCATCCCTTACGACTTCACCTTTACCTTTTAGCATCTTAACTGCACCATCAGGGTTAATGATTTTTAAATAATAATCATCAGCTTTAAGTGTATGCAATGACGTTTGTATTTCTTTCATTCTCTTTTCTCTTTCATCAGGATGAACCAAAGACATAAAACGTTCAAAAGTAATGACTTCCGATTGAGGTTCTAATCCATATATTCTGTACATCTCATCTGACCATACAATAGAATTGTCAGCTATGTTCCAACTCCAGTTTCCTAAGTGGGTCAATGCCTGTGCCTGTTTGTGTAAATCCTCGCTTTCCTGAAGACGCTGCAATAATTTATATTCATTGGTAATATCCATTATTGTGCCCTTCATACTTACAGGCTCTCCATTTTCAACATATACCTTTCCCCGTGACCATATTCTTTTTTCATTACCCGCGCCTATATAGGTATACTCACATTCAAACATACCATCATAGTGTATGGCCTTGTCTATAGCCAACTGTAATTTCTCTATGTCATTAGGATGAACTTTCGCAAGAAAATTTAGAAGCCCTTCAGGTCTATAATACCCAAATATTTCAATTGCTCCCGGCGTTAAGGTAGAATTACCATCCCTAAAATTCCATACAAAACTGCCCATTTCAGACAGCTTTTGAGCTTCGATCAATTTTTCACGCTCACCTTCCAACTCCTGATTTATACGCGTAATTTTTGATTGCTGAACACTAACATATGCATTAAAAGATGCCATTTCAGTTGCAGCCGTAAATACATCAACTTCCTCCATAACCTTGATAAAAATTTGAGGATTGGGGGCATATTCATTGAGAAAATTTCTAAAGCCTCTTCGCCTTACCAAAGAAATAAGGGTTATATCCTCTGCAAGAATTTCTTCTTTATCAACCGTGGGCAATCTGTTATTAATGAACTCTGAAGTAGTCTTATCAATATAATGAGCCAATTTATTTTGGGATAAAAATTCAAGCATTTCCGTATTAGAAACTTTACCAAGTTCTAAAAGTTCGGTCTCTGTAAGGTGGACAAAATATTTTAAAATGGGCAGATCTTCTTCTCTTGACAGTTTTATAAGCTCTACAACAAATGCATCTAAATGATTTTGTAATAAATAAGAGGCATAAGCAGGCAGATATTTCAATACCCTTTTATCCGCAATTTTTATTGCTTTATCTATGGTAAAATCTCGATTCAAATTTATTAAGTTGAAGCATCAGGAATTACTAAAAAACTCTTCTTAGATGTGGTAATTTTATAGTTGTTTATATCAAGAGATAAAACTTTCCTGATAACATTTTTTAAATCACTGTAAGTATTGGGCTTTCTGATATACAAGTTAGCGCCTGTATTGTATGTATCCTTTATATCACTCTCATTTCCCGAAGTAGAATAGATAACCACCAATAAATCATTAAACTTAGCATTATTTTTAATTTCCCTTAAACACTCCTTACCATTTTTGCCCGGCATATTGATATCCAAAAAAAGAATATCAGGCAGAGTGGTACCTGACTCATTCAGAGATTGCATTAATGAAATTCCATTTTCAATATCGTGGACTTTAATTTTAGGGCTTATTTCGGCAATTATTTCTTTAAACAGCAACCTATCATCACTATCGTCATCGGCAATAACTACCGATAATATTTTGGAATTATCTCCTATATATTTTAACGATGCAGATGATGTATCTGAAAAGTTAGCAGAAAGTCGGTCTAATAAACTGGCAAATAGTGAATAGCAGGGAAATCCTATTACTAATGCATTTGAATGTTTGAATATTTTCCCCCTATTAATCATAGTTGAAATTTTATACGGGCATTTTATTGGGGTTAAATTATACTTCTAATAAACAAATGTACTTTGAAGCAAAAATTATTCCACCCATATTATTCAAATTTTTAAAAAATAGAATTAGAGATGTCATTGCTTCTTCACCAACTTTCCACCCACATAAGTAGCAACAACTTTTGTGCTTAACACTTCTTTTTCATCAGCCATCATAAGGTCTTTGTCGAGTATAATAAAGTCCCCCGTTTTACCAGCCTCCAGGCTTCCTATTTTATTTTCTAGAAAGCAACCTTTAGCAGCCCAAATAGTCATTCCACGTATGGTCTCGGTTCGGCTTAGTGCATTATCCGGCTGAAAACCATTGAGTGGTTTGCCTTGTGCATCCTTCCTAAAAACTGCTGCATAAAATGTTTTAACCGGGCTTATATCTTCTACCGGAAAATCGGTTCCCAGTGGCATCCAACCATTTTGGTTGAGCAACTGTTTATAAGCATAAGCGGTTTTGATTCTTTCGTTACCCAAACGGTCGGGTGCCCACGGCATATCGCTTGTGGCATGTGTAGGTTGTACCGAAGGCACAATAGAAGATTTGCCAAATAAGGCAACATCACTACCACTGACAACCTGTGCATGTTCTATACGCCAACGCCTGTCGTTGCTGCCTTTCAGCACACGGTTGTAAATGTATAGCACGGTACGGTTGGCACTGTCGCCAATGGCATGTGTACACATTTGGTAATCAGTAGCTGCAATCACATTGGCTATACTGTCAAAATATTGTGGGCTCTTCAGCAAAAAACCTGACCAGCTTTTTTGGTCATGATAAGGTTGCAGCAAACAGGCACCACGGCTACCCAAAGCACCATCAGCATATACCTTTATTCCTTTTACAAAAAGCTTATCGGTTTTGTATGGTGGCTGATGTAAGTAACGGCGGTAATTGGCAGTATCGTCGCTCAACATTACATAGAGGCGCATATTGATTTTGCCTGTTTCTTGTAGTGTGTCTATGGTTTGTACATCGTTGTACATAAGACCACAATCTGACACCGTTGTAAGTCCTGCTGCAAAGCAATTGGCTTGTGCCGCGGTGAGCCATTTGGTGTATTCAGCAGTAGTATTTACAGGCATTTTCGCATTGATTAAATCAACTGCATTGTCAATCAATACACCGGTCAGTTTTCCATTGATAGTTTCTATTTTACCACCGGTTAAAGTCTGTCCCGGTCCTATGCCGGCCAATTTAAGTGCAGCATCATTAACGATTACTGCATGACCATCTATTCTTGATAACACCACGGGTTTATCGGGGAATAATTTATTCAGCATTTCATTGTTGGGAAATGCTTTGCCCGGCCAAAGATTTTGGTCCCATCCCCTACCCTTTATCCAGACTTCCTGCGGATGTGCTGCAGCAAATTCCTTTACCTTATCAACTACTTCTTCCCAGCTTTTAACTCCATATAAACCCACCATAAACAACGATTGCCCATACCCCAAAAAATGCGAATGAGCATCAATAAATCCAGGGTAAACAGCCTGCCCTTTGGCATCTATTATATCTGTTGCCGAATATTTATTCAGTATAGCTTCATTGGTACCGGTAGCAACTATTTTACCATCTTTTACAGCAAATGCCTGTACAGTATCAAATTGATTATTAACTGTATAAACAACGCCGTGGTGCAATATTACATCCACCTTTACAGCATTATTGCATGATTGGAGAAAGAGAAACACAAGAAGAAAAAATATCGTTTCACGTTTCTTGTTACCCGTTATATGTTGTCCGTTAATCTTCATTAATTATTAGTTGCTGTTAAAACAAACCCCTTACACTTAACAATCCAAATCAAGGATTAGAAATAGATTAATTTAGAGAATAAAAATTGTAAAATTAATAATTATAAAGTCCGTCATTGAGAGCAAAAGCGAATCAATCTGCTAACATAAATATTTAAAATCCTGAAAAATTATTCTGCCGATTGCTTCACCAAGCTTCGCAAGGTTCGCAATGACGGGTCAACCCTAAACCCTAAACTCTAAACCCTAAACATTAAACTTCTTAAACCCTAAACTCTAAACCCAAAACCCTACCCCCTAACCTTCTTATAAATCTTAATAGCAATCATCAACCCAACTATAAATAGTACCAGACCTAACAGCCCCCATACAAAACTCATACTTTGCTTAACACTTGCCAACATAACAATAGCAATGAGAAAGATGGTTGCAACTTCATTCCACACCCTAAGTTGCTGCGATGAGTATTTGAACACACCGGCCAATTGCTGTTTCAATATACTTTGTAAAGAAAAATGATAGGCATACAATCCGGCTACAAAAAATAGTTTTACTACAAGCCAACCGGCATTGGAATTAACAATCTGAATATGCCAGTTACCTGTTATCAAAACTGTGGTTCCAAAGATAAGAGTAAGTATAGCCGAAGGCCATGTAATGCCATACCACAAACGGCGCATCATAATGCCGAATTGATTATGTAGTGCGGTTTTTACGGGGTCATTTTGTTCGTTTGCTTCGGTATTATAAATGAATAGCCTTGGCATATAAAACAAACCCGCAAACCATGTTACTACGAAGATGATGTGTAATGCTTTGATGTAATAGTACATGGCTGAAAGATAAATGAATTTTAGCTTTTGAGAAATATGAATGATCTAAAAAGTATGATTTCTTAAGTAGCAAAATATGTACAATCTCCAAAATAACGTTTTTAAAACCCACGTTACGTTTTAATAGAATTACGCATTTTACTATGAAAAACACTATGATACAAGTAGCATTTCTTTATTCCCCTTTGCCAGATCATTTACCCATGTCACCATAGCCTGAACCCACAACGGGTGAAGGTTTAGACAAGGAATAACAGTACATGTTTCGCCACCGGCGTGTAAAAATGATTCTCTTCCTTCTTCAGCTATTTCCTCCAGTGTTTCAAGGCAATCACTTACAAAAGCCGGGCAAAGAATGACCAGTTTTTTTATGCCTTCTTTTGGCAATTCTTCTAACCGTAATGCCGTGTATGGCTTTAACCATTCTTCTCTACCCAATCTTGATTGAAAAGAAAAACCAACCTTATCGGCAGGTATCTGTAAAGTAGATGCAAGCAATTGTGTGGTTGTCCAGCATTGATGACGGTAGCATGTAGCATGTGCCACAGAAGGCACTTCGCAGCAGTTGGCAACTTTCATACAATGTTGATGCGTAGGGTCAGCCTTAGACATATGTCGTTGTGGTAAACCGTGATAGCTAAACAAGACCTGATCATATTCTTCCTGCAAGTGTGGCTTTATATTTTCTGCCATTGCATGAATATATTCAGGATTATTGTAGAAAGGCTTTATAAAAGAAAGAGAAAACTTATAGCCCTTTTTCTTGTGTACTGTTTTAGCATGTTCAACTGCAGTTTCATAACTTGACATAGCATAATGCGGATACAACGGTATAGCTACAACTTCTTCCAAATCAGGAGAATTTTTCAGCAAATTGTCAAAGGCATGTTCCATAGTAGGGTTTCCATAACGCATCGCCAACTCTACGGGTTCATCTACCTTAGCCTGTAGCGCATGTTGCAGTTGTTTGCTTAATACAACCAATGGAGATCCGTCTTTAGTCCATACAGTCTTATAAGCCTCGGCAGTTTTGGGAGATCTGAAAGGAACTATAATACCACCAACCAAAAGTAACCTAAGCAGGTAAGGATAGTCGATAACCCGCTTATCCATCAGAAATTCCATGAGGTATTTTTTTACATCTTTTACCTCTGTTGAATCAGGAGAACCAAGATTCATTAATACTATTGCCCTTTTTGCCATAATTAAAAAATAATGTGCAAATGTAACCCGCCAACAAAAGAAAAGTTCAAAAAGTTGAATTGGTATATCCTATGATCCAATAAAAAAAGCGTGGCATAAAATACCACGCTTTGATTTTTTTGTTCGAATCCTTCAACTTTTCATATGGCAATCATCGAAGGATAAATCACATAGCAAAATTTGCAATCGTAAAGGCAAAAAATTGAATCGTTAATGTCATCTATGGCGTAAATGACGATACAAAGAAAGGGATAAATTTTGAAATAACTAACAAACGTTAGTATTTTTTATTTTAAAGTAAAAATTGTGGGAATGAAGTGTTTTTTTTAATAACATAGTTTATAATAAATGTCATCTCGTTTATTTGTAATTACTCTTGTTTTACTCCGGAAAAGAAAAAACAAATGGATTGAAAAATATGCTGAAAATATGCTGAATGACTAATCTCAATGAACAACATGACTAAAATCATAAAAATTAAATTGCAGATTTTATATACTAAAGGCTTGTGAAGTTAACGATGCTAAAACACGCATCTATAGCACATTTATGACAGAGAAATGACAGCTAAATTCTGTCATTGGGAATGCTGCTGTTAACTTTGCAGTGTAGAATTGATACCCTAAATGCCAGAAGACAAGCAGATTAATATAGCCGGGTTTTATGTAGTGGGAATAAACTATAGGAAAACAGATGCCAGCACAAGAGGTTTGTTTGCAATAAACCATGAGCAATATGCAGAGGTCTTACAACTTGCTCCAACTTTTAATCTCAAAGAATTTTTTATACTCTCCACTTGCAACCGTACAGAGGTATTTGGATTTGCAGAAGATCCATCATCGTTGATTGATGTATTGTGTTCACAAACTACAGGTACAAAAGAAATGTTTCTTGAATTGTGTTATGTCAAGAAAGGCGCAGATGCTATAAAACATTTGTATGAAGTGGGTGCAGGATTAGAATCACAAATTTTGGGTGATTATGAAATCATTTGTCAATTAAAAACTGCTGTAAAGTTTGCCAAGGAAAGAGGTTTTATAGGATGCTTTTCTGAACGTTTGGTAAACAGTGTACTACAATCAACCAAAGAAATTAAAAATCAAACTGTATTGAGTAGCGGTACAGTATCCGTTTCTTTTGCAGCAGTTCAGTATATAAAAAATACAGTTACCAATATTGCAGACAAAAACATTCTCTTAGTTGGAACTGGAAAAATTGGAAGAAATACATGTAAAAATCTGGTGGATTATACAGGCTCCAGAAATATTACATTGGTCAACAGAACAGATGAAAAAGCAACCCAACTTGCAGATGAATTAGGATTGCATGCTGCACCCATTAGTCAATTACCCACGCTGATTGATAGCGCTGATATCATTCTTGTAGCGTCCAACAGCACAGATCCAACAATTCTTGTAAGTCATTTAAAAGGGAAAGGCAATAAGTTGGTCATTGATTTATCAGTACCAAATAACGTAGAAAAGGCTGCAGGTTTATTACCCAACATAACCTTGCTAAACGTAGATGAACTTTCAAAACTAAACGACGAAACGCTGCAAAAAAGAATGGAAGAAGTTCCCAAAGCTAAAACCATTATTGCAGAACACATAACCGAGTTTACAGAGTGGAGCGATATGCGCAAAAATGTTCCTTATATCAAAGCAGCCAAACAAAAGCTGCATGATATGCAGAAATGCGAACTCTATCAGTCTATGTATGAGCACTACACTTCCAGCATAACAAAACCAGCCGAACAAAATTCTATTGAAAAGGTCATTAAAAATATGGCTTTGAAAATGCGTCAGCAACATCAACCCGGTTGTTGCTACATAGAAGCTATCAACGATTTTATAACCACACACCGCAACTAATCTACATGGCAAAAAAGCTGTTGCGGATAGGCACCCGTGAAAGTCAATTGGCTGTATGGCAGGCCAATAAAGTAAAAGAATTGTTGGCGGAAAACGGATACGAAAGCGAGTTGGTTTTCATAAAAAGCGAAGG
Organism: Segetibacter sp.; assembly: GCA_043736115.1. Taxonomy (GTDB): domain Bacteria; phylum Bacteroidota; class Bacteroidia; order Chitinophagales; family Chitinophagaceae; genus Segetibacter. Next base: position 16,527 of record JAYTDC010000071.1, on the reverse strand, counting down.
GGATATTGACCTAATAACACCGCTTTACGAAATCGGTGTACAAGGTATTTTCACCCGCAGCCTTGACATAGCCTTACTCAACAATAGAATTGATATAGCCGTACACAGTCTTAAAGATGTACCCACACAACTTCCTAAAGGCATTATACAATCCGCCGTTTTAAAACGAGCTTCTTACAAAGATTTGTTGGTGTTGAACGTGAGTAATGAGTTGGCAGTTGTGAGTACAGAACAACTGACAGCTGACAACTCCCAACTCACAAAATTACCCACTCACAACTCACAACTCACAATAGCCACCAGCAGCATACGCCGCAAAGCACAATGGCTCAATAGGTACCCCAGTGATATTATCGAGAACTTAAGAGGAAATGTAAATACACGGTTACAAAAAGTAAAAGCCAGCAACTGGCACGGAGCCATTTTTGCGGCTGCAGGATTGGAAAGAATTGGTCTTCGTCCTGAACATTCCATAGAACTGGATTGGATGCTGCCTGCACCTGCACAAGGTGCCATAGGCGTGGTTTGTAGACAAGAGGATAATGAGTCCTATGAAGCCTGTCATCATTTCAACGATGCTGAAACTGAACATTGCACAACTATCGAAAAAGCTTTTTTAAGAACGCTACTTGGTGGTTGTTCTACGCCTATTAGTGCATTGGCAAAAATTAAAAATGGTGAGGTACATTTCAAAGGAAATATTTTTTCTGTTGATGGCAAACAGCGGGTAGATATTGAAAAGAAAGTGCGAATAGGCGATAGCCAAAACCTTGGTATAATTGCAGCAAAGGAACTGTTGAACAATGGTGGCAAAGCCATCGCAGATGTCATTCAAAATGAAAGATAAAAGCATTAGCATATTAAGTACCCGCCCATTAGACGAGGCATTAATAGCACAAGCTGCTCAACACAACATAGCAATAGATCAGGATACATTTATAGAAATCAAGAAAAGTATTAGTGACACTACATTTGAGCAGATAAAACAACTGGAAAGTAAAAATGTTACTGTCGTTTTCACCAGTATGAATGCAGTAGATGTTTTGATAGCATCATTAAACGACAAGTCCAAAATTCCCGATTGGAAAATCTATTGTATGGGTGGAGCGACATTTTCACTTGTTAAGAAATATTGGCCTTATGATAGCATATTAGGTACTGCAAAAAATGCGTCGGAATTGGCTCAAAAAATAATTGCTGACAACCAAACTGAAGTAGTTTTTTTTTGCGGAAATAAAAGAAGAGAAGAACTGCCTGTTTTATTGTGTCAGCAATCGGTTGTAGTCAATGAACTCATCATTTATGAAACAATAGAAACGGCGATAAAAATAGATAAAGACTACGGTGCCATTTTGTTTTTTAGCCCAAGTGCAGTTCATAGCTTTTTTGAAAAGAATAAAGTAAAGGACAACACCATTTTCTTTGCTATTGGTGAAACAAGCGCTGCTGCTATCAGGCAGTTTTGCAACAACAAAATTATTGTTAGCGACTTTCCGTCCAAAGATCAAATGGTTGAACAAGCAATTAAGATAATGGAAGATTTATGAGTTATGAGTTGAGAATTATGAGTAACTTTTTGATATGACAAAATTCATATAACGAGAAAACAGAAACAAGAAACGTCGAAAAAATAATAAACAGAACCGAATGCTTAAAAATGACTTATTACTAAGAGCTTTAAAAGGAGAACAAACCGAACGTGTACCTGTTTGGATGATGAGACAGGCAGGCCGTTATTTGCCTGATTATTTAAAGCTAAAAGCTAAATATGATTTCTTCACCCGTGTACAAACACCTGAACTTGCAACTGCTATTACGTTACAACCGATAGATCAGGTTGGTGTTGATGCTGCTATCATTTTTTCAGACATTTTGGTAATACCACAGGCAATGGGTTTGGAAGTTTTGATGGAAGAAGGCAAAGGCCCTTCATTACCAAAAGTTATCCAAACCCAGGCAGATATTGATGCATTGATTACCGAAGGTGCTGCTCATAGTTTAAAGTATGTAACCGATGCATTGTCCCTTACAAAAAAGGAGCTGAATGGTCGTGTTCCATTAATAGGCTTCGCCGGTGCACCATGGACTATTCTTTGTTATATGGTAGAAGGGAAAGGAAGTAAGACATGGGACAAAGCAAAACAGTTTGCTTACACTCAACCAGCATTGGCACATCAGCTTTTACAAAAAATAACTACCATCACTATTGACTATCTAAAAGCTCAAACCCTTGCAGGAGCAGATGTTGTGCAGGTATTTGATAGCTGGGCCGGATCGTTGAGCCCTGCTGATTTCAAAACTTTTGCACTACCATATCTATTGCAGATTTCTGATGCATTGCAAAGTTTTGCACCAGTTATTTTATTCCCGAAAGGTAGTTGGTATGCACTCAAAGATTTAAGCAACAGCAGCGCATCAGGTTTAGGTGTTGATTGGTGCGTTGATCCCAAAACCGCAAGGGAATTGACGGGAAATAAAATTACCCTTCAAGGCAATTTCGACCCTGCAAAACTGTTGGCACCAATACCAGAAATAAAGAAAGCCGTAAAAGAAATGATAGACGGATTTGGCACACAACGATACATTGCTAATCTTGGTCATGGAATTACGCCAAATGTACCGGTTGACCATGCAAAAGCATTTGTGGAGGCAGTTAAGGAGATAAGTTGTGAGCGGGCAGTTGTGAGTAGTGAGTAGTGAAATTCTTATACTTTTTTAAAAATAAAGGCAATGTTTTTAGAACTTGGGCATACCAAATTAAATGTTTTTCAGGAAACGAAAAAACTGACGCTGGAGTGTTATAAACTTACAAAGCTATTTCCGGTAGATGAAAAGTTTGCGATGGTTTCACAAATAAGAAGAGCTGCATTGTCGGTTCATCTAAATCTGGCTGAAGGTGCTTCTAGAAAGTCGACGAATGAAAGAAAGCGTTACTTTGAAATATCAAGAGGTTCATTAATTGAAGTTGATACAGCCTTGGATATTGCGGTGGAGTTAGGTTACATTCTACCTGAAAACATTGCTGATTTAGGGTTAATGATTGTGAAAGCTTTCAAATTATTATCAGGTCTTATTACGCAATCAAGCCAAGATTCGCTTACTCACAACTGACAACTCCCAACTCGCAAAAATGAACATAAAACAAGTCTGGATAGCTTTTATAGAACAACTCCAAAATGACATTTGCATCGCATTAGAAGAGGCCGATGGCAAAGCAAAATTTAAAGAAGACAAATGGGAACGTGCAGAAGGCGGTGGGGGAAAGACAAGAGTGATTGCCAACGGAAATGTAATTGAGAAAGGTGGAGTTAACACCTCAATAGTCTTTGGTGATGTGACAGATACCATGCGCAGCCAACTAAAAATTGATGGGGACAAATGGTTTGCCTGTGGACTCTCATTGGTTATTCATCCTTCTAATCCTTTTGTTCCAACAGTTCATGCCAATTACAGAATGTTTGAAGTGTATGAAAAAGACTGCACTGAACTTCCCCCCTTGGGGGGCAGGGGGGCTCGGTGGTTTGGTGGCGGTACCGATCTGACTCCGTATTATTTGTTCAACGAAGATGCTATTCATTTTCATCAAACCTACAAAGATGCATGCGATCAATTTGATCCAACATTTTACCCGTCATTCAAAAAACAATGTGACAACTATTTTGTTAATTGGCATAGAAACCAGGAACGACGTGGCATTGGTGGCATTTTCTACGATTATCAAAAACCAACAGCTGATAAAGATGTGAACTTTTGGATGGACTTTGCAAAGACTTGTGGTTATGCTTTTATTGATGCTTACATTCCAATTATCAACAAAAGAAAAGACATTCCATTTACCAAAGAAAACAAACATTGGCAGGAAATAAGACGTGGACGTTATGTAGAATTCAACCTTGTGCATGACAGAGGAACCATCTTTGGTTTAAAAACTAACGGCCGAACTGAAAGCATACTTATGAGTCTGCCACCAACTGTTAGATTTGAGTATGATTATCAACTGGAAAAAGGTAGTGAAGAAGAACGATTGCAAAATGTTTGTTTAAATCCGCAAGATTATATCTGATGTCTGATTTTTTGATGTCTGATATATTTTCAAATTTTCGAAAGATATGACCAGGAAAGAGTTACAAGACCGAACTAAAAAGTTTCACATTGACATAATTAAGCTTTGTAGCGATTTTCCTAGAAATGCAGCCGGCTTTGAAACGGCAAAACAAATTATAAGAGCTGCTGGGTCAGTGGGAGCTAATTACAGTGCATCAATGAGGGCGAAATCTGACGCAGATTTCATTTATAAAATTCAAATTGTATTAGAAGAGGCCGATGAAAGTTATTATTGGTTGGAAATAATTAAAGAGGCAGAAATAAAATCAGGAGAAGAAATTGACAGATTGATTAAAGAAGCAAATGAATTGACTGCAATATTTGCTGCAACAGATAGAACTTCAAAAGCAAATAAAATTAATAAAACATCATCTCCAAAATAATAAAAAAGAGTATCATTTATTCATATTACAACAACATTGGCATATCAGACATCAGACATCCTTAAATCAGACATCTTATGATTTTACAAAGAAGAAACAGAATACTCCGCACCTCCCCTGCTATAAGAGCAATGGTTGCTGAAACCATTCTGACCCCAGCAGATTTTATAGCACCACTCTTCATAGATGAAGGTGAAAATGTTGAAATAGAAATTGCTTCCATGCCCAACTATTTCCGCAGAAGCATTGACCTGACCGTAAAGGAAGTGCAGCTGTTGTGGAGCCTTGGCATTAAGAGTGTGTTGCTTTTCATTAAGTGCAAAGACGAGCTGAAAGACAATACAGGCCTCGAAGCATGGAATCCCGAAGGGCTTATGCAGCGAAGTATCAGAGCTATTAAAGCAGCCGTTCCTGAAATGTATATTATGACCGATGTAGCCCTTGATCCTTATTCATCTTATGGACACGATGGCATTGTACATGATGGTGAAATTGTAAACGATCCTACAGTTGAAGCTTTGGTAAAAATGAGTATCAGCCATGCACAGGCAGGTGCCCACATGGTAGCCCCAAGCGATATGATGGATGGCCGCATTGCCGCTATAAGAAATGGGCTGGAAGAAAATGGTTTCACCCAAACAGGCATCATGGCTTACAGTGCCAAGTATGCTTCATGCTTCTACGGCCCTTTCAGAGATGCATTAGACAGCGCACCTGGCTTTGGAGACAAAAAGACTTACCAAATGAATTATGCAAACCGAATCGAAGCAATAAAAGAAACATTGATGGACATTGAAGAAGGCGCCGACATAGTAATGGTAAAGCCGGGATTACCTTACCTTGATATTGTTCGTGAGGTAAAAAATGCAGTGGATGTGCCCGTAAGTGTTTACAACATCAGTGGCGAATACTCTATGATAAAAGCAGCGGCACAACGTGGTTGGATAGACGAAGACAAAGCCATTATTGAAACACTGACTTCTATCAAAAGAGCCGGTGGAGATTTGATTGCAACCTATTTTGCAAAAGATGCAGCAAAATTGATTGGGTAAATTGTGATTGTGAAATTATTATACAATTTGAATATGATTTAATAAATTTGAAGTATGGATACAACGGATACTTTAGCCAAAATGAAAGAGCTTGTGCATACAGTTTTGCCAGATGCAAAAGTTATTTTGTTTGGAAGCAGAGCTAATAATACTGCTCACGAAGAAAGTGATTGGGACTTACTCATTCTTGACAAAAGCAATATTGACAAAAAAACAAAATGGGCTGTTCATGATGTACTATATCCTTTAAGTGTAGAATTGTTCACGTTTATTAATTCTATTGTAGCAAATGAAGATGAGTGGGAAAACAATCCCGGTTGGTATGCTTTGAAACTTTCAATTTCCCGTAATCCCGTTATAGCTTAAATGAACAAAAACGCTACATCCATTAACTTAAAGTTGATCAAATCAAAAGAGTTGATTCGGGAGGCAAAAATCCTGATCGAAAACGATGGCTATAATAGTGTTATTAGCAGGCTTTATTATGCATGTTATCACGCCACATCTGCTTTAATGCTTACAAAAGAACTCCAATCCAAAACTCACAAAGGTCTTGCAGGTTTATTACACAAAGAATTTGTATCAAATGGCTTATTCGATGTCAAACATTCCATTTTTTTCTCGAAACTAAAGCAGGAAAGGACTGAAGACGATTATGGCGACTTTTTAATTGCTGACAAAGAAGAAGTAAAGAGTTTTATGGGGCCAGCAATTGAATACATTAATTACGTTGAAAAACTTATAGCAACACATGAAAATATCCTATAGCCAAGAACTTTTTTCCCGTGCTCAAAAATCCATTCCCGGTGGTGTAAACTCTCCGGTTCGTGCATTTAAAAGTGTAGGTGGCACGCCCATTTTTATGAAAAGGGCAAAAGGCGCATATCTCTACGATGCCGATGAAAATAATTACATAGACTACATCGCTTCATGGGGCCCCATGATTCTTGGCCATGCTTATGGCCCTGTGGTTAAGGCAATACAAGAATATGCCGAACACTCCACTTCCTATGGTGCACCAACTGAGCTGGAAATAAAAATGGCTGAACTCATCATCAGTATGGCGCCCAATGTTGACCTTATAAGAATGGTAAGCAGTGGAACAGAAGCATGTATGAGTGCATTACGACTTGCACGTGGTTATACAGGCCGCAACAAACTCATCAAATTTGAAGGCCACTACCACGGCCATGCCGATAGTTTCTTGGTAAAAGCAGGTAGCGGACTTGCCACATTTGGTATTCAAAATGTACCGGGCATTACGGCCGGTGTAGCCGCTGATACATTGGTAGCATCCTGGAATAATCTTGATGAAGTAAAGCAATTAATCGAAGACAATAAAGGTGAAATAGCAGCCATAATTTTAGAACCGGTTGCAGGAAACATGGGCTGCATCTTACCGCAACCGGGCTTTTTAGAAAGCATCCGACAGTTGTGTACCGATGAAGGAATAGTTTTAATTTTTGATGAAGTAATGACTGGTTTCCGCTTAGCACCCGGAGGAGCACAAGAGTTACTAAACATAAAACCTGACTTGGTTACTTATGGAAAAGTAATAGGCGGAGGCATGCCTGTAGGCGCATTTGGTGGCCGAAAAGAAATCATGCAGCACATTTCCCCGTTGGGAAATGTTTATCAGGCAGGCACTTTAAGCGGTAACCCAATTGCTATGATTGCAGGTTACAACACTTTAAAAACTTTAAAAGACCGACCAGAAATTTATACCGAATTAAATGACAAATGCACTTACCTGAAAAATGGTTTACACGAAGTTTTTACAGCATGGGGACAGCCTTATATCATTAATCAATTAGGCTCCATGATCAGTGTACATTTTAGCGACCATGCAGTTACAGACTTCGCCACCGCAGCATCGGCCAACAATGCCATGTTCAGCAAATTCTTTCATGCCATGTTAGACAGGGGGATTTACCTTCCACCTTCCGCTTACGAAAGTTGGTTCCTCAACAATGCGCTTACTTATGCTGATTTGGATAAAACAATTGAGGCTGCCAGAGAAAGCCTTGGGGAAATGGTTTAGATGTTAAATGATACAGGAAAGCTAATTCGCCGTTGTTGGTTTTCTTCACCAACATTATATTCTTGTCCCTCTCCTTTGGAGAGAGCCTGTCCCGATTTTTCGGGAGGTTGGGGTGAGGTCTTTCGCCGCCGTTCTTCACCAACCACAGATTCCACCATCAGCAGGCTTTTCAACGTAGGTATAGCATTGTTTCCCGGAGCTATAAAAATGTTTTCCCGTTTCAGTTCCTCTACCAAATCTACCCGGTGCAAGTCAAAATAAGGAAGGGGTTGTTATCAATTTAAGCACTTATTTTATAGATGACAGCAGCCAGGTGTTTGCAAGGCACTGCCCTGTCCGGGCAACTGCATTGCATCTTAAAATCAGTCCATTGTTTCGGAAAAATTTTCAACCCGATCCTTTCCGCAATAGTTAAGAGTTCAGGACCCAGTTCCATGTTCAGCAGCTTGCTCATAATTACCGGTTTATCTGCATTCGCCTTGATCAGTTTTTTATTTCCGGCTCAAAAAACGTCGGGATAATCACTGTCACATCATACGGTTTCGGACGGCTGCCTTTCACCTTTGTATGAATGTTATTGCCATCAATGCCCAGGCTGGCAATAGACCCGTTTCGTGAATAAGAGCTCCCATGTGGCAGCCGGTTGCTATAATCAATATTGCCCAACGAATTGAGCCACTTCTGCCCCCACCATGTTTTGCCGAAATTTTTAGACATGAAGATTATTTTTTTTTGGCTAAAATAAGTCAGTAACTTATGAAAAGACGAGGTTTTTATTCACCAATGTGAAGAGAAAAATGAATTGCTGCCTTTAAGCAAAAAACCATCCCTCACCGCTTATTTTTGCACCTCAAATCTTCTCTATGATTTATGACTTTTACGACTACCTGCAACACGATTTGCAAATCACCGATGATTTATCTGAATCAGATTCACCCTATATTTTCCCCGAACCAATAGCTGCGCTAATACGCAAAGCAAACATTGCAGTTTCTGAAAAGAACGGGAAGCACATCGAAAAAAAATTGAAAAAGTGGATAGAAGAATACCCGCAGGTGCCAATGTTTAAGAATATCTTGAGCGGCTATTATAGCGGAAAAGGTAAAAATGAACAGGCGTTTAATTTGAACCACTTCATCATTCAGCAACATCCCGATTATATTTTCGGCAAGCTCAACCTGCTCGAAGAATACTTGTATCGCAAAGAATTAGAAAAAGCCGAAGCCATCCTTGGCACTTCGCCAGATATATTCGCCTTCACAAACAATCGCCATGTTTTCCATTTCGTGGAATATGCACATTTTCATATCATACTTATCAGGTATTGGATGGCAAGAGGCCAGACAGAAAATGTTTTAGACGTTTTCAACAATCTCGAAGAACTGGAAAATTTACTCGACGAAGACTTTGACTTGTACTACATAAACGACTTGCTTTGGGAAGCAGGAATAAAAGAACCGGATGATGATGACTATGATTATGAAAGCTTTGTAAAGACAACACCTACCCTACCACAAACCACCATTCCACCCGTTTTTCATTTTCCGCAAATACAGTGGCTCTATGAAAACAGCTTCAGCATAAAAAAAGAAAAGCTGGAAGAACTGCTGAAGTTGCCACGGGAACCCCTTATCAACGATCTCTGCGAAGTGCTGTATGATGCCATCAGACGCTACGATTATTTTTCGGAAATAGAATTTGATGTACAAACACATTCAAGTGCGGCTCATGCACTTTTCCTGCTGATGGAACTAAAAGCAGCCGAAGCACTGTCTGCTGCACTTGAACTTTTTCGCCAGCCGGAGGAAGTCTTAGAGTTATGGCTGGGCGATTTACTCACAGACAATATATGGCAAGTAATTTATGCCATTGGGCAAACGCAGTTACCCTTACTCGAAGATTTTTTAAAAGAACCAAACAACTACACTTACAGCCGCACAGCGGTTTCATCAGCCATTAGCCAGTTGGCAATGCACCAGTCCACACGGCGGCAGGAAGTACTAGAACTTTACGAACGGCTGCTGCATTATTATTTTGATAAACAAGACGATCCTGCAATTGTAGAACTGGATTTTACTTCACTCATGTTATCCGATATAGTGGATTTCAACGGCACAGAATTAACCAAGCTTATCAAACAGTTTTACGATGCTAACCTTGTTGATATGTATTTATATCGGAGTTGGGAAGAATGTCTCGAAGAACTAAACACGCCAGATGACCAGCGCAACCGCTCCGAAAAACGCCCATTGCAATCTTTATTCGAAATCCGTGAAGAACTCTATAAAAACGAGCTTTCAGCTAACGATGAAATGTACACACAACCACACCCATCCAGCCATACGCCCTTATTTCAACCATTTATACACACCCAACCCAAAATAGGCCGCAACGACCCCTGCCCCTGCGGCAGCGGAAAGAAGTATAAGAAGTGTTGCGGGAAGGGGGAGTAGAGTTGAGGCATTATGAATTAAACTACCGACTTTATCTCTCTACAATAGAAATTTTTCCGTTGTAGTTTTCGAGAAGTCTTCTTTTATATCGGTTTGATATTTCTCTTGGGAATATTCCATGTGTCTTGATATTTTTCGGTGCTGATAAACTGCATTATCTCCTGTAAAATCGGTAATGAGTGCCTTGAAGTTCTTATATCCCTCATTATACAGAACCACATACCATCCATAACCTGATTCAGAATCATGATGTTTATTGTAATTGTCTGTTGAATGAGTTTGCCAATAAAAAGATTCGAATACTTTATTACCGTTTTTATCATCCCATCTAAAGTTGCCTTCATGCGGATTAAAAACTAAACTTAAATCTCTACATAGTGAAGGGTTGATTGCGAGCCAATTTATTCTTTTGTTTATAACTAGCATTGGATTGTACAATATTACCCCTTTGTCATTGAGTTTCATATAGTCTGCCATCCTGAACTTTGACGTGAAGTTGAATATTAGTTCTCTGTCCTTACCTTTTACAATCTCTTCATGCAAATGAATGAAGCTTTGTCTTATCTCTTCGGCATAACCCCAACCCATGCCTTTTATTATTGAATGTTCAGCTAAAATGAAGCAATTATCAGGAATTCTAAAAGCCATTGCGTTTGATAGGTAATCATCTGTTAGCTCTTTTGCCCATCCTTTGTCGGCAGAAGGAGCACGGCCTGAATTCCCTTTTAAGATTGTGACAATGAAGGATGGTTGAGGGGTAGTTTTTATCAAATAAGCGTATTCATCAAATTCACCGGATAATTCATCTGCTAAACAAGTGTCTATTAGGTCAAGTTCCCACAGCTCCTTTATTACTTTCATCAACCCATCCCAAACCAATTGATTTCTTGGTCTTTTGTAGGATATTTTCAAATCAAAACGACCGTCGTATATTCTTCTAATTTCTTCTTCAGATTTTTCATTACACCATTTTGGGAACTCTAAGCGTGTACCTAATGTCATTGTTCTATAGGCCAAGTTGATAATGGGAATATCCGTTTCTAGAGACAACACTCTAATTTCCGTTTTGTATAAATTTATGAAAACAAGTGGGTCTTCAGTCTGTTTTAAAAAACCTTTTTTGTCAATATGGCTAAATTCTTCTTCAGCAAGTAAGGAACTTAAAAAAGATGGTGTATGCTGAAATTCCATCTTATACATAAAAGACAATTCTTTAGTCTGTTTTATTATTAGGAGATTTGGGTCAATACCTATGCTATATAAAAGGCGGTGGGCTATCCGGGAAATGTCGTATCTGCTATTATTAAGGAGATAAATAACGTTCTCTTTATTTTCTATGGTTATACTCTTGTCTCTGGTATTAGTTACTGCTAATAGTTTGATGAATTTAGCAAAAAAGTTTTCTTTAAATAATCTTTTTAAAACCCGGCTAATAATATTACTGCTAACATCATACTCTTCAACTAAGGTGGTATACAATGCATATCCAAAATCACTTGGAAAAGTAATTAAGAAATATAAGCACTCTAATAGAAAATCTTCTGTACTTAAATTTCCTTTAACAGACGGAGAGGAATCGTCAATTTTGTGAGTTTTTAATAACTCACTTCTAAATTCTATTATCTCCCTGTATAAAACATCCTTATCAATCTGGTCTGAGAAAAAGCTCCAAATCTTATTGAAATCTTTTAATAAGATTTCATAGCTCTCAATACCGAGAGAACCAATACTATCTGAAAAGTCTTTAAAAGCAATTCTGTTAAGGATGTTCTTATCTTCTATCTTATGTAGCAATTCAAAGGGTACAATTTTACTTCCTCCATCCATATGATGCACCCACCCGTAATTCTCTCCTTTTAAAATTGCTGAATGCAACAGCTTCTTTGCAATTGTATGCCTTTGATGCTTCATCAATACTTTTGCTATTTGTGATAGTTCGGTGGATTCGAAATCACGTACCTCTACAAAATCTGAGATTTCATTGTCGGTTGAATTTTTAAATACTTTTTCATATATATTTTTCCATTTGAAGCTGCTATAAGATTGAGATTGTTTTTGTAAGTCTTGTAATTCAGCTATTGTTTCTACCTTATCAAAAACCTCAGAAGAGGACATTTTACGACCATCCTGCAGTGTAAGTACACTTGTATCTGTGCTGCCGCTATTCTGTTCCCTTTTAGGTATAGGATTGTCAATTCCTATTGATGCTATGTCAATGCTATTATTCAATGAATATTCCTGTACTCGATACAGATAATCGTTTCTATATTCACTAATAGAGTTTATTTTAATCTCGTAAACCAAATCTCTAAGTTCATTAGCAGATAGTTTAGGACACATTTTGAACAATACGTCAAAAAAATGATGTCGTTCATAATGGTAGTCATCATAAGCCATCAAAACCCTGGTAAAAATCTTGACAATCACCATTCTAAATTTGGTATCTAACGATAAGAAATAAGCCAAGGCGATTTCTAAACCATTTGTGAACGTGATTAAGCCTTCAAACAAAAGATACCTAAATACTTCAAAACCGTTACCAAATTTTAAGGATAGCCTTAGAAGTTCAATAGCGGGTGTATGTGAACGGGAATTAACTTTATCATTTAATGAATTAATTCTTGCTAAGTAAAACTCAATTTCTTCTGGTGTATTCTTTGGGGCAATTTCTAGCCATTGCACGATATAATCCAATTGATTGTCCTTCTCCCCACGAACATCAAAGGAGATTGTCATGATTTGATTCAAGATACTTTCACCTTTTTCTATTTTATCTATTTTAGTCCATAAACCTATTTGAACAATCCCTTCATCTATTCTCTCATTTAAGTAACCTCTTTCAAAAACATTTTTATCAATTTTTTCAAGCTGATTAATAATCCATTCCTTATTCCCATTTAGGTCAATTACTTCTTCAATGATTTTCTGTTTATCTCCTGTACTCCAAAATCTTGTTTGACTTTGCCATTCATTCTCTAATCTCTTTAGTATCTCTTTAAAGACTTCACTGGAAATTTTCGAAGAGATTTTTAGTATAAGATTAATAAGTAGAGACTTATTGTTTGAAATTGAATATTCGTATCCATAGTCTGTACGGTCATAATGAAATAGGTGTAGAAGTTCATCAAATCGCAAGTAATACTCCACTGCAGCATCATTGTGATAATGATGTATGTATGCGAATGATTTACCTATTTCTGCAAAAGCATTGAAGAAAGCTTGCTTTGTATGCTTCTTTTCTTGAGGCAAAAAAGACTTTGGAGAAGTGTTAAATTCTCTTGTAATGATGTAGAAAAATGATGCATAGTCGAAAATGTATTGCAAGAATGTAGAATCTTCTATAGAATAATCAGGTCGCTCAACTTCATTGGGCTTAAGTAGGTTTTCAAAAACTGCTTTTATTTTTTCTTCATCATGACTATTCAATAGATAAACCTTGAGTAACCTTCGATTTATAGGGTTATCGTCGGTTATTTCCCAGTTGAACAATTTACTTACACAATGGTTGTAAAATACATTTTCATTTGAAAGATTAACTACGACATCATAATAAAAATAGAACTGCTCATAGGAATGTTTGCTTTCAAATAAAACCTCTTCTAAAGTTCTTAAACTATCCCAATTTTTCAATTGAATACTCATATCTAAAACCGAAGAGAAAACGTCTGCAAATAAATCATGCTGCTCACCATGTTGATATGGCTCCTCCTCAACTGTTATCCCCTCCACTTTCCTAAAAACATCTTTAATTGGCATAAACAAACTCGCTCCCTTTGCCCACGTACTTAGTAATTTAACTTCATCAACTTCTCCATATTTACCTCTTCGATATTGCCTTGGACTAACCTTTTTTGTTTGATTAAGGATAAATGTAGGAGTTGCCCTTGAGAAAATATCAAAAGCCAATTGACGGTGATCTTCTTTGTAAATAGCAATGCTATAGTCCAATGCGTAGGTTTGTGATACTAATAATTCTACATTGTCATAGACAAATGAATTTGCTAAAGCAATTTTTCCAAGTTTGTGAAATGTTGTGAAGTAATCGCTAGGGTCGAAGTTGGCATATCTCTGCTTCAATTCAAATAGACAAAGGAAGCACCTGAATAAAAAGTAGATGTCGTGCTCTTTATCGGAGGCATTTATTGCAAGTTGTATGTCCTCTTTTATGAGCTTGTAATTCCTATACTCAAACCATTGTTTCCTAAAATAGTTTTGAGAAGCTAAGCTTATGATACTGGAAAATTGTTCAGCTTTATACAAATGGTAAATCTCATTCCATCTGTAGTCGTCTGTAAGGTCTTTTGTTGCCTCGTATATTCTAAGGTGAAATTGCCTATCAACGGTTTTGTCAAATTCTTTAGTGTACAGATTTTTTGCTGTTTCCCTTAATAAGAATTCTTTAAAACTGCTGTGGAAGAACTGCCAAATACTGCCCGTTTTATAGAAATAGTCTTCAGAAAGTTTGTTTATTTTAATCTTGTTTGCTCTTGTTATTCTCTCGAAAAAATCCAAAAGATGAACATCAAAATAGGAGTGCCTAAATCTTGCTATTAACCCGAGTATCTCAATGAAATCGTCTTCAGTTTTATTCTTTTCCCAAAAAACTCTGTATTCATTATCAATTTCCCCTGTGAATACTTTTTGAGAAATAATATCATCTAACATCTCGGGGTTACTACTCCTTATTGCCTCAATAGTATATCGCAGAAATAGAGGATGTCCTTGAGTATTGATAAACAATTTCTCAAGTAGCTGCTCCGACAAAAGAATTTGATAAGAAGAAAGAAGATTTTGAACTTTGTCCTTTGAGAGAGGCTTTATTTTTATAAGCCTGTTTTCAGTAAAAATGTGATTTTGAATTCGAGAGTGTAATTGGTCTAAGTTTTCAATTCTTCTAGAACCAAGAATAAAGTAGATGTTATCGGGAATCGTTGTAGGTAATGGAAGAACACTCAACAAGCTTCTAGTAACATTCTGCTCTCTTTCGATATGGTCTAATCCGTCTACAATTATAATTACCTTCTCTTCGTTTCTGGCTAATTTATTAAGCTCTTCAGTGAAGTGCTTCTGCAAGTCGGTTAAGTCTACTGTTGGTAGCCTGTCTTGTAACGAAGCTGTTGACTGTCTTATTTGTACTAGCAAGTCATGAAGAAAAGTTTTGGCTTCTCCTCGAAAACCAAACTCATAATTCATGTCCACGTTTACATAAGCATAATACCTTAAGATTTTGTAGTTGCTTTGTAATAACCATTTGGTTAATAAGGTAGATTTTCCAGAACCAGCATTTCCTATCAAGGTAATATATCCGCTGCTAAAAGTGTTGATCAGATTTTCAATCTCATTCCATGTCTCATTTATAGATTGATAATGCTCTTCATCTACAAAAAAAGAGTGCGTATAGTAGCTTTCATATCTTCTTTTAAGTCCAAACTCTTCTAAAAACTCTTTCTTAGAAAAGCGTATGTTTCCCTTTCTTCCAACCGTTTGAAAAATGTGTTTTGCTATGTCCTCTATATCTATCCTTCTTTGCTTTTCGATGTAGTTATCGAAATACTTAGGCATAGAATAATCAAAAGCAAACGAAGTGTCCTTAATAAAGGCTATCATTTCTTCTCTTGATGAAGCCTTTGCTAATTTTACTAAGTCATCTAAAACTTCACTCCAAGCTTTTGGTATTGAAGTGGCATCGTATCTGCTGGTGGAAACAGGCATCCAAAAGTTTGTAAGGAAATTCTGAAAACTGGGTTTGCTAGACCCTGCAAATTTTTCAATTTTATCATTGACAGATGCAGACTGAGTGGTAATAAACCTTACATCTAATCTTTTTGTAGAGTTCGAAGTTTTTTGTTTTTTCCACCCAATAAACATTCCTTCAAGTATGCTTTGAGTAGAGGCTTCTGTAAAAGTTGAGAAAGTGAAATTTGAGGTGCTAACATTCTTAATTTGGAATGCAAGAACACTATTTGCCAATCCGATAAGTACATCATCAATTTTTCCAGCATCATTACTTGCAAATTCTATCCACTCAACTTGATTTTCATTATGAAGTAAGGCATCGTATATCTCGGTAGCAAATATCAGATACTGAAATTCGTATCCTTTAATTGCAGCGGTTTCTCCGGAAAAATTGGTATTACCCACTCAAAGTATTTTAGGCAATTTATACAAATTAAGATGCTTTATTACAACGAATGAAAAATATAGTGAGAAAGTGTGTTGATTAGCATGTTACTCATGCTTTTTGTCGAATACGTTAGTGATAAGGCAAATTTAAAATAATTGCATAAAACAAAAAAACTTTACAAGTTACTGTAAAGGGTTATGCAAAATTTAGTATCTATGCCAAGTCGGTTTAGACATAAAAAAAACCCTTTACAAGTTAATGTAAAGGGTTATAATAAATATGGCAGCTACCTACTCTCCCGGTTGGTGTACCAGTACCATCGGCCATGGGGGACTTAACTTCTCTGTTCGGTATGGGAAGAGGTGAACAC
>JAYTDC010000070.1:0-31803 GCA_043736115.1 Segetibacter sp. | reverse complement strand
AGTAATTTAATTTTCCTTGACTAAGACCCATTGAATATTTCATATCTTCCTTTGCAAGTTTCGTAGAAGTAAGTAATTTAATTTTCCTTGACTAAGACTTTCTAGCCTTGCATGAACCCCAAACTTTTACAGTAGAAGTAAGTAATTTAATTTTCCTTGACTAAGACACTAGAAATGTTACAAATCCGATAACAACATACAGTAGAAGTAAGTAATTTAATTTTCCTTGACTAAGACACAAAACCGGAAAGGCATCTGCATTATTTCCATGTAGAAGTAAGTAATTTAATTTTCCTTGACTAAGACATTAATTGTCCAATTAGCGCATTGGTTATCTAAGTAGAAGTAAGTAATTTAATTTTCCTTGACTAAGACTACTCTGCTTTGGTGCTTCTAAAGCTGAAATGGTACAAGTAAGTAATTTAATTTTCCTTGACTATTCTTCCTCCCTCTCTTTTGGAGAGGGTCGGGGTGAGGCCAATTTAATTTTCCTTGACTAAGACCATAACTCTTGTTCTTTTAAAAAGTTAGTAATTAGTAGAAGTAAGTAATTTAATTTTCCTTGACTAAGACTTATAAGTATAAATCAGAATTTCTGGTTTATTTGGTAGAAGTAAGTAATTTAATTTTCCTTGACTAAGACATACCTTGAGCCATCATTTCATCTGATGCTGTCAGTAGAAGTAAGTAATTTAATTTTCCTTGACTAAGACAAATGCACCTGACCGGCAAAGTAATAATCGTAAATAGAAGTAAGTAAGTAATGTAATTTTCCTTGACTAAGACTGAGATATGCGGGTCATGTTGTAATCTGTTTTAGTAGAAGTAAGTAATTTAATTTTCCTTGACTAAGACTTTTTCGGGGTGTCCTTTATTGTCCATCGTTAGTAGAAGTAAGTAATTTAATTTTCCTTGACTAAGACATGTAAAACTTTGCGTTTTTCCTCTTTTTATTCGTAGAAGTAAGTAATTTAATTTTCCTTGACTAAGACATTAAATGCGCCTGTCAAAAAGTTGAACATTGCGTAGAAGTAAGTAATTTAATTTTCCTTGACTAAGACGCAAAGCCCGTAACATCAAGAGAACGACCGCCTGTAGAAGTAAGTAATTTAATTTTCCTTGACTAAGACCTTGCCTTTTACTGGCTTTACGTTTCCGCAATAATGTAGAAGTAAGTAATTTAATTTTCCTTGACTAAGACAAAAGCACGGGGATTCTGCTGACACATGGGTTAGTAGAAGTAAGTAATTTAATTTTCCTTGACTAAGACCGATTTGCTGATCGTTACACTTGCATCGCTTCTGTAGAAGTAAGTAATTTAATTTTCCTTGACTAAGACGCTGTACACACTTTTGTAGCATGTAAGTTTGTGGTAGAAGTAAGTAATTTAATTTTCCTTGACTAAGACAAATTTCGACTACTTGAATCCCTCCGTTATTTGGTAGAAGTAAGTAATTTAATTTTCCTTGACTAAGACACAATTTGCGCATACGAACTGATAGCTGTAATTAGTAGAAGTAAGTAATTTAATTTTCCTTGACTAAGACTGTACCTTGCCCTTGCATTGCAAAATAAGCTTGTAGAAGTAAGTAATTTAATTTTCCTTGACTAAGACTCTTAATTTGAGTTGTTTCTATTTTGGAAATGAGTAGAAGTAAGTAATTTAATTTTCCTTGACTAAGACTTTAAATCTAATTGCATCTAAAGTAATTGGAAGTAGAAGTAAGTAATTTAATTTTCCTTGACTAAGACCCAATAAGAATAATTAAGGCGCAAAGGATAGTTGTAGAAGTAAGTAATTTAATTTTCCTTGACTAAGACGTAAAGAATGATAGGAATTTTTGATTCCAACATTGTAGAAGTAAGTAATTTAATTTTCCTTGACTAAGACTTAATAAATGAATATTCACATAAAGCCGTTTTTGTAGAAGTAAGTAATTTAATTTTCCTTGACTAAGACCTAAGATTTTTTCTTTCATAAATCGTGTATAAGGTAGAAGTAAGTAATTTAATTTTCCTTGACTAAGACAGTTTCGGCATACTCTACAGTAGTTATATTCAGTAGAAGTAAGTAATTTAATTTTCCTTGACTAAGACTTCAGTCAGTATTTCAGGCGTTAATTCTACGGGGTAGAAGTAAGTAATTTAATTTTCCTTGACTAAGACATAGCTATCTTAATTTCCTTTTGCAGCCCCCAAAGTAGAAGTAAGTAATTTAATTTTTCTTGGCCCACCTTCTTTCTTGCATTATTAAAAGAGGTGAGGGGTGGGTCAATTACTTCCCTCCAATGCAGGAAGCAAATCTTCCAACCTCCTTTCATTCTCCTTTATCTTTTGCCGGAGCAACGACACTGACCATTTCCTTTTATAAACATCTATGTCCTGTTGCTCGTTTTTTACAAAAATCCATTGCAACCAATCGGTTATATTTTGATGTTTAAAACTATCTGTAAGTTTTATAAATATGAAACGAATTTCGTTACCATAGCGTTCAGAAAGTTCTCTTACTTGTGCTACATCGCTAAGGCTTGAGATAATGACTACTGATGCATTGTTTGTTTGAACAAAATCTTTCAGCTCTTTACCACTATGCCAATTGCTGCTGCTGATCGCATATTTAACCCATTGTTGTTCATCGGCTATATTGTTGGTTGATATTTCATGATCGGGTATGTATTTGACTTCATATCCTTTTTTTATCAGGCTTTGATAAACAGACCATGTAACTGTTTTATAAAAATTAAGAAACGGTATTTCAATGGTTTCACTCCCCTCTACATTAAAACTGGTGAAAAAAGAAGCATACAAATAAACATGAGATGCATAAGGATCCATAATCTCGGGGATGCGCACTACCAACTCTTTGTTTTTTGCATAAATTTTCCAGACTATGCGGCGGACATCATCATTGTTTTCAAAGTTTTTGTAGTTTAAGAATTCACCCTCCACTTTTCGCATTTGGTCTATACGTGTATTTGTTTCTTCCGTTTTTCTGGGAGAAACCCATAGATCACCTATTTCTGATGAAACAGGATGAGCATAGAAACTATTGTTTGCAGGTAAGCTTACTGCCAATGAAAAAAACTGAAAAACATCTTCAAAAAAGATGATTGCTTTTTCAAGTTTGTATTCTTTAATTTCTGGTAAAGCCCAGTTAAATGTACCTTCAATTTTATTTACAAAAAATGAACTGCTGCTTTTTTCAAGCATTGAAAATTTATGAGAGAAATGATTTTTATCATATAGCAAACGAATTTTAATAAAGCCTAAAATAGGTTTGAATATAGGATTCAATTGTATGTAAACTGTTTGTTTTTCCTGATTAGATTCATTGTTGGTTTTTATTTCTATTTTAAAGGAAATCCCATTCTTATTTTTCCAGTAAATGAAATGACTCCACGAAGCAACTACAATAACCAATGAAATGGAAATAAGCGAAATGATAAAGAATGCAGCTACTTTTAGTAGTAAAAAAAAGATTACGGCATATGATGAATCCTTGTTTATCTCTTTTGAATAAATCAATGTATTTGCAAAGTAAAACAATAGAATAAAAATGAAAAAGTATGCAGTAAAGGGTATATAAAAAGTGGCCTTTTTTATTTTGTTTTTGTATAACAATAGTTTGTTGGTCATGTAAGGTCTAAAGTAATGCGTTTGGTGCAAAGGGACAAAGAAAAAATCTAGGGATTGTATACTAATTTGTATTTGCTCATTTAAATTGTAAAGAATTAAAAAAATAAAAAACTTGAAAAAATAAACTTTGTTTCTTTACATCCTTAGTTTCGTTGTCCGAAACAATTAGCTATGTTGAACAAAATTATGTACGATAAATGTTTGTGTTGTGGGAGCACTGAAATAAAAAGAGCATTTTCCGCCATTGATTATACTGTTACCAATGAGTATTTTGAGATTTGGGAATGCTACAAATGTACTTTTCGTTTTACACAAAATGTACCTGATGCAAATCATATAGGTACTTACTACCAATCTGCAGCTTATGTATCTCACAGTGATACTAAGATTGGTTTAATTAACAAACTCTATCATTTTGCCCGAAACCTAACCTTAAAATCTAAGCATAGACTTGTAAATAGTGTAACTGGTTTAAAACAAGGTGCTTTGTTAGATTATGGTGCAGGTACCGGAGCATTTTCACATTTTATGAATATAAAAGGATGGAATGTTACAGGTATAGAGCCGGATGATAATGCCCGTTCAAATGCTCAAAAAGCTCATAATCTTCAATTACAAAAATTATCTTTTTTAGAACAATTGCAGCCTAACTTATTTGATGCTGTTACCTTGTGGCATGTGTTAGAACATGTACATGACCTTTTTGGTACTTTAGACCATTTTCAACGGGTATTAAAACCAACAGGTAGATTATTGATTGCTGTTCCAAATTACACCTGTTTTGATGCAAAGCATTATAAAGAATATTGGGCTGCATACGATGTGCCCCGTCATTTATATCACTTTTCACCACAATCTATAGAGGTGCTTCTTGTAAGCAAAGGATTTGTTTTAGAAAAGAAATATCCTATGTGGTTTGATAGTTTATATGTTAGCATGCTAAGTGAGCAATACAAACATGGTCAAAACCGCTACTTAAGTGCCGTATGGATTGGAATATTATCTAACCTGAAAGCACTTTTTAACATAGGAAAATGTAGTTCGGTTATCTATGTGGTTAAGAAAAAGTAGAACTTGCGTTCTTAAAATCCTTAGAGTCTATTATAAATATATCCACCTTATTCAGCACCCAACAAATTGTATGTTTTCATTATTTCAGCCAAGATCCCAATTAATGATTTTGTATTTATAAATTTTAATTGTTTCTCAATGTTAATCTCACTTGGCATAATTTTAACCAGCTTTTTACCTTTTGGTTTGATTTTTTTTATTTAAAAAAATGGATAAGCAAATAAAAAAAGAAATAATAGGGACAGAATAATATTCTCACTCTATTTTAGTTTAAATGTAAAAAGGGGTTAGGATTTATAGAAAAATAAAGGGTTGAACTGTTTTGCAATATGAGTGAAGGGTTGTTTTAATAGGTTAAATTAAACACAACAGTTCTGATTTCTTTGGTTTACTGTTGGGGATTATTTAAATTGCATATATAAATGGATACACATTTCCATAAATAATCTAGTCTACAAGGGTAATAGCGAATTCCAACATTTTAATAAAATATAAAATACTTGTGAATGAAAATGATCCATGCCAAGAAAGCTCTGCTACTAACGTTTTCAGTGTTTTTATTGAACTTCCTTTTTGTCTATGCCAAAAATAAACCCGTTGATATACTTGTTAACAGTGTTTCTGTTGAAGTATCCAATATTGGAGAAGAGGAAAATGTAAAGCCTGATAGTAAATCACTATATAATACTTTAAATCTTGAACTTTTAGGACTATCTCATGAAGCCTTTGAACAAGGTATGGCAGGGTATAAATTTTTGCTTGCATCAGGTAAAATCAACAATGGTGAGGTGCTGACAATTGCAGACTTTAGTAAACCTTCTTGTAAAAAAAGATTGTTTGTTATTGATGTAAAAAATGGAAAACTATTATTTAATACCTATGTAGCACATGGCCGTAATTCAGGAAGAGAAGTTGCTACTACATTTAGTAACGATGCTGAAAGCTTTAAAAGCAGTCTTGGATTTTTTGTAACCGGCGATACATATACTGGCAAACATGGTTTTTCGCTACGTTTGATCGGTGAGGAAAAAGGGATAAACGATAATGCCAACAGCAGGGCTATTGTTATGCATAGTGCTGCCTATGTTAGTGAAGTAGCTATTAAAATGCAAGGTTACGCCGGAAGAAGCCTTGGTTGCCCTGCCCTGCCTTTGGAGATGAATAAACCAATAATTGAGAAAATTAAAAATGGTAGTTGCCTTTATCTTTATAGCCCTGATAGGTATTATGCTGCTCATTCTACTGTTCTTAAAAAGTTAGTCTAGTTATAACCAATAATATTTACAAGCCGCAGTTTTTGTACTGCGGTTTTTTTATGACTTATATTTTTTAAAAAAATAGGTACTATTGAAGTATTTTTCATGAATGTTGCCTAAATTGTATAACAATCCATGTTTATGACAAAGGACATAACCAAAACTACTTCAAATGTCTCCAATTTACTAGGCAATTTTTGCAAATTAAATTACTGTTTATTTTTTTTTATAGCTTCAACATTTGTTTATACTTCATGCAAAACTATAGCTTACTATGATGATGGTTCATTTGTAAAAACTGCGGAGTTAAAGGCTAAAACGCTGGTTTTGATTGGACACTCTAATGAGGAGTACAAAGAATACCGAAAGCAAATAGATGATATCATGATATTGGCAGAAACGCTATACGCCATGCAAAAAGCAAGGCAATTAAACTTTCTTACAGTCAAACAATGGGATATTATGATGAAAGGTACAGGCGTGGACAAAAAGTCTATATTGCCTGAGTTTTTTAATATGTGGAAGAGAAAAGGAAAGTTAAATGATTTTTTTATTGATGAGGCTAAGGAGCAGATTGGTGCAGCCTTTGATGAAATATTAAAATTGGAAGATCAAAAAATACGACAATAATTTAAACCCTTTTTTATGGCACTTTTTGATGATATTTTTAGCGAAATAAAAGGTAAGGTAGTTGACCTGGCAAAATCAGAGGTCAAAGATTTTGCAGATTCTGCGGCTAAGGATACAAAAGATTATTTGCAATCAAGTAAGGAAAAGCTGAAAAAGTGGACGTTGTTGTTAGTGGATAAAAAAATAGACGGAGAAGAACTGGGATTTCTGGTCAACAGCCAACTTGGTCTTGGCGAAATGAAAGTTCTTACTAACGTTGGTATTGCGCAAATAAAAGCTGAAAAATTTAAAAACTCGGTTATTCATCTTGTTGTTGATACAATATTGACAAGAGTCTTAAAAGTCTGACCCGGTTACTTAAGTATAGTGTTAATGAAATGCTTTCTACAATCTCAAAATCTTTAAGAATTTATTCGAACATGCTGTAACTGTTTTTTGAATTTATATACCTCTACTGTACAACATAAAATTCCTGCAAATAATAGTCAATCTTCTATCTTACATTTGCATTCGATTAATAAATTTGCATTTAAAATATGATTAATGTTTCTTTTCCGGATGGAGCTATCCGACAATATGATGCAGGAAGTTCAGCTATGGATATTGCTAAATCTATCAGTGAGGGGTTAGCCCGTAAGGTATTGGCAGCTAAAGTAAATGATAAAGTATGGGATTTAACCCGCCCAATAAATAATGACGTTACATTACAATTATTGACCTGGAATGAAGCTGATGGAAAATCAACTTTCTGGCATTCCTCTGCACACTTAATGGCAGAAGCATTAGAAGCTGTTTTTCCTGGGGTTAAATTGGGTATAGGTCCCGCTATAGAACGAGGTTTTTATTATGATATCGATCTTGGTGACAGACAAATTACAGAAGATGATTTGCGATCTATAGAAAAGAAAATGGCAGAATTGGCTAAGCATAACAGTATATATGAAAGAAAGGAGGTAAGCAAGGGTGAAGCCATAGAATTTTTTGCTAAAAAAGGAGATGATTACAAACTTGAATTAATTGATGGCCTGTTAGATGGTGAAATAACTTTTTATACTCAGGGTAATTTTACAGACTTGTGTAGGGGACCACATATTCCACATACAGGTTTTATAAAAGCCATAAAACTTACAAGCATAGCAGGTGCTTATTGGCGTGGCGATGAAAAGCGTAAAATGCTCACCCGTATTTATGGTGTTTCATTTCCATCCCAAAAAGAATTAGATGAACATATACTTTTATTAGAAGAGGCCAAAAGACGAGACCATCGTAAATTGGGTAAGGAATTGGAGTTATTTACCTTTTCAGAAAAAGTTGGTTTGGGTTTACCGCTATGGTTACCAAAAGGGGCTATGCTACGCGAAAGATTGCAACAGTTCTTGCAAAAAGCTCAAATGGATATTGGTTACCTACCTGTAATAACTCCCCATATTGGTCATAAAAATTTGTATGTCACAAGTGGTCATTACGAAAAATATGGTAAGGATAGTTTTCAACCCATCAGCACACCTCAGGAAGGGGAAGAATTCTTTTTAAAACCCATGAACTGCCCACATCACTGCGAAATATACAAAGCAGTACCACGTAGCTATAAAGACCTGCCTTTAAGACTTGCAGAGTTTGGAACTGTTTATCGTTATGAGCAGCATGGAGAGTTACACGGGCTTACACGTGTAAGAGGTTTTACTCAGGACGATGCACACTTGTTTTGCCGTCACGATCAGGTAAAGGATGAATTTAAGAAAGTAATTGACTTGGTGCTTTATGTCTTTAAATCACTAAGTTTTACAGATTTTACTGCACAGATTTCTCTTAGAGATCAGGAGGATAGAAGTAAATATATAGGATCGGATGAAAATTGGGAAATAGCAGAAAGCGCTATTGTAGAAGCTGCAGCCGAAAAAGAATTATCAACAGTAACAGTTTATGGCGAGGCCGCATTTTATGGACCCAAACTAGATTTTATGGTAAAAGATGCCATAGGACGCAAATGGCAATTGGGAACTATTCAGGTTGATTACAATTTACCTGAAAGGTTTGATCTCACTTATATAGGAGAAGATAATACCAAACACAGACCGGTCATGATTCATAGGGCACCTTTTGGTTCATTGGAAAGGTTTGTAGCCGTTCTGATAGAGCATTGCGCCGGCAAATTTCCCCTGTGGCTTACACCTGTTCAGGCTATAATATTACCTATTAGCGATAAATATGTTGAGTATGCAGAAGAAGTAAGAATGCTGCTGAAAAATGTGGATATAAGAGCCGAAGTAGATGAACGAAATGAAAAAATCGGTAAAAAAATTCGCGAAGCAGAAATGAACAAGATACCCTATATGTTGGTAGTAGGAGAGAAGGAAGTCACCGATAGAAAGGTTGCTTTACGTAAACAATCAAAGGGGGATATTGGAGTAAAATCAATCCCTGAATTAATAGAATTTCTGAATGAAGAAATTGATAGCAAGCGGGCATTTGAATAATTCATTATTTTTACATACAAATATGTTTTTAATAAAATAATTTTAACGAACGTAGGTTTCACCTAAAGTCAGGAATAAAGCACAAAATTTAATCTTTGTTTACTTTGTTTTCTTCGTTTCTTTGTATGAAATCAATAAGTCACCAAAAAACAGTTAATGGCATTAAACCCAGGATTTTACAGGGGTAGAAACCCGAATTTTAGAAAAGAACAACAACAGGAACACAGAACCAACAGAATGATACGCATACCCGAAGTGCGGTTGGTTGGAGAGGGCTTTGAGCCCGGCATTTATCCAACTGAAAAAGCGTTGGAAATGGCTGAAGCACAAGGCTTGGATCTTGTTGAAATTTCTCCAAATGCAGCACCACCCGTTTGCCGCATTATTGATTACAAAAAGTTTTTGTACGAGAAAAAGCGTAAAGAAAAGGAAATGAAAGCCAACTCTAAACAGAGTGAGGTTAAAGAAATTCGTTTTACTCCTAGTACAGATGAACATGATTTTGACTTTAAATGCAAACACGCTGAAAAATTTTTAAAAGAAGGTGATAAAGTGAAGGCTTATGTACAGTTTAAGGGGCGTGCTATTATGTTCAAAGACAGAGGTGAGCTTTTACTTTTAAAATTTGCTGAACGTTTGGCTGAAACAGGCGTATTGGAAGGAATGCCAAAAATGGAAGGTAAAAGAATGTTGGTAATATTTGCCCCAAAGGGTTCAGGAAAAAAGAATAAACCATCTGCTTAATTTTGGTATAAAATAAATCATTAAAAGAGCGGCAGTAGTTGCTCTTTTTTTGTTGGTTAATTTTTGACCTCGAATAATTCTAATGATAAGCAGTTTAATAAAGCCAGTTTTAAATAATAAAAGTTGATATGAAAGTTGGTATAATTGGTGGTGGGCAGTTAGGTAGAATGTTGCTACAGGCAGGTATAAACTATCCTGTTGAAACATATGTTTTGGAAAATGATGACCAATGTCCTTCTGCGCATTTGTGTCATCATTTTATAAAAGGTGATATAAATGATTACAATGCAGTGTATGAATTTGGAAAGCATCTTGATGCAATTACCATTGAAATAGAATCTATAAATGTTGATGCACTTGAGCGATTGGAGCAAGAAGGTGTAAAGGTTATACCCAATAGCAAGGCAATTAAAACAATTAAAAATAAAATACTTCAGAAGCAGTTTTATAGTGCAAACAATGTTCCTACTGCACCATATGTAACAACCCATAATGCAGAACAGTTGTTACTACACACTAACATGCTCCCTGCAGTTCACAAGTTAGCATTAGGTGGCTATGATGGCCGTGGTGTTCAAACATTACGAAGTGAATCTGATTTTGAATTTGGCTTTAATGAACCTGCGGTAATGGAAAAAATGATTGAAATCAAGCAGGAAATTGCCATTATTGTAGCAATTAATTCTAAAGGTGAAATTGCATCATACCCATGTTGCGAAATGTTATTTGACCCTGTTCTTAATTTACTCGATTTTCAGATTTGTCCTGCTAAATTACCTGAAAAGGTGTTATGGAAAGCAGAGGCTCTTGCAATGAAAGTAGTAAAAGATCTAGGCAGTTCAGGAATTTTTGCAGTTGAAATGTTTGTTGATTATAAAGATGATGTTTGGATAAATGAAACAGCGCCGAGGGTCCATAATAGCGGTCATCATACTATCGAAGCCAATTTTTGTAGTCAGTTTGATATGTTATGGCGGGTTATTTTAGATTACCC
Source organism: Segetibacter sp. (assembly GCA_043736115.1). Classification (GTDB taxonomy): domain Bacteria; phylum Bacteroidota; class Bacteroidia; order Chitinophagales; family Chitinophagaceae; genus Segetibacter. Next base: position 20,995 of record JAYTDC010000070.1, on the reverse strand, counting down.
GTTGGGCAATACAGATTATATATTACCTTCTGCAATAGTAAATATAGTAGGGGCAGAGGGGCATGAAGGCACACCCGAATACAAAGGCATGAATGAAGTTTTAAAACTTGATAATATTTTTGTTCATCTTTACGGAAAGGGTATGACAAAGCCGGGTAGAAAAATGGGCCATGTAACTATTTTAAGCAATGAACGACAAGAGTTGATTCACCAGGCAATGAAAATTAAAAATACTTTACAGGTTGTAAGTAAAGTGTAAAGTGTAAAGTGTAAGGTCAAAGGTATACGTTTGGGTTGTGATTCCATAAACCAATAAACCACTAAACCAATTAACCAATAAACCACTAAACCAATTAACCAATAAACCACTAAACCAATTAACCAATAAACCAATAAACAAAAACCCCATGACCCCAATAGTAGGCATCATAATGGGAAGCGATAGCGATTTGGCTATAATGAAAGAGGCAGCTAAGATTTTAACTTCATTTGAAGTGCCATTTGAGTTTACTATAGTATCTGCACATCGTACTCCTAATCGTTTGTACGAATACGCATCCTGTGCCTTACAGCGTGGAATTAAGGTTATTATAGCAGGGGCAGGTGGTGCTGCACATTTGCCCGGCATGGTTGCCGCTATTACAACACTACCTGTTATTGGTGTTCCCGTTAAATCAAGTAATAGTATTGATGGTTGGGATTCTGTATTATCTATTTTACAAATGCCAGGAGGTGTACCTGTAGCTACTGTTGCATTAAATGCTGCAAAAAATGCGGGAATTCTGGCAGTTCAAATTCTGGCAACCAATGATTTAATACTTACTCAAAAGCTATTGAATTATAAATTAGAAATGCAGGATTTGGTAGATACCAGTGTTAAAAAAATGCAAGGAGAAGGGTGGGATAATTATTTTGATCCTAGTTAATATTAATCTACAATTAATTTTCAATTCGACAGTATGAATATCAATTCTTGACTTTATTAAAAGCTTCTTTAAAGACCCTGTTCAATACCCAAAAAAAGAAAAATGGAAATGGTGTAAGTAACTGTGTAATGCTTAAATAGAAAAGCATAACCTTATTTGCAGAAAATGTATGTTCTGCGGTTTGTTCTCCTGGTAATTTAGCAGTCCATTTTATAATATAATAAATTATCCAAAGAACAATATAAATTGAAATGAAGGTTTTAAAAACACGGTTTTCAAGTGTTACTTTCATTATGCCTATACCACCTGCAACCATAAATAGAGTCTTTAGCCATATCATTAAAGCATGTTTGGGATGATTAAGCGGGTAAGTCACTGCCTTTAGATAATCAAATACAAACATCCCAATATAGAGGAGTAACATTGCAAGTAAAAATACTTTAACTGATTTCATTGGTTTGTTGTTTTTTAGTGAACAAAACCCAACCATAAAATATAATCAAGTACATTACTATGGTAAATACATAATGATGATTGAAGTCAAACATGCCACGAAAATGTACATAAACCCAATATAAGGCAACACAACGAAAAATGTTTCCAATGAAAATTGCAATTAAACCGCCAACTCCAAATATTAATTTTCGTTTTGCAGGGTAAGGAAGTAAAACAATAAATGCTAAATAAATAATAAATAAGTCTAATCCATTGCAATCATCAAATATTATCAATAAAGTTTTACCAGACTGCTGAACAAGACAGGCATCATTAACGGGATCAGTTATCCATTCAGCTTTGGGTATCATTCTAAAAAAGAAATTTAAAGTACCTGTTACAGCAATAGTTAACCATTCCGTAAGTAAACTATCAAGAATTCGTTTGGGCTTTAATATAAAAATATATAGACCTTCCCATACAATAATAAAAATGATGAGTTTTAAAAGAAAACGCTTCATTTCTTTATCAATTCTACTTAGAGGATTACCAGACTTAAACATTTTATTAAGGTAAAAGAAAACCTTTTATTTTAGAATGTATAGGGGATAGTTTGTAAAATTTAAAACTTGACTATAGTAAAATAAAAATTACCTGCATAATTTACATTTTGCAGGTAATCTTAAATACTCTTTAAAAGAGAGTTATATTTTATTTGTTTGCTTTTTTTGCATTCTTTTAATAACAAGTAGGGCAAAAATTCCACCGGCTGCAATTAAAATGAAATGATAATAATCATTAAAAGGTACAGCAGGGGGTGGTCCATCTGGGCTTCCTCCAGGATCTTGGCTAAAACCTTGTGCTGTTAATAATAGCATTACGATTGCCAAGCAGATTGACTTAGCTTTTTTCAAAAGTCCGTTAAAGTTTGTTGTGAGCTGTTTCAAGTGCTAGGATTTTTAATTGTTATTGTTTAATAAAATTTTTTGTATATTCTTTTCAACACTATCAACAGCAATTATCTCAAGTTGATACATGCCTGAACGAATACCGGAAGGCAAGATAATAGTTTTTGGGCTATTTTCTCCATCATGATAAATATTTTTTGTAAATAAAATTTGTCCCAATGTGCTGACCAACCTAATTTCATAATCTCCTCTTTCTTTATTAGAGAATAATATATTAAGTTTATTATTTACAACTGGATTAGGATTAACGTTGAAGCTGTTATTAACACCATCTAGTTTAACCTTTACTACATCACTATAGAACTTTCCAGCATTAGATTCAATGGCTTTAACCCTATAAAAATTATCTCCTGTAACAGGCATTTCATGTTGTATAACATAAGAGTTTAAAACACTATTTCCTTTAGAGGAAACTGATGCAATCTTTTCAAATTTTATTCCATTTGTTGAGTGTTCTACATCGTACTTCTCAATATTTTGTTCTGAAGCTACTTTCCATTCAACATCAACTTTTTTATTATTTTGAGTAGCCTTGACTTTTGTAAATCTTACCGGCAGTATTGCACTGATTTTAAATACCACCTTAAAACGTGTGGGTGAATATGACGCCGGATTAGAGGTTACTGTTATGTCTAAATAAGTGGTGTCAACTGTGTTTAATGGTGTAATTATATTAGTGAAGCTATCTATTAGTACAGCAGACAATCCAGGGGTATCTATATTCTTAGCAACAAATCTTAGTTGATATTGTTGTTGTTTTACATTCCATAGTCTATAACGTATAGTGTCTGCTACACCAATTAGTGGTCTTGCTTCTATTTGCAATACCGTACTTCCTTTTAAAATCCCAAAGTTTTCTCCAATATTGTTGCTTTTAATTGCATCATTATTATCTATGTTATTAGAATATGCATTATCAAACACAACACTGTTACCATCTGCAAGCTGCAAACCGTTAATCGTATAGGCAATTATTGATGCCTTAAACTGACGATAAACCGTAGATGTCCGGGTAACATTTCTACTACCAGAAGTTTTGGCACTTTCGGTCAATTGTACAGAACCTCCACCTGCAGCATTAAGAATAAATGCATGTCCGCTTTCAATTCTTGAATTTGGAGTACTTCCATAACTACCACCCCCCGGTGTAGGATCATAACCGTTAGAAGAACTAAAAGTTTGATAACCACCTGTATTAGATGTTCCTGCGATTTTCGGATCCCATACCTTAAATGAATTTGTACCACTTACTAAACTATTTGTAAGCATTACATTAAAATCTATTGCTGAAGCATAAACGTTACCAACCATTACGTTTTGTCCAGCGGGTAAAGTAATTGATGGTTGAGTTCCAATGTAAAGATTACCATGTGTTCTTAGTACTGTAGCAGTCGGATTAAATACACCTCCTGAAACTGTTGCAGATCTGTCTCCACGTATATATACAAAATAACCTTTGTTAGTCTGCATTGTATTTGCTGTACTGCTTACAGCCGTAAAGCTACCAGGAGTACCATTGTTAAATGATAACAATGAAGCACCAGATGTAACTGCATCATAACCATTACCTGAAGTTGTATTGGTAAGAAGCGTACCATACCCGGGATTACCATTGGCCAAAGGAGCCTGATTTTCCTGCCATGCCATTTTGAATGATTCCGAAGTACCTTGAACAGGAACTGATAACATTCTCCATGCACGGAAAGCATTTCTATTAATATATCTTTCTACTGTTACAACACCTGTTATGGTTCCTGAAGTAATTGGGGCAACCCATGCAGTACCATTAAGGTCAGATTTTAGGGTAAGATTACCACCTGTATTTAATGAAGCATTACCAACATTTAGTTCACCATATACATTGGTTGCATTACCTAATGTTGCCGATGCTCCACTGCCGGAAATAAGCAATGATTTAATACCTGACGGGGCAAAATATAATGTTCCAATACTTCCAGCAAAAGTAAAATTAACACCAGAGTTAGTATTGCTTACGCCACCAAACGTTCCGGTTCCGGGGCCTGTAACAATACCATTAACCGTTAAACTCACATTACTCATTGTAACAGTAGCTCCTGTTGCAATGGTTATATTTTTAACAGCAGTATTTGCAGAAATTACAGGATTGCGACTTGTTACAGGTATGGATACATCAGTAGTACTTGTTGGTACTGTACCAGAACACCAGTTTCTACCATCGCCCCATGCGTTACTGTAACTACCTGTCCAGCTATTGCTGATAATATTTATTGTTGTAGTTGCACTTGTGGCAGTAGGTGTTGTAACACAAATACCTGTACCAACTGTCATTACAGCATAAACCGGTGTGGTTGCACTAATATTTATTGCAGAGTAAGTATTGGTACTGCTGGATGGATCTAAAATACCGTTTCTATACCAGTCATAGCTTTCGCCAGTACCTCCATTTGTAGGTGTAGCAGTAAAAGTTACATTTCCCCCCTGACATGCAGGATTTGCTCCGGTTGTAACGGCAATTGCAACACTTGGTACAACAGAGGTTGTTACTGTTGCTACCACAGGTAATATTGTTGTACAGCTTGAAGTGTTAGTTAATTTAATATAATAAGTTCCGTTACCTACCATATTTGGGTTTGGTTGTGTTGTTGTTCCGGCAATTGTAGTATGATAACTTAACGCACCTGCATCAGAACCAACTGTTACGGCTGCATCTGTAATATCTACAGTTCCCGGTGAACATACAGCTGAAGGATTAGTAATTACTAATAATGGAGACCCTACAGATGCAGAATAAACTCCGGCAATTGTACTTGCATTGGTTAGTGTAAATGTTTTTGAAATATTATTATAACTTGCTGTATTGTATGGTGCATCACCCGTTACATCAAAAAGCTTCAACTCTGCTTCAGTTAAACCATTTAATTCATTTGTAGGTTCATAGGTGAATTGAATATTAGCATTAAGAGCACTACCTCCATTAGTAACCGTAAATGTGCGTTTAACACTTGTATTTAAACAACCTATATTATTGCTTGTACCTGTATTGCGTAAAACTGTTGTAACGCCACCTGCAGTTGCAGTAGTTAAACTCATTCCCATACTACCAAATGCATCTGTTGATGTGCCAAGGGTTCTGGTTGATTGAACATTTCCGGTTACATAAGATGTGGTAGATTCTGTAATTGTTCCGGTTGCACTTAAAACAACCATATTGCTACCCGTTGTTAGTATTCCTGATGAACAGTTAAGATTACCTGATGCACCAATATTAAAGTCTCCGGTTGTCATGGTAACACCGCTTGCATTATTGATTTTTACACTAAAAAATGATTCACCACCTGCAAATGCTGTTGAAAAAGTCTGTGGTGTTGAACCTGCGAATTCCCATATAGCAGTACTTGGGGTAATCATATCAATTGTTCTGCTGTTGCTATAGTTTCCTGCAATTTTTACAGTATTATTTGAACCGCCACCTATTTTATTAGTTGTTGCAGTTCCACCTATTGTAAAGTTACCATCTACAAATACTGTACTGCTTCCTGCTGATTGAAAAGTAGTACCCGTACCGCCTAAAGGTGCAAAAGTAAAATTATTGAAACGTGCAACCGGTACATCGCTTAGGGTAGCATCACCAATTGTTGACGTACTACCTCTTGTTTCAATAACAGTAGTTCCAGACAGCGTATAAGCGCCTGCAACTCCTCCTAATCCAAGGTTACCAGATACAGTAATGGTATTTCCTCCATCGTTAAAAGTAGTTCCTGAAGGGAAAGACGCAATCAGTGAACCAAATGGTGTTACCGGTATAGTAAAGGATGCAGATGAATTATCAGAAGTATTCAGATTACCACCCAAAGTAAATGTTGAACTTCCTGTGAAGTTTAAATGTATGTTAGATGAACCGGTTGAATTTAGTGATGAACCTGATTGCGATACAAATGCTGCAGATCCCGAGAAATTTAATGCTATACCAGGGTAGGTGTTAATAGGGCTTTGTTGAGTATGGGAAACTAGTGTTGTATTGGTTCCCAGGGTAAATATTCCGGCACTTTTGGTACTCACCAGCGTGTTTAATCTGATGGTTCCACCTCCTGTATAAGAGAAAGTTTGGTTTGAATTACCTGTAGTTATAATGTTAAGTAATCCCAGAGTGCTAAGGGGTGTTGTTGCCACCATAACGGCACCATTAGACATTGTAAGATTTCCTCCCAATGTCAAATAAGTAAAGGGTGAAACTGTGGCTGCTGTTACTGTTACATTATTTGCTGCAAAGTTACCTGCGACTATTAAATCCAAAGCTAAATTGCTTGATGTAGGCAATGTTCTTGCATCCAAAGCAGATCCTTGTAGTGTTAGATTACCATAAGTTGCAGTTACAACTGTAGCAGCACCTGTTTGGTTATAATTTACTGTACTTGTAGCATTTAATATACCTAATGTAGGTATAGTGCTGTTTTGCAATGTTAAGGTGCCGCCTGCATCTACGTCTGCTATACCTGCATATGCACGGGTTGATGGTACAACGAAATTGATACCATTTCCTACAACTATTTTTGAAAGACTTCCTGATATTGTAAAAGGCCCACTAACGACTACAGAGAAAATGGCCGTTCCTGTATTGTCTGTAACGGTAGCATTTGCAGACATGGTAATGGTGTTGGCACTTATTGCAATTATGGTCGTACCACCCGGAATACCCGTTCCTGTAATTGTAGCTCCTACAAATAAACTCTGTGGGCTATTGTTACAGGTTGGAACACCTGAAAATGTAAGTGTTGGGCTACCACTGCTTGAAGTTGCCGTTTGATCTATAACTGCAGTAGTTGCTGATGACGCAAGGGCAAGCGGTGTATTGGTAATATTAAAATACTGTCCATCATCAGTAAAGTTTGTAGGGTTCGTGCCAGTACCATTAGTATTTGTACCCCAATTAACCAATCTTGTTACATCCGCTCCTGATACATTGTAATAGTTAACCGGAATAATACCTTTTCCGGTAACGGGTACTAATACATTAGAGGCACCGGTTGCTGAAACTGTAAGATTACCATTATATGTACCTACCGCTGTAGGTGATAATACCATATATATAGTCGAATTATTAGGCACACTAAGTGTACTGGTGTAAGGTCCGCCCGGAGTCAAAGATAATCCGTACTGATCTGTAGGAGCCGTAACAGGTATTGAAACGTTGATATTGCCTGAATACCCTGTACCTGCAACGTTAAACACTTTTTCAGGGGTAGAAAAACCGACAGGTTCGCCACCAAATGCCAGCAAGTTTGCCGTACAGGTAAGTTGAGGAGATACCAGATTTTCCGGACTAAATTGGATACCACGGAAAACATAGTTTGTTCCGGCGGTTGCAATAGAAGTCCCTGTAGAGCCAATACCTGCATCTACAATTTTACCAATTGCATTATTAGTTGAAGTAGTGGTGACAACATAAAGTGTTGGTGTAGCACCGCCACCTGTTGTCCAATCCACTGCCAGGCCTCTTGCACTTAACACGGGGGATTGTAGGGTATATTGATAGGTCCAAACACCGCTAATTTTTGTAAACTTAAGTACTCCACCTCTTTCTGTGCTTGTACTTACAAAAGCTGCATCATCAGCTACATACATGATATCATCAGTAGCATTGATTTCAAATGCATAAGGGCTTGTGCCGGCAGTAGAAGCATAAGTAGCACTTGTTAATCTTGTTAAAGACACATCACTTACGCTCAATGGTAATCCATTTGTACTCACCTGATAAATACCTGTACCACCTGTTGTTGCAGTAGAATAATACAATTTGTTATTAAATAACTTAACAACTCTTGTATTAATAGAACCGAGACTTACAGGTGTTGAATTTGCATCTTTCAGGTAATACAATCCTGTGCCCCCGGTTACTGTTCCGGCAGCCCATAATGAATAGCCGTTAGAAGCTATACTACGGAAAGTACTTAGTGAGAAGAAATCATAAGCTGTTGTTGATACGCTACCATTCGGCGACAATACCCCAATTACCCTTTTATTTGCAGGAGTTGCTGTAGAGGCAACAGTTAAAGTTCCCAGTAACGCATTATAACCTGGCAAAACGAGGAATCTACCATCTGCAGATCTGTTAATCTGACCTGCCGAAGTTGCAGAGCCTGATTCAGTCATATACCATGGAGCTGCTGTTGGAAGACTAGATGCAGCACTTGGCAAAACAAAGGTGTTGGTAAGTGTACCTGTAGTTGAATACTCTCTGACATTTATAGCAGATGCAGCACTTGTAAGTGTTGTGGAACCATTACCAATAGTTTCAACTGATAAATTGCCGGGAGTGAAAGTACCCGAAAAAACAGATCCTGAAACCGCAATAGCTGCCGGAGAACCTGCTGCCCCGGTGCTTGTAATAGCAATTGACCCACTATAAGAGCCAGTAACAGCACCTGTTAAACGAACAGATATTGTTTTGGAAACTGTTGCGGTATTATAACTTAAAGACGTTTGTCCTGCTGTTGCAAAGCCATCATCAGAATATTCATATCCGGCTACTGCAGCAATATCCAGATTAGCCGTGAGGAATGTACCTGATACTGTAAATGTTTTAACTGCCGAAGGTGTACCTGTTAAGGTAGAAAATGAACCGGCAGGTGTTAAAGCACCAACACTTAATGTAGGTGCAGGTGCAGTTACGCTACCTGCAGCAGTAAACGATGAGGAAGCACCTCCACCGGTGATCGTAATTGTTTCAGCAGGGTAAGTGCCTGCGGTTAAACCCAATTGCAAACGCACCCAAACTGTATTGGGTGATATAGTTCCTGTTCCCGTATAGGCTAATGTTACAGTATTGCCCGGTGTAGCAAAACCTGTTGTAGCACTACTAGTAGAAACTTCAAAATTTGTTGAACTTGTAAGCGTTAAGTTACCACCTCCCGAAGTTAGATTAGCGGCAGATATTGTAATGGAAGAAGCCGTTGAAGTACCTGAACCCTGAACGTATGTAAGTCCTGTTACATTTCCCGAAGGGGTAATAGTGGGTGTGGTTACACTACCCGCTGCTGTAAAAGATGAGGAAGCACTGCCGCCTGTTATTGTTATGGTTTCAGCAGGATAAGTTCCGGCTGATAAACCTGCTTTTAATCTTACCCAAACGGTGTTTGAAGCAATAGTTCCAGTACCGGTATAACCCATAGTAACTGTATTACCCGCTGTTACAAATCCTGTTGTTGCACTTGTAGTAGAAACTTCAAAATTAGTAGAACTTGTAAAAGTTAAATCTCCCGGTCCGGCAGTAAGGTTTGATGCCGTAATAGTTACAGGAGACCCTGTAGATGGACCTGCACCTAAAGGATAAGTTAAACCGGTTACATTTCCTGATGGTGTAATGGTTGGTGTTGAGGATGATGGAGTTACGGATGCCCAGGTGGTACCTACTCTCAATTCATCTATTATTAAGGTAGGTGTTGTACCAGCTGCATCTTGTCTGAAAAAATACCTTTGTATAGAAGTATTGTCGGTTGCCGTAGCATTTGTAGAACTTGCATCTGTAGTAGGTTCTGTGGTATTTCCTAATACAGGATTAATCCAAATTTTTCCTACATCATTGGATGTTCCCGTAACGAATTGGTAAGCTATTGTTACCAAATATATTGTACCAACATTTAGAGTGTTAGTAGCCCAGGCAGTATTACCTGCAATGCTACCTGCATTTATTCCTAAATTGTATGTAGTTGTACCGGATGTTACTGTATTTCTAATCCATACTCTACCCGCAAATGCAGAGGCTACATCAGTAAAACCTGTTGTATATCCACCGGTAGTTGTAACAGCACTAATATTTGTAACATTTAAAAGAAATGAAGCATAAACAGTTCCCGAATTTTGACTTGTAAAAGACCTCGCATAATCTGTTCCTGCTCCTGCGTAAGTAATACTATTACCAGTAGAAGCAGGTAAAGTACCATATGTTAGATTACCACTATTTATTAATATACTATCTCCTGTATTAATTATAACCCATGATACTCCGCTTTGTTTTGACAGACCATCTGTTGCACTTACAGTATAATTAAATGGTTCAGTTAACAACTGCGCATTCACCTTTTGCATTCCCGCCATAAAAGACAGGGCAAACAAAAACACAATGGAAAGCATTTTCAAGGGTCGTTTCAATAAAGAACCAACACCGGAAAAATTTTCAGTTGAATTTTTTTCTGACAAACGCAATACATTTAATGATTGCTCAACAGCGTAAAATTGTTTCATAAAGATTATTTGTGGAAAATGGAATTTTTATTCTTTTAAGTTAAGTCAATAAAACCAATAATAAATTTGGATCATAGCAGATTGGTGATGGAGTAATTTGAAAAGGTATGATAATCCTTATTTGGATTTAACCGTTCATATCCTTTTTAAATCAACAGAAGCAAAACTATAGGTTTAAAATTACCTAATTATTAATAAAGTAAAACATTTTACCGATAATTTTACAAGTTATCCACAATCCAAATGACGTTATTAAAAATTTAATCTATAAAAAATAGAAATTAATTTTTAATACATAATTTTTAAATAGAAATATTTTAATAAAAAAAGTGAAACTCAACAATTTACGAATGTCATAAAGGAATAGATTCTAAAATTTCAATTTCTTAATACTGAATAATAAAAACCTTTACATTTACCTGATATTCAAAAACCTTTATTCCAATGATTGAAACTGCAACAAAAAAAAATACTCAAAATCATTCTGAAGTTCTTAGATATTTCAAATTTTATACCAAAAAGGACGTGCTGTCTATAACCCGATTACGCCGCTTTGAGACCAAAGTAGGTGAAAGGGTACAGGTAATTGCCAATAGTAATAATCTGGAAGACTCGATTAAATCTTCTAATGCAAGATTTGTAATTATTGGTATTCCCGAAGATATTGGTGTGAAGGCTAATTATGGTGTAGGTGGTACTGATACTGCGTGGCATCCTTTTCTTACTTCATTTGTCAACATACAAAGCAACGACTTTCTTGAAGGGAGCAACATACTACTGTTGGGTCATTTTGATTTTTCAGAAATAGCGAGATTAATAGAAACCAATGCACATGATTATGAAGAAAAAACCGCTGCTTATCGTCATGCTGTTAATCAGGTAGATGAGGCAGTAGAACCCCTGATAAAACTAATTGTTGAAAATAATAAAATTCCAATTGTAATAGGAGGGGGACATAACAATTCATATCCCTTAATAAAAGGGGCTGCTAAGGGTTTGTACAAAAGCGGACAGATTCCACTTGCATCAATTAATTGCATAAATCTGGATGCACATGCTGATTTCAGGCCGTTAGAAGGTAGGCATAGTGGAAACGGATTTACATATGCAGAGGAAGATGGTTACCTGCAGAAGTACTGTATTATTGGGTTGCATGAAAACTATCTTACTCAAAATATTTGGATGGATGTCGTAAACAATCCATTTATTGATTTCATTACTTACGAGGATATTTTCATTCATGAGAAACGCGATTTTCTTTCTTCTGTTGCTCATGCAACCACCTTTACCGAAGATTCACATACAGGTATAGAGTTAGACCTTGATTGTATTGAAGATACATTAAGCAGTGCGTTTACACCCTGTGGCGTACAACCTGTTCATGCAAGGCAGTTTGTATCTTATGCAGCAGCAGATACCAAAACAGCTTATCTGCATATCTGCGAAGGTGCAAGCAAACTTAACGATGGTAAAAGCAGTGAAACAATTGGTAAATTAATCTCTTATTTGGTTAGTGATTTTATAAAAGCTAAGGAATAAACTACACGGCAATTTTCAAGTCAGCGTTTTATTTTTCCCTTTCGGGAAATGAATTTTTCTTTAAGGCATTTCTTAAATTATAAAAAGAAATGCCTTTTTGTTTTTAGTATAATCAAACAAGTCATGAAAGAAGTACCTAAAGCCTATTACATCATATACAAGCCTGCAAACATGGTGTCACAGTTTGTCAGCAGTCATAATGTGGTGTTGTTGGGAGATTTAGATTTTACCTTTCCCGAAGGGATACATGCTATAGGTAGGTTAGACAATCATTCAGAAGGTTTGCTTATTTTAACAACAGATAAATCTGTAACAAAAAAACTATTTCAGGGTAAGGTGCCCCATAGCAGAACATACCTGGTGCAGGTGCGAAAAACCATTACTGAAGAAACCTTACAATCCTTACGTGATGGCATTTCTATACTAATAAAAGGAGGCGTTTATTATACTACTACTTCCTGCGATGTTTCATTAATTAGTAATCCTGAAAGCTATATAACATTGCCGGACAATGTAACTGAATATGAACCATCTTCATGGCTACTGATTTCTCTAACTGAAGGGAAATTTCATCAGGTTAGAAAAATGGTGGATGCTGTAGGCCATCGCTGCAAAAGGCTAATAAGGGTAAGTATAGAAGATCTTACCCTCGGAAATTTACAACCCGGCGAAGTAAAAGAAATTGAAGAAAAAGAATTTTTTAGGTTACTCAAAATTGATGATTAATCAAGAATGAACTTTTTGCTCTTAATTCATTTGCATTTCTAATTCCATTACTTTTTCAAATACCAACTCATACTCCTGATTAAGTGTTTTTAATCCTTGTACGGCATTCTTGTATTCAGCTTCGGCTGTTGCAAATTTGTTTTTGTCAGAGTAGTTGTCAGGTGCAGCAAGGGCTTGTTCCAGTCTGTTTTTAAGGGCGGTGGCACTATTGATTTCGGCCTCAAGATTTGCAAGTCTTTTTTGTTGCTTTTGTAACTCTTTTTGCTGCTCTTTACTTACCGGCTGATTTTTAACTTCAGCCTTTTGTGGAGCTACTTGTTTAGCAGTTGCCTGTGGTGTATTTTGCGAAGCTGTATTGTCTTTTGCCACAGGCTTAACCTCACTGTCAGTATTGGCATTTTTTTGTTTGGCCATTCTTTCATTCCACTCTACCCATTCCTGATATGTACCTTTAAATTCCTTGATTTTGTGGTCAACTATTTCCCAGATTTTATTGGCAGTTTTTGATATGAAAAAACGATCGTGACTTACCAAAATAAAACTACCGGGATATTTATTCAATGCATCGGCCAATAACTCTACCGAGTGCATGTCAAGGTGGTTGGTAGGTTCATCTAACATAAGAAAGTTGGCTTTGCTTACAATGGTTTTGGCCAAGGCAACACGGGCCTTTTCGCCACCACTCAAGACTTTTATTTTCTTATCTACATCATCGCCACCAAAAAGAAAGCCACCAAGCAAAGCCCTTAGTTCGGGTTCTGTTTTGTTGCTGCCTGCATCTTTCATTTCATCCAACAGGTTGTTGTTTACATTCAGCGCTTCTAATTGGTGCTGTGCGTAAAAACTTTCTTCTACATTGTGCCCCCAAATCCTTTCACCCTCAAAACTTTCTGTTTCTGCAACAATACGCAGCAGGGTTGATTTTCCTTTTCCATTTGCACCAATCAGTGCAATCTTATCACCACGGTCTATTTCGCCAACTGCATCTTCTAAAATTACATTATCGCCAAATTTTTTATTGATGTGTTTTAGCGATACCAATACTCTACCCGGTGTTTTATCAACCTGAAAGTTGATGCGGATATCGGGGCGCTCTATCTGCGAATCTTCAATCAGGTCAAGCCGGTCAAGCTTTTTTATAAGACTTTGCGCCATAGCTGCTTTGCTTGCCTTTGCCCGGAAACGCTCAATCAGCCGCTCGTTTTGCCTTATGTAATCCTGCTGATTTTCGTAGGCCTTTTGCTGCATATCTATGCGCAACACTTTTTCCCTTTCGTAATATTCGTAGTTGCCACTGTATATGTGCAATTGCTTTTGATACAGTTCCACTATTTTATTCACCATCCTGTTCAGGAAAAATTTATCGTGGCTCACAATTACTACGCTGCCCTTGTAGCCAATCAGGTATTTCTCCAACCATTCAATACTTGGCAGGTCAAGGTGGTTGGTAGGTTCATCCAACAACAGTACATCAGGGGCTTGCAGGATCATTTTTGCAAGCAGTACCCGCATACGCCATCCACCGCTGAATTGTTTATATGGTTTAGCAAGATCTTCATTACTAAAGCCAAGGCCGTGTAATACTTCTTCGGCTTTATAGTGTACATTATAGCCGTCCAGCACATCCATTTCATGAAGTGCATCAGTATATTTCAAAAGTATCTCTTCGCTTTCGTGGTTGGCCTCCAATTCTTTACCCAATCTTTCTATATCTTTTTCCAGTTGAACCACTCGCTCAAATGCACCCAGGGCAACACCGGTAATGGTATCGTTGGTATCAAAACTTAGCAAATCCTGATGTAAGTAACCAATAGTGGTATCACGACCCTTTTCTACGGTACCGGCAGAAGGGGTGTATTGCCCCACCAATACTTTAAGTAGGGTTGATTTACCTGTTCCGTTATATCCGATTAAGCCAATTCTTTCACCCGGTTGTATGTGCCAGGTTGCTTCACTCACTATTACACGGGCACCAAATTCAAATGTTACATTTTGCAGACCAAGAAGCATAATAAACTTATCTTTTTTTTACGAGGCGCAAAAGTAATTGATTAAAGGGAGGCGGCAATGAGTAGGGGAGGATGGGTGATGTTATTTCTTATTTTACTTTTACGATTAATTAATCTCTGATTTTAAATTATCTATATGCGAATAACCTTTTTTTATTCAAATCCAATTCCACAAACAAACCAATAAAAATTCCTACATTTATTTTCTAAAACGAAATCGCCTTGTTTATGAAAAAAATACTCCAACACACAGTAATAGTTGCAATAGTATTGCTGATTGCATGCAACAAACAAGAAATCAAATCTACAGTACAGGCTAATAATCCGACAGTGCTTTCAACTGCTGTTATAGATGCATTTATAAGGCAGCAAATAGAGCTTAACCATAAATTTGAATGGAGTACTGCGTCTGATGAAATGGTATGGAGTGCTTTGCAACAGAGTGATAATGTAATGTCAATCGGGTATCAACCTGAAGGAGAAGTAAATGTGGCTGAAAGACTTGCCGGTATTGATATTAAAGAAGATAAATGGACAAATGCCCGTGAAAAGGTGTTGAATATAATTATGGGTTACGAGCAAGCCACCCATCCTGAATTAACGCTAAGCAACCTGGAACAATGGAAAGAAAATATACTACCTGTAGTAGATGTTAGGGTAGAAAACCTTGAGACGGTAAAAGCTTTGCGGGCAAGTGGATTAGTACGTTATGCCGAGCCTATGGGTTATGAACCTAAACAAAATACAGCCAACAAAACTGCAAGCAGTAGTGGTTGCGGTAGCAACGTTGCAGCTACAAATTTGATAAATGAGGTTGATTACACCACCATTTTACCCAATACTAAGCAATCGTGGAATTATCAGTTTCATGGCATCCCCGGCGCATGGACAAAAACAACCGGCAGTGGAATAAAAGTATTTATAATAGATACCGGAAGCGAATTTGATCAGGAAAACCTTGGAAGTACTTTCAATCAGGGGAGTTCATCTGGCAGAACTGTTGAGAAAATTGTTACCCTCCCCAGGTCTACATTTTTAGGTATTCCTACCGGTTCGGTAGAAACCCCCGATGACGGTTGCGGACATGGCACCTCTATGGCCGGTGCATGTGCAGCCCCAAGAGGTACTGATGGCGCCGCCTGTGGTGTAGCTTACAACTGCAATCTTGTAACCTGTCGTGCAGCTGCAGATGTTTACCTTGACGATAGCCGTGAAGT
Organism: Segetibacter sp.; assembly: GCA_043736115.1. Lineage (GTDB taxonomy): Bacteria > Bacteroidota > Bacteroidia > Chitinophagales > Chitinophagaceae > Segetibacter. Next base: position 4,952 of record JAYTDC010000070.1, on the reverse strand, counting down.
AAAAGGTGCTTCCGATGCCTACACCAATGCTGCCAACCGTGCCGATGTTAAAATAATCAGTATGAGTATGGGTAAAATTACGAGTAGCTCACAATTGAGTGATGCAATAAAATACGCCTACGGCAAAGGCAAACTTTTGTTTTGTGCAGCAGGTACTTCTTTTGGTTGGTCTGCAGGTTGGTTTGGAGTAATTTTTCCGGGATATATGGCGGAGGTGAATGCGGTAACAGGCGTAAAAGACAATAATTTTAACTCCAATTGCAGTGAATGTCATCAAGGTGTAGAAACTGATTTTACTGTAGTGATGGAAAAATCTGCAAATGGCCGCCGCCCTTTAAGTCTTGCAATGAGTGGAAATGTGCCCTCAACAGTAGGAGGTTCGTCAGTAGCTACAGCTACAACTGCGGGTATGGCTGCACTTATTTGGAGTAGATTTCCAACTATGACCCGTGATCAGGTTGTAACGAAGATGATACAGAATTCTAGCAATTACCCAACAAAAAGTAATAATTTGGGATGGGGAAACTTAAATGTAAATTCTGCAACTAATTAGTTGTTTGTCAATAATTTATAGTATTTATTTAAAATTTAAATAAAGATAAATTAAGTAATTTTTATTGATTTTAATATATTTAATATTTAATTCCATCAAAACCTTATAAAAAATTTATAGTCAATATTTTAGTGACTTTTTTTGTATTCTAGTAATTTACAGTCTGAAAATTGTGTTTTAGATAAATCTTTAAATTATTTCCAAATCATTTAAAGAGAAGCTTTTCTTATTTTATTTTCTTCTTATAATTACAATCAAGTTAAAAATGCATGGTAAGATATTCCTCCATAATTCTTAATTGTATAGAAAATCATAAATTATTCGTTATAAGGTTACTTTAATATAAATGCAGCATAAATAAGAATAGTTTCCTCTATTTTTATTTTGACATCAGAATGATTCATTGTATTAGAAACATATTAATTCGTTGTGTAGTACTTTTTGCCCTATTTGTATCAGGGCAAAAAGCATATGCCCAAACCGGAACAGTCGATACGCTTAAGGTTTATGCAGTTGTTTACGATGGAGATACAATACCGGCAGGCAGAATGATAGATGTGACAGTACACACAAAAATGCTGGAAAAGTGGAAGAAATACTGGGCAGAATGGAGTAGGCTTAGGAATGCAGTTTATGTTACTTATCCTTATGCAAAAGCCGCCGGAAAGATTATTAACGAAGTAAACCTGCTGCTTACAAATGTTGTCAATAAAGAACAAAGGAAGAATATCATAAAGTCAAGAGAAAAGGATCTAAAAAGAGAGTTTGCCGATAAACTGACTAATCTTTCAGTTTATCAGGGCAAAGTATTAATGAAGCTTATTTACAGGGAAACCAATAACAATTGTTACAATTTAATTAAGGAATATAAAGGAGGTTTTACCGCCGGATTTTGGCAAACTGTAGCTGTTATCTTCGGTAGTAACCTCAAGCAAAACTTTGATCCGGCACAAGACGAAAGAGACCAATCAATTGAGCTTATTGTAAAAGATGTGGAGCGAATGTATGGTCATAGAAGTTGATTTGTAAACTTGAATTTTAAATATTTCTCAATTTGGGATTTATGTGGAAAATATTTTAAGTAAATGTAAAAATTTAATCTTGTAATGTTTTGGAAGTCTACTTTTCATACTTTATATTTGCGCTCCAAATAATATTTAATAACCGCATTTAAATTTCTATTTAAGATGCCTGTAAAAATGAGACTGCAAAGACATGGCAGTAAAAAACGTCCATTTTACTTTATTGTAATTGCTGACGGCCGTGCACCAAGAGATGGAAAATTCATCCAGAAGCTTGGAACTTATAACCCATTAACTGTGCCAGCAACTGTACAGTTAGATCGCCAAAAGGCATTGGATTGGTTGCAAAAAGGTGCTCAACCTACAGATACTGTAAGGCGCATTCTTTCCTTCAAAGGTGTTCTATTTCTTAAGCACTTATTACGTGGGGTTACACTAGGATTGTTTGATGAGGCTACTGCCATGGAAAAATTCCAGGTTTGGCACACTGAACATGAGTCGCAAATCAGAAAGCGTGGTGATGATAACCGCAACAAACAAAGAGCAAGAAGAAATCCGCCTGTTGTAAAGCGTGTTGAGAAACCAGTTGAAGCTCCACAACCTGAAGCTGAAGCACCAACTGAAGATGCTACACCTGCAGAATAATTTTCTATAGGCTTAAGTAATTGAAGTCCCTGACAATTGTTGGGGACTTTTTAATTATAAACATTTCTCGATAATATGATAGATTTTACCAATTTTAATTTTCATAATAAAGAAAATTATTTATTTATTACTATTCTTAAATTTATCTGATGAGTAATTATTTTAGCATAGGAAAAATAGCTGCAACACATGGATTAACAGGCGAAGTAGTGGTGAAACATGCATTGGGTAAAAAAACTGACTTTAAGGGGTTGCAAACTATTTTTATAGAAGAAAAGAAAGGTGTTTTTTTGCCGTATTTTGTAGAATCGGCCACAGCAAAAAATGATGCCGAAGTTTTTATAAAGCTTGAAGGGTTTAATACAAAGGAAGGTGCAAAAAGGTTAACTCAAAAAGAAGTTTGGTTACTAAAAAATGACTTTGATAGATATGCAGCTAAATCTTCCCCAATTTCGTTACTCGGGTTTATGATGATTAATGAGGGTAAGCAAATAGGCGAAGTAATAGAAGTAATAGAACAACCCATGCAGGTATTTTGCAAAATAATATATAAAGGCAATGAAGCACTTATACCTATACATCAGGAAAGTCTTCAAAAAATAGATCAAAAACAAAAACTAGTTTATGTAAAATTGCCCGATGGGTTATTAGATATTTATGGAGAGTAAAACAAGGTTTTCAAAGGATTACTTTTAACTGCAATCAACAAACGAAAATTCATTTTGTAAAAAATACTGATGCTGCAATTAAATAAAGTTCATCATATTGCTATCATTTGCAGCAATTATGAAAAATCCAAAACATTTTATACTCAAATATTAGGTTTTAAAATTGAGCAGGAAATATATAGAACAGAACGATTGTCTTATAAACTTGATCTTTCTTTGAATAAAAATTATATAATTGAGTTATTTTCTTTTCCTGATTCGCCTCAAAGACTATCACAGCCCGAAGCAGTAGGGCTAAGGCATATTGCCTTTGAAGTTGATAATATTGATAAGTCAATAGAATTCTTAAATAGCCAAAACATAATTGCAGAGCCTATCAGGAAAGATGAATTTACTAATAAACGGTTTACATTTTTTACTGATCCTGACTTGCTTCCTATAGAATTGTATGAAAGATGATTGCTCATTATTTAACAATCTGCTTTTTCAAAATTTTTCTTCCCCGCGACTTGAAAGCAGGAGTTTCATGTTCCCATTTGTCTTCAATTATTAATTTCAATTCAGGTAATATTTCAGGATAAAAATTACTCAACTTATCTAAAATACCCATAGCAAATGCCTTTACTGCAATTGCAGCGTTGACATCTACCAAAAATTTGAAACAAGTGTCAATCACTTCACCATGCAATACTTCAGGTATCTTAATTCTTTCTAAAATTCTCAATGAGTTTCTTAATATAGCAACATGAACATCTTTTCTATGCAGTTGATAAACCAATGTTTTTATATAGGGCATAATCCTTAATGGCGCTAAATCTACTGCATGACCAAGTGCAAAGGCTGCACGTTGACTCATTCTATAATCCGGGCTTAAAAAGCAATCCATTAATTCTGAAAACAGTTTGGGTGTTGCTATTGCATAGGAGGCTATTTTTTTTGCTTGTTGCAGTGAATGTTCTTTCAATATTTCATCTCCTATATTCATGGTGCTTTCGATTATTATAATTTTTATATTAACGGTAAAATGTGATACAAAAAATATGAAGTAACATATTTTTGGGTAATTTGTAGAACTAATTAGTAATTAAAAATGTTCTATATTTTCTCGCAATAGGTAATTTAATTTTTACCATTAATTGATTAACTAAAAAATTATAAAGTGCGTTTTCATAGGTTTACCCAATACGATCCAAATACAGAAACTAAAAGCAAATTTGAGCAACTGCTCAATCTGTTTTATCAACTGCTCACTTATACAAGTGGCGATGTGCAGGAAACCCTGCAATGGCTCAACCAATTAGACAATCAATATGGGTTGACTAATGATGAGTATGGCATGGGTGACTTTTTAGACGAACTTAAAGAAAAAGGATATATAGATGAAAACCCGGTAAATGGTACTATTTCCATTACAGGGAAAACAGAGCAAGGTATTCGCAAAAGCAGTCTTGAAGAAATTTTCGGAAAATTAAAAAAATCAAAACAAGGCAATCATGATACATTTAAACCGGGTGGAGGCGATGAAATTAGTCCGGATATTCGTCCTTTTCAGTTTGGCGATACTATGGAGCAAATCGATTTTACTGAAAGCATAAAAAATGCACAAATCAATCATGGTATAGATAGTTTTAGAATGAATGAGGATGATTTGAGTATTCGTGAGACTGATTATAAATCACAAACAAGCACGGTATTGATGATTGATATCAGTCACAGTATGATTCTCTACGGCGAGGACAGAATTACACCGGCTAAAAAAGTAGCTATGGCATTGAGTGAACTCATAACCACAAAATACCCCAAAGACACACTGGATATTGTTGTATTTGGTAATGACGCATGGCCTATAGAAATAAAAGATCTTCCTTACCTTCAGGTGGGCCCATACCACACTAATACTGTTGCCGGTCTTGAACTGGCTATGGATTTGTTACGAAAAAGAAAAAATCCAAACAAACAAATTTTGTAACTATTCAGTTCCAAAAGTAGCGATTAGTTGTAAAGCGTTCAGGACGTTATTTCCATTTTTGATGGTGGTGTCAATAACGGACCTAAGGATGGCAA
>JAYTDC010000069.1:0-2306 GCA_043736115.1 Segetibacter sp. | reverse complement strand
TAATTGATATTCAACCCGACGCTTGCTTTTTGTCCAACCCTGACATTGTATCCAAAACCTATAAAATACTCGTCATCAGGTGTGGTGTTTCCAATATTTTTTTTAACTGATGTCTCAAAAAAAGGCTCTAAAAAGTCGTATCGGATATTTGCCCTGCCATTGCTATAGCCGGTATGGATAGAAAAAATGTGTTTTGGAGTTTGGCAGTATGATGTATTTAATGTACACAAAAGCCACAAACTGACCAAAACCAGATGATAACGATTTGCTTTCACTTTATTTTTGTTTTTAATTGAAGTATAATATTTTAGTATTTCATTTCACAAAACTCCATCAAAATGTTTATTTAATAATTGTCTAGTTTCACTAGGTTGTTGGGGCACCAGCCCCCCCTTTCTTACGGAGTGAAGGCGTAGCCGAAACGAAGTAAGAAAGGGGGGGCTGGCAAAATTTGATTACATTTGTTTTTACACCTATAAAAATATCATGCAACAAGTTTACCATTCTAATGCCACCACCAATCATAACATCAGAAAACACATTCAGTTGTGCCCTAATATTTCTAATGTTGCTCAGGCCGCTCAATTTAATACATCTGTCAACACCATTACCAAATGGAAGGCAAGGGGTTTTATTGATGATGTTTCTTCGCGTCCGGATCATATTAATTACGCCTTAACGGATATTGAAAAAGCACTCGCGGTAAGCATTCGTAAAGCTTCCTGGGTGTCCATAAGCGAAGTACACGAAATGATGTTAGCCCATAATCCCAAAATATCTCAAAGTTCCGTTTATCGATGTTTTGTCGCCAATATTATTAATGTGGTTCCGAAGGATCAAAAGGAAAAGGCAAACAAATTTAAAGAATATCAGCCAGGTTTCCTTCACATTGATGTGACCTATCTTCCAGCATTCGATGGGCAAAAATACTACCTTTTCGTCGCTATAGATAGGGCAACCAGGGTGATGACTTTTTGCGTTTATTGCGATAAAACAGCCGAAAGTACAGAAGCTTTTTTCGAACACTGTGTAGCCTTCTTCCCTTTCAAGATAACTCATATTCTGACTGATAATGGACTAGAGTTCACCAACTCTCTGATTCGTAGTAAAAAGGGTAATTTATGTACCAAGCCTTCTAAACTTGATCAAAAATGTAGTGAACATCAAATTGATCACAGACTTACAAAACCAGCAACTCCCAAAACAAATGGAATGGTAGAAAGAGCTAATGGTACTATTAAAAATAATACAATCCTAATCGAAAAGTACCCAAGTTATACCGCAATGAACAGAGCACTAATCCAGTTTTTAGTCTTTTATAATTTGTATCGAAGACATGGTTCATTGAAAAAAGAGCTTAATGTTAAATCACCATTTAATGCACTCGAAAAATGGTTCAGAATTAAGCCAGAAATTTTTATCCAAAATCCACAACAATTTTATCAGAAATTATTAGATTTACATAAGATTATAAAATCAAATACTTCAACAACGTTGTGAAACTTGACACCTACTAATTGTTTCCAGATATGGTGTAAAGTGAACTTCAACGGTATGCCGTTTATTTTTCAGGAAATCTTTTGAAATCTTATTTGCTTCCTTTTGGGCAAGTTCAGCTATGTTGGTGGGTAATTTCCAATGACCTTGAATGTATTTAGCTGCTAAACCGGATTGTGCTTCTGAAAGTGGCCATACGGAGCCCTGAGGTTGCACCAATCCTATAAAAATTAGATTGTGGTACGTAGGATGAAACATCCTCAAAAACAATGGAATGCTGTCAGCATCAGAATAATCCAAAAATTCAGAGTCAAAAAATGGTGTTGCTATTTTATAACCCGTTGCAGCGATGATAACATCAAAAACTTCTGATGTACCATCTGTAAAATAGACTCTTTTATCTTCTACTTTTTCTATTCCCGTTTTTGGCATTACTTTACCATGTCTTAGCGTATAGAGTAGCTCTGAATTGACTGTAGGGTGATCTTTTGTAATGGGAAAATCCGGTGTCATCAGCCCATAATCTTTATAATTACCAATCTGCAGTTTTAAACTAAGTTTTCTCAGTGGCTCAGCAATTATGTCAGGCACAAATCTCAACGCATCATTAAATGTATCGGTAGGTTTGCCCATCATAAACTTTGGCACGATATACTGTGGTTTTCTCATACTAATGGCTACATACTCCGCAACCCTACTGCATTCTACCGCACAGTCACAAGCAGAATTTCCTCCACCTATTACCAGAACGCGCTTTCCTGTAAAACGATCTTTGGATTTAAAATCGTGAGAATGGATATATTCACCAT
>JAYTDC010000068.1:0-65608 GCA_043736115.1 Segetibacter sp. | reverse complement strand
TAATAATATTTCCATTTTTTAGGTAAAAATTATCCCCAAAAAATATTTTTTTGGTAATAACTTTCTCTAATGCAGTCCTGCCAATATCTGGGGATGTTGGAATAAAGTTTTTCCACAGACTGTTGATATTAATACTTACTCTTTCTCCCTAGGAAAAAATATTTTCGTAATCCCGCTTTTATTAAGGGAACTATAATTGACATTTAAAAATTTTACCTAAATCTATAAATACATTGCTCATGGCCACGCCCAAAACCAACAAGGGACTTCAGTTTCAACGTCGCTTCACAAAAGAAGGAGTGAATCCTTTCGATATGTTTACCTATGACTATCGGACAAGCATAATCCGAAACCCATCCGGAGAAGTAGTTTTTGAAATGAATAATGTAGAAGTTCCGGCTCAATGGAGTCAAATTGCTACAGACATCATTGCACAAAAATATTTCCGCAAAGCCGGTGTGCCACAGCCTGATGGGAGCCTTGGCCGCGAAACATCTGTAAAGCAGGTAGCCCACCGTATGGCTAATTGTTGGAGAGTCTGGGGCGAGAAATACAACTACTTCAACAGTAAAATGGATGCGCTCATCTTTTACGAAGAACTAGTGTATTCAATCCTTAATCAGGCATGTGTGCCAAACAGCCCACAATGGTTCAATACCGGATTGCACGAAAGTTATGGTATTACAGGTAAGCCACAAGGACATTACTATGTAGATCAGAATGATGGTAAATTAAAAAAATCAAGTTCTGCCTACGAAAGGCCACAACCACATGCCTGTTTCATTCTTAGTGTTGAGGATGATTTGGTAAATGAAGGAGGCATTATGGATCTATGGGTACGTGAAGCAAGAATTTTTAAATATGGTTCAGGTGTGGGTACTAATTTCTCTAATATTCGCGGCGAACATGAGAAGCTAAGTGGTGGTGGTACTTCAAGCGGATTAATGAGTTTTCTGAAAATTGGAGACCGTTCAGCAGGTGCTATTAAAAGTGGTGGAACAACAAGGCGTGCCGCCAAAATGGTTTGTCTGGATTTAGATCATCCTGAAATTGTTGATTTTATAGACTGGAAAGTAGAAGAGGAGAAAAAAGTAGGTGCACTAATAGCGGCAGGCTATCCAAGTGATTACGAAGGTGAAGCTTACAGAACTGTTAGTGGTCAGAACTCTAACAACTCTGTACGTATCCCAAATGAGTTTTTTGAAAAACTGGCCAAAGGTGAAGATTGGGAATTAAAAGCAAGAACTGATGGCAGGGTAATGAAAAGAATTCCTTCAAAGGAATTGTGGAATAAAATAAATTATGCAGCATGGAGATGTGCTGATCCGGGAACGCAATATAACACTACCATCAACGAGTGGCATACTTGCCCCAAAGGTGGTGAAATAAGGGCTTCTAACCCTTGTTCTGAATATATGTTCCTTGACAATACAGCTTGTAACCTTGCTTCTGTAAACCTTCGTAAATTTTACGATGATGTAACAGGAAAGCTTGATGTTGAAGGATTTGAGTACACCTGCCGTCTATGGACTGTGGTGTTGGAAATCTCTGTATTGATGGCACAGTTCCCGAGCAAAGAGGTAGCACAACTAAGCTATGACTATAGAACATTGGGGCTAGGCTTTGCAAACCTTGGTAGCGTATTAATGGTTAGTGGTATAGCTTATGACAGCGAAGAGGCGTTGGGAATAGCAGGTGCAATATCAGCAATTATGACCGGTGTTGCATACAGAACAAGTGCTGAAATGGCCAAGTTCCTGGGTACTTTTAGCAAATATCCTGAAAACAAAGAAGACATGATGCGTGTAATGCGCAACCACAGGTTAGCTGCATATGATGCAGACAGCTACGAGAAATTAAGCATAAAACCACAAGGTATTAAAGCAAAATTCTGTCCGGATTATATGCTGACCGCTGCCTGCAAAGCATGGGATGAAGCAGTGGAAATGGGCGAAAAATATGGCTATCGCAATGCACAAACTACAGTTATAGCTCCAACGGGTACTATTGGACTTGTAATGGATTGTGATACAACAGGTGTTGAACCTGATTTTGCATTGGTTAAGTTTAAGAAGTTAAGCGGTGGTGGATATTTCAAAATTATAAACCAATCAGTTCCTTTAGCGTTAAAAAATCTGGGTTATAGTGAGAAAGAAGCTGATGCAATTGTTAAGTATGCAGTTGGTTCGGGTACTTTTGACGGTGCTCCTTTCATAAATCCACAAACACTTAGTGAGAAAGGATTTATTGCTGATGAAATAAAAAAACTAAGCGATGCAGTAAAGTCTGCATTTGAAATAGGTTTCGTATTTAATCGATTTACGCTTGGTGATGCATGTTTGGAAAGGCTTGGTTTTTCACAAGAACAATACAGCGACTGGAATTTTAACCTGTTGGAAGAATTAGGTTTCGCCGATGAACAAATAGATAAAGCAAACGATTTTATTTGTGGCACTATGACCGTAGAAGGTGCGCCATTGTTGAAAGCGGAGCACTTATCAGTTTTTGATTGTGCAAATAAATGTGGTAAAAAAGGACAACGTTTTATACATCCACATGGACACATACGTATGATGGGTGCTACGCAACCATTTATCAGCGGTGCAATCTCCAAAACCATTAATCTGCCCAACGAAGCTACTGTAGAAGAAATAGCAGATTGTTATTTACTTAGCTGGCAGCTTGGTTTAAAATCTAATGCCTTGTACAGAGATGGTTCTAAGTTGTCTCAACCACTTAGCAACAAAAGCGATAAGAAAAAGAAAACGGATGAAACTGTAGGAGAGGAAGGTGTAGTTGCTACAGAAAATCAAACAATAACAAACGAAACAAATATTGTTGACCTAAGTAAACTTACAGTAGAAGAGTTATTGGAAGAAGTAACCAAGCGTATGCAGGATTCTCCGGATACTGTATTGAAGCGTAAACTAAGTAATATTGTACAAAGAAAATCTTTGCCTGCAAAACGTCTTGGGTTTACGCAAAAAGCCAAGATTGGCGGTCAGGTTATTTTCTTACGTACCGGTGAGTACAACGACAATACCCTCGGAGAAATATTCATAGACCTTGCCAAAGAAGGTTCCACACTACGCAGTCTAATGAACTGTTTTGCCATTGCAGTTTCTGTAGGCTTACAGTACGGTGTACCGTTAGAAGAATTTGTAGAGAAATTTGTATTCACCAAGTTTGAACCTGCCGGTATGGTAGATCATCCGAACATTAAAATGACATCATCTATTGTAGATTTCATTTTCCGTTGCCTTGCTTACGAATACATGGGCCGTACTGATTTGGTTCATGTATTAGACAAGCCTGAAGTAGGTAATCTAGGTGATGACACAGACGATGTTAAAACAGAAAAAAATGAGTTAAGCAGTGTTCGGGTTACTCCATCTACACCTACTGTAGTTCAACCTCAAAAGGTTAGAACTATGCATGCTGTAAAAATGGATGCGGGTATAGATGCTGTTAATGCTGCTGCCAAAAATATGCAAAGCGATGCACCCGCCTGTAATGTTTGCGGACACATAACCCTAAGAAGCGGCACTTGTTACAAGTGCCTCAATTGTGGTAACAGTATGGGTTGTAGCTAGGAATAATTATAAAAAAAAGCCCCGGCAAATAATTCTTGTCGGGGCTTTTTTTTGATAATTATTTTCAATTTAAAAAAATTAAACATCAACGCTACAGTTGACCCACTCTGCATCAAACTTTGCATTGAGTTTTTTATAAAAATTAATTGCGGGTTCGTTCCATTCAAGTACTTGCCAAACAATAGCAGATAAGTTCTTTTCTTTTGCTGCTTGCACCAATTTTGCAAACAGTTGTAGACCTATACCTTTTCCTCTCAAAGCTTCTGTAACTATTAAATCCTCAAGGTACAAACGCTGACCTTTCCATGTGCTAAAGCGGATGTAATACAATGCAAAGCCCTGTACAACACCATCCAATTCTGCTACAAAAGCCCACCAAACAGGGTTGCTGCCAAAACCGCTTTCAGCAAAGTGTTCAGGAGTTACGGTTACTTCATCGGGTGCCTTTTCATACACCGCCAGTTCTTTTACCAACTCTAAAATCCGTGGACAATCTTCGCTGACTGCTTTTCTTATGGTGACGTTATTCATAAGGTTCAATTTATTTGTTAGTGGCTTTGCTTATTGCTTCAATAACTTCGCTTTATATTTGAATCAATAAATCAAAAATATACAAACTTGAAAGAACTACTTGTACAATTTGCAGCATACAATCTTTGGGCAAATCAGCAATTGGCTAAGTTGATAGACAATCTTGATGAAGGCCTTGCAGATAAGGAAATCATCAGTAGCTTTAGTAGCATAAGACTAACACTACAGCATTTAAGAGATGTAGAATGGATTTGGTGGCAAAGGCTAAAGTTGGTCGAAACAATTTTTCCTTTAGAAGAAAAGAAGCAAACAATACCAGAAATTAATAAGGATCTAATTTCTTATTCAACTCAATGGAAAGAATGGATAGATAAAAGCACTGTTGCTGCTTTTGAGCACGAATTTCTTTATCGTAATTCCAAAAAAGAACAATTCAAACAACCCGTTTACCAAATGTTGCTTCATTTATTTAATCACCAAACATACCATCGTGGACAGTTGGTAACCATGTTACGACAGTTAGGCATTAATAAAATACCCGCCACAGATTTTATTGAGTGGAGTAGGAGGAAATAATTAATGTGAAAATGGCGCAATGGTAAAATGTGCTAATGGAAGGCAAAAACGCCTAAAATCACGATAAGCCCAATTAACTAGTTAACCAATAAACCCACTTAATAAGCCCACTTCACCAAAGTGGCACCCCATGTAAAGCCGCCACCAAAGGCAGCTAGAACCAGATTGTCACCTTTTTTCAGTTGGCTTTCCCACTCCCATAGACAAAGAGGTATTGTGCCTGAGGTTGTATTGCCATAGCGCATGATGTTAAGCATAACTTTTTCAGGTGGTATGCCTATACGATTTGCAGTTGCATCAATAATTCTTTTGTTGGCCTGATGCGGTACAAGCCATGCAATGTCTTCGCCTTTTAAGTTACTTTTTTCTAATAGTTGGTAGGCCACATCGGCCATTCCAACAACAGCAAATTTAAATACTGATTGGCCTTCCTGATAAATATAATGTTCTTTGGCCGCTACAGTTTCCATGCTGGAGGGTTTTCTTGTACCTCCTGCCTTCATGTGCAGATATTTCTCCCCACTGCCATCTGTTTTTAAAATACTATCCTGAACACCATATCCTTCTGTATTAGGTTCTAACAAAACGGCACCTGCTCCATCACCAAATAATATGCAGGTGGTACGATCACTGTAATCTACAATTGCACTCATTTTATCTGCACCTACTACTACCACTTTTTTGTAACGTCCCGACTCTATAAACGCAGTGCCGGTAGTAAGGCCAAATAGAAATCCACAGCATGCAGCGCCCAAATCAAAACTGAATGCATTTTTAGCACCAATTTTTTCACTTATAATATTTGCTGTAGCTGGAAATGTCATGTCAGGGGTTACGGTACAGCAAATGATGCAATCTATTTCTAATGGGTCAAGTCCTCTTTTTTTACACAAATCCAACACTGCAGGTGCACCAAGGTCGCTTGTTGCCTTTCCTTCTCCCTTGAGTATGCGGCGTTCTTTTACTCCTGTTCGGCTTGTTATCCATTCGTCATTTGTATCAACTAATTTTTCTAACTCTTTGTTTGTTAATCTGTATTCGGGAACATATCCCCCTATTCCGGTAATTGCTGCAGTTACTTTTCGTGTCATTCAGTCGGTTTAATGATTATTTATTTCGAGGAATAAAAGTAAATGATTATTCTTGAAATCTGAAAGGAGGATTCATTCGTAATTTTTTAAGCTACCTTGATAAAATTAGTAGGTAAAAATTCACCTTCCCTTCTTAATTTTGAAATCTGTTTAATTGTAGATATGATTGCTTTTGTCAGAGGAAAATTTATTGTAAAAAATCCGGCCCAGATTATAGTTGATGTGAATGGGGTAGGGTATGAGTGTCAGGTTAGCCTGCATACCTACTCTGCTATAAGCGGTCAGGAAGGCGGGCAGCTTTATACATATTTACATTTATTTGAGAACGGGCAGACTTTATATGGTTTTTTTGAACAATCTGAAAAAGATTTATTTGTTCAACTTATTAGTGTTTCTGGTGTGGGTGCAGCTACAGCCAGAATGATGTTGTCCGGAATGAAGCCAGATGAGATAATAAAAGCCATAGTGCAAAGCAACGCAAAGCTTTTAGAAAGTATCAAAGGAATTGGTAAAAAAACGGGAGAAAGAATTATTCTGGAATTGAAGGATAAGTTGGCAAAAAACTACAATGAGAATATGTTGTTGGTTCCTGCCACTAATAAAGTAGAAAATGATGCGTTAAATGCATTAGTATCCTTAGGAATCCCAAGACAAAATGCTGAAAAAGCTGTAAAAAGTGTAGTTACATCAGAAAATATCAATATATTGCTTGAAGATTTGATAAAAAAAGCGCTCAAAAATATTTAGCCTATCGGAATAACTTGTACATAATCAGCTTTTTTAGTTTTGAACCGTCGAAATCAATACTTTCAGCAGGCAATTATTGTTATTTTTTTAAGCGCAATTTTTGTAGCCCGATCTTACGCCCAAACCGGGGGTAGTGGAGATACTACACGTTATCCTATTCAGGATAGACAGGGCGATCCATTCACCTACCGTTCCAATAATCCGTTTAACTTCTCTGATACTTCTTATATAAAAAGAGATGTAGAATACGATCCCATTTCTAAAAAATACATTATTGTAGAAAAAATTGGTAACAGCTACTACCGAACACCCACCTATCTTACGTTTGACGAAATGATGCGTTTTAAAGCGCAGCAACAGGAGGCCGAATATTTTAGAAAAAGAGCCAACACACTTAGCATCCTTAACAGAAAAGTTTCACGGCCTAAGCTTAAAACCTACGATAAGCTTTTTGACCGCATTTTTGGTGTTGGTCCAAATGGTTTAAAAGTAGATATAAGGCCACAGGGAAATGTGGACATTACCGCAGGTTATCAGGGACAAAATATAGAAAATCCTACATTGCCTGAAAGTGCAAGAAAGAATGGTGGATTTGATTTCAACATGAATTCCAACATCAATGTTATTGCAAACATCGGTGATAAATTAAAGCTACCCATTAACTATAACACGTTGGCCAACTTTGACTTTGAAAATCAGCTAAAACTGGACTACAAAGGCATGGACGATGAGATTATTAAGTCAATAGAAGCTGGTAATGTATCCTATACAAGTAAGGGAACATTGATACCAAGTGCACAAAGTTTATTTGGTGTTAAGACATCGCTGCAGTTTGGCAAGTTATATGTAACCGGTGTATTGGCTAATCAAAAAGCACAACGTCAGTCTTTGGCTTTGCAGGGCGGGGCAGCTACTACTACTTTCAACAAAAGATTAGATGATTACGAAGAAAACAAGCACTTTTTGTTAGGTGATTATTTTCGTCAGAATTATAACAAAGCCATGAAAAATGTACCTGTTGTAAACAGTCAGGTACAAATTATGCGTATTGAAGTTTGGGTAACCAATCGTACCGGTGCTACCACTGATACACGTGATGTTGTAGCTTTAATGGATTTGGGTGAGGGTAAACCTTACAACCCAAATAATAATCCATCAAACGGTGATGGTTCATTACCTTATAATGGTGCTAATAATTTGTATTCCAAACTATTGCAGCTTAGCCGTAATCCTGTATTGGTAAACACAACACTTACGGGGCCTGGTTTTGGTTTAAAGCCAGTTGAGGATTATGAAAAAACATTTGCCCGCAAGCTCACTCCCAACGAATATTATTTCAATCCACAAATAGGGTTTGTCTCCCTTAACCAACAGTTACAGCCTGATGAAGTATTGGGTGTAGCCTATCAATATACTTATAACGGCAAAGTCTATCAGGTGGGCGAATTTGCGCAGGATGTAACTTTAGATTCAACACAAGGCGTACAAAAAGTGTTGTTTTTAAAATTGTTGAAAGCCACCTCTCAAAGACCCAAATTACCTATTTGGAAGTGGATGATGAAAAACGTTTACTCGCTTGACCTACCCGGTATAACAAGAGAAGATTTTAAGCTGAATGTGTTATACGAGGAGCCGAGTGGTGGACTGAAGCGGTTTTTACCCCAATCAGATACTGTTGTTTCGGGTCGTTCCTTATTACGCATTTTAAATATGGACCGGCTGAACAACCAAAATGACCCACAACCCGATGGTGTTTTTGATTTTGTAGAAGGCTTTACGGTATTATCGCAACAGGGTAAAATAATATTCCCTTTACTTGAACCTTTTGGACGAGACCTTGAAGCTTTGGCTTTCAATTCTCAAAGTCAGGCCGTAAAAGACAAATACATTTACTATCCGCTCTATGATTCCATAAAGGCAATAGCACAGACCTATGCCAACCTTAATCGTTTTGTAATGCAAGGTTCGGGTAAGGGCAACTCGGCATCAGAAATATATCTGGGAGCATTTAATGTACCACAAGGTTCTGTTACTGTATCGGCGGGTGGGCAGGTACTCCGCGAAGGTTTTGACTTTAGTATTGATTATAACCTTGGTACGGTTAAAATCCTTAATAGTGCAATCCTAAACAGTGGTATCCCGGTAAATGTACAGTTTGAAAACAATGCAGGTTTTGGGGTGCAGCAGCGCAACTTTATGGGGCTGCGATTGGATTATATTGCTAACAAAAAATTGTCTTTGGGTGCCAGTATAGTTCGTTTATCAGAAAGACCATTTTTTACCAAAGTCAATTATGGAGACGACCCAATCAAGAACACCATGTACGGGCTTGATTTCAACTACCGTACTGAAGCCCCGGGTCTTACCAGATTGTTGAACAAACTTCCTTTTTATAACACTACGGCAATGTCCACCATCAATGCTTATGGTGAAGCGGCAATTCTTAAACCGGGGCATCCGGCTCAAATTGGCTCAGGCGATGAAGGCTTAATTTACATTGACGATTTTGAAGGAACAAGAAACAGTATTGACCTTCGTTTCCCTTTTATATCATGGGCTTTGGCAAGTACACCGCAACAATTTGCTGAAGCAGCACTCAATGATAGTTTAGACTACAACAAAAACAGGGCAAAGTTGGCGTGGTACAATATTGAACCCATACTACAGGATAGAAATAGTGCTAATAATCCACTCAAGAAAAATGTAATAGAGTTAAGTGATCCACGGGTAAGAGCCGTTTACAATCAGGAGCTTTTTCCACAGCGTACCAATAATCTTGGTGAAAATCAATCGGTAACTTTTGACCTTTCTTTTTATCCAAAAGATATTGGCCCTTACAACTTCGAAAGCAGAATATCCGAATTGGATGGTAGTGGTAAATTTAAAAATCCTGCCGCTAAATGGGGCGGTATTATGCGTGCCCTTGATCAAACAGATTTTGAAACCAGCAATGTAGAGTTTATGGAGTTTTGGGTGCAGGATCCTTTTATCAAAAACTCAACAAGCAGAGGTGGTAAACTTTATCTTAACCTTGGTACTTTAAGTGAAGACATCTTAAAAGATAGCAGGAGGTTTTATGAAAATGGTCTCAATTCACCCAATCAACCATCTGCTGTAGATACCTCTACTGTTTGGGGAAGAACACCGGTGAATCCAATACAGGTGACACAGGCTTTTAGCAACGATCCTGCCGACAGGCCTTTTCAGGATGTGGGTTTTGATGGCTTAAATGATGCAGATGAACTGGTAAAAAGAAATGGAGATTATGTTAACATAATCAGGCAAAATTTTCCCGGTTCGCCATTGCTTTCAAGGGTGTTAAATGATCCTTCTAACGATGATTATAAATGGTACAGAGATGCTTCGTACGATGCTACAGGTACAGGATTGCTTGGCCGTTACAAAGACTACAACAACCCACAAGGCAATTCACCCATTTCTACCACAAGTTCACAGTTTAGCCCTGCAGCTACTTTGTACCCTGACAATGAAGATCTTAACAGAGATAATACCTTAAATGAAACAGAAGAATACTATCAATATAGAATTGACCTTACTCCAAACATGGGCGTTGGTTCTAACTACATTACCGATAAACAAGAAGTAAGGGTTACCTATGCAGACGGAACACAAGGGGTAGAAAACTGGTATTTATTCAGGGTGCCTATTAAAAACTATGAATCTAAAGTTGGTAACATTCCTGACTTTAAATCTATAAGATTTATGAGAATGTTCCTTACGGATTTTGAAGACTCTGTTACTTTGCGTTTTGCACGTTTTGATTTAGTAAGAAACCAATGGAGGACAGCGAGATTTAATATTGACTCAACAGGAACTAACCAACCCATTCCCATACCTGACCCTACCAACTTCAATGTGCTTGCAGTAAACGTGGAGGAAAACAGTAAGCGTCAACCTGTCAACTACCTGATACCCCCCGGAATAGAAAGAGTACAGCAATTGAGTAACAATGGTGTAAATCTTCTGCAAAATGAGCAGGCAATGAGTTTTCAGGTTCGTAATCTGGCAACAAATACTGTACGTGGAGCATTCAAAACAATGAACCTCGATATGCGCCAATATGGTAAGTTAAGTATGTTTATACATGCTGAAACCCTTAAAGGAAGTCAGGCTTTATTTGAAAATCAGTTGAATGCTGTAATAAGAATTGGAAATGATTTTGCAAATAATTATTATGAGATCAAAATACCACTTAAAATTACTCCTAATGGTCAATATCCAAATACGGAAGAGGGCAAAAAAAGTGTTTGGCCTGATAGTAATAGCCTAGACTTAGATCTTCAACAATTGATACAGCTAAAAACACAACGAAATGCTGCAAACATTAGCCCCGATGGTTATTATAAACAAACTATTGGAAACAGATCATTTGCTATAAGGGGCAATCCCAATCTTGGTGAGGTAAAAGCGTTTTTAGTTGGAGTCGAAAATACAGTTGTATCTGATGGTGTACCTGCTGACGCAGAAATATGGATAAATGAACTTCGACTTTCCAAGCTCAACGAGCAAGGGGGGTATGCTGCAACAGGACGTGTAGATATTGCATTAGCTGACCTCGGTACATTAGCAATATCTGCAAGTACTCATACAACAGGTTTTGGTACATTGGAGCAACGGATAAACGAAAGGGCAAGAGAAGACCTGATGCAGTATGATATTGCAACCAATCTTGAGTTAGGCAAGCTATTACCCAAGGCAGTTGGTATTTCTATTCCGGTATATGCAAGTATCAATCAAACGGTTAAGTCGCCACAATATGACCCTTATGACCTTGATATAAAACTGAAGGATAAGCTAAACACCCTTAGCGGTGATAAAAAGTCTGCAGCTAAAAAAGCAGCAGTTGATAAAACCACTATAAAAACAGTCAACTTCACCAACGTAAGATTAACACCCGGTGCTAAAACAAGAATATGGAGTCCAAGCAATCTGGATGTCAGTTATTCCTTTATCAAATTTGAACAAACAACGCCACTTATACAACGCAATGATGTAGTAAAACATAGAGTAGGATTGGGTTATACCTTTAACAATACAGCTCCAAAGTATCTTGAGCCATTTAAAAAAATTATTAAATCCAAATCACAGTGGTACACACTTATTAAAGACCTCAACTTTAATCCGCAACCATCTTTGCTAAGCTTTAGGGCAGATATAAACAGGCAGTTTGGAGAGTTTGTACCACGTATTGTAAACAGCTTTGACAATAAGGTTGAAGCAGTAGATACTACTTACGATAAGTTTTTCACTTTTGACCGTTATTACAATATGCGTTGGGACCTTACCCGCTCATTCAATGTAGATTTTTCTGCAGTTAACAATGCACGTATAGACGAACCTTATGGTAGAATTGATACCAAAGAAAAAAATGATACTGTACGCACTAATTTATTAAATGGAGGTAGAAATACCAATTACCAGCAAAAGGCTATTGCAAGCTATACATTACCGCTTTCTAAGTTTCCGCTTACCAGTTTTGTAAATGCACGCTACAGTTATACGACTACTTATAATTGGATTGGTGCAAGCCGTATACAAAGACAGTTAGGCATTAACCTGGGCAATACAATTGAAAATAGTCAGGAAAATAACATCAATGGTGAGTTTGACTTTACCCGTATATATTCCAAGGTGCGTTGGCTAAGAGCGTTGGATCAGGATGCTGCACCGGCACCTCCCAAGGATGATGACAAGGGAAGTGATGAAGATAAGGGCGATGGCAAAAAAGGTGGCAAAAAATCTGGCAAAAACAAAAAAAATACGTTGGGTGATGAGAAGAAAAAAGACGAACCTAAAGAGGATAAAAAGGACGATGAATTTAAATCATCCCTTCCGTCAAGAGAAGATGTGGTTAAAGGGCTCACCGGCAAAGCACGTAGGGTTGCTTTAAGAAAATGGAGAACCCAACGTAGGGAAGAAAAAAGAAATTACCGTCAGCAACGGGCCAATCGTCCTGTAGAAATGAATGGTATAGAAAAGGCAGGAGGTAGGTTGCTTACCATGGTTAAACGTGCTTCTATTAACTATGGTGAAAATTATAAGAGCCGTGTTCCGGGTTATACAGACAGTACACAATACCTTGGACAAAACTGGAACAGTATGGCACCGGGGTTAGACTATGTATTTGGTAAACAACCCGATAACCAATGGCTTGAAGAAAAAGCTGCAAATGGACTGATAACAAGAGATACCACGCTCAACTATTTATATCGCCAAAGTCTGGATCAGAAGTTAAGCATCACAGCACAACTAGAGCCAATCAGGGAGTTTACCATAGACCTTAACCTTGATAAGACCTATACAAAAGACTATTCTGAATTGTATAAGGTAATATCTGATGGAGGAAAGTTTCAGCATTTGAATCCATTAGCAACAGGCGGTTTCAATGTATCATATATAGCATTCAAAACACTTTTCAGCAAAGGAAAGCCCACGGAAATATCTGAAACCTTCCGCAAGTTTGAAACATACAGGTTGATATTGTCAGAAAGGCTGGCATTGTCTAATCCGTATCAACAAAATTTAGGCAAGGCAGCAGATGGCTATTACATTGGCTATAACCGTTATGCACAGGATGTATTAATTCCATCTTTTATAGCAGCATATACCGGTCAGGATCCACAAAAGGTGGGTTTAATAAAACAGGCCAATCCAAATATCAAGAGCAATCCATTCAGTACCATAAAACCATTACCAAACTGGCGGCTTACCTATACAGGGCTTACCCGTATACCATCATTGGCTTCCACTTTCAGCACCATTAGTATTACACATGCTTATACAGGAAATCTTGGTATGAATACTTTCAATAGTGCCTTATTGTACGAGGATAGGTTGAATTATTTATTCCCAAGTTTCAGAGATACTATTTCAGGAAATTTCATTCCCTACTTCCTTGTTCCAAATGTAACTATACAGGAATCGTTCGGACCCCTTGTCGGTATGGACTTTACCACAGTCAGTCAGGTTACCGGTAGCTTCCAATACAAAAAGAGCAGGCAGTTAAGTTTGAGCCTTGTAGATTATCAACTAAGTGAGATCAATAGTACCGAATGGACATTTGGTGCAAGTTGGAGAAAGAAAGGTTTCAGTCTTCCATTCAAGGTGCCATTTACCAAAGGTAAAAAACTGGAGAACGATGTAAACTTCCGTCTGGATGTAAGTATGCGTGACGATGCTACAAGCAACAGTCGTCTTGACCAGGACAATGCCTTTAGCACCGGCGGGCAAAAAGTGTACACTCTGCAGCCGTCAATAGATTATGTACTTAACAACAGGGTCAATATAAAACTCTATTACGACCGCAGAAAAGTAATTCCATACATTTCTACTTCTGCACCTACAACCAATGTAAGGGCAGGCATACAAATCAGGATTTCATTGACGCAGTAAAAGAATATTTCAACAAAAAAATACCCGGCTCTTTGCAGTCGGGTATTTTTTTGTACCAGTTTTTGTATTTCATAGCATCATCGTTGTTGCCTGCCCCGCATTTGCGTATTAGCGTCAACTAAATTAAAACTGAAATGGCCAAAATATCCTTTTCAAGTAAGGGTTTTATCGGTGTTTCGTTTACCCCGAAGGGGTAACATTTGAATAGCCGTTGTTAAAACCCGCGGTAGCGGATTGCAGCATTATTCTATTACAACCCCAACGGGGTTGCACTATTTGTAGGCTTTGTATTGTACAACCCCGTTGGGGTTGTAAATAAAACCGGTTATTTCATTCCACGGGTTGCACCCGTGGCTATTCAGGTGAAAGCCTTTCAGGCTTTTTAAGTTGACTGCAATTCGCATTTGCGGGTCACAATCCTTTCATCATTTAAAAAAAATGGCATCTTTTCCCCCTTTTTCATTTCTTTATATGTTGTAATCCTATTTTCAAATTCAATAAAAATATCAGTCTAATCCGTTGTTACTTTGTATTTGTAGTTTCGTTGTGTGAAACAAAATAAATCCAACTTTACTTATCCATACTTAATCCACATGTGCATTAACTGTTCATTTCCCTTTTAGCGTAGCCACACACTTAACAATACATTTGTAAAAACGGGCAAGATATTAGCCGCATCAACAAATCAACAGGTGAAATGACAAGTGTAGAAACATATCAGATTAAACTTCCACAGTTTGAGGGGCCTTTTGACCTGCTATTATTTTTCATAGAGCGGGATGAATTAGACATTTATAATATTCCTATCAATCGAATTACCAGGGAGTTTTTAGATTATTTACATACACAGGAATCGCTAAACATAGAGTTGAGCAGCGAATTTATTTTGTTCATCTCAACCCTTATGCGCATTAAAGCCAAGCTTCTGTTACCCCGCAAAGAAATAGATTCACTGGGTAATGAGGTAGATCCCCGTCAGGAATTGATAGATAAAATACTGGAATACAAGCGTTTTAAAGAAGCTTCTGTAGAAATGGCCGAAATGGAAATCATTCGTATGCAGATGATAAAACGTGGAAATGTGCAACGTGAACTAGCCTACATAGGAGAGCAATCAGGCGAAGGCACCGAGATACAGAACATCACGCTTTTCAAGCTGATGAAGGCTTTTGAAAAAGTAATGCAAAAAGTTCACGATCGTCAAAATGCGCCTGTGCATACTGTAGTAAGGTATAATTTTACTATGGAAGAAACCCGTGAGTCTGTGCTTAGGGTAGCACGTAAACACAAGTCGGTATCTTTTGAAAAGGTTTTTGAAAATTGTGAAGATAAAATACATGCACTTTTTTTATTCCTTTCTATGTTAGAGTTAATTCAGTTGCACTACATGACTATTATGATAGGCGAGGGTAAGAATAACTTTATTATAGAATGGAATGATAACCGCGAAGAAACTGAAGATCCCTTTGCTGCTATTGGTTTTGATCCGCAGTTGAATTAGGATTGATCTGAGGAATAACGTTATCCTAATCAAGTAATCTTTTTTCAATAAAAAAGGCCGGCTCTAAAAAGAGCTGGCCGTTGCTAACCTATGAAAAACACCTATTTCAACAATAAGGTGAACAATTTACTGGATTCCGGGGGGTCTCCCGGTCCTGTTGAGCTTCCGCTCAATAAGTTCCTTCCGCAAAATGTCTTTAAATTTTTTCTCAGCTAACAACAGCTTGTTTACTCGTTCATCTGTGCCTAATATTTTTTTGAAATCAGTTTTATACTTCTTTCTGATATTAAGTATTTTCTCTTCTGTAGCTAAAGGGTCACTGTTGTCTTCCTTTCTAGCATTTCTAATGTCCATAAAATAGTTTCTATAGACAGGCTTTAGGTTTTCGGCTTCTTCTGGAGTCAGGTTTAGTTCTCTTTGCAGAAAATTACCCATCACCATTTCAGCTCTTTTCATTCTGCCTTCCTGCGGTGGTTGTGCTAAACAAAAGTAACCAAAGTTTATAAACCCAAAGATTAAAATTATTATTTTATTCATGTTTAAATTGCTCTTTTAGATGCCTTCGGGCAAATCACTTTCTTGTAAAAATTGTTTAATTTCTTCATCAGAAATTTCCTTTACAGCATTGTGAATGTCAGGTGAAACGATAGCTGCTGATAGGATAGAAGTGCTTGCTTCATCGGTATTTGCGTTGGTTGAAAGGAATTCTGAAATATCATCCTCTGTAAGATTTTTAATTTCTGTTTTATTGGTGTTGGCCTGCAAAGGTTTTATTTTTTTATCAAGCATTAAAAAAATACCCACACTAAGTATAGCGGTTATTATTGCAGCAACTGCCAACCTGTACATAGTGAAAACCCTGGCTTTAATAATACGTCCACCTTCAACAATAGGAGCCTGATTTTTTGAAAGTTCTAAGTTTTCAAAATATCCATCTGGCAAAGCGTAAGGATTTTTTTTGCTGATGGTATTGAGTAAAGGTGAAATTGCTTCTAATTCATCAAACGTATTGTTTTCAGAAGTTGCTGATTTTATTTTTTGTAGAATAATCTTTGGTAAGCAATCAAAGTAATTTGCCGGTAGCGTAAACGGCATTTCCTTAGAAAAATGGTAGGTTGGTTCCTGACCTGCTTTAATTTTAGTTAGAACAGACTCCGCAAAATCATCAAAATAATTAATGGGTATTGTGTAAATAACTCCTTTTTCAACTCTAGAGATGTAAGGTGCTATTGTCTCAAGCTCGTCTGATATGTTTTCATTACGATTCATAAACCAATTTTTGGACACTCTGAAAGGGGTAAAAGTTTAAAGTATTTTTTAAATATTTTATTGGTTAAGTAAGTAGTCTTCTATTTTTTTTGCAGCATGGTGGTAACTTGCTTTCAATGCACCTTCGCTGGTTTCTAATATACGGCTCATTTCTTCATAGGGCATCTCGTCGTAATAACGCAGATTAAAAACTAATCGTTGTTTTTCTGGTAGCTTTTGCATAGCTAATTGCAGTTTCCACTCCAACTTATTTCCATCAAAATTATCATCAGCCTTTATCTTGTTGCTAAGCCCATCCTCAACATCGCTTAAACTTACAGCGCTCCGTCTTTTCAGTTGTTCCAAAAAGGTTAGAGATTCATTGGTAGCTATTCTATATAGCCATGTGTACAATTGACTGTCTTCCCTGAATTTTTCGAGTGAATTCCATACTTTAATGAACATATTTTGCAAAATATCATTTGCATCCTCATGTTCTACAACCATACGCCTTATGTGCCAATACAGCTTTTCCTGATATTTTTTTATAATAGCTGTAAAAGCACGTTCCTTGTTTTCTGGCTGTTTAAACAGATGTAGCAACTCTTTATCGTCACCATTCATACATGTATACGGTTTCAGCTAAAAGTAAGTCAATGTATTCATTATCCTATTTATGATAGTTTGTAGGGCATAAGGTTTAAAAACGAAATGATAAAATTTGGTACTTTTTTTTGGTTTGTGCGTTGCATATGAAGTTAATTCAAGGTTGAGTATAAGCTCAAGCCTGGTAATATTTGATAGTTAATTTTGCAGGCTTTCATTCGGTCAACCAATTATTTTTTTATTCAAGATTAACATTTTCAGCAAAGTGACTTAACAAAAAAATAAAACTGCGGAAACGATTTTTATAAAAAATGTTTCCATAGTTTTGCAATCAATTATGGAGGCAAGAGAAAGAATACTGTTAAGAGCCAATGAACTTTTTAACCGTTTTGGTTTTAAAAGAGTAACAATGGATGAGATTGCACTTAAAACGGGAATGAGTAAAAAGACTATTTACCAGTCTTTTGAAAACAAAGACGAAATCGTAAATGCAATTGTTGAACAGCATCTTAAAAATAGTACTACTCAGTGTTTAACTAATGTTATTACGGCAGAAAATGCTGTTCATGAGGTTTTTCTGAATGTAGAAATGGTACAAAAGATGACTGAGGATATGAACCCGGGTCTATTTGAAGATTTAGAGAAGTATTATCCCTCTGTTTTTGAAAAAATTTATAGGCATAAGCATGATTTCATTGCAGAAAAAATAAAAGAAAACTTAGAAAAAGGAATAATAGAAGGTTTATATAGGGAAGACATTAATTCTGATGTGCTTACAAAGCTAAGAATAGAAACCATGTTTATTCCATTTAACCAGCAACTTTTTCCCTATGGAAAGTATAAAATCTATGATGTAGAAATAGAAATTATTGACCATTTTCTTCATGGGGTTGCTACAGGTAAGGGTGTTAAACTCATTCAGAAATATAAACAACTAAGAAACAATAAATAATAAGCAGGTATGCCGAATAGAATTGCAGGAAAGTCCATATTAACTGCTTTGATAGTTTTAATAGGGACAATATCGTTTGCTCAAAAAAAATATCAGTTAAAGGTGAAAGATGCTGTAGAAATGGCGCTTACAAATCTTTCTGATGTAAAAAATGCTGCCATAGATGTAGAAATACAACAAGCTCAAAACCGGGAGATAACCGGTCAGGCATTACCGCAATTAACAGGTAGTGCATCATTAAGCCACTATTTATTGTTGCCAAAAATTTTATTTCCTCAATCGCAGCAGGGTATTTATGATGTACTGATAAAAGAAAACCTTTTACCTGCCAACGTAAAGGTGCCAACCCCAACATTGCAGGAAGTCAGTTTCTTTCAACCGTGGAATACCAGTGCAGGTGCCACCTTATCTCAATTGCTTTTTCAACCTGATGTATTTGTTGGCCTACAGGCAAGAAAGACTGCTTTAAATGTATCAAAAGCTAATCTCGAACTAATAAAAGAAAGAGTAAAAGACTCTGCCTACCGGCGATACTATGCAATATTAATAGCAGAAAAGCAGGCGCAGTTTCTTAAAACAGGAATAACCCGTTTGCAAAAACTGTATCATGATGACTCTATAATGTTTGTAAATGGATTTGCCGAAAAGCTTGATTTGGACAAAGTACAGGTACAGCTTACCAATCTACAAACATCATATACTATTCTGAACAACAGCATAGCATTGGCTTATGCAGGGTTAAAGTTTGCCATTGGCATTTCTCAAAAAGATACTGTAATAATACGTGAAGGACTATCAACTGCTGAAGTAAAAAGCCGCATTCTTGAAGGTGATTTTAAATATGAAGACAGAAAGGAAATACAAGTATTGGCCTATAGCCGGGAGCTACAGCGATTAGATGTTAAACGAAATAAGTTGGGAGCATTACCCACTATTTCAACATCAATCAGTTATGTAGTACAGGGACAGGGGCAAAAATTTATAACTGATAACAACACTATTTGGCTTAAAAACTCATTGGTAGGCATGAACCTCTCGTTGCCTATATTTAGTGGCTTTCAGCGAAAATATAAATTAGAACAGGCTAAGCTTAAACTGGAGAAGGTAGATAACAGTACCGATTATATAAAACAAGTAATAGACCTTCAGCAAACCGTATCAAGAGAAAGCCTAAAAAGCGCAATTTTAAATCTTGATGCACAAGACAGAAACCTGCAACTGGCAGAGAGTGTATACAATACAACAAAGAAAAAATTTGAATCAGGCGTTGGTTCCAGCTTTGAAGTATTGCAATCAGACTCTGATTGGCAGACTGCACAAAGTAATTATTTTACCAGTCTTTATAATGCCATTATAGCAAAAATTTCATTCTTATCGGCATTGGGTAAATTACCATAAATCATAAACTTTTTTCAATATAAAATCAATTCGTTTTATGCATTCTTTAATCAAAACACTTTTTATAACCACAATGCTTTTTGTCTTTACTGCCTGTGGCACAAAGGGAGATAGTTTAGAGTTGACAAAAAAGAAAGATCAACTGGCTACATATAAAAAAGAACAGATTTCAATAGTAGAAAATATAAAAAAGCTGGAGGCTGAAATCGAAAAATTAGATACGGCAAATGCCAAGCCCGAAATAACAAAGCTTGTAGATATTGATACGGTAGAACTTCAAAGCTTTACGCACTACATAGATTTACAAGGCCGGGTAGATGCTGAAAATATATCGTATGTAAGCCCACGTGGAGGTGGCGGGCAGGTACGTGCTGTTTATGTAAAGCAAGGGCAGGAAGTAAGGGCAGGCCAATTGCTTTTAAAGTTGGATGATGCAGTATTAAGGCAAAATATTGCAGCTGCAAAGCAAGGAATGGCCTCTGTAAAAAATCAATTGGAACTTGCTAAGAGTTTGTATCAAAGGACAAAAAATCTTTGGGACCAACAAATAGGAACTGAAGTACAGGTATTACAAGCTAAGACAAATGTTGAGGTTTTGGAAAATCAATTGAAGACTCAAAGGGAAAATGTAAAAACGGTAGAAGAGCAACTTAGTATGACCAATGTAGTAAGCAATGTAAGCGGAGTAGCTGATGTTGTAAATATACATGTGGGTGAGATGTTTACGGGTGCACCTGCTATGGGTATAAAAATTGTTAACAATACAAACCTTAAAGTAGTAACCAATGTTCCTGAAAATTATTTGTCTAAGGTAACAAAAGGAACGCCTGTTATTATATCTGTACCTGATATTGGAAAGAGTTATAACTCTATGGTATCCTTAATTGGTCAGGATATTAATGCAGCCTCCCGGGGATTTATAGCTGAAGCTAAAGTGCCTTACGACAAGGCCCTGAAGCCTAACCTTATTGCCATGGTTCGTATACAGGATTATAGTGTTCCCAATGCTATTACAATACCTGTAAACATTATTCAAACAGATGAGGCAGGTAAATTTATTTTGGTTGCTTCAAATGAGGGTGGAAAAAGAATTGCAAGAAAAAGAACGGTTACTGTAGGAGAGTTATATGCCGATAAACTGGAGATAAAAAGCGGATTGCAAAGTGGCGATGTTATTATCATAAACGGTTTTCAGGGATTGTATGATGGGCAAACGATTGTTACAAAAGCGTAGCCTCCTCGGTCCCCCAA
This sequence comes from Segetibacter sp., assembly GCA_043736115.1. Lineage (GTDB taxonomy): Bacteria > Bacteroidota > Bacteroidia > Chitinophagales > Chitinophagaceae > Segetibacter. The sequence continues at coordinate 44,701 of JAYTDC010000068.1, read as the reverse complement.
AGGGGGAAGTAAGGTGTAGCAACATTATAGATTTTTTAGAGGATTTCTTGCTTGGGTTGATTTTTTTTGCTTTGTGTGTCTTTGTGTCTTTGAGCCTTTGTGGTTTAATTAACAAAGCGTAAGAAAAGTCCAATAGTAAACATATGATGAACGGATTCCCGAATAGTCGGGATAGACTTTCGCAATTGCAGTTTCATAAATATTCAAATGCCGGTAACATAAAAACTCCCGGCTAAGCAAACAAAACATTATGTCTGTATTAGAAAATTTCAAAGAAAAGTTTAAAGAGTTTGGACCAACAACATGGTCAATAAAAAACAAAACGTCAATTTATCTGCTGATCATTTTTGTATCAGTCATAGGTGTTACACAATTTGTAACATTACCAAAGGAGCAGTTTCCTGATATTGTTATACCAACTATATATATACAAACAATCTATGTAGGTAACTCTCCAAAAGATATTGAAAACCTGGTAACACAACCTATTGAGAAGCAATTGAAAGGCATTACAGGTGCTAAGATTAATAAACTTACCAGTACTTCTGTGCAGGATTATTCCGCTATTATGGTTGAGTTTAATACAGACATAAAAGTGGATGTTGCATTACAAAAAGTAAAGGATGCAGTGGATAAAGCTAAAAAGGATTTGCCAACGGACCTTACTCAACAGCCCAATGTAGTTGAGGTTAGTTTTTCTGAACAGCCTATTATGTTTGTAAACATAAGTGGTGATTATGACCGGGTGAAGTTGAAGAAGATGGCTGACGACATGCAGGATAAATTGGAGGAGTTGTCACAAATTACAAGGGTAGATATTGTTGGTGCGCCTGAAAGAGAATTTCAGATTAATGTTGATAATCTGAAAATGCAGGCAAGCAATATTTCGTTTGATGATATTGCAAATGCTGTAAGCCGCGAAAATGCTGATATAAGTGGGGGTTTATTAGAAGTTGGTAACATGAAACGTACACTGCAGGTAAAAGGGCAGTTTAAAAGTGTAAGTGATATACAACAGATTATAGTTCGTAACACAAGCAGTCAGCCTATTTACCTTAAAGATATTGCTGTAATAAAAGACACGGTAAAGGAAACTGAAAGTTATGCAAGGTTAAATGGTAAAAATGTTATCACTCTTAATGTTATAAAACGAAGTGGTGAAAACCTGATTGAGACTTCTGATGGAGTGAAGAAGCTTGTAGATGAAATGAAAGCGACTGTACTTCCCCCAAACTTAAAAGTTGTAATTACTGGAGATAGCAGCAAGGCAACACGAACTTCGTTTAATGATTTGGTGAATAGTATAGTCATTGGTTTCATCTTAGTGTTACTCATTCTTATGTTTTTTATGGGTATTACCAATGCCTTTTTTGTTGCCTTGTCGGTGCCGCTAAGTATGTTTGTTGCCTTTATGTTTTTGCCGGCTGCAGAATGGATTACAGGAAGCAATGTTACACTCAACTTTATGGTGCTGTTTGCGTTGCTTTTTGGTCTGGGTATTATAGTTGATGATGCAATTGTGGTTATTGAAAATACCCATAGAATTTTTGTAGAAGGAAGGGGAAAACTCAGTAGCAAGATTGCAGCAAGAGCCGCAGCAGGCGAAGTCTTTATACCTGTACTTGCAGGTACACTTACTACATTAGCACCATTTTTTCCTTTACTGTTTTGGCCGGGAATTATAGGTAAGTTTATGATTTATTTGCCTACTATGCTCATCTTTACATTGGCTGCATCGCTTGTGGTTGCTTTTATCATGAACCCGGTTTTTGCAGTAGATTTTATGAATCATGAGGAAGGGCATCTCAAGAAAAAAAGTTCGGTGTTTACAAGTGCAGCATTTCTTATAACAGCAATTGCAGGTGTACTTCTTGATTTAGCAGGATTTTATTTTGGGGGAAATATTCTTATACTTTTTGCGTTGCTCATAGTTCTCAATACTTACTTTATTAGCGGTGCCATACATAGTTTTCAGAATAAGGTTTTGCCCTGGATAATGGGGCATTATGAGTCTTTGCTTCGTTGGGCATTGAAAGGATGGAGACCCGTTTGGTTACTATTGGGCACATTTGGTTTGTTCTTGTTTTCAATTGTATTTTTTGCTGTTAGAAAAGTTCCTGTTGTATTTTTTCCTAAGGGTGACCCTAACCAGATTTATGTATATTTAAAAATGCCGGTAGGAACAGGTGTTGATTATACAGATTCTGTAACCAGACAGCTTGAGGCAAGGGTATATAAAGTATTGGGAATGGCGAATGGTAAAGCAAACCCAATAGTTGAAAGTGTTATTAGCAACGTTGCAATTGGTGCTGCAGACCCTAATAGTGGGGATAGAAGTACAAGACCCAATCTTGGTCGCATACAGGTACAATTTGTAGAGTATGAAAAACGTCATGGGCAATCTTCTGAACCCTATCTTGATTCCATTCGTTCTGTAATGAAAGGCATACCGGGTGCAGCTATAAGCGTAGCACAAGAGGCAAGTGGCCCACCTACAGAATCACCAATTAATATTGAAGTAACAAGCGACAATTTTGATCATCTCACTAAAACTGCAGTTGAACTAAAGAATTATTTAGATGCAAAGCAGATATCAGGAGTAGAAGAATTAAAGTTTGATGTAGATTTAACTAATCCTGAAATAACATTAAGCGTAGATAGGGAAAGGGCTATGATAGAAGGATTGTCAACGGCACAAATAGGTTTGGCCATACGTACTGCATTATTTGGACGAGAGGTAAGTAAGATAAAGGAAGGTGAAGATGAATATAAAATTCAATTGCGTAGCAGTGAATTGCAAAGAAAAAGTCTTTCAGACTTACTCAATATGCGTATAACCTTCCGTGATTTTACACAAGGTATAAAGCAAATACCAATTAGTTCGTTGGTTAAAGTTGATTATACAAGTACATATGGAAGTATAAAAAGGAAGAATGTAAAAAGAGTAATAACGCTTTATTCAAATGTACTCACCGGATTTACTCCAAATGATGTAAATGCCAATATCAAAGATGCAATTGGTGGATTTAAAAATACGAATGTAGATGTGGCTATATCTCAAACGGGTGAAGGCAAACAGCAGGCAGAGACAGGCGCATTTCTGGGTAAAGCATTAGTTATTGCACTTATGCTTATACTTGTAATACTTGTACTTCAGTTCAATAGTATTAGTAAGCCTGTAATCATTCTTACCGAGATTGTATTTAGTGTAATTGGTGTATTACTTGGTTTTGCCATCACAGGTATGGAGGTGTCTGTTGTAATGACCGGTATAGGGATTGTTGGTCTTGCAGGTATTGTTGTAAAAAACGGTATACTTGTTATTGAATTTGCTGATGAGCTAAGAGCAAGAGGACTTAAAACAAGAGAAGCCGTTGTACAAGCGGGTAAAACACGTATAATACCTGTACTACTAACGGCATTGGCTGCTATTCTTGCATTGATACCACTTGCAATCGGATTTAATATAGACTTTGTACGTATGTTCTCCGAACTTAACCCGCATATCTTTTTTGGTGGAGACAGCGCTAAGTTTTGGAAACCTTTGTCATGGACCATCATTTTTGGACTTGCATTTGCATTCTTCATGACTCTAGTTATTGTGCCAAGTATGTACCTGATTGCAGAACGATTGAAACGCCCAATGCGACGTCAATACGGAGGTACATGGGTAAGTATGTTAGGTATACCACCACTTACCTTCTTATTTATTCCACTAATGATAATAACCATGGTGCGTCATAGAATGGAAGTAAATCGTCGCTTCAGGAGATTAAAGGACAAGGCTTCTGAAACATGGATCAGGAGTTGGTTTTAGTAATACGTGTTAAGTGTCAATTGTTAGTTAGAAGTTAGATGAAATATTTTATGAATGAACCTATCAACCATTCAACTTTCTAATTTAAACAATCGATGAACCTACTACAGCACTTCAAAAATTAGGTTATTTTAGGTTTAGAAAGGTTTGAATTTTTTATAATTATAAAATAAAAAATCCGATACAATTGATTATTGTAGCGGATCTTTTGTTTTGATTTTAAATTATTTACAATTACCTAAAGGAATAATTTGATAATCTTATTTTACTTTTAGAGCTTTAACTGTTTTAACATTATATCCTTGCCTTACTTCTATCAAGTACATTCCCGGAGCAAGTTGTTCGCCAAACTTAAATTGTTGTTGGGGAAATCCTTTGGTAACGTAAACACTTTTGCCATTAAGATCCATTACTTTTAAACTTAAAGCTTCTGTTCCGGCTGTTTTTGTAACAACTGTAAAGCGATCATTACTTGGATTGGGAATTAATGAAACTTCGAAAGTGGTGGGTTTTATCTGATTTGTTTTTACAATTAACTTCTCTTGTATAGCAATAGTTGGGCAGCCAACATTGTTTTCTGCAACCGTAACTAATATAGAGGTCAGACATCCATTGTTATCCCGTACATAAACCCTGTATGTTACAGCAACTAAACCACTAAATGTAGTTGAGGTTGTAAATAGTGTTGATGAGCTTATTTTATAATCATAAGGTGGCGTTCCGCCGTTTGCTGATATTGTAATTGATCCATCCGCAGCACCTATACAGGTTGCATCGGTTGTTGTTGCTGTTAGGGTAAGCCCAACGGGTTCGCCTACTATAACCATTGTGGTAGAAACACAACCATTTGCATCCTGAACAAAAGCTTTATAAGTTCCGGCCATTACCATTGATATGGTATTAGAGGGTGAATAGCCGCTTTTATTCTCAAGTTTGTATAGGTATGGTCCTGTTCCACCTGAACCATTAATTGTAACCAATCCGTCTGATGCACCATTGCAAGTAGCATCATCAACGGAGATACATGAACTTAACTTGCCGTTTTGACCAATTATAACTATTTGATTTGCCTCGCAACCACTAGCATCTTTTACATAAACAGTATAAGTTCCTGCCTTAAGATTTGATAATATATTTGAATTGCCATAGGTACCGGTAGCATTAAGTTTGTAAGTATAGGGTGCAGTTCCATTTGTTGGTGTAACGGTTATGGATCCCGTATGAGAGTTGTAGCATACTGCATCTGTACTGGTAAAAGCAAATGCCAAAGGAGCAGGATTAATGAGGGTAATATTTGCGCTTGCAACACATCCGTTAGCATCTTTGATATAAGCAAGAAATTTACCAGCTTTTAACCCCGGAAAAGTACTGTTGGTAACAAATCCTCCTACCGTACCTAATTTGTAAAGGAAGGGACTGGTTCCTCCGCTGGGAGTTAAAGAGATAGAACCGGTTGCACTACCAAAGCAAACAGGATCAGTTTTTGTAATTACCGCTGTTAGCGATGCGGATGGATCTATGGTTATTTGAGGTGTAATGCCTGCACATCCTCCGGTTCCTCTAATAGATACGGTGTATTTACCGGGTTTCAGATTGGTGAAGCTATTAGAAGGTCCAAAAACACCTACTGTACCAATGCGGTAGGTAAAGGGGCCCGTACCACTTGTGGGTGTTACTACTATGGAACCATTAGCAACCCCATTACAACTTGCATTTGTTTTTATGAAAGTTGAGGTGATGTTACATCTAGACTGTTGGGCTATACTTAAATTTACAATAAGCATCCCAAAAATTACCGATAATAATTTTTTCATAATCGTTGTTTTAGTTAAGTTAATAATGATTTGTTTTAACATAGTAGGACTTTTAAATTGATTGGGTTAATGATAGGAATATGCATTCTAAAAAATCAATCGAAGAATAACCTAAAAAAATTAAAATAAATTTTAAACAAAAAATATTTAAGGATTACAATATGTATGATAAAATCATTTTGTGGTACTATACCAAAATTATAAAATTTGAAATTTTATAAAAAATGCATATTTATATTCAAGAATAAGCAATTTTAATGCAAACAAAAAGACCTATACAAAATCTAAAAGGGAGGATTTATTATTGGTTAAAACTAAATATTACAATGGTTAAATCGAACGAATATTATTTTTTCATAGCATTTAGAATTAACCAATTATTATATTATAAAAATACAACTTTAATTCGATAAGGAATAATTTTTTTTTCTTTAATTTTTTTCATTCCATTGGGGGTTAATAACTATGGTTTAGGGTTAGTATTAAGTAACCATTTTTGATTTTTAAATTATACAAATTAAAAGAGGCCAACCATTTCGGTCAGCCTCTTTTAATTTGCAATTATTAATGATTGTTTATTTTATTTTTACTCCTTTAATTATTTTAGTAACACTTCCTTGGTTTACCTCTATTAAGTAAACACCGGGGGCTAATTGCTCTCCGAATTTTAATTGCTGCCCTCCCTGACCCTTAAGATTTAAAGCAATTCTACCGTTGGCGTCTAAAACTCTTATTTGAACTGTATTGTTTGTTTTAGTCGTAGTGGATAAAATGAATTGGTTCTTTGTTGGGTTTGGTGAAAGTGTAACTTCTTTAGAAGTTAAGTTAGATGATTGCATATTTATGGAACGGGCAAATGTAGAAATAGGTCCACAAGGTGATGTGCCATCCATAACTATTACTTTTATAGATCCACCGCCACAATCATTTGCATCTTTTGTATAGATTCTGAAGCTACCTGCTCTAAGATTGTTGAAAGTGTTTACTGTGCTATATGCACCACTTGTACCAAACCTATAAGTGAAGGGTGCTGTACCACCTGCACCATTTACAGTAATAGATCCATCATTTCCTCCAATACAGGATACATCTGTATTTGTAGCAGTTGCTGTTACGGCCGATGGTTGGCTAACAATAACTGATGAGTTTATACCACAACCATTTGCATCTTCTATATACGTTCTGTAAGATCCGGCTCTTAGATTAGGGAAAATATTATTACTTACAAATGCGCCTGAAGTACCTAATCTATAGGTGTAAGGCGTTGTACCACCGGTGGCTAATACTTCAATAGAACCGGTGTATGTTGCATAGCATGCTACATCTGTCACATTGTATGTTGCAGTAATGACTGACTGCTCATCCACAATTATTGCATCTGTAACCCCGGCACATCCTGCATCATCAAGAATAAATACACGATAACTACCCGCTCTTAAACCTGTAAATGTATTGGATGATCCAAAGCTTCCTACAGTACCAATTCTATAAGTATATGGGCCTACTCCACTTGTGGGGGTAACCGTTATAGATCCCGTTGCAGAACCATAGCAAATAGCATCTGTCTTGGTATAAGTTGACGACACAGATAATATAGTTAGGTGAAGCGTAGCTACAGAATCACAACCCGCAGCATTGGTAGTAATAAAAGTATAATCGCCTGATGCAGTATAGGTAGAATCGTTCCACATATAACTATTGCAAATTTCTACTGTAGTTTCAGAACTTGTAGGTTGATTTACAGTAACTACAACAGCAGCAGAAGTTGTACTTATATTGTTTGCCGGGTTGATAACTGTTACACTGTAACTACCACTTGTAGTTACTGTAATAGATTGTGTAGTTTCACCGGTAGACCATAAGTAACCAATTGCGCCATTGTACTGCCAAAAATCATTTTGATAAGAACCTGTACTACCGGTACCCATATAACCTGCACAGCCTATACTAAAACCTGTTGCTCCCTGACGGGCTGAACCACCAAAATCAGATTTTTGGTTCCAGGTGTTTGTGGCAGAGTTGTACTCCCAGAAATCTTTTTTACGGTTTACAACATCAGATCCTGTACCAATATAACCCCGGCTACCTATACTAAATCCGGTAGCAAAATATCGGGCTCCACCTCCAAAATCAGCTTTTCTTGTCCAGGAATCAGTAGTTGGATTGTACTGCCAAAAATCCATAAGCATATCTTCTATATTTTGGTTTTCATTCTCCTCGTTATCATCACCTTTTTCTTTACCGTTAAATGTTGAACCCGTTCCAATATATCCCATATTATTTATGCTAAACCCAACCGCTCCCATACGTACAGATCCGCCAAAGTCAGCCATACGGGTCCATTTGTTTGTAGATGGGTTATATTCATAAAAGTCATTTTTACTTTTTTTCTTTCCGTCATTACCCGTTCCTATATAACCTTTACTACCAATGCTAAAACCAGCTGCACTTGTTCTTGCGGCTCCTTTAAATTCAGCTTTTCTTGTCCACGTATTGGTTGCAGGATTATATTCCCAAAAATCTTTCAGGTATTTACTATTATATCCTGTTCCTATGTAACCTTTAGTGCCAATTGAAAATCCAGTGCCTCCTCTGCGTCCTGAACCTCCATAAGTAGCCTTTTGAGTCCAGGTATTGTTTGCAGCGTCATATTCCCAGAAATCCCTTTTATAAGCACCATCATAACCGGTTCCAATGTAACCCTTATTGCCTATGCTAAATCCGGCAGCATAGCGCCTTGATGTACCCATAAAATTTGCTTTTTGCATCCATGCATTCCCTGAGTTTGCTGTAAGAACTACACTGTCACCCTGACAAAATGTAGTGGGTCCATCTGCATTAATTGTAGAAATACAGGTTTGACTCTGAAGGTATTGCGATCCGCAAATACAGAGCAGAAGTAATGTAATCTTTCTCATTGTTTTTAGTTTTATAGTTGAAGAAAATCGATTTTAAAAAATAACCAGAATAAAATACCAATATGCTATTTGTTTTAATAGTAGAAAAAGAATTAGAAAGAGGGATTATGTCCATAAATGAAAATATAATTTCAGTAAACATTTTTCAATAATCGCTATGCAATTATTAATTAAAATTCAGGTTATCATATAATATAATTATAAATAGAAATACTATTTAGAATTTATTTTTTATATCATTCCTGATAAATAATAAATGAAAATTGAATTAATGGACACTAAAAGCCTGCATCAAAAAACACACGCAATCATGCATTTGAGTGTCAGAGGCAATTCATAGAAACATGTTTGAGGAAAATATACCGAAATCTTAAATGGATTAGTGTAAATGGTCAATAAGAATATAAACAATCTATATGCTTGTATATATTCTTATTGAAGCATAAATGTACGCGAATTTTAAGAGAAAATTTATAAAAGCATATATAATTATCAAATTTATTTTAATACACCAGATATTACAATTACAGATTTGTTTATTGATTAATCATTTGTTTGAATTAAGGTTAAAACATTGAATTATTGAACAATAAAAAATTGTCAGCAAGTAATAAAATAGGAGGATGAAAATTTAAAAATTAAATTCCTTTCCGTTCAAGCTATTTGATTGCAAAATTTTATAAAAAGTTGCATACTTTGTATTTTAAATTATCGGATGTTAAATAATTTTTTTTTAGCGTTTGAATATAATACACTCAAATATCTAACTACCAAAATAGATTAATCCATACAATAATATTGGTAATGCAGTAAACAAAACATTTTCTTCTATTCCTTAAACTACCAAACCCCGGACTGTTGAAAAGCTTTCAAATAAATGAAAACAAAACAACAGCCGGGATGGGGTTTGGAAAGTTCTTCAAATGGTATTGAATAGAGGGTGGATTAAAAGGAGTTGTTTGGCTAAAAGAAAAAACTGTGCCAAATTTATTTTTGGTTATAATATTAGTCAATCATAATGCAAGGATATATAATCCGGAATCCAGATGATATATAAAGGTAGAATTAACACACAATCTAAATTTTTAAAACTTTTAGGCTAGTTACTTTGCTGTCTTCTAAAATTTGAACAATATAAAGTCCCGGCATCAGTTTATGGCCAAAGTTGATGACCTGTTTGCCTTGTGCTTTTACTGTTGATATTATATGACCATTTATATCAAGTAATCTTACCAATATTGGTTTATTCATTTTACCAAAATCAACCCAAAAGTTATTAGTTGTGGGGTTGGGATAAAGTGAGTAGTTAGATGAATTTAACTGTTCACTGTTGATTACATTTTCTTGTTTGGCAATAATGCTTGAGGTACAGGCGACCGATTGAGTACCAATGGTAACAGCAATTGAGAATCCTGAACAACCATTTGCGTCAATAATAAATACTCTGTATGACCCCGGTTTAAGATTATAAAAAGTATTTGCTGTGCCAAAAGTACCCGTGGAGCCAAGTCTGTAGGTATAAGGGGCTGTACCGCCTGATGGGGTTATGGATAAATTGCCTGTAGCAGAACCGGGACAAAGTGCATCTGTTTTTGTAGCTACCGCACTCATAACAATGGGTTGACCCACTGTGGCACCTTTGTAGCCTATACAACCATTTTTGTCCTTTAAAAATACGGTATATACTCCTGCTTTTAGATTTAGGAATTTGTTTGAGGTCTGATATGTACCTGTGGAATTTAATTTATAGGTGAATGGAGAAAAACCTGAATTTGGAGTGGCTGTAATGCTACCATTATTAGCACCTATACATTTAGTATTGGTAGTAACAGCAGAAACCGTAACAGGAACAGGTTGATTAATTGTTAGGCTTGTATTGATGTTGCAGCCGTTTACATCTTGCAAATATACCCGGTATTCCCCTATGCCTAACCCTAAGGATATACTGTCTGTAATGTAATTTCCGGCAGTTCCATATTTATATACGAACGGTGCCGTACCACTTGTTGGGGTAATAATGATAGAACCATTTAAAATATTATTACAGGTAGCATCTTTTTTCGTAAATATTCCTGTAATTGTAGTTTGTTGTACAACTGTAATTTGGGTAGATGTGCCCGTGCAACCATTTACATCAAGTATAGAAATTCTGTACAAGCCTGCACTTAAACCATTAAAAGTATTAGATGGGGTAAAACTTCCGGTAGTACCTATTCTGTAAGTGAATGGGGCATAACCTTTTGTTGGGTTAATTGTAATTGAACCGGTTGATACTGTATTACAAGCAGCATCTTTTTTTGTAAATGTCGATGTTATTGTTGCAAAAATAGTAAGGCGAAGGGTAACAACAGAATCGCAGCCTGCAGCATTTATTGTAGTGTAAGTATAATTGCCTGAGGTTTTATAAACTGTACCATGCCAGGTATAGCTAATACAATTTGAAACGGTTACGGATGATGATGTTGGAGATTTTCCTGACACCGTTACAAAAGCTTCGGCGGGTAATCCGCAATCACCTGTTACTCTTGCAAAATAAGTACCTATAGATACATTGGTAAGTGTAGAGCCGGTACCATAATTAATACCATTACCGCCCGATGCTGACCACCATGTAATTGTACTATTAGATCCGGCTATACCATTAGCAGTTAATGAAGTAGTTGAATTAGTACATAAAGGATTTGCAGCCGCTGTTGCCGATGCTATTGAATTAACAGAAAGTGCATCAATTGTTAATGAAGCTTCAGCTGATGCACCGCAATCTCCGTTAACAACCGCATAATATGTACCTGCTGTAACATTGGGTAAGGTAATTCCGGTTCCTAAATTGCTACCGGTCCCTCCCGATGCTGACCACCACGTAACAACTGCATTTGTACCGGTAACACCATTTGCAGTTATTGAAGTGGTAGAATTATTACAAAGCGGATTTGTAGCAGCTGTTATTGATACAATCCCATTATTTACTTTGGAATTAACTTCAATAATTCCTTCTACAGGATTTCCGCAATCACCGGTCACATAGGCATAATAAGTACCCGGACCCACATTTAATAAGGTGGATCCTGTTCCTAAACTCGACCCTGTTGCACCTGTGCCAGTCCACCAATTGACTAACGTATTGGTACCCGTAATACCATTTGCCGTTAAGGTAGTTGTACTACCCGGACAAATAAAATTTTCTGCAGCACTTACAGACACAATTCCGACATTGGTTTTTGTAGTTATTACAAGAGATGATTCAACCGGATTACAATCTCCTGTAACTCTTGCATAATAAGTACCTGGACCAACATTTAATAATGTGTTACCTGTTCCCAGGTTAGTACCCGTTCCCCCGGCAGATGTCCACCAGGTAACTACAGCATTGCTTCCGTAAACTCCATTGGCAGCTAGGGTTGTTGTTGCGTTTATGCATAGGGGATTAGCAGCTGCTGTCACGGTAGCAATGCCCATTGTGTTGTTAACGGTTACTACTGTTGTTGTAGAAGTTTCACTACATCCTGTAGCTGTATTCGTTACTGTTACGGTATAGCTACCGGAGGTGGTAACGGTAATAGAGGGTGTAGTAGCTCCATTAGACCATAAGTATAAAAGTGCAGGATTGTATTGCCAGAAATCTTTTTTATATGCACCATCAAACCCAAGCCCTACATATCCACTACCATCAATACTAAAACTAATTGCGGCATTTCGACCACTACCACCAAAATCAGCTTTTTGTATCCATGTGTTTACATTTTGATCATATTCCCAGATATCTTTCTTGTATCCCCCATCAAAGCCCATTCCCATATATCCTTTAGTGCCTATACTAAAACTTGTACATGCATTTCTTGGTGAACCTCCAAAGTCAGATTTTTGAATCCATGTATTATTTGTTGTATTGTACTCCCAAAAATCTTTTTTATACCCTCCGTCAAACCCATTTCCTATATATCCTTTGCCTCCAATAAAAATACCGGTTGCGGCATTTCTTGCAGATCCACCAAAATCAGCTTTTTGAGTCCAGTTATTACTAGTAGGATCATATTCCCAAAAATCTTTTTTATACCCCCCATCGTTACCGGTTCCAATATATCCTTTATTGCCAATTGCAAATCCTGTAGCCTGATCCCGGGCTGTACCTGTAAAATCTGTTTTTTGTGACCAAGTATTATTAGTGGGATTGTACTCCCAAAAATCTTTACGGTAACTACCGTCATAACCTGTTCCTATATAGCCTTTGCTTCCTATGCAAAATCCTACTGCATACCGTCTTGGAGTGCCTCCAAAGTTGGCTTTTTGAGCCCAAGTATCAGTAGCAGGGTCATATTCCCAAAAGTCTTTGGTAAGTACAGAACCATCATTACCTGTACCTATATAACCTTTGTTGCCTATACTAAAAGCAGCATATGCATTTCGGGCAGTACCTCCAAAAGCTGACTTTTGAGTCCATGTATTTGCACCTGTATTAGCATTTAAAATTACACTACCTCCTGAGCAAAAAGTAGTAGAACCACTAGGTGTAATTGTAGCTGCGCAGGGTTGTGCAAAAGAAGTTTCAGCAATAAAAAAAGTGCAAAATAAAAGTAGTAAAATCTTAAGCATCGTTTTGTTATTTTAAATATTCAATAGGGGCATTCATTTTAGCAGAACAACTTAATTCATATTCATAAAGGACTTTGTAAGAGTGTTATTAAAAGTTGCATAAAAAGTGTTAAGTAGCTTCAAAGTTTACATACAGTTCTTTTAAAATTTTACTTTTAAAGAATCTAACTCTTGTTTAGAAACAGTAGGGGGCATTTGATTATGGTTAATTTTATGTAGGACTAGTTGGGCTACTTTAGCAGCATCAGTCTTTCTTTTAAATCCTTTATTTCCTGGCATACCTGGCACTGATGGCTGATGTATCATTTTTCTATTATTATCAAAAATGTCATAACCAAAAGTTCCTTTTTCTGCAAGTATAATTTTATAGGTTAACCTGTAGTTATTTAGCTGTGAATGCTTGTGTTCTATTGAACTTTTTTTAATTTTTTTCTGTGCTGATAATGATAGGGTAAATAACATTATCAACATAAAAATGGAACCCATTAATGTGTAATTTATACATAATGGAGAAGGGGCCGACAATGGGTACTTTTCTACTTTCATTTTTTTATTTTTTTATTTAAAAATGTAAATGTCTTTTCCAGATAATTTTTATAAAATTTATAAAAAAGGGAAAAGCTTGTGCGTACTAAATATTGGATACAATTAAGAAAAATAATATTTCTTCCGTTTCACAATTCGAAGAAACAAAAATCTTAACCGTAAATATACAAAATAGTGAGTTTAGAACATAGCTCTTAAAAAAATTTATTAAGAGTTTAATGATACTATTCAAAAATATTATTGAAGTTAAACGATGCTCAATTTATTTGCTCATTCATTATAAAAGTAATTATTCATTATCTTATATATTTCATTAGTATTTTGATTTTATGCATATACTTTTATAAAAGATTTTTATTGGGTTATAATATTTCAATTGACATTAATAATTGAGGAGGTTTAATAATTACCAAGCAACTATTTAATCTCAATTTGTCTCTTTATTCCAATTGCATTAAGATGTGAATAATTTTTTACACCATTAACTTATGAACATTACCTTCAAAAAGATTAAATAAACATTAAAAAGTATTCATAAGTCTAATGAATGCTTTATTTTGTCTATCATAAAAACTGTAAATGAAGTCCTTAATACTTTTTCTATTTTTTACCGCTGTAGGTTACTACGGTTTTGGACAGCAAAGGAATGACTACTATATGTGGCCATATGGAAATAATGATAAAATTGAATTTTCTGAAACTGTTTACCTGCCTAAGTCTAACACTGATTCCTTGTATATTTTATCTAAGACTTTTTTAAGTAATAAATTCAATAGTGAAAGAGACAGTATTGTTTTAAGAGATAATAAACGAACTGCATTTTGTAAAGGAGTATTTTTTATACCTATACCACAATTAGGCGAAAAAGGGAATGGCTATATCGGGTTCACCTTAACTATTTCTTCGCACAATAAATCTTACAGATACACATTCACTAATTTCGAACATTTCTCCCAGCAACCAGATGGTCCATCAGGCGGTGCTTTAGAAAATGATAAACCATATAACAGTAAATCCCCTTACCCTATAAGATATTGGAATGAGGAAAAGGCTAAAGCTTATTATTATATTCAAACAACTATTGAATCTCTTAAAGAGTATATGGCTAAACATTCCGGTTAAGATTTTACAAAAGCATTTTTTAAATAAAGTTTTAAAATTGTTATTACGCTATTTCTTAGTAATTACTTTATTAATTTTAGATTAGTTGCATCTCCTATGGCATAGTTTTTTCAACTTATTTGTTTTTACTTAAAATCAAATAATTATGAAAAACATCACAATTCAATTATACTTCCTTGTTTTATTGGTTTTAGTTGTAGGGTGTGTTGGTAATGATAATACTATAACAACAGACAGTACAGGAAAAAGTATTAATGACACGGGGGCTGTTATGTCGGGAGATATAAATGTTGGTACCACCATGAAGGATTCCCTTAATGAGATGAATGGTACATCTGATTCAGGTAATGAGCAAAATGATCAAAGTTTTGTAATTGAAGCAGCTAAAGGAGGGGTTTTAGAAGTAGCAATGGGGAAATTAGCTGCCACAAACTCATCTTCAGTCCTTCTAAAGGACCTTGGTCAAATGATGGTTACAGACCATACCAAAGCAAATAACGAACTTAAAATTTTAGCCTCAAAAAAAGGTATTAAAATACCATCCTCTTTAGACGATAAAGGGCTGCAACATATGAACCTAATGAAAGCAATGAAAGGTAAAGATTTTGATGAAGCCTATTTAAATATGATGGTTGCTGATCACAATCAGGATATTGCAAAGTTTGAAGATGAAATAAGTAGGGGGAATGATAATGAGGTAAAAAGTTTTGCTACTGCTACCCTGCTAACCTTAAAGAAGCACCAAAAGAAAATTAAAGAAATTCAGGAAAAAATGAAATAATTTTATTTAAATATTTTTGAATTGGTGTATTATTTTTTAAATTTCAAATAGAATGTTATGAATAATATTTTTGTGGTAAATGACATACAATTGGAAACGCCGGTAGAAACACCCGGGATAGATCCAAAAGAAAAACCCGAGGTAGAACCCGATAACTTGCCAGAAGAAGAACCTGGAGTACAACCGGGTAAACATCCTGGTAAAAAAGATGATGATGACGATGATGATGACGATGATTATCCCGATGTTGAACCTACAATTGGTGATGATCCTGATACAATAAAAACTAAGATTCCTATGATGTAACTAGTGATGTTTCAAGAATGATATTGAATTAATCCGGTCATGGGAGTTTTAACTATTTTGCCCATTTCTAATTGGTAGCTTTGGCACAAATCCTTTATAACATCTCTAAATGTAAATGCAACACTACCTGTAAAATTGATAGGTGTTACCCAGCTTTGAGAATATTTATTCAAATGGGTAAAAAAGAAATCATTAATACCATCTTCCAGAATATTTTCAATCATATAGTGTCCACGATTCTCAGAAAGAAAATGCGTGAAATTGGCCAGATATCTATTGGGGTACGGTTGCTTATATACACTATTTAAAATGTCATGTTTTGTAACACCATATTTTATATTGAATTGGGTTTCAAGCTCATCGTCAAATGTTTTATACAGAAAGTATTGTACAACCTTTTTACCTAAGTAGGCTCCGCTACCCTCATCTCCTAATACATAACCTAAACCCGGACTGTTCTTTACAATATTTTTTCCATTGTAATAACATGAATTTGAACCGGTACCCAATATGCAAACAATACCTTTATTGTTGCCACATAAAGCCCGGGCTGCAGCAATAAGATCAGAGGCAATATTTATAATTGCATTTGGAAAAATAGATTTTAAAATTCCTTTTAAAAGTGTTGCATTTTTAGTATCAGATAAACCCGTTCCATAATAATGAATGAATTCAGGTTGTAAATGACCTAATTTGGGTACAAGCTCTGATTGCAGCAGTTCAGTTATTTGTTGTTTTGATAAAAAATACGGACTTATTCCAGTAGTAACAATCGTTTTCTTTTTTCCATTATTTATAAGACACCATTCACATTTTGTAGATCCACTGTCAGCTATTATTATCACGTGTTTTGGTTTTAAAATTCTTTATTGTTGAGTATAATGATTGAAAAGTTATAACAAAAGAATAATAAACAATAAAAATTGAAGAAATAAATTGAAAGCCTGGTTATACCTACCTCTTTCTCCCTGTCAATTGCTAATAACAAAGGAATACAATAAAAATTGACCCATAAAAGGGTAATTTGATTCTATGGTTTCCCATTCTGGAACATTAATACAAATAAGGGAAATATTATAATTTTTATCTTTTTTTAAGCTAGCTTAAAATCAATACATTATCATTTGGCATTTGCGTGGTTAGATAGGGTTTCTAAACCACAAAGATATGAACACTAACTTTACTCTAAGCGAAAGCCACTTAATCGAAAATTGCATCAACGGGGATAGAAAAAGTCAAAAAGCCCTTTACGACCGTTTCTCCGGAAAAATGTTTGCTATTTGTTTGCGTTACTCAAAAAACCAAATGGATGCTGAAGATATTCTTCAGGAAGGATTTGTAAAACTGTTTAATAATTTAAACCGTTTTCGTGGTGAAGGATCTTTTGAGGGTTGGGTAAGACGCATATTTGTAAACACTGCAATTGAGCACATCCGTCGTAAAAACCTGAATACTGCTGTTGGCGAAGGTTTAGAAAACAGCATTGTCGATAAACGCCAAAGTGCCCTGGACAATCTATATGAAAAGGATCTGCTAACTACATCCCGTACTTTAAGCGATGGTTATCGTACTGTTTTCAATATGTATGCTGTTGAAGGTTATTCACACAAAGAAATTGCTAGCAGACTGGGTATTACAGAAAGCACAAGCAAGTCACAGTTTTCAAGGGCTAAAGCATTGTTACGTACATTAATTAGTGGTACTAATAATAATAAAAAGGCAATGGTTATAAATATGTATTAGAATAAACACGCCTATTCAATCCCCACATACAAGCCCCTCAGTAGAGGGGCTTTTTTAGTTAAACCTATTCAGCTAAATGATTTCCTCATGTTTTCTCCCTTTCCCTTATTGCAGCATTGTTTTATTGTAAATTGAACCAAATAATAAACTATAAATTATTTTTTTAAGTAACAGTCTTTTGCATTTCCGGATTTAATTTTAAAAATAGAAGAAGCAATTATATTATTTTGTTCAACTTATATATTTCTGCAATTGCTTTATAGATTTATCAACAATATTAAAATAGTTCAGGGTTCTATATGAACTATAGTTAAGTTTAATTCTATTTTATTTACTCTTTTAATTCAGATTAATGAAACATTAAATAGATTTCTGTTTCTTTATAATTGCTATTTATTTTTTAATAGTTCTTTAAACGGTAACAGGTTTCTTTCTTGTTATTTTGTGACTATCTCAAAAAATTAAGCTTAAAGCGAATTTTTTTGGAACTTAACCTAACTTAAATTGTTGGCCTTCTCCAATACCTCTTAAAATTTACATTAATGCACTCGCAAAAAGCCCTTATTTCTTAATCTAAAATCAAGGTATTCTATTGGTTTAAATTTTTTTTAAGCATCTTTAAAGTCAGTAATAACCACAATTATCCCATATTCCTCTTTTGGGATAGATTTTATGTTATTTCTAGTTGTTATAATATTATACAACATTTACAATTATCATTGCCCAAAATATATAAATGGTGTAAGAATAAAGACTACTTTAATTTTAAAAATTGCAAATTTCCAATATGAAAACAATCAATAAATACAATAAAAGCTTAAACAGCATTTAAATCATAATTAAACCGTCTGACTTAGTAATTCAACCTAATAAACTGTGTATTCGATGAGGTGTTTTATATTGGTATAATTATTTAATCAACACGTTTATGGTAAAAAAAGAATATCCCTTTTATATTAAGAGTACAGTGGTGCTATTAGGCTTAGTTTTATCAGTATATATACTTATGAATTTAAGAAATATATTGGTACCCCTCGCATTTTCAGCTATAATAGCCATATTACTTAACCCTGCTGTCAATAAGCTTAAGCGTTTTGGAATATCTAATTTTTGGGCAATTAGTATTGCATTGTTAGTCAGTATTATATTTGTAAGTAGTATATTCTATTTTCTTTCTTCGCAAATAGCAGGATTAGTAGATAATCTCCCACTTTTAAAAGCCAAACTTGGAAGCCTATTGCATGAGTTACAAGTATGGCTACAGGCTCGGTTTGGAATAGCCATTCAAAAGCAGGTTCAATTACTTAATGATGCTATGGCGGGGGGGAATGCACTCATTGGAACTACCTTAGGGACTGCTTTGGGAACTTTGAGTGTTGTTTTTTTATTGCCTGTTTACACGTTTCTATTTTTGTTTTACAAGTCTCTTATTCTCAACTTTCTTTTTGAAGTTTTTTCAGAAGATAATAGTGTAAAAGTCCGGGCTATATTGGATCAGACTAAAACTGCTATCCAGAGTTTTATGGTAGGTTTATTGTTAGAAGCCCTTATTATAGCCATTTTAAATTCTGCAGCACTAATAATGCTTGGCGTTAAGTATGCTGTTTTAATTGGTGTAATTGGGGCATTATTAAATATGATACCTTACATAGGTGGCATTATAGCTATTGCACTACCTATTTTAATGGCAACAATTACAAAGGAAGGATACTCTACCCAACTCGGTGTAATCATCGTTTACCTTGTAATTCAGTTTATAGATAACAATATTATAGTGCCAAGAATTGTGTCTTCAAAGGTGCAGATAAATGCACTTTTTTCTATTATTATTGTATTGTTAGGTGGTGCAATGTGGGGTGTAAGTGGGATGTTTCTTGCTATACCTCTGGTAGCAATCTTAAAGATTATCTTTGACCGCATAGAAGAATTACGTCCCTGGGGAAAACTGCTAGGGGATGAAGTACCAACCCGACATAAGGGTCAGATACTATTGCTGCGACGTCGTCATAAAAAAGAATCGGTGTCAGAAAAGTTAGTAGAGGATAGTGTAACATAAGAATACCACATTTTCTCTGCTGTGTATATCAAGTTTTCCTTTGCTGGTTGCCACTCTCTCATTGTCCATTATATTTGTATTTCAAGTGATTAATTTTATGATGGAAGAAAAAAGTTTAAACTTTTTAGAAGAAATAGTAGAAGCAGACCTGGCTTCCGGTAAATATAAGAGCATTGTTACACGATTTCCCCCTGAGCCAAATGGCTATCTGCATATAGGACATGCCAAAAGCATTTGCTTAAATTTTGGACTGGCACTTAGGTACGGCGGCAAAACAAACTTACGTTTCGACGACACTAATCCCGTAAAAGAAGATATAGAATATGTGGACAGTATAAAAGAAGATGTAAAATGGCTTGGGTTTACCTGGGCAAATGAACTCTATGCTTCTGACTATTTTGAAAAGCTGTATGAGTATGCTGTTAACCTTATCAAGAAAGAACTTGCTTACGTTGATGATAGTTCACCCGAAGAAATAGCTGCGCAAAAGGGTACGCCTACAGAACCTGGTAAAGGCAATGAATTTCGCAACCGCAGTGTGTATGAAAACCTTGAACTTTTTGCAAAAATGAAGGATGGTGCTTTTGAAGATGGCTCAAAAGTACTAAGGGCTAAGATTGATTTGGCAAGCCCCAATATGCACATGAGAGATCCGCTGATGTATCGCATTAAACGTGCACACCACCACCGTACAGGCGATAAGTGGTGCATCTATCCAATGTATGATTTTGCACATGGACAAAGCGATAGTATAGAAGAAATAACACACTCAATTTGTACTTTAGAATTTATACCACACAGAGAGTTGTACGATTGGTTTATTGAAAAGCTTGAAATATTTCCCACCCATCAGTATGAGTTTGCACGATTAAATCTTAGCTATACAGTTATGAGTAAGCGACGGTTGCTGCAACTGGTAAATGAAAAAATAGTAGAATCGTGGAATGACCCCCGTATGCCAACAATTGCAGCATTCAGAAGGCGTGGATATACACCCGAAAGCATTCGCAATTTTTGTGAAAAAATTGGTGTTCAAAAACGTGAAAACCTAATTGAATTAAGCCTGTTGGAGTTTTGTGTACGTGAAGATCTTAACAAATCTTCATTGAGACGTATGGCTGTTTTAGATCCGGTAAAATTAATCATAACCAATTACCCTGATGGGCAGGTAGAAGAATTAGAAGGTGAAAATAACCCCGAAGTTGAGGGGGGTGGCGGTACACGAATATTGCCATTTAGCAAGGCATTGTGGATAGAGCGTGACGATTTTATGGAAGAAGCTGCTAAGAAATATTTTCGACTTGCACCGGGTCTTATGGTTCGGCTAAAGCATGCTTACATTGTAAAATGTACAGGGTTTAAAAAAGATGATACGGGAAATGTAAGTGAGATTTATGCTGAATATATCCCGGAGAGTAAGAGCGGTCATGATACAAGCGGTTTAAATGTAAAAGGCACTTTACATTGGGTAAGTGTTATACATGCACATTCAGCGGAAGTAAGGTTGTACGACAGATTATTTAAAGTAGAAAACCCCGGACAGGAAGAAGGTGATTTTAAAGATTATATAAATCCTGATAGCTTAAAGATATTATCCAATGTGTATATTGAACCTTCGCTTAAAACTGCAAAATTTGATGAACGTTATCAGTTCCTAAGAAAAGGTTACTTCTGTCTTGATGAGAGTAGTGGCGAGGATAAATTAGTTTTTAATCGTACCGTAACATTGAAAGATTCTTTTGCTAAAGAGGTTAAGAAAAATTAAAAAGTAACATTTACAAAACCTTTGTTTAAAGCAATAAACTACGTATGACCTATGCGCCAATGAGTCTGCTACAAAAATTTATACAACATCTAAAAACGTTTTCATTTATTGATAAAAATGTAAAGCAACTTGTAGCTGTAAGTGGGGGTGTTGATAGCGTTGTACTGTGTGACCTTATGCACAAAGCGGGTTATGAGTTTGTTATGCTGCATTGCAATTTTCAGTTAAGAAATGAAGAAAGTAATAGAGACGAGTTATTTGTTAGGGAGCTGGGAAAGGTTTATAGCAAAGATGTTATAACGGCACGTTTTGATACTGCCGAATATGCAAAGGAGCATAACATTTCTATACAAGTAGCGGCACGTAATTTAAGATATAATTGGTTTAATAGTGTAAGACAGAAAATAGTTAGTAATATAAGTATTACAACTTCATTTAACGAGAACATAGAAGAGGTTGCTCTTACTGCTAAAACAGAAGAAAACATTCCTAATCTCGATTGTTATATTCTTACAGCGCATCATGCAGATGACAATATTGAAACTGTTGTTATGAACTTCTTTCGGGGTACAGGCTTGTACGGTCTTACCGGCATGCTTGATGTAAATGACAAAATCTTTAGGCCAATGTTGCCCTTCAGAAAAGTTGAAATATTAAATTATGCAAGTGAAAATAAATTGTCCTTTGTAGAAGATTCTTCTAATGCTAATAATTATTACACCCGCAATTATTTCAGAAATGAATTGTTGCCAGCTGTTCAAAAAGTATTTCCCCGTGCTGAAGAAAATATCCTTAATAATATTGATCGGTTAAATGAAGTTGCGGCATTGTATGATGAATCAGTAATTAAAATAAAAAAAAAGTTAGTAGAAATAAAAGGGGATGAAGAACACATTCCAGTTTTAAAGCTACAAAAACAACTTTCGTTTAAAACTATTTTATGGGAAATATTAAAGCACAAAACTTTTACAACGGCCCAGATTAATGAAGTAATAAAATTGATGAACGCAGATAACAGTAGTTACATTGATTCGTCCACTCATCGCATCATTAAGAATAGAAAATGGTTGATCATATCTAAACTAGAGAATGTTTCAAATAATCAGATAATAATAAATCAATCTGACAAAAATGTTTCTTTTGCCGGAGGCGAATTAATACTTCAGGTTAACATCAACAATGAAAATTATTTTATAACAAAAGTTAGATATGAAGCTGCGATTGATGCATCGCTTTTGACATTTCCTTTGTTGCTCCGCAAGTGGCAAAAGGGTGATTATTTTTACCCTTTGGGTATGCAAAAAAAGAAAAAAGTGAGTCGTTTTTTAATAGATCAAAAGTTATCATTAACAGAAAAAGAAAATATTTGGGTGATTGAATCTAACAAAAAAATAGTTTGGATTGTAAATCAAAGAATTGATGATAGGTTTAAAGTGACAGGAAAGACACAAAATATTTATAAAGTAATTTATAAATCAAGCGATTAATTTTATTTAATTTTAATTCGTTAATACTATAACATTTCATTAATTTAATTGGTTTAATTTTCAATTCTAAAATCATAAAAAATGAAAAAAATTGCTTCCTTAATACTGTGTTTTATTGTACTAGCTACTGTAACTTTTGCACAACCAAATATGCAATCTAAAAAAGAGGTTACTACTATTGAAAAATCTTTAAAGCAGTCTAAAGCAACAAAATTAAAGAAAGATGGTACACCTGATAAGCGCTTCAAAGCTGCTAAGCCTGCTGAAGGTCCTTTGAAAAAGGATGGTACACCAGATAAACGTTTTAAGAAAAATCAACCTGCAGTTAAGAAAGCAGCATAGTTTTTTATTAATATTGCGAGTTCCCGATTGTTAAAATGCAGTCGGGATTTTTTTGTATTTACATTTATTACGTTCAACTGTACACATATTATATCCTAGTAGAATTTGCTCTAACAAAGTCAACAGTTTTTACAAATTCTCCTTCCCGTTTTAAAAAGACAATAAGTTGTTCAAGCATCTCAGTAAATGCTGCACCGTCTATAGTTCGTGTATATTTTGGTATGCCCGAATGAATAAGATTTGTAAATTCCCAGGGATGATAATAGAGACAGAGATATCCATCTTTGGCTAATGTTTGTTTGGCAATACTTTTATAAATAGCTAACGGAAAGTTTTTAAATGCCAACCAAAATAATGGTATTCTAAAAGTGGGTGATACTGAGGCGGGCAAGCGTATCAACCCCTCTTCTCTATACAAAGTTCTTGGTTTGTCTAAATTGTTATATCTGCCGGGTAATATTGTAGGATGTACCGATGAATCATAAAAGTAACCCGCATGTTTTACCGCATCCAAGGATACCTTTCTCATTCGGGGCATTCTTAACCCTTCAACTTTTGATTCAGAAATTTCTTCAAGCACCAATCTTGATTGTAGCAAATGGCTTTCTTCAAATGCTGTATGATAAAAGGTGTGCGATGCTATTTCATTAGTTTTTGCAAGTGTTTTTATAAGCAGTTTTCTTTGTAAGGCATATTGCGCAGTTGTAAAAAAAGTAACTATTGTATTATGCAAATTAAGTACTGGCATTATAGCACTCATACCTTCGTCTGTATATCGTAATTGATCTTCAAAAGATATGGGTCTATTGTATTCCAGCGGCATATCAAATTCCTCAAGGTCAAATCCTAAAAGTATAAAGCGATCTTTCATTAGTCGTGTTATTGATTGCCTTTTTAGAATAATTTTTATAACTAAAATCAGGATTATGTTACTTGTTATTATCTTCTTTTAATGAAGTTTCTTTTACAATATAAGATGGTCTTCGTTTGCTTACCATAAATAGTTTACCAAGATAAAGGCCTAGAATGCCCAATATCATTAATTGCAAACCTCCAAAAAATGCAATGGTAACAATTACAGATGTCCAGCCGGAAATTGCATGTCCAAAATAGTAGCTATACAAAGCATAAGGAAGATATAGCAGTGATAGTAATGAAAACCCTATCCCAATATAAGTTGCAAAATAAAGCGGCTTTATGCTGAAGGAAGTGATTCCCTCTAATGCAAGCCTTATCATTTTCTTTGGGGTATACTTTGATTTGCCTCTAAACCTTTCTGCGGGCTCATATTCAATAGAAGCCTGATTAAAGCCTACCCATTTTATGATACCACGAAGAAATTGTTCGCTGTTATCCAGTTCCCTGATAATTTCTGCTACCTGCCTGTTAATAAGCCTGAAATCAGCTGTACCTTTTTCAATTTCTATATCTGATAAGTAGCTTAATACACTATAAAAAAGATTAGAAGTTTTTCGTTTACTGTAAGAAATATTATTGTCTTCTTTTCGTATGGTATAAACAATGTCAAATCCTTCTTCCCATTTTTTTAATAATGCAGAAATAAGTTCAGGAGGGTGTTGCATATCTCCGTCCATGCTGATAATGCAGTCGCCTTCTGCTTTATCTATACCTGCTTTTAATGCCGACTGATGACCAAAGTTTCTTGAAAAAGATAAATATTGAACATGCTTATCGTATTGCATAATGGCTTTAATAACGCTTAATGTAGCATCTTTACTGCCATCGTCTATAAAGATAATTTCGTGTTGATAATTTAGAGGTTCAAAAACGGTGTTAATAGCGGTAATAAGCGTTGGTATATTATCCTGCTCATTAAATATCGGAACTATAACAGATACTTTTTGGCTCATATTACCTCCGGCGATTTTAATTTTTCATTTGCAGCAAAAGAAACTTTTCCAATAAGTACAAGCCATACAATAATGCAGGGCAGGGCTTTGAGTGCATAAGTTACAACAAAATTTTGCCTGATGTACCTTGGAAAAAGATCAGTAGGGGAAAGGCAGGTGAGCAGTATAACAAATGCCAGCAAAAGTTTATCAGAAATACGGTTCAGGTGCATATTCAATACATACCAAATAGCTACTCCACAAAGTGCAATAATATATGTAGGCGACTCTGCCGACGAACTGAAAATAACAACGGTTATCATTAGCAGTGCCAGATAGTACAATTGAAAAACTACATTCCTGTACATTTTATAATTGAGTAAAGGCAAGCCCAATAATATAGCGCCGGGAATCATAACACCCAGATTTGGAAATTCACGATAGTTAAATATTCTCCTTATCATACCTTGAATAGAGATGTCTTGCATATTTCCCAGAATACTGTTTTGTGTATCTTTAAGCACAAGCGAATCTTTCCAGTCTATGTATGATTGCACAATGAAGGCAGGAGAGGAGATTAGCATTGGTAAACAAAATAATACTACTGACCAGAATATGAATGAAGCAACGAATTTTAATTTGTTATCAGAAAACAGGAAAAAAAGCAATCCAACAATACCATAGATTTTTGTCATAAAACCTGCAACAATAAATAATGTTGCCCAAAAGTCTTTTCCTTTTCTAACCATTGTAAAAGAGAGTATCATCCATGCGGTCATCATGGGGTTAAACTGCACATTATGTATTGAGGTCATTAACTCAATAGCACAGATTACCAAAATAATGTAAAAAGCTTTTGAAGAAATGGGCAATTGCTTTAAAGCATAATACAAAAACCATGTATTTGCAATTACCCATAATACTACTCCTGAACTATTTGGTAATAGGGCAAAAGGGGCAATTATCAGGCTGAAAAATGGGCCATAGTGGTTACAGTCATTAAACTCTTCGGGGTAAAAAAGATATAAATTATTCTGCTGAAGTGTGTGGTCAAAAACAGACTTGTATATTAAATAATTGTTGATTTTATCATGAAACAACTCTGCAAATACAGCTATTAGTGGCAACAAAAACCATATCAGTACAGGAACCGGAATGAAAATTAATTTTCCAATTCTAATATTCGAAAACAGTAGTATGTTTATTTTTTTTAGCACACCTAAATACCAGATAATTATGAAATGCAAATAAATGACAAATTATGCTTAACTGCTTTACTCCTTTTTCAATACAATTTAATGGCTCGGTAATTTTATAAGTTCAATTATATTTGTAGGGTTAAATACTTTATGCCTTTACCTCAAAATAAAATATTTGAAATATGCCGAAATGGTGACTTGCAAAGTTTGCAAGAACTTGTTTCAAATAATCCCGATTGCATTAATATGCAGGACGAAAAGGGATTTACTCCGTTAATATTATCGGGTTATAACAATCATCCTTTGATTGTTGAGTATTTACTAAATCATAAAGCTAACCAAAGCTTGGCCGATGCAGCAGGAAATACGGCTTTAATGGGTGTTTGTTTTAAAGGCTACCTTGATATTGTAGAACAGTTATTGAAATATGATCCCCCAATTAATCAACGAAATTTGCAAGGTGCCTGTGCATTAACCTTTTCCGTTAGTTCTAATCATACAGATATTGCTTTATTACTTTTAGAAAATGGTGCAGATCTTACATTACCAGATTTGCGGGGTAAATCTCCCCTTGATTATGCAAGAATTCAGGAAAACTGGGAGTTATTTGACCTGATGAGCAGTTATAAGCAATCAGGTGAATAATTTATTCTCTGGGGTCTGTTAACATAAAACTTCATAACCAGTGATTTTATTAAACAAAATACAAAAGTAGAGTGTTCTAAAAATTCATTGCAATTCTTATTTATTAAAATGGTTATTTTGCGACCACATTTGTCAATATGAAAAATTTTATACACTTCGTTCTCGTTTCTCTATTCCTGGGTACACAAGTAATTGCTCAAAACCCTAATCAAACTGTTGATGCAAGATTTTCGGGCCAAAGTACTACCGGGGCTAATTTTTTCCAGAGTAACCTTATGGATAAGTATAACATTCATTTTCTCAAATTGGATTTGAATGTTACCCCTAACCTCCGTTTTCTTTCCGGTTCATGTTTTTATAAAATGACCGCAAACCAGTCTATTGATACCTTTGCCATTGAGTTCAAAAGCAATATGACTTTGGATTCTCTTTATATCAACAATGTCATTACTCCTTATACCCGAGGTAATGATCATATTTATGTGCCATTTGCAAACCCAATACCCGATAATTCGGAATTTACCGCACGGTTTGTTTATAAGGGCACTATAGTTAATGGTCTTGCATATGGTATAGATAATACTTCGGGACTTACATTTGCAGCTACCGTTTCTGAATCTTTTCAGGCACGGGAATGGTTTCCTGCCAAGCAGCTATTAAATGATAAAATTGACTCTGCTGACATATGGTTAACAACGCCAAATCCTTATGTTGCTGGCAGTAATGGTTTATTAAAGGCTGTTGTTCCGGTTGCAGGTAACAAAACGCAATATCAATGGTCAACAAGATATCCAATGAGTTATTATATGCCTTGTATTGCGGCAGGTAATTATACTGGTTATAAAAATTATGCGAAGCCTGCCGCCATGAATGGTGATTCTATATTGGTTCAGCATTATATTTCCAACAGCTCCGGGTATTTAAGTTCTATTCAGACAAATCTTGATAGGACTACGGTTTTTATAGAAAAGTTAAGCGAATTATTTGGACTGTATCCATTCAGCAAAGAAAAGTATGGACACCTTCATGCTATCATAGGTGGTGGTATGGAGCACCAAACCATGTCTACTATGAGCAGTTTTGGTTTAGAGCTTATTGCACATGAATTGGGGCATCAGTGGTTTGGTGACAATATTACCTGTGGAACATGGCAGGATATATGGCTCAACGAAGGATTTGCCACCTACAGTGCATATCTTATGAGAGAATTGTTTCCTTCGTTCTACGTTACCCCCGCTGCTTCTAATATGAATAGTAAGCATCAGAACATAATGTCTCAAGCAAGTGGTAGTTGCTACTTGCCTTTGTCTAGTGCTTATGATGAAGGACGAATTTTCAGCAGCAGGTTGTCATATGATAAAGGTGCTGCGGTACTGCATAATCTAAGATTCGAAGTGCAGAGTGATACCGTATTCTTTAATATACTGAAAACTTATCAAAATCAATATAAAGACAACTTTGCTTTTACCAATGATTTTAAAACGGTTTGCGAACAGGTAAGCGGTAAAAACCTTACAGACTTTTTTAACCAATGGGTATATGGTGAAGGTTACCCAACGCATAATGTCAACTATTTTAAATGGGGTGCCGATTCATTGATACTTACTGTGAATCAAACAGTGTCTATGCCTTCTGTAACACCTATGTTCAAAGGGTTAATGGAATATAAAATAACCTCACCCACCGGCGATACCATTATTATTCTTAATCAGACTACCAATCCACAAACTTTCAAAATACCTTATAGCCATTTGACTCCTAATAGCATAGTTGTAGATCCAAACAATTGGGTTATCAATAAAACCGGAACAGTATTGCCGCTTAAGCTAGTAGCTTTTAGTGGTACTGTTGCAAGCAAGCAAGTGCAGTTACAATGGTCTACAGCTCAGGAAATAAATGTGAGGAAATTTGAAATAGAAAGAGCTGTTGATGCTGTTAATTTTAAAGCTATTGGTAATGTAAGCGCTAATAATGCTTCGCAGAATAAATATTCTTTTACGGATAAAGAACCTTTGCCCATTGGTTTCTATCGTTTGAAAATGATTGATATAGATGGAAGTTTTACCTATAGTAATGTTATAGAAATAAAATTGAACGGTAAGCAATTGTCTGCCTTTTATAATGTCAATAATACTATGTTGGCCATAAAAAATATTAATCCGGTAAATGACAAATTGCAGGTACTCCTTTATACAATTGAAGGCAAAAAAGTATTAACTACTGAAAAAGTATTGTCAGCGGGATCAAATAATTTGAATATAAGTTTGGCTGATTTTCAAAGCGGATTGTATATAGCTTCAATGATTTCTAATGCTGGAACTGTAACATTAA
This sequence comes from Segetibacter sp., assembly GCA_043736115.1. Classification (GTDB taxonomy): domain Bacteria; phylum Bacteroidota; class Bacteroidia; order Chitinophagales; family Chitinophagaceae; genus Segetibacter. The sequence continues at coordinate 15,389 of JAYTDC010000068.1, read as the reverse complement.
AAATCAGAAAATAATATTGGGTCTATTGATTGTAATTTGACTGCCTGCTGATTTTTGGTTGTAAGAAACCAACTAAAAAATAGAATTCAAAACTTATTATTTTGTCAGCACTGCCTCCGCGCCATATTCTTTCCAAATCCACATTTGTAAGGGGTTGTCAGTGTGTCAAGTCTTTGTGGCTTTACAAAAATCATTATAAACTTAGAGATGAACCGACTGCCCAGCAGCAGCGCATACTTATGCAGGGAACTGATGTTGGATTGCTTGCACGCAAACTCTTTGGTAGCGGGGCAGATGCTAGCCCCACAGATGTATTTCACTACCGCGAATCCGTTAGAGATACAGCCAGGCTTATAGCCGAAGGGCATACAATAATTTTTGAAGCGGCCTTTCAATACGAAGGGGTTTTGTGTGCCGTTGATATTTTGCTGAAGCACAGAGGTAAATGGTATGCTTATGAGGTAAAGAGTAGTACAGGCCTAAAAGAACAGTTCATACAGGATGCAGCACTACAATACTTTGTTATAACAAATGCAGGTTTGGAGTTAGAAGATATTTTTCTTGTACACATAAATACAGGGTATGTACGTTCAGGTGATTTGCAGTTAAAGCAATTGTTTATCAAGCATTCGGTTAAAGAACAGGTTATTGTAATGCAACCATTCATTGCAACAAGAACTGCTGAACTTAAGTTGCTAGCTATGCAAAAGCAAATGCCAAACATTGAAATCGGCTCGCAATGTAACATTCCCTATACTTGTGATTATTATGGTTTTTGTCATCATGAAGATCCTATGTTTCAAATCAACCTTCCAAATAATCCAAAACCTGAAGTTGATAATGGTAAAATTATTTTTACAACAAGACCGATAAAATTTTTACACATAGGTACTTACAGAGTAGCGATTCCTGAATATGATGGTCATTGGCCGTACAGGCATATTCCATTTCAATTTTCTTTTATCAGCCTAAATAATGATGGACAAACAGAGGATCATTTTGTAGCAGAGTATGCAAAGGATCCAATTATACAATTTGTAGAAAAGTTCATAAAAATCTTTCATAGTAATGAACAAATTATGGTTAGCAACAAATATTTTGTGCTTACGATAATAACAGAATTACAAAAAGACTATCCTCATTATTCCTCTGATTTGGAAAAAATAAAAGAAAGGCTATGTGAAATATCAATTAAAAATAACAATCCAATTCACACTATTATTGATAATGAAAATGAAGTTGAGAGTAGTGTTATCTTCACCGATGAAGATGCTGCTGCTGTTTGGTACAATCAACATAACATTGCCCTGCAACATAACATTGCCCTGCAACATAACATTGCCCCGCAACATAACAATACAACTGAATTGTCTTTAATAAAATATGCAGTAAAGCGGTTAAAAATTTTGATGAAGTTGCTTTCAGCCTGATAAATAAGGCTGAAACCTGTTTTTACAATTTAAAGATGAAATTAAATGCCTTGTTTAGTAAAAGCATGTGTACTGATAAATTAATCAATTTGTACACCTTTTCTTTTGTTCAACATAAAAAGCAAAATTGCTAATGCAATCACAACAATAAGGCTGGTAATATCAAGAATACTCAAGTTTGAAAAGTTCATGGCGATTATGGATTTGATAAATAAAGGGTTGATTATTTCATTTGCACTCATGAAATAATAAACGCAGATTTATTGGTTTAATTATGAGTACTCTAAATCCTGAAAGAAAATTATTGGTATATATAAAATATTAGGCCGAACTTTAGCTTTATGCAATATTGTAAAATTTTAACCGTTTAATTGAATGTAATATTTCTCATAGCAGTGTTTGATTCAATAAAAAATGCCCTTGTTTAGGGCATTTTTTATTGAAGTTATTTGGATTTTCAACACTTGTTTAATTATTTAAGATCTGATAATCTTTCTTTTAAAAATCATAGTTCTCACTATCCCAATATTGAACAGTTAGTAAACAGCGTAAATACGATAAATTTTCTCAAAGCAGTGTTTGATTCCATAAAAAATGCCTTAGATCAAGGCATTTTTTATTTTTCCAGCAATTATTATTTCTCGAAAGCTGTGTTTCTTATGGTACTATGATGTTCATTAGAAAGCAATTTTTATTAAAATTTCTCCAAAGCGCTAAAGAAGAAATTACCTTCTATTTCAGCATTTTCGTCGCTATCGCTGCCATGTACTGCATTTTCGCCAATTGAAGCTGCAAAGTTTTTACGGATTGTTCCTTCGTCGGCCTGTGCAGGGTTGGTAGCACCAATTAGTGTACGAAATTCTGCTACTGCATTTTCTTTTTCCAGAATGGCAGCAACAATATTTCCACTACTCATAAACTCAACTAATTCACCGTAAAAAGGTCTTTCCTTATGAACTGCGTAAAATTCACCTGCTTTTTCTTTGCTAAGCCTTGTCCATTTCATTGCTTTTATGGAAAATCCGGCTTTAATAATTTGGTCTAATATAGCTCCGGTGTACCCTTTTCCTGTGGCATCGGGCTTAATCATGGTAAAAGTTCTGTTTGTCATTTTTACATTATTTGGCCGCAAAAGTGCAGGTAAATCACGTAAAAGCCTAAAAATTAAGGCTCATTTTAAAAAGTATAACAAAAATGTTTTGATGTTGTAAGGCAAATAGTACAATTTTGCCGCCTTTCTATGCAAGCAATACAGCAATTTTACCCACATCTTGATACGCCTAAAAAAGTGGTCATAACCACTCACCAAAAACCCGATGGTGATGCTATGGGTTCATCTTTAGGGCTCTATCATTTTTTAATACAACTAGGTCATTCGGTTACGGTCATTTCACCAACCAATTGGGCTTCATTTTTAAAATGGATGCCGGGGGCAAATATGGTGGTTGATTTTGAGCTTTCTAAAGAAGTTGCCACTAAATTTCTACAAGAAGCAGACGTATTGTTTTGTCTTGATTTTAATGTACTGCACCGTACTAAAAATATGGAGCCTGTACTAGAGGGGCTAAGCTGCATTAAAGTATTAATAGACCACCACGAACAACCACAGGTAGATTATTTTACTTACGGTATTAGCAGTACAGCCAAAAGCAGCACAAGTGAAATGGTCTTTGATTTTATTGTTGATAGCGGGCATGAGGATAAAATAAATACTGAAATAGCCCAAAGCCTTTATACAGGTGTCATGACCGATACGGGATCTTTCAGATTTCCCGGTACAACCGGCAGTGTTCACCTGATGGTGGCGCAGCTAAAAGAAACCGGATTTAGTCATACGTTGGTGCATGAAAATATTTATGATAATTCACTGGAGAACAGGCTAAGGTTTATAGGCCATGCCTTGCTCAACAGAATGGAAGTGTTTTATGAATATAACACTGCATTGATGTTCATTCCTAAAAATGATCTGTTGCGTTTTCACATTAAAACAGGTGACTCTGAAGGATTGGTAAACTACCTGTTGACTATACAAGGAATTAGAATGGGTGCATTGGTCATAGACAGAGATGAAGAGCGCAAATGGAGTTTCAGGAGCAAAGGTGATTTTGATGTGAATACATTTGCCCGTACCCATTTTGAAGGTGGTGGGCATTTTAATGCTGCCGGTGGCCGCAGCAGCGATTCACTTGATCAGACGGTTTGGAAATTTAAACAGGTGATAAAAGAATATCAGAAACAATTACAGTAATATAAGAGGCAAAAACCAACGGTTGAAAAAACAGTTGAAGATAAACCTCAAAACTAAAAAACAATAAAAATGAAAAGAATTTTTGCAGCCGCAGGTGTAGCAATATTGTTGGCTTCATGCAGTGCTGATTACGAAAAAACCAAATCAGGGTTAGCGTACAAAATTATCAAAGGAAAGGGTGGGGCCAAGCTTAAGGCAGGTGACATTGTGAAAATTAATGGGACAATTACGATTGCTCCAAAAGACACCATTTTGTTTTCAACTACTAATATGCCTGAATATATTCCGGTAGATACAAGTAGCAAGCTTTCTCATGACTTTAATGAAGTACTTAGAAATTGTTCAGTAGGAGATAGCTTAATAACTATAGCGCAGGTAGATACAATGGTTAAAAGAGGTACAACTGATTATAAAGGTATCTTTAAAAGAGGTGATCAGTTAGTAACAGGTTTGCGGATTGTTAAAGCATTTTCAAACCGCGAAGATGTTATGAAAGACCAACAGCAGGAAATGGACAAGGAAAAAGCAAGAGAGACCGCTGAACTGGAAAAAGATTTGAACAAAAAAGGTATCAAGGCAGAAAAAACTGAAAATGGTGTTTTTGTTGAAGTGATAAATCCGGGTGCTGCTGAAAAGGTACAAAACGGCAAACAGGTTACGGTTAATTATACCGGGTCATTAATTGAAAATGGTAAAAAATTTGACAGTAACACCGATACTTCATTTCACCATACTCAACCATTCCCGTTTGTAGTTGGTGCAGGTCAAACTATCAGAGGATGGGAAGAAGGAATTTTGAAATTAGGATTGGGTGGCAAGGCTAATCTCTATATACCTGCTATGATGGGTTATGGCCCACAGGGTATGCCGCCTTCCATTCCTCGTTATGCAGCGTTGAAGTTTGAAGTTGAAGTGCTTAAAATTGAAGAAGCACCTGCACAACCTAAAATGCCTATGGGTATGCGAAATGGTCAGGGTGGTAATCCGCAGGATCAGGGCGGTAATCCTCAGCAAGATCCTAATCAGCAACCGAACCATTAGTAGTGTAAAAGATAGTACAGTTTAATTACAGTTTAATTTAGGTATCATCTGATATTAATAGAGAAAAAGCAGTTCAATTATGATGGTTGAACTGCTTTTCTTTACTAATTAATTCTTTCTTGTAAGTACAGGTTTACCTATAATAATTACATAAATGATCAAAAATTAAACTGAATCTAAAAGAAATGAGCCCGATACATTATCGAGCTCATCATGATCAAAATTAATTTTAAATTTATCTAACCTTTTGGGTTCAGTCTACTTTTTTGTGTAGTGGCGTTAGGTATTATCTGCAATAAATTACTACACACAAAGTCGTAGGTGCCTTACTTGCCAACAGCAGAAAATATTAGCGAACGAAAAAGGCAAAGATCTGCATTAACATAATTGCTACAATTTTATAAAGGTCACCTTGCCTATTAATTCACTATTTTCGTAAACCTGCAAAATATAGCTTCCTTTGGTTAAAGATCGCACGGCTATTTGATTGTCGCCGGTTGCTATTTTTTTCTCCATCATCAGCTTTCCTTCCATATCATACAACCTTGCCGTAGTTGCACTGCCTGATATGCTAAATGCTAATTTTTCTACAACGGGGTTTTGATATATGGTCAGCTTGTCAGCCGGTTTGATAGTAATCACAATAGTTATAGAATAAGTATATTTTCCGTCCATGTCAACCATTTTCAGGCGATAATAACTTTTGCCTTTCAGTGGCTTGTTATCTGCGAAATAATAGCTTTTGTTAGATGTACTGTTACCATAAGCTGCTTTTTCGCCTATAACATAAAAGTCTTTTCCCTCAATACTTCGTTCTATAATAAAATCAGCAACATTGATTTCATTGGCTGTCGTCCATTTTAGCTGAACATTCCGGTCTTTTTGCAAAGCAGAAAAACTTAGCAGATGAAGGGGGAAAATAGCCCCGTTGTATTCGTATGCCCCGGCATCAGGTTTTCCCGCCCTTAAGTATCCACGCTGGTCGGTATCAGGTGCCCCACCTGCGGGCACCCTATTTACCGCAACACTATTGGATTGTATAGAACAGGTCGGAGTAAGACCGCCATTATTGGCTAAGACATTAACCCTGGAATTGGCATTGATGGTATCAGTAGCCACAAAATTATTAGCGGGTACCGCACCTGTGCTGCCTATCACATTGTACCCCTCTGATACAAAGCCTGCCGGATAAATATTGGGCGTACCGCTGCCTGTGTTTTTATCTATTATGCAATTCTTAAAATAAGTTGCAAACCCGTATTTGAGCAGACGAACACCTGCACCCAATGAATCAACAGAACCACCCGCTGTCTGCTGGCCTGCACAACTATTGTATGCAATTGTGCAATTTATAAAACGAACAGATGAACCATAAAACGCAACACCTGCACCGGAGGCCCTGACAGAACCTCCGGCAATGACAGACCTGCCACTGCAATAGTTGTTTGTAAAAGTGCAGTTTTCAATAGTATCGGTCAGCGAAATACTGTACAAAGCACCCCCATCGGTATAAGCAGTTTGATTAGAAGCTAATATAGCGGCATTGCCAGAAAAGGTACACCTCCTGATGATGGCAGAGGAACCGTTAGGAATGCTTCCTGTTGCGTTTAGGTAACAGGCACCGCCCCTTACTTCAGCATAACTATCTGTAGTCGTTACTTTGGTAGTGTCGTTTTTAAAATGGCAATCTTCTATTACAATAACGCCAATATAGTTTCCGTATAATGCTGCACCTCCGGCCAGGTCAGGACCTGCCACTGTGAGATAAGCATTTTGTAGCGTAAGCCTGCGCAGTTGTATATTGATAAGGTTGGTGCTGGTGCCTATAGCCCGAAAGATGCGGTGGAGATTATTGCCGGAAATGACGGAGCCTGCTGAAGCTCCATTGATAGTGGTACTCTTAGACAATGCGGGCAAATCAGACAAGAGACTTATTGTGCCACTAACTGTAATGTTTATAATGTGTGGGGCATTGGCATCTGCATTGGCATTCGTTATAACTTGTCGTAAGCTGCCCGTACCAGCATCATTTGTATTGCTTACTGTAAATGTGGTTGCAAATACCGACAATGGCAATAAAAGTAGAAGTGTAATAATTTTCTTCACGAGTAGTTTGGTTTAATGATAATGAAAAATAAAAAGCCAGAAGTGTTTATATAAAATATTGGATTTGAAAACGGGTTTTCTTCAGATAAATCAATCCAACATATAAGTTGTAGTACTTTAAAATATTAAGCTTTTGGGATACAATTGATTCCACACAAAGTCTCAACTGAATTCCATTAGGGACAAGTATCTTTTGAAAAGGTTATTGTTCAAAGTTACGATAAAGATCAGAAGTAGTAATGATGAATAAATTATGTAAGTTGGCTATTGGGCTCTAATAAAAAGACCCGCTGCAATTGGCAGCGGGTCTTTATCAGCAAACAATATTCATTGTTCATCCTAAACTCATAACTGTTAATTCTTCACTGCTTTCACCGTTTTCACTCCATCCCCTTGTCTTACTTCTATCATGTACAAACCCGGTGCAAATGATTCACCAAATCTGAAAGCCTGTTCGGGTAGTCCTTTGGCTGTAAACATGCTTCTGCCGTTTACATCAATCACCCTTATTTGTACAGCACTTTGTTCTGTAGCTTTTACACGCAACGTAAAATAGCTGTTGCTTGGGTTGGGAGATAACTGAACAGCAAGACCTTGCTGTGTAGTGGCTATGTCTGTTTTGGCTGCTATATCTCTTGTTACAATGGGGCAGATAGGTTGTGTTTGCAAAATTGGTACCCCAATAGAATAACCTGTACAGTTATTGGCGTCATTAATAAATACCCTATACTGCGCTGCTTTGAGGTTATTAAAAGTATTGGCTGTACCACCTGCACCGGTTACCGTTAATGAACCATTTTTTGCATTCGGGCAGGTTTCATCTGTTTTGGTGTGGGTAGCGCTAAGTTTGGTTGGTTGGGTTAATGTTACCACAATATTACCCACACAACTATTTATATCCTGAATATACACCCTGTATGCTCCGGCTTTTAAATTGCTGAACAGGTTTGAACTGCCAAAAGTGCCTGTAGTTCCTAACTTGTACATATACGGTGCAATGCCTGTTGATGGTGTTACGGCAATTGAACCTTTGGCGCCTCCATAACAAGTTGCATTGGCAACAGAAGCAGTGCCTGTAAGAGCTAAAGGCTGGGTAATAGTTACCTGACTTGTTATGCCTGCACAGCCGTTGGCATCCAAGATAGACACCCTGTATTTTCCTGCCCTAAGATTATTGAAAGTGTTTGTGGAGACATAACTACTCACCGTACCTATGCGATAGGTAAACGGACTAACACCATCAGTAGGGTTTACAGTTATAGCACCTGTTGACGAACCATAGCATGCAGCATCTGTTTTGGAAGTTGTTGAAGTAACCGATAATATAGTGAGGTGCAGTGTCCTTGCACTATCGCAACCGGCTGCAGTGGTGGTGTGCCAAATGGCATCTGTTGATACTTTGTAAGTACTATCGTGCCACGTAAACTTATTACAAACAGCAGCAGTGGTATCAGAAGTAGTGGGTTGCCCTACAGTAATTGCTCCCGTTGCATTTACACTACCGCAACCACCTGTCAATGGAATGCTGTAGTTGAATGTGCCACTTGCAGTTGGTGTTCCACTTATTGTAATCTGGTCACTTGCCCAGGTTGCAGAAACACCTGCCGGTAATCCGTTTACTCCGCTTACTCCATCATCTGCAATACCGGTTGCTCCTGTTGTACTTTGTATGATATCGGTCAACGCAGTATTGATACAAGCCGTAGGATTGGAGGAAGGCACTCCGGCGGTATTGTTGGGGGTAACATTTATCATCTGTGTTGCCGTACTGCTGCATCCATTCGTTGTACCAGTTACAGTATATGTTGCAGAAGTTGAAGGATTAAAAGGAACCCCGTTGGTAACCCCTCCACTCCAGCTATAGGATGTTGCTCCCGAGGCAGTGAGTGTTGCAGGTGAGCCTGCACATACTGTAGGCGTTGGAAGAATATACGTTTTGTAAATTAAGTCAGCGTTATTTAAATCAACTGCCCACCCCAACATAGTACTGGGATCACCAATCCAAGACCATGATATTATAATATAATATTGGCTACCGGAAATTACATTTACAGGATTAGATAACGTTATACCTCGAGGACCTGTACCGGAAAAAGAAAATTTTTGTTGATGAAGAGTAGTTACTCCATCCGTTATTGATAAACTAATATCATACATGACGAATCCAGCATTAAAATTAACAGATATGCCTATTTGATTAAGTTGACCTGTGATTTGGGGTGTAAAAGGTTGTGAAAAAGTACCGCTAGGCCAAAAACTAAACGAACCGGTAATAGCACTGGCAGTATTATCAAAATCAACCACAGTGGAAGTTGCAGGCAGGGTAGATACGGTAATTGTAGGAAAAATGGAATTTACTGTTACTGTGGTGGCCGCAGATGTTGCACTACAACCATTGCTGTTGGTGACCTGCACCGTATAGCTGCCTGCTGTTTTAACGGTAATACTTTGTGTATTTGCACCTGTTGACCATAAATAATTGCCCTCCTTTCCTATTGCCACTGCATCAATTTCATTAAAGTCGGGCACTGCCCCTGAATTTATCGCAATTCGTATTTCCGAAACATTAAAGCTTGTTTCAGGAAATGTAATGTGCAATATGCGTGCAACCGCAGGTGCTGCTACCGCAGTAGCTGTATAAACGATTTCAAACAAACCGGTATTCGGATTTTTAACATACACTGTGTCAACCGCACCCGGTGAATAGGTTTCATAGATATCAATGAAGTTGATGGGAGCCGGATTGGAGTAACCTAATTCAAGGTACTCACGGGAATCATCAGCGTTTAAGCTCGCCCATGCATTAACTAAATCTCCATAAGAAGGATATACATCAGGTGCGCCAAGTACCTGGTTGGCACTCCAATCTGTTGGAGTATATTCTGAACTAAAATTAATAACAGTTGATGCATACCGCTGATAAAGGATACTGGCACCGGATGCAGATAAAGTAACCGAATCGCCTGTACAGAAGGTTGTAGCTCCACCCGCTGAAATAGTTGGTGTGGATGGAATGACATTTACTGTAACAACACTACCAAGTGAAGGTGATGAAGAACAGCCGTTGGCAGCAACTACCACCGTATAAGTTCCGCTTGCTGTTGCTGTATAATCCTGATTGGTTTCACCATTCATGATGTTTCCATCAACATACCACTGATTGCCGGTGGTGGAACTGGATGACAAAACAACTGAACCACCTGTACAGAAGGTTGTAGCTCCACCTGCTGAAATAGTTGGTGTAGGAATGTCACACAAATCGTTGATGGTAATGGTGAATTCTTTTTCAAATGAAAACCCGCCCTGATCGGTTGTTTTTACACGAATAGCATAAACGCTTTCGGTTTCGTAGTCGGGGCTTATGTTGATTTTTATACCATTGCCTGCAATAATAAATGAGGAATTGTCGGTGCTGCCTGTACCGGATACCAACGAATAGGTAAAAGTATTGCCCGCATCGGGGTCTTCGGTGCTAAGGGTACCGACTACTGTATTAGCAGGAACATTTTCGTTTACGGAGGTTGGGGACAAAGCAATGTCTGTTGGTGGTAAATTAGGGGGGCCTTGTGCATTTGCCCTGTTAAATGAACAGAGGAAAATGGTCAATGCAATTGCCATAAATAATTTCCTGTTCAGGTTTTTGGCAAACAGTTGATAGTTGCTGCATAGCATTGCTCTCAATGCTGAATTAAGCCTTAGGGTAGTGTATGTTTTCATTTTGGTCTATTTTTTATAATGGTTCAATGACTTTAGTTTTTTCAAAGGTTATGCAATGCCACCTTGCCTGCTTTCACCCGCACCATGGAAAACCATGCGCAATAGATGGGTAAAGGCATTTGCCCGCCGCGGCGGGGCATTAAACAAACCCTATAGTATTGCACAGAAAATTTGGATTAAGAAAAGTGGTGGTTTTTTATAGGAAAGCAGCAGCAAAAAATGGTTATAAAAAAACAAATCGCAGTCTGCTTTTTAAAAGCAGGGGTCAAAAAATGCTGTATGATTAGATTCCAAAAACTGACCTAAGACGAGTGGGCCAAAAAAGAGTTGCCAGGTATAGGAGTTGCTAATTCTGATAGATGACAACTGTTAAAAAAATAAATCTATTTGTTAAATCTAAGTTGATTCTTTCATTAAAAAAATATTTTGTTGAGTAAATTAAACATAAGTAAATTAAATAACTCAACAAAAATGATTGACATTATCCTCCCAACTCATCCCTTCTTTTCCGCTTCAATACCAATTGATTATCACAAACATTCTCAAACTTAGAACAGTAAATCAATCCTAAAAAATAAATGGGATGAATCGGGTGAATTATGGGATGGAAGTCCGTATTACTTTCATCTGCAAGAAGTAATAATTAGTTTCAAAATTTATGTAACTAAAAAAGCCACTCAAACAATCAGTCGGAGCGGCTCTTTTTATACAAGTCATTGAGTCATTGGTCAACAAGTTATTGACCGTTTATAATTCCTAATGCTTAATTCCTGATTTTTATCGCTTTCACGGTTTTCACTTCATCACCCTGCATAACTTCTATCATGTACACACCCGGTGCAAATGACTCACCAAATTTAAAAGCCTGTTCAGCCATTCCTTTGGCAGTAAACAAGCTTATACCGTTTACATCAATCACCCTTAACTGTATAGCCTCATTATGCGCAGCTTTTACACGCAACGTAAAATAACTGTCGCTTGGGTTGGGTGTCAGCTGAAAAGCAAGCCCCTGCTGTGTAGCAGCTATGTCTGTTTTGGCCGCCATATTTCTTGTTGCAATGGGGCAAACAGTCAATGTACGCCCCACAGTAGTCAAAATAGAATAGCCACTACAATTGTTGGCATCATTTACATAACTTCTGTAACTGCCGGCTGCCAGGTTGCTGAAGGTATTGTTGGTACCAAAGCTTCCTGTACTGCCAAATCTGTAAGTATAAGGCGGGGTTGCACCTGACGGGGTTACTGTTACTGAACCATTTTTTGCATTGGGGCAGGTTTCAGGTGTTTGGGTAAAGGTGGCGCTTAATTTGGTTGGTTGTAATACAGTGACTGATTTATTACCTATACATGTATTTGCATCCAGTAAATAAATGATGTAATTACCACCTTTTACATTACTAAAGACATTTGAACTGCCAAAGGTTCCTGTAGTGCCTAACCTGTACATAAATGGTGCAACGCCTGTAGATGGTGTAACCGTAATAGAACCTGTGGCGACTCCATAACAAGTTGCAGGTGTAGAGGATGCAGAGCCTGTAACAGCAACAGGTTGGGTTATGGTTACCTGGCTGGTAATACCTGCACAGCCATTGGCATCTAAAATGGAAGCCGTGTATTTGCCTGCCTTAAGGTTATTAAATACATTGGATGATACATAACTGCTTGTTGTACCTATGCGATAGGTAAAAGGACTAACACCATAAGTAGGGTTTACAGTGAAAGAACCTGTTGCAGTACCATAGCATGTAGCATTTGTTTTAGTGGTATTAGAGGTAACAGAAGTAATAGTCAGGTGTAATGTTCTGGCACTGTCGCAACCTGCTGCGTTGGTAGTGTGCCAAATGGCATCTGTTGATGCTTTGTACGTGCTGTCGTGCCAGGTAAACGTATTACAAACAGCGGCAGTAGTATCTGAAGTAGTAGGTTGATTAACTGCCAATACCAATGTAGCAGTGCTGTCGCATCCTTGTGCATTGCCTCCTGTAAATGTTTTGGATTGTGTACCTGCACCCGAAAAGGTTAACCCATTCCAGTGATAAGGCAATTCAACCGGGCAAATGCTTGTGTTTGTTGTAGAAACAGAGCTTGATTTTACCGTCATTTTAATGGCATTGCTTATATCAATATTATTTGTTTGAACAGGGTTATTGACTGTTAAAACACAAGTAATCACATCACCATTATGCAACACACCGGCTGAAACAGTTATGGTTGCACCTGTGTCAATATTTGTCCCATTGTTTTTCCATTGATAGGTTGGGGCTATTCCCCCATTATTATTCGCAGCAGTAAACACAACACTATTATTGCTGCAAAATGTCGTATTTGCAGTGCTAATGGTGACTGTTGGTGTGCCATCTGTTATAGAAATATCAGCAATGCGTAGTGTTTCATCACGCAGGTCAGCAGGCGCATTTAAACTTCTGTAAATTCCCCATTTGGGCCTGATGAAAGTATTGCCCGGCCGAATAGTTTTAATGCCCGGATTGGTGTAAGACATCACGGTTACCCCATCACTCACTCTCTTTATTACAATTGAATAAGTGCCGGGGTTTCCAACCTTGATGACTTCTGTTGCTTCTACCCAAACGTTTTCAAACAATGATAAATTTACATTGGCATATTTGACAGTACCCGAGCTTGAATCTGCAACATAAATAAGCTCCATTTTATTGGGGGTTCCTTTGCGTGGAGTTAAGGTAAAAAAAGGCAAATCATCATCTCCACCAACAGCTTTTATTTGATGAATATGTGTAAATGAAGATGAGGGTTGAAAGCCAGCAGGAATTTTGAATCTCCAAATGCAAGTTAGTATTTCGCCAACAGTTCCTTTCATACTATCAGGCGAAGACTCATAAGTCTTTATCTCTACTCTTTGTCTGTCAAAATTAATGCACCTGTCATTATCAGCAGTAGTTGCAGTAACAGGAAAACCGGTGGGTACGTGAATGTAAAATTCAAATACATATTTTCCAAGAGCTGAGTCATATACTTCCGCAATATGCCTGCCAAAAGATGGATGGCTGCTGCATTGATCCGGTGCTTCTATTGATGTGTAATTGGGTGCAAGAATGTTGTTGATTAATTCATACGTATTGCCCGGACCATTGGCAACAAGCCTTGCCTGTGCAACAGAATAATTGGGGCAAATAATGAATTGAAGACCTACAAACAGGGTGATTAAAAATTTCATTTGAGCAAGGTTTTAAATTGTATAAATACCGCTCAAAAGTAATCGTTATTTTTTCGGGGTTTTATTTTTCCCCTTATACAAATCTATTTTGGGAAAATTTGTAATGCCAAAATTTAACGTGACTTATCAAATGAAGACTGTTAATTGCAGGTGAAGCACGTCTTGATTAAGTTCATACTCAAAGTTCTTTTTCATAGACAGTTCCAATGTAACCTCAAGTACGTGCCGGAATATAATTTCCACCAATCAAAAAAAGCCGCCCCAACATCCAGTCAGGGCGGCTTTTTATTTCAGTCATTCAGTCATTTGTCAATAAGTCATTGCAAATTCCTAATTCCTAATTCCTAATTCTACTTCATCTTCACACCCTTCACCGTCTTCACTTCATCACCCTGCCTTACTTCTATCATATACACACCCGGTGCAAATGACTCACCAAATCTGAAAGCCTGTTCAGTCATTCCTTTGGCAGTAAATAAGCTTTTGCCGTTTACATCAATAACCCTTATTTGTACAGCACTTTGTTCTGTAGCTTTTACCCGCAGCGTAAAAAAACTGTTGCTTGGATTAGGTGTCAACTGAACAGCAAGACTTTGCTGTGTAGCAGCTATGTCTGTTTTGGCCGCCATATTTCTTGTTGAAATGATGCATGTAGGCGATGTTTGCCCAACTGTAGTTAGTATAGAATATCCGCTACAATTGTTGGCATCCCTCACATAAATTCTGTAATTGCCAGCTTTAAGGTTGCTGAAGGTATTGGATGAAACAAAGTTGCCTGTAGTACCAAATCTGTAACTGTAAGGCGGAGTGGCACCTGAAGGGGTTATCGTTACTGAACCATTTTTTGCATTGGGGCAGGTTTCGTCTGTTTTGGTGTAGGTAGCGCTTAATTTGGTTGGTTGCAATACAGTAACAGTCGTATAACCTACACATGTATTGGCATCCTGTAAATAAACGATGTAATTACCACCTTTTACGTTGTTAAAAACATTTGAACTGCCAAAAGTTCCTGTAGTGCCCAGCTTGTACATAAATGGTACGACTCCTGTAGATGGTGTAACCGTAATAGAGCCTGAAGCCCCTCCAAAACAAGTTGCAGGTGTAGAGGAAGCAGTCCCTGTTACAGCAACAGGTTGTGTAATAGTCACCTGGCTGGTAATGCCTGCACAGCCATTAGCATCCAAAATGGATACCCTGTATTTGCCCGCCCTAAGACCTGTGAAGGTATTGGCATTGCCAAAACTGCTGGTTGTACCTATCTTGTAGGTGTACGGGCTTACGCCGTTGGTAGGTGTAACTGTCAGCGTGCCGTTTGCAGTGTTGGCACAAAGCGCATCTGTTTTGGCGGTAGTAGATGAAACAGACAAAAAGGTTAGGTGCAGTGTTCTTGTACTGTCGCAACCTGCCGCATTGGTGGTGCGCCATACATAATTCCCGCTTGCTTTGTAAGTGCTGTCGTGCCAGGTAAAACTTTTGCAAATGGTGGCGGTTGTGTCGGAGGTTGTGCTGGTTTTGATGGTGAGGTGCAAGGTTCTTGCACTGTCGCAACCTGCTGCATTTGTGGTATGCCACACATAGTCACCGGATGAAGTGTGAGTGCTACTATGCCATCCGAATCTATCGCAGGCGGTGGCGGTAGTGTCTGATGTTGTGC